>CASFOP010000008.1 GCA_949296525.1 uncultured bacterium | reverse complement strand
CCGCTCAAACAAAAACATCGCTCCGGCCTTCGCCTCCCGACGCGGGCAAAGCAGTTTGCCCGCTCCGGGCACAAAAAATCCATGCGCCCGGCGGGAGTCGAACCCACATTTCCAGCTTCGGAGGCTGACGCTCTATCCATTGAACTACGGGCGCAAAACAATAAGCGTTACATGCCGCTTAATTATTTATATTTTATCATATTGCGGACCTCCTTTGGCGGAATGTTGTTCGTAACAGGCCTTTCGGTAATGAAAAAGCCTGATAGAAAAAAATTTGACAAATAATTATTTTTTTAGTATAATAATTAAAATAAGGAATACTCCCGCGGCGTCCTGCCGCTTTTTTATTCCCTTACCGTTTTTACATTTCCCGCCCCGGCGGAGCCTTCGTTTTGCCGTTGCCGGCAAATACTGCCGTATTATCCCCGCAGTAAAACCTACCTCACAGGAGGGCGCCATGCCCAAAACAAAGTATTATAATCCGCAAAATGACGTTGTAAAACTCATAGACGGGAAACGTATTCCCGTTGATCCGTATAATATGTACCAGGCCCTGCACGCGGCACCGCAGACACCGGCCCGCTCCGGGACGGAGGCCGCTTCTCCGGCCATGATCCCGCCCCCGCAAACGGAAGATGTGTATTTCCTGTTTGACGGACAGTATATGACGCTGGTAGAAAATTACGGACAGAACACCATTGTGCGCCGTATGCCTGCCGTATCCGGCCGCCAAAACGAAGACGGCTCTTTTTCCTACAGCAAGGAGCGGCAGTATATGGAAAATACCGGCCCCATTCCCGAAGGCCGCCACCGCATTAAGCTAAACACCATTCGTTATATAAAAGACACGAGCTTTTTAAACCGCGCGGCTTGCACGGCGACAGGCGTGTATAATACGCTGGCCCTGCGAACGGGAATGCCGACGGTGAAACTGGGCTCTTTTCCGGGCGGACGCACGGCCTGGGGGGAAGGCAGCGTGGATATAAAGCTGGACCCGCAGGTGGCCCGGGAAACCGGCCGGGACGGCCTGACCGTGCACGGCGGCTGGGTGCCGGGCAGCGCAGGTTGTATTGATTTGGTAAACAATGACAAGGAGTTTTTCCGTCAGTTGGAGCGTTTGCGCGATAAGCGCGACGAAATACCCCTCATTGTGGATTATTCCCAAACGCTGGAAAAAGTGCGCTGGCAGGAATAAAAAATCTTGACATAGTTTAATGCAAGTATATTATAATTAAAATATATTATCTTCCGGCCGGTTTGCCGCCGGCCGGAATGAACGGAGGCGTTTATGAAATGGCTCAAATCCCCCAAATTTTGGTGTTGGCTGGCGGCGCTTTTGCTGGCGTATGCGGCCATATGGAATGTCTTTGCTTTGAAATATCTGCTGGAAAATCCGCATTTATATCAAACGGTATGCGGGCCGGAACATGCGGCGGTAACAGCCGCCATCGTGATGCTGTCTTATATATTGGCGGTTTGTTTTTTTCTGTTCCCGCCAAAATATACGCCGATGATTTGGGTGGGGACGATTTTGTCTGCGTATTGGTTGCTGTTTCTGTCTGACTCGGTCAACTTTTTGCACGCGCCCGAATCCTATCGTTATCCCTGCTCTCGTTTGTATGAGTTTGAACATTATTTCTATTCTGATATTCGTGCTTTCTTCCTTTTTGCGGCGGGACTGGCTTTGTGCTATTATCTGCCGCAGAGCCACCGCAAGCGGGCGCTGGCGTGGCTGGCGTGGGTAGCTGCATTTTATATTGTCGCATGGAGCAACGCAATACCGGAATGTTTGTATTAAACATAAAATGCGCTGGCAAAAGTCCGCCGTATTTGTTATACAAAAAACAGTTCAAGGGAGGAAAAATGGCTAAAAAAATACTTTTCTCATGTGTGTGTCTGTTAGCTGCGCTGCCATCGGCGGCGCAAATTCAAAAATTTTGTATTCCGGGAGTGGCTCCTTCCCGCCGTGTTACGTCTTTGGAGTTTTCCCCGGGGACGACCGTGGTGGACAATAACGGCAGTATTTCCGTAAATTCCCTGACCAGCAAGCTCTATTATGCTTTTACCCCCGATTATAATATGGGGATAGAAGTGCCGGTGGCCAGGTTTGAATCACCGGACAAGTCCGCCAACGGGCTGGGAGACGTGCTTTTGTCCGCCCAGGCCGTTCATTCCGTGCACTACATAGACTGGGGGGTAAAACTGGAAACTTTTCTGCCCACGGCCACCGATGATACGCTGGGGACGGGCAAGTGGGTCATTTCCCCTGCCGTGTTTGCAGTGTTGCCTGTTAATGAAAATTTCTTTGTGGCGGCGGGATACAAACAATATGTTTCCGTGGCAGGGGACGGCGGGCGGCAGGATTTAAATTACGGTCGCATCCGTTTGCTGTTTTCATATATGGACGACGACCAGTGGTGGATAACTTTTGACCCGCAGTATTATGTGGATTATAAAAATCCCGGCCAGGCGGAACTGGTGTGGGAAAGCGAAATCGGCGTGATGGTTAATGCAGGTGCTGCGCTGTATATTAAACCCGGTGCGCATTTGGGCGGCAACTGGAAAACGCGGGACTGGACGCTGAATATGGGTTTTAAAATCCTGTATTTGTAGCGGGAAAAATTTGTGCGGGAAATGGATTTTCCCGTCGTAAAAATGAAAGTTTTTGTAAATATTTTTTAAAAATGTTAAAATATTATTGTAATAAAAAGCAGACTGAATTTTTTGCGCCCATAGCTCAATGGATAGAGTGTCAGCCTGCGGAGCTGAAGATACAAGTTCGATTCCTGTTGGGCGCACCATTTAAAATGGTTCTTAGCGGAGTTTAACAGAGTTTAATCCTCCGACGATAAAAGAGCCAAAAAGATATAAAAAGACCTCCTAAAACCAGGAGGTCTTTTTTTAATGCAGTTTAATGGACTTTAACGCATTTTGACCAAAAATGGACACTTTTTGGACACCTCTTTCCCCTATATAAACTGCCAAATTGTGGACAGTTGAGAATTACGAAGTTATTGGAAAAAATGGAAAAAATCATCTAGCCAATGTTTTGATATATATTCGCCTTTAATCTCGTCATAAACAGTTTTGACAGCTGCATTAGAGCAAAATTGTTCCAGTAAATGAATAACTTCTGCATGAGTCTCTTTTGGAAAGGGAAAGTCTATCTTTTTTATAATCTTTAAATATATTTTCCCCAGGAGGCAGGCAGAGTATTCATTTCTGTCTTTGTTAACCAAAAATACAAGATTGGGTATTAAGAAATCCCAAGGTCTTATTTGAGAGGGATAATACTGCAAAATTTGTAATATTTGCTGGTATTCATTTTCTTCTAAGGAATGTAAGCCAGGAATCAGCCCCCCCAGGGCAGATAATGAAGATATTGGTGTATCTTGAACAGGAGGATCAGTTATTTTGTGCCATATAAAATCCCATAATTGTTTGGCCTTTTCAAGCAAGTTTTGTTTTTCTTTTTCTTGTTCTTCAGTCAATTCGTCTTGCTGATCTAATATTCGCTTAATATCACAAGAAATACAATGAATGATACGATTTATTAAAGAAAAACTTTTGTTTTGATAACAAATAGATATCAAAGAGTTATTGTCTAAAGTATCTTTGCCATACAGGAAAAGTCCTGTAAATTCTTCTGATAATAAATCTTGATATTCGTTATTTCCCATCTTGATGGCTTTTTCATAATGGGCAAACATTGACTCATACTGGGGTAGACATTTAATTCGTCTTTTCAAAAAGCCTTCAAAAAAGATTCTCCACCCATTTTCTTGATCTGGCGCGAGTAAAGAATTAGCCTGTTGTTTGCTCCATTCGGGCAAGTGTTTTTCTAAATGCGTAAAATAAAACCCTAAAAATACATAAGCTTCCACCACTTTTTTATTTAGACACTCTGTGTAAAAATCTTGAAATTTTTGATTTGCACTTTCAGGATTCAAAACAATTATTCTTAGTAATTTCTCTAAAGCCCGCCCAAAACATGTATTAATAGCGGAATCTAAATAAGAAACAGGTCGTTTTTTATCTCCTTCTATGATAAAAGCAGCGTGCTGAAAGGTATAGGTAGCTAATAAGGATGACAGAAGTTTAATAAGAGCTTCCACTACTTGATTTGCACCTATTGTAGTCTTTTGAAAGTTATCAGGTAACGCTTCTGCAAAAGCCCTTACGATTTGCTTTGCTTCTTCACCTTTCTTAATTTCAAAAAAATGGGTTTCTAAGTTTTCGGAAGGAGCTGCGGGAATATTTCCTAAATAACTAGAAATAAACGCTAATAAAGCACTCCAATCCAGAATTTCTACTTGGGAGCTTTCTTTTAATCCTTCAAAAATTTGGACAATATAAATAGGACGTAATGACCTTAAATAAGAGATTCTAGTAGCTATCTCTATGGGATGGTCCTTTGCTAATCTCTGCAACTGCTTGATATTTCCTTCATTTGAGGGCTTTTCGTCCAAAAAGGCCTCTCTTGCCATAGCTCCCCTAGGTTCAAATTCATGTATTTTTTCTAAATATGCAGGTGTATTATTAATAATAAGATGTAAAGCCTCATCATCTTTAAGTAAAGGAATATACTGAAGAGTACCGAAAGAGAAACCATCTTTAAAGTTAAAAAATTCTTTTTCTCCCGTTTGTTCTTTTAACTTTTGATACTCTTTTGCAAACACTGGGTCTTTGACCAGCGAAACAAATTGTTTTTGTTTCCAATAGTTCTTAACTGCCTCTTGTTGGTAGTGATTTTGTGCCTCTTCGGGCAACCAAGCTAGGTCTTTGTAAGGCCCCTCATCAATTAATTTTTTTATAAGTTCTTTTTCATCGTCTGAAAACGAGGAAAGATTATTTTCAAAGAAATGATAGATTTCCGCTTCAAAAGGTTCTGAAAATAAAATACTTTTTTCTTCTGACAATAATTGGAAAATCTTTTCCCGAACTATTGAAAAATTTTTGCCGTAACAATACAGCAATATCCGTTTAAAAATAAAAAATTTAAAATCAGAAGTAATTTCCTGGTAAATATTTTGGAATTTTTCTTCGTCTTGTTGTTGCAAGGTGTATGATAAAATTTCTTTAATCAAGTAAATTAAGAAACACTTCCTATCAAAATGCGATGCAATATCTATATTTTTATATAAATCGTTATAGAATATATAACTATAGTCTTGCCAGATATAGGTATAATAGTGCAGAATTTTCTCAATCATACGGCTTTTATTGTTTTCCGCCAAAGAAGAAAGTTGTTGCTCAAGAATAGGGATAAGTTTTTGCCTTTTCTGAGAAATCGGAACATAAGGCAAATTGAAATTTAGTCCTAAAGCAGAATTTTCTACTTTAACAGCAGCATTCTCTGCAAGAGTCATAATAAAATTTTCATCAGAAACGCTATTATCTGCTTTCCATAAAATTTCTGTTAATTTTTTAGACAAATTAATGATCAAATTCCTTCCACAAAAAGACGATAAGATTTTTAAAATAGTAGTATCTTGAAAAATAGTTTCTAAAGAGTAATATATATTACTCTGCGAAGAGGATTCTTCGGGCAAATGCTCTATTGCTACCATAAACAAATCTAAGGCAAAAGGATGTTTTGCTGTTATAAGAGCAGACAGAAAATCTTTTAACTGCCAAGATATATTTTCTAGCCATCCGTTGTTGATGGAAGAAATTAAAAAACGCTGAATTGCCTCATCTATGTGCTTAATTCCAATCAAAAGAAGAATTTGAATAGTTTGCGTAATAATGGCAGGATAATTTTGGTGAGGTTGGCGAGAATATCCTTGGATTATGGACAATAATGCCCGATGAATATAACTTACATATTCAATATAAATATCAGTGTTTATAGTAGCTTTTCCCGCATGCAGTCTTTCCGCAATTCTGACCAGATAAGCCATAGGAAATAAAAATTCCCCATGTTCTGCTTCTTCTATTGAAATTCCTTGCAGAAATATATTGCGTTGCTCTGAATTCTCTCCCAATAAAAACTTCAAAAAACGTGGATTATTGGAATATTGAAAAAAGTTTCTTAGAGCTTGTTGATTGGATAATAAGATGCTTGCTAACACTAATTCTTTGCTATTCAAAGGCTTCATTATTTAGCTCCTGTATCAAACAAAGGTTTTTCGCATCCTCATCCCTTTGAATCCGTTGTTTGTAATAATCTATTTTGGCTTGTCTAAACGTACGGGACCAGCTTTGTAACACCTTTTCTAATTGAGCATATCCCTTTTCTGATAAATTATAGGGGATAAGTTTAACATGTATGCTTTTATAAAATCGTTCATATTCTTTCAAGATGCATTGTTCATAGCCAAACATTCCTTGAAGCAAATAGTGTGTGACCGGTTCTCCAGGGATGACAAGATGTTGTAGAATTTCTTGTTCTTTTAACCCATATCCAATAAATAAGCAAGTTTTTTTAAAAAGATGTTCCAAAAAGAACTTGCCGTTTCCATCCTGTTTTTCTCTGTAATGTCTGATATAATCCGGCAAGGTTAAAATGATTTTATTTTCGATCCCAGGTTGCAAGGGGGAAATAGCAGAGCCATGCAAATAGGCAATTTTATTTTTATGGTTCTTAAAAGAATCATTTAAATCAACCCTTGTTAAGCGTTTAGGTATTTCTTTAAATTTTTCTCTTAATGTTTCTTCGTCTTGGCTGAGGTCATCCTGTGTCAGCTGGGCATCTTCCAGACTAGAATCATAGTTTGTGGTAACATACCCGGCTTGAAAATCGCGTATATATCCATATATTTTGTTTAATTTCTCCCGGTTTTTATCCGTAACACACAATTTTTCCTTTAAATGAGCTGCGAGATAATCGGATCCCAACTTTTCGCTACAGATACTTAGTAATTCCAGCGGATCTTTTAATTCATTTTTTAATCTATTATACGTTGTAAAATTGACAAGGCCTTGCTCGAAACAATCTTTCCAAAAAGAAGACGCTAAGTCATCCCACGAAGGGAATCCGCCCAAACGAGATACTCCATTGCCAACGAAAATAACAACTTCGCCACGCAACAATCTCTTTAATAGATCAGGGTCTATATCAGGAACGAACTTAATTGAAGCATCTTCTAAATCATTTGGCATATATAATACTTTTGGCTAATATAATTTTGTTAAATTATACTAATTTAAAATTAATTTAATCTTCACAAAGTTTGCCTTAACACAGTTTTAAATTTTAAACACACAAATAACAGATTTGCGACTTGAAAACCCTCTCTAGCGGCTTGTAGTAACTATACCGCTAGAGAAGGGGAGCATATATGGAAGTTTATGTTTTTCAACTATTCTATATCAAAAAGAGTATTTTTAACGCTATTATAGGTCAGTTCTGTGTATTGTAAAATTTGTAACAATCCAGCCCCATTTTCTTTTAAACGTTTAAAAGTATTTTCATCCAGCAAAGAATAATGCCAGAAACAGTGCATTCTGTCTTCGCCCCGGACTTGGTTAATTTGTTTGCACCAATCTAATGCACTCTTTTGTTTTTGTAGTACATTTGCATTGCTGGCAGATTCCGTGGCTTTTGTTTCAACTAAGAAAATATCCTCGGCAAACTTAACTATAAAATCTGGAAAATAACTTGATAGCAATCCATCAGTTCTTATGTAATACAGAGAAGCAAAAGAATGATAATTTTCATCAATTTTAATTAATCTTTCTACTGATGTATCCGTATCTGCAAATAATAAAAATTCCTTTTCAAACTCTCCTTTATTGGAAGGATACTTGGTTTTAGTATAAATAGATTTTTGGATGTTTAATGAGAAATTTTCACGCATTTTCAAATTAGATACAGAAGAAAACCAATGTTTCTGAATAATAGCCTCATCCATAATAACATTATGTTGCATATTATAGATTACTTGACTCACTTGTTGCATTATATGTGCGGTAATCCCCTTTTCGGCCAGCATCAAAACCTTCCAATTATTTCCTTGTAATGGATTAAAATCTTGGCAAAACAAACCGTGCCGTATATATTTATCCAACATTTTCAGTAAGTGCACTATATTGATAGTCATGACCGGAAATTTTTGCCTGTTTCCTGAGCCAATTTTTCGTAAATTAGATGTAATACTGCTTAACAATTTCACCAGAAACTCATTATAAGACTGTGCCGTAAACAAATTACTAGAAACTCTATATTCTCCAAACCTAGTTTTAACAGTCATCTCTTCTGAATGGAAAATTTCATCTGAGTTATTACCTATAAAGCCCTGTAGCTGTTCTAAAGTAAACAAACTAAAAGGTTTCCATTCCATAATAATTTCTTCAGGCTTTATAAATTCCGAGCGATCTTTTATAATATGAGGGAAAAATAAATCATATTGTTTAAAATTGTCTTTTAATCCAACATTGATCATATCCCCTAGAATACTTCCACGATCTATCCCCTCTCTTTCTTCAACCACCAAACCATCTTGTAAATCTTCATAAAATTTAATAAATGCTGGGTGTTCAACAATACTCAAAATATCTAAATAGTTTTTGGGTTCCTCTTTTTTATGGAGAATCTTATCTAAATTTTCATCTTTCAACTCTTGATATTCTGGTTCTCGCCACATCAAACGTAAGCCTCTTCCAATAACCTGTTCCAGTAATACAGCAGAGTTGGATGAACGAAGTGGCACCACAACACAAATATTATTTACATCAAACCCCTCTCTTAACATAAGAACTGAAACAATAACCTTGGGGGAAGATTGTTTATCGATATTAAATAATTGTTTTTTTATTTTTTTCCACTCATCATCCGTTACTTCTCCTTTTTTATTAGAGTCTATCCGGCAAACTTCGCCTTCGGATAATCCTTCTAGATGCAAAAAATCTACCACCAGAGGAGCAACGCTTGTATCTTCGCAAATAACAAGCATTTTAGGATGTTTGTTGCCGTCTAATGATGTGAAGCTTTCTTCTAAAATTTTTAGTTTTTTAAGCCCAGTGCGCAGCATAAGGCATTGGCCTTCTGATAGAGCTAAAACTTTTTTCCCGTCCCTTTTAGCTTTAAAATCAATGTTTTCACTGTCTAGACTGGCAAGTTCATTACGTTTATCAATAGTAATAATTTTAACCAACCCCTGATGTATAGCAGTAGGTAAGTCAAAATTCACAATAATATGAGAGAAATAATGTTTTGTACGACGATGTCCACTTCCTGTTACATTATAGGGCGTAGCAGAAAAATCAATTTGCAAAAAATTGTCTTGTAGCTTTTCTGATAGTCTATTCAATGTCTTCTGCCATTCCACTTCTTCTCGAACTCCAGCCGTTTTATTAGTATGAATATGGTGGGCTTCGTCATTAAAAACACACAAATTAGGCAAAGAAGATAAAAATTCTAATTTATCTCCATTTAAATACCTGCTATCTAAGTTATCTAATGCATGGCCAGTGCTGGTTCCAGGTTTCAACGGTAACAACTCATTCAAGGCCACGGAAGGATCCCTCAATGAATCATTGGTTATAAGAGGAGCTTCTTCTTCCTCTTTAATTTGATGCCAATTGGTAATAGCAATAATCCCTTCCCCTGTAATTTTTTTACCTATTTCTTCTTTTTTTACAACATTATTTTGTATAAAGCTAAATAAAGTTTGACGATATTTTTCCGGCACAAACAACCTTTCATGTCTTTTTAAATCGGCAGTTGTAAAGTCACGCCGTCCATCAATTTGTTCTTTTCCTAACAAGGTATCCAACAACCGCTCATATACAATAATCCCAGGAGCAATTAATAAAAAATTTTTACTATAACGGCTAGAAGCATTGTGGGGAAGATATTTGGCATTTAAATATTGCCACGCAAGCAGTGCGTTTAAAACCCACGTCTTCCCTGTGCCGGTAGCCATTTTAATACAATATTTAGGGTGTTTATTTTTTTCATTGTTCAATTCCATCAACATATCCGCATTTAACAACCCGGTACTTATCTGTTGATATAAGTCTAAAGGATATTGACTTTTTAATACTTCATGGCAATAAATAGTATTTAATATTGCTTGTTTTTGCCCTTCATGAAAATTTATTGAACGATCTGTGAATGGTTCTTGAAACCAAAATTTAAGCAAATCTTTTGTAACAGGAGTCACCTTTTCTAATAAAGTTCCGTCTTTCCACTCCTTATTCACCACTAATGATAGCTGTTGGGCAAATTTCAGGGGGATATTTTTGGTTTTAATATTTAAGGCTATTGGCATAATATTCTCCTATATTTCTTCTACCACCACACTCTCAAGGCCAAACACATCTACAGCTTTAACACACACCTTGCGTTTTTCTCCTATTGGTAACGAAGCCACCGGGAACACGGCCTTTGTAACAACACGCAAGCCATTTTGTATATGTTCTGTATTTTCCCTGTAATCTTGCCATTTACTGCGAAAGGTTACCCCATCATAATTAGGATCAACACTCCAATACTCAATCAAGGCCAATGGATCTTTTGCAACCACTTCATTAATCTTTTCCTTGTTTTTTTCATCTAAAGGAAGGGCATCCGGAGACAAGATAATATAGTTATTTAATTCAACGTGTAAAGTTTCTACATCAGAAGAAACCCTTTCAGTGAATGGTTTTTTGATGTCCAGATATTGCAAAGAAGAAAAGCGTATTTGTTTGTTTTTAATTAATTTGTCAAAATCGCTTTTTGTGCGGAGTTTATCCAACAAATCGGGCGGGATAACTAATACTTCTAATGCAGAATTATTAAATTCCTGCAGAATATCTGCAATGTCAAAAGTAAAATTCCACCCCAGAACTACCACTTTATTCCAGCCGCCTAAAAAGGATTCTTTCATTTCCATTGCCCGTTTTAAAGTACTGCGCCCGGTTATTCGGTTTGGGCTATCCACTAACACCAATACATGTGTGTCTTTTAGATATCCCACATTACGAGGCGCATTTTCTTGCGTAAACGGGATGGCCCCATACAAATTCAGTACTACTTGTGCTAAATCCCCAACGGATTTAAACTCCTTATTAGACGCAAAAGTTTCCTTCTGATAATCTCCAATACATTGATATAAGAAAGGTTTAGCAGGGATATCCACCAAACGTTTACGCATAATCATTGTTGCAGGTTTGCCAAAATCACTTAAAATCCAGCGCCTGCCTAATTTTTCTGCCACTGCTCCAGTAGTACCACTACCAGCGAAGAAATCAGCAACAATAGAATTTTCATTAGAAGATGCTTTGATTATTCGTTCTAATAATTTTTCTGGTTTTTGGGTTTGATAATTCAAACGCTCTTTTCCTGTTTTCCCGACAGGAAATAAATCATCCCACATATCGCTAATATCCCACCAATCGGGTACAGGTTTATCTGTTTGTTGACGATAGACGATATTTCCATTTTCGTCTCGCATGCTAACTTTATGACCATTTAGCATTTGAACTAAATTGCGTTTTCTTGGCTCACTAATTGGAATTCGTTGTTCATGAAATATGTTATTGTTAGATTTTGAATAGAAAAATATTAAATCGTGCATTCTCTGAAATGATGATGATATATTAGCCCAACGACTATATCCCCAAATAATTTCATTTTTAAAATTTTCTTTTCCAAAAATTTCATCCAACAAGATTTTTACATAATGCCCCACGTGCCAATCTAAATGTACATAAATGCTTCCCTTATCAGACAGCAATTCTTTCATAAGGGCTAAACGCGGATAGATCATCCGTAAATAACTTACCGTTCCATCCCGCCAAGTATCAGAATAAGCCGCCTGTTCTAATACCGTAGGGTTTAGCTCTACATCCATACCAGGTAAAGTGATTTTATTACGATAATCCGCTTTACTATCAAAAGGCGGGTCTATATAGATAAGGTCAATCTTTCCCCGCATAGAAGGAAGGCCAGTAGCTCTATCACCGTTTAAGAGAGCTTGTATCACAAACAAATTATCTCCATAACATAAACGGTTGAGCCAAATATTTTCTGAAGGATTTTCAACAGGTTTTTGGTACAAAGGATTACCTTTCTCTACAGGAAGCACATATTCATTTGTTTGCAGAGTAATTTTATGCCCATTTTCTAAGTTTTCTAAAATTTTCGATACTTCTTTTTTCCCATCCGCCACTATTTTAGGTAATTCTTCTATTAAAGATTTCATATTGCCTCCTTCTACAATTTTTGCGGAGACAATAAAATAGCGGCTACTATTTGCGAGATTAGGATCACACAAATAAACAGCCGCCACCCTTGCCCAAATAAGGGCAAGGGTATAAATGCCATACAAAAGGGTAATTAGGCCTTTTATACAGCATTCCAAATGCGACTGTTTTTGGCTCCTAATCTCTTTTGCTCTCGCAAAAGTGAGGTCTTGCGACCACCAAAAACAGCATAAATTTTATATAAGCCACATTTAAGGCTTATTCCAATATAAAAATACTCCTTTAAGAATATAATTTATTATAAAATATTTTATCTCAAAAAACCTTGAATCCCTGTATATTAATATCGTTATACTAGCATTCAAATTAACCACGAGTAGCAAATCTTTTCCTAGAGATGAAGATCAATTTTTGCCAGCTACACATATTAAGTTTAAGAAATATAAGTTATCATCCCAAAGGGTGATATGTTGGAGATATAAAACTATGTCGTCTCAAGCAGAAATACAAAAATATACTTATGAAAAGAATATCTTGACGATTTTTCTGCGGTTAAATCCTATAGTACCATTAGCTTCTATGATTGAAGAAACGAATCGCGCCATTGATTTTAGATTCAATACAAAAACTGGTATTTTAGGCATTGAATTGACACGTTGCGTAGGGAAATCCGGTACTAAAAAGGCGGCAAAAGAAAGATTATTAAATTCCATCATAAGTAATGCCCAAAAAATGTATCAGGAGCATTCCTCATTAAATTTTCTAGCATCAGTACATTTATGGCATACTGAAGACATCAATAAAAATAAGGCGGAGAGATTAACTAAGGAAATAGTGCGCCTTTTGCTTGCAAATGTTAAAAGAATCAAAAAAATAAAACCTTGCAAAAGCAGAACCTTTCTGTTGTATTTAGATCGCAATCGTGAAGGAAGAATTTATGTATATAACACGGGTTGGGAACAACCCACACATTGGAAACGTATTAATCCGATTTGGATGAATCAACACCCTTATAAATTGCTTCAAAAAGTGATCATTAAAAAGCAAGATAAATTAAAGCATTATAAAAAATATGCCGATCAAGTATATTTATTAGTTAGCGCAAATAGAATATTATCTTCAGAAAATGTATTTTTTGATGAAAAGTTAACTCAGCAATTTTTTTATTCAAAGTTTGATAAAGTTTTCTTTTTAGATATTACTGAAAAAAGAGTTTTTCATTTACATACAGTTCCTTTCAAATATCAATCAAATATTTGGAAAGAATTAAAAAAAGAACAAAGGATGCTGAAAAAATTAAATATCTTGGAGCGCTTATAGATAAACGATATGATATAGTCTCAATCACACCCAACAAGATAAAGTGTTCCGCTTATAAATCTTGCGGCTACAAAAACTTAGAGGAAGCATATTAACATTATATTTGGTTAACATCCCTCGTTTTCTTATAAACCTTTAAATTTAGTTCATCAATTAATGCACCAGATGACGACTAATTCTAGGTTCGTCCGCCATTTTTCGCTTGCCAAAAATAAGGACGGCGGACGGAAACGACTAAGAGCGGAAGATAACATCACAAAAATAAATTTTTGAGTTTTAGAGTAAAAAGTCCTGTCAAAAAAATTTCTGGAAAATTTTGGGAGCTTTCCTTGTGCAAATATATTTACCCCCTAAAAAGTGCGCATAATGGAAGAGTAAATGCTTAAATCTGCCTAAATACCCACGTTTGGCCTGGATCTCTAAAATGTGCCAAAATACAGCCCATTTCGTTAGTTATATAAAAACCAGCCCCGATTGCCCAATTAGATGTAAAAATGGCTATAATAACAATTATGAAAGACACAATGCCCTTTTCCCAATTACTCTCTTACCCAGAAGCGCTGGTGCTACTCTATTTGTACCACCACCCATTTATTGTTATTCCATCTTATCTAATAGAACTACAAAACTTAAAACAATTACCCGTTTTGGAAGTGATATATGGTAAAAATTTGCTTACAGAACTGCCTACCGTTACGGCTGGGAGCGAAAAGCCTGACCATGACAAAAAGAGGGTCCTGTACCATATCCCTATCAATGGCTATTGTTTGGTTAAAAAAAGTAAAGATTCTTTCAAGAAGTTTTTAGCTCATTACCTTTCTGCTTACAGAGAGCATAAATTTACACAAAATCCCTTTAATTATTTCAGTTTTGTACATTCTTGGGGCAATACTGTATCTTTTTTAAATAACCAAAAAGAAAAATTTGGTCCGTCTTTTTCCATCACGCCACAGCTTCTGAGTGGAGAAGAAAGCCTCAAAAATCCTTCTGCCCGGTGGGTAGAATGCATTCTTTTTGCTTTACTCCGCGAAAAGCTAACCCTACAAGGAGCCGAAATCAGTTTTCTGGATTATAACCAGGAGAATCTGTCTCAAAACCAAGTAGAAGCCATTTTAGATTATCCACATTTCCGGTTTACCGTTGAACTTTTGCGACCATTGCGCAAAACAGCGGCTACACTAATAGAATATTGCGGAATTGAAATTACCTGTCCGGAAGAGTCTTTATCCTCTTTTGATTGCAGTAAGCTTAATGTCTATTACAAGGAGCACTTGATTCCTTTTGAAACTGATTCTGTTCAATTTTTCTTCCTTCAATTCCTGGTTATGTACCGTGGGGAAGTAAAATCTGTAAAAACTTTCCAAGAAGAATTAAAGCAGTGGTTAAGGGGGCTTAGTACCCCCAAACGCAGCCCTATGTCTGGAAATATTATTAAGCGTTTAGAAAGCTACCGCATAGAAACACTCAAAAAATTTAGGAAAATATCTGAGCAATATCATTTTTCACTGGATTTTGATATTACCGTCGGTAAAACGGGCCTTTATTTACACCCAAAAACAAAGGACTCCCCCTAAGGCCCCTAGATTATATCTAAATTCATTGTTTACCTATACAAAATCTACCTTTCTTCTAGGTAGATTTTTTGTTTTCTAGGCAATTTCTCATCGGACACCTAGAACCCGCCCCCAATTTTCAAACATTATTTTTTCCCTTAAAATAATATGTGTTCAGACATACTGAACAGTAAATAAATCTGTGATTAGCGCAAATAATCACAAAGGAGAAGTAATGGAAATATTCAAAAAAAGTTGTATTGATGGGACTCTTTCCCTGAGAATAGAAGCATACAACAAAAAATTCATTTTCCCCGCTTGCAATCGCATTCGGGTAGCTCATTTAATGGGCTTAACCGCCAATAGTAAATATTGGGGTTGGCAGGGATATATTGTTTATCCCATGCTGGCTCGTATGGCACATAAAAGGAGTAATAATTATGCTGGATAAAGTGGCTTGTTATCTTTTACCGGGAGAGGTTAAAATTATATCTCCCGGTAGGGCTGATAGTAGGCATAGATACCTATTAGCCCCACATAGGGACGGATCAGGATATAAACACCTGGAAGCCGGATATTTTCCTACTATACGTAGGGATTTCTATGGGATTTATTGGGAATCTTGCCCGTCAAAAGTCATTTTTGGACATAATTTGTATGAAGTCGGTCCAAAGGACTTAGAGACTTTTGTGTACAAAAGTGTAGAACAACTGGCTTATGCGGGTGTATTTGTGGAACCAGAAGTATTGATGCAACATAGGCTATTTAGAATGGATGTGAATAAGATTGCACTACTTCCCCTGGGGTCTGACTTCTACCAACACTTAATGGAGAGCAGTAAAAAGATAAGTCGGTTTAATAAAGCTGTTACTTATTACCCGGAAGATGGATTTTGTTGTGTGAATATGCTTAAACACCGCAAGTTAATCTTGTACGATAAACGGCAAGAAGGATTAAAACAAGAATATCTGCCCTTGGATTTACGGAATATCCTGGAAGAGGGTTCTTTTTCTGTGGTCAATGTTGAGTATCAAATTAAAAAAAGTGCTGAAATTGAACGAGAATTTAGAACCCAACACTTGGCCTTTGAAAACACCTTGGCTAATGCTTTTAACCCTGAAATTGCCAGAACTATATTGACGAATAGGCTTTCTCAGATATTAGATGGCATTGTACTGGTAGAATCCGATTTTAATACGCTTATAAAAGAAAGAGAAGTATTTTGTCAAAAAAATGGGATTCACGGCTTACAGTCTGTATCCTTGCGTTGCTGGCTTGTTTGGATGTTACAGAACCTGGGACCAGATCTTACTTTCACTTGGTTAAAAAAACACAGTGATGCTAAGACGGCCTTGCGTTATTGGAAAGAGTTGCAAGAGGGATATGTATCTACTTCTGAAACGGAGAAGATATTCAAAGAAATTTTGCTATCTTCAGTATTGCAAATGAGTCCTATTCAGTGGGAAGATTATCAAAAATTCTTATATGAAAACAACTGGAAATTAGCCCCTAAATGCGTGGGTAATACTACGGAAAATATGGGTCTGCAGGCAGGAGGATTTAATGACACATCGTTTAGTAAATGCTAAAGAATTGGCCCAGTATTTAGGGACAACGGAAGGAAGTATCTATACTTACAAAAGCCAAGGCAAAATTCCCCCTCAATGGATTATTAAACTTGGTACAAGAGGGGTAAGGTTTGATTTGGTGGAAGTGGATAAAACGTTGGAAGAAGTCAAAAGTAGTAACGATGATTTAAGCAGCATCTTTCAGATTCGGGCGTAAATAATCACTACAACTTTTCAATGATAACAGAGGCGTATATATAACGACTCCAGGGGCATTTTGTCTTATTAGGGGCCCCATAAAGGCCCTTAATAAGCCTAAACAAGCAGAAATAGAACCGTGTGCTGCTTTACAAAACGCTCTAATGATGATAAGCTCTGCAGCACGGCAGCAGGAAGGGAATACAATATATGGGAATAAAAGATAATTTAAATAAAAGTTTTACAATTGACTACCGTGACGAATACAGTAAGAGACACCGGGAAACTATTTATGGTAGTAAAACACTGGCTAAAGAGATCTTAGCCAAGCGTAAGGCCGAGATAGCCGAAAGGAAGTTCTTCCCAGACAGGAAGAAACAACAACTTACCTTTTGGGAAGCGGCCGATAAATACTATGCCATTCACCTAAGTAAGAAAAAAAGTGCTTTTAAGATGAAATATACGATAGAATTTCTCAAAAAGTACTTTGGGAATAAGCCCCTAGCCAGTATTACTACGGCCGATGTACAGGAGTTTTATAACCAACGCCTGGCCGAAACCAGCCCGTCCACCGCTAACAGGCACTTTAGCGTCCTGCGGGCTATTATTAACAAAGTCATCTTGCTTAAGTTGTATAAGGGTGAAAATCCATGCATAGGAGTAGGAAAGCAAAAAGAAAACCCTGCCCGCACCAATTACCTGTCGCAAGAAGAGATTAAAGAAGTTTTGTTGCATATCCCAGAGCGTTCCCGTAACTTGGTAGCCTTTGCTATCTGTACAGGTATGCGCCGGGGCGAAATTCTACGCCTGGATTGGAAAGACATTGATTGGACGAATAACATTATCCATATTTATATTTCCAAATCCGGCAATAAGCGGGAAGTGCCCATTATGCCGTCCTTACGTCAGGTATTACTGAGTATGCACCCGCTTAAAACAGGTAAAGTATTTCCGCTAACGGAAAAAATGGTGGAGTACGACTTTCGTCATACGCTTAAAAAACTGGGCATACAAAACATCCGCTTTCACGATTTGCGCCACACTTTTGCCAGTCATTTTATGATGAAAGGCGGCTCTATTACCGATTTACAGCGTATTTTGGGCCATTCCGACTTAAAATTAACACAACGCTACGCGCATTTAAGCCCTACTTATTTGCGTAAATCCATAGAAATTGTGAATGATTTACTGCCACAATTTGCATAAAGGAGAAGAAAGAATGAAAACAGAAAAAATAGAAGGGGAAGTGTATAGCTTCCGAAAGAATGCCAACGAAGAAGTGAAATGTATTATTTCCACGCAATACAATCAAAAATTGGTGAAATTAAGGGTGTTTTATAAAGATGGAAACGATGAGTTGCGCCGCTCTAAACGAGGGATAGTAATGAACATTAATACGTTTCAACAAGCATTGCCACATATTCAACAGGCCCTTAATAATACATTACCTACCCCATAAGCAAATCCCCACTAAAATAGATGCAGTGGGGATTGTTCTATATAAATTTACTATTCAATAGCTGTTGCTTAGAAGTCAATAAATTAATGTTTACTTTGAGGTTTATTGGAAGCCATTTTTTGCTTTAATATTTTTCTAGTTTTTCCATATAAGGGGAGAAACATCGTAGGATCTTGTAAATGAGTTGCGGCTATTTTCCCATTCAAACTACGCAATTGCTTCAGTGTAAAAGAATCCAGATTTTGATTATTCACCATTTTACTTATATCATGGCGAAGTTTCCGTGTGGGAATCAATTGATGCCCAGGGGTAATACAATTTCCTGTTACAACTTTATAATGTGAGGGGCCATAATGTTTAATTTTTGATAATTTGAAAGAGAGGCCAACACTTTTTAATCGATTATGGATATTATTAATTATCCTGGATGAAATCGGATGAGAAAAGGAAAGGGTTAAGTCATCTACATACAATGTCATGGTTACCCCTAATCGTGTCACATAGTCGGCAATATCATTAAAAGTATGATAATATGCCCAAAAAGCAACAACTTGGCTACATGGAGAACCTGTTGGTATAAAACAATGTCCTGTTTGAACATCTTGGAACATGACAAGTTCTGTTAAAAAAACGCGACATCGGGAGAAGTTTGAAAAGTATATAAAAACATCTGATAAACACGCTCACGCGCTACGTGTTTATAAAATTTCTCAATATCTACACAAGTTACAAAATTAGCAGGAATATGAGGGCGCGCATTATCCGTTATATTTTTACCCTTTTGGCCAGATATTAACCAAGTTGGGACTTCTGTCCGAGCAAATAAATCTTTAATACGGCTATGAATTCCTTTCAATATTCCAATAGGTTCTTCTACCTGCCTGCTTTTACCTTTTTGTTTCATTGTAAATACATGGTAATATTCGCTAGGGTTAGTTTTAAGAACCTTAGTAATAGATTGAATTTCTTTAACAGACAATCCTAAGAGATTAGCCAATTTTCTTTTGGACTCTAATCGGAAAAAGGGAGAATGAGAAATTGGTTTGGCAGTCATTTGCTCTTTTTTAGATGGTCCAAGGCCTCTAAGAATTTCAAGATATTATTACGCAAGGCCGTTTTTGTTTTGCTATCTATTTGTATATTTTCAGAAAAAAACAAAATAGCAGACTCTGTTGTATGAAACACAGTGGCATACTTGCGGATAATGTCTAAGGAAGGATTTTTTTTGCCTGATTCAATTTCGGATAAATAGCCAATTGAAACTTTCATTTCTTTGGCTAATTCCGATAGGCTCATATCATTAAAAACACGAATAAGGCGCAAGGCTTTATTTAATTTATTCATACGATTAATCTAGGATATTGCATTGTCTATTTTTTACAGTACCATTCAATAAACGTTAATATAACTCTTATTGTTAGCCGCCAAAATGCGGGGTTGCAAAGAATAGCCTTCACATATTTATTCAACTTCAATGATGTCTTTTTCCTTCTTGACATATATACACTCCTTTAACCACCTAAATTTGTCTTTTAAAGACCAGTGGTTGTTCTCCCTATGAGTGTATCGGTCCTATGCAAATTCAATGCAATATCCTAAAGAGTTCTCCCCATAAACAGATAGAATATGAATAATTACATACTCCCTATTTATGAAAAGTTCAAGCGCAAACTTATTATAGCCTTCTGGTGTTATGCTAGAGGTCTCGGTTGCGCATTTACATGCGTGCAACGCATTGCATAACGGACGGAGTGCTTTGTGCGCTCGAAAGGGTTGCTCCTTCTTTCAAAGAGCCGAGCTAAACTTCAGCTCACGACATTATGGGAGAGGTAGACCTTTCAGTTGAACATATATATGATACAAAATAAATAATTTCTCTGCAAGCGAATTTTTTTCGCTAGTTTGAAATATAATTTTAGATTTTCCCCAAGCAATTTCCAAAATGATTCTTCACTTTAATATAGAAGCCCTGTATGGTTATTTCATTTTAACCTCTCTTGCCAGCCTTTTAGGTCTTGAAAATCATTAATACATAATATATTATATGTTATATGGATGACAACAATTTAACAAACAATATATTAGTTTCTAATTTAATAGAAGATTTCAATCCTCAGGCCTTAGCAGAAGGGATTGCTAAGCGCGTACGGGCCAGACGGCTGGAACTAAACCTTACGCAACAGGCTCTTGCTAAGCGCTCCGGGGTTAGTTTGGGTTCTTTACAACGCTTTGAAAACCAAGCGGAAATATCCCTTAAATCGCTTTTGAAACTGGCAGTAGCGCTGAATGCTACGGCTGAATTTAAGCAGTTGTTTAGCGTGGTTAATTATCAACACATTGATGAAGTAATTGACAGCCAACAACACAAAACCCGCCAAAGGGGGCGCAAAAATGATTAAACCCGTTCAATCTTTACAGGTATTTTATAATGAACAATTAGTCGGTACATTGGCATTGCGCCGTGATAACTTATGCGCTTTTGAATATAGTGCCCAGTGGCTGGAAGAAGGCTTTTCTATCTCTCCCTTGCTGCTTCCGCTCAAACCGGGTGTTTTTACCAGCAAATGGGACCCTTTTGACGGCTTATTTGGGGTGTTTAATGACAGTTTACCGGACGGCTGGGGACGCCTGCTAATAGACAGGCTCCTGCGTCAGCAGGGGATTAATCCGGCTACTTTATCACCCCTAGATTGGCTTTGTATCGTGGGGCCTAAAACAATGGGGGCTCTTACCTATCACCCCACGCACCCCATCGGGCAAGATGACCAAGATAAAACGCTTGCTTACCTGGAGCAGGAAACCCAAAAAGTATTGCACGATGAACCTACTAAAGACCTATCTTTACTTGCGGCCAAGGGTGGCAGTTCCGGTGGGGCCCGCCCCAAGGTCTTGCTTACTATTGACGGAGAAGAATGGCTGATTAAATTCCGTAATACCCAAGATCCAGCTAATATAGGCGAAATAGAGTACAAATACTCTCAACTGGCGCGTAAAGCGGGGCTTATTATGCCTGAAACACGCTTATTTGAAGGCAAGTATTTTGGGGTAAAACGCTTTGACAGGCAAGGCAACAAGCGTATCCATATGCATACAGCGGCCGGCCTGCTCCAGGCAGATTTCCGCATTCCGTCACTGGACTATAAAACCTTGATTGAAACGACCCTGTTTTTAACACGAGATGTGCAGGAAGCGGAAAAAATGTTCCGCCTGATGGTATTTAATGTAATGGGACAGAATAAAGACGACCACGCCAAAAATTTCTCATTTGTATATGAAAATAACCGCTGGCAGGTCTCTCCGGCGTACGATTTAGTGCCGTCTGAAGGGTTTAACGGTCAGCATACCACCACGGTACTGGGCCAGGGGCTGCCAACGGAAGCAGATATGTTGGAACTGGCTCAAAAAACGGGTTTAGACCGTAAGCACGCCGTGCAAATTATTGAACAGGTAAAAAGTGCCTTTGAGTAAGGGTAAAGAAGCAAAAAAATGGGCCTTTTAGAAAAAATGGACACTTTTTGGACACTTGGCCCCCGCAGACGAATTTTGAAAAGACATTTTACGACGATGAACGGCTGCCTGAGTAAAAAATTATCGTCAGCCTGCGGAGCTGAAGATACAAGTTCGATTCCTGTTGGGCGCACCATTTAAAGCACTTCGCAAGAAGTGCTTTTTTTATGGTGTGCGCGGAATCGGACTTGTACGTTGTTGCTTACAATACGGCCTTGGGCGCACTATTTACCTACGATAGTGTTGTTGAAAGTGTTGTTGATTTAAAAATCCCCAGCCTTTAATCCGGGGATTTTTGCGTCTGTAACTCCCCGGCTGGGCCGGGGATAGTTATTTATGGCGCTTAGGAAATGTGCCCGGTCGGAAGGATCATACACCGATATCAGGCTGGCCGGAAAAATCAACCCCGCAAATGTTGCTCCGCCCGGCAGAATACCAGGCAATAGTCAAGTAAGCCAGGGGCAAATAAGGCCGGGGTATTTATCCAAAAGCATTTAAAGAGAGGCTTATGCCAATGTCGGGAGGGCCTTTTCAAGCAGGGCGGAGAAGTGTTTGGCCCCGTCTAATTTAAGGTGGTAAAAATCGCCGAACAAATCATCGCTTATCCAATTCCGCGCGTCAATGACGGGGATGTGAAGACTGGTAAACCTGGAAAACAAATCCGCATTGTCCTGGCTTTCCTGCCAGGCCTTGTAGTAGTCGGAGCGTTGCGGCGGGAAACAGACAACCAGCTGCACATTGCGTTCACGGCACACATTCGCCAGCTTCAAAAAATATTGCCACGGGGCCGTGCCGTATTTGGTGGCGGTCTTTATATGTTTGGCCAGTATGGAATGCATATCTGATTCGGTGCCAAAGATATTAGGAAAATACATTCCGTCCGCATACGGCGTGCGGTTAGGCCGCAGGTTTTTATAGCGGCGGATTTTCAAACGCATCCCCCAGTATAGGCTGCGCGGTGAAACGCGGCGGAAAGGGATTCCGGGGATGAATAAAGAATACAATATAGACAATTTTTTTTCGTTGGTTTTACTTAAATCAAGGCCTTTATTATAAAAAGAATACAGCAAAACAATTCGTTTCAAACGAGGGCATCTGTCCAGCATAAACCGTGCCAAATGGTAATTTGTAAACAGGTCGGCAGAGACTTCGCCTGCATTCCAGGTATAAACGGAAAAAGCGGGGGGATATATCCCATATGCCGCCACGGAAGCCCCCAGCACCAGCTGCTCTATTTTTTCGGCAGGCATATGTACATAATCGTTTTTCCTGTTGAGGAAGCGTTGGATTTCTTCAACGCTGATGGTCTTTCCCCGCAGGTTATCATACAGACGACGGATATTCATGTTCATTCAAGCAGCCGCTGGAATATGGGTAATCGGGCCGCTTTTTATTTGTTTATAAATATGATCATAAACTGAAAAATTCGGGGATAGGGATAGCGGGGATATATTTGTTTATGATTATATGGGTTTATTATAACATATTATTTTGCTTGACTTTATTAGATAAAAAAATTTAGCACAGCCCCGTTTTTATGTTTTTTATCGTTGTAATGTGCGTCCGGACAGGACCTTTGGCGCCCCGGTGATACCAGCCTTTCGGTAAACGGGAACAGGCCCCGCTGGCCCGGGCGGCCCCGTATTTGCTCTGCAGACATATTATGAACAGGCTGCCCGTGGCGGGGCGGCCGAAAGGGAAACTTACTCCCCCTTGACCAGGGGGCCTACTTTTTTGCGATATACCGGGATTTTGCAGACTTTGACCAATAAATACTGGTGGCTGGTAATGTCCGAACTGTAGAAAAAGCGCAAAATGCGCCGCCAGCGGCAGTGGCGTTCAAACTTTTTGTTCCGGGCGGAGCCTTCTATTTTGTATCCGGCGGCTTCCGTGACGCAGCCGAATACGCGTTCAAACACATGGGCCGGCGTCCCGTCCTTTACGCCGCGGGCGGTAAGGGGGAAGTCCTCCAAAGAAAAATTTTCTTTAATTTTCTGCATCAGCCGGCTGCGCACCAAAAACATGGTGCCGGCCACAAACGGGATATCCGCCGGATATTGGGGATAGCCCAGCTTATCCATCACCCGGGCGACGGAAGGGAGCAGTTTTTGGGATTCCGCGGGGTTGCGGATGATAAAGTAAGGTGACGCAACCATCCCCGTGCCGGGCTGCGTCTGCAGGCGGCGGATATTGTCTTTAAAAATCTGCGGCGTACCCAGCAGCCCGTCCAAAAGGGCCAGCGTCCAGGCCTTTTGTGTAAAGCGGTACCCATTCAGCGTAACGGTGGTATGCGGCGCAGAGAGGCTTTTGGTATGGATTTTTAAAATATAGTCATAGTCTTGCAAATTAATTTGGTGCAAAAAGTGGACAAACGGGCCCACGTCATAGCCGCGGTTTTCCGTTATGTAAATTTCGCTTTCCGGGCAGAAGCGCCGTATTTCACCGGCCAGACCGGCGTTTTCTTTCGGCATGGTTACGAAAAGGCGGTGCGGGCAGTCCCCTATATTGGATAAATATTGTTGCATCAGGGGCCACATGGATGCATAATAAATATGCAGGTGGACGGCCAGCGGTTTGGATGCGGTCATGGCGTAACCTCTCATAAGGAAATAATTTGCGGCGTAAACAGCCGGCGCAGGATTCGCTTGCGCAGGCCGCCGCGCAACAGCAGGCCGGCGGCGCGGCTTAAGGGCGGCAGAAGGCCTTTTTGGCGCGCTGCGGCCAAATACGAAGAGAAAGTCATTTTCCCGTGTTCGCACAAACACCAGTCCCGCCAGCCGATGCGCAGGCGGTGGTAGGTGTTTAGCTTCCACGCGCGTCGCAACCTACTGCCGCGGCACATCAGCTCCCGGTGTAGATTATCCAGCTCCAGCCATTGGGCGGCCGTCGGGCCGGTGGAAAAAGTCTGGCAGTCCTGCCCTTCGTGCAGGCGGTATTTGACAAACGGATATTGCAGTACGGCGGCTTTGCCGTTGTCAACGCCGCATACGCCCAGCATGAAAGGTACGTCCTGCACTTTGCCGTACCGGGCAAAATCGGGCCGCGGCGCCTGGCGGAGGGCTTGCGTTTTATAACTGGCCGAGCTATATGTGAATGAGCCTCCCAAAAAGATATAAGCGGAAAATTCGCATTCATCCAGCAGGGCGCAGCGGGTGTGGTAGTCCGGGGAAAAGGGCGCGTTGTCCCAATCCTGCATGGAGGATATAGCGACGTTTAAATCCGGGATTTGGTTATAAGCCTTCAGCAGGGTTTCCAAATAAGCGGGGTGAACCAAGTCGTCGTCATGTGCCATGACTGTAATGGCGCGGCTGGCTGTTTCCTGGCAGCGCTGCGCACAGCCGTATACATTTAGCGGTTTGGGCTCTAACATAAGTTTGACGCCCTTTTTTTCGTACTCCCGGCCTACCTGTACCACGTCGTCAGTAGGGGCATTGGCCAGGATGACCAGCTCCGCCCCCCGGGCGGTCTGGTGTAAATAGCATTCCACCGCCTGGCGCAGAAATTCCGCGCGGTTGTGTGCAAAGAAAAATACCTGTATGTCTTGGGGTGTGTACATAAATGCCTCAGTTATTGCCCATCCTTTTCCGGCTGTGGCCCGGGAAGGGGTTTTTCGTTAAAGATAAATTTTTTGCCTTTTATTTCCACGACGTAACGTTTTTTTAGCCTGGATTGTTGTTTGTAAACTTTTAAGAAATCCCCCAGGCGCCATTTAACTTTTTCCTGCCACTGGGCCTGCTCAAAAATATCGCGGTAAAGCTTGTATTTTTCCTGCCGGAGCAGTTTCTGCTCATAACAAAATGTATCCAGAGCCATTTGTTCGGCCCGGCGGCGGTTTTGTATGGTGTTGCCGCCGTGCCAGCGGTAAGAAAAAAGGATTTTGTTGAAAAATTTAAATTTCCCCCGTTTGGCCAGCTGCAGCATGATATACCAGTCCTCCAGGGCCGCTTCCCGGACGTAGCCGCCCGTATCTTTCAGCGCGGCGGTGCGGAGCACATAGCCGTTGGGGATATAGTTGCCCCGGACCAATGACGCATACGTGCCGAATACCGCGTCATCAAAAACGGGCTGGGGGTGCATATGGCGGGAAAATTCGGAAAAAGTCTTAAAAACCGCCTCTTCCGGGGGAACCGGCCGTCGCTGTGCGTCCCAGCCGATACGGCGGGAATCCGGGCCGATGATTTCATTGTCTCCCACCGCCAGTACATATTCGGGATGGCTTTGCAGGAAGCCGGCCAGCGTTTGTATGGCATCCGGCTTGGCCGTGTCGTCTGAAGCGATCAGGTAAATATATTGGCCCCGGGCCAGCGAAATCAGTTCGTTCTGCGTGGCACAGGCACCGCGGTTGGGGCGGGTGCGCAAGACGACGCGTTCAAAGCGTTTTTCGCAGTCGGCTTTGAGTTTGTTTATTTCCGCCCAGGTATCATCCGTGGAGCCGTCATCTATGACCAGCAGTTCCAGGCGCGGGTAGGTTTGCGCCATTAAGGAGCGGAGGGTTTCCTGCACATAACGCGCATGGTTATATGCCGGGACAATGGCGGAAACAAGAGGAAAGTTGTCTGCCATATCAACGATCCTCAAACTTAAAGTGTTTTTTCTTTTTCAGTTTAAAGGCGGGGCGGAACTCGTCAAAGATTTTTCCCCAGTGCAGGCGGTCATTGAGTTCCGTGGTGACATTGTCATCCGGGGCGTAAAATGCCACGCGGCGGATAAATATATTTTCTTTTTTGGAAAGCGCTTCCAAACCGGGGAGGAGGCCTTCCTGCAGGACAATCAGCAGGTCAAAGGAGTTGCTCACAATTTGTCGGAGGGTTTGCTCCAAACGGTTTATTTTTTCCAGCGCCGTTTGGGCGGTTTCGTCGGTTTTGGGGTATTTAAAAATGTATAAATTTTTCTTTCCGTCGCAGGCCGTTTTTTGGAATTTGGCCCGTAAATATTTCAGCCTGTCCACCAGTTCCGCTTTGTCCTCTGCAATTTGCTGGGGGGTCGGGTGGTTGAGCCACATGGACATGGGGGCCTTGCCGTGGAACAGGATATCCGTGTTAAAACACCGCCACATGACCCCCTGTGGCTCCAGTTTGCCTGCGCCTACCTCCTGCACGTGCAGCAGTGCGTATATCATCTGCTCTATGGACGGGCAGGCCACCCAGGCAAACAGGCTGCTTTCCACAAAGTGATATTTGAGGAAGAACTGGAAAGAAATCTCGCAGTTATATCCTAACGAAATAACGTGTCCGTAAAATTTAACGTTTTTATTAAACAGAGCAATTAAGCGGTTAAACATGGTATTTATCCCTCATGGCGTCTCGTAATTTTTTGAAAGGAATCAGGCGTATGGCGGTGTTGCGGCAGGCCTCTTGGATGCGGATGTGGAAGGGTCTGTACAACCTGTACCGCACCGCCAGCAGGTGCGCCAGGAAAGGGTTGTTGACCGCATTGTCCGGCAGGCCGGGTGTTTTGTCCTGATAGTTGGCCGTGATTTTGGTAACGGCGGAGGATAGCTGCGTTTGGGAAAATTCCCGCGGGCGGAGCGTTAAGTCAGAGGCGCAGTAGAGCAGGCCCAGGTTTTTCCCCGGGAAATTTTCCTGCAGGATTTTATATCCGAGCAAAATATCCGTGTCGGAGGTTTTGTCTTGGCAGCACGGGGTTTCCACATATACGATTAAGAGGGTCTCCGCCGCCCGGATATTATCCAGCAAGCGGGCAATCCGGCGGTCATATTTTTGGCGTACGGCCGGATAGCTTTCTTGCAGGCTTTGCCCCTCTGGAAAGTCATGGTTAAAGCCGATGGAAGTGCGGGTGTTATAGTAAATATGGCATAAATGGCTGTCGGACCCGTTGTTTCGTCCCGTGTCCTGCAGGTCGTTTTTATCCAGGAAGCCGTCAAAACGGGCGCTAAGCAGGCGCACCCGCCCCAGAAAATTACTTCCGGCTACCCAGTCCAGCGGATAGCTGGCGCGCTGCAGCCGGGCGCGGCGCAATGCCTGGGTGCAGGAGCAGGCCTCTCCTATGCCGAAGATCAAATCATAGGTTTTTTTCTTACTCAAAAGACGTTGTAAAGATTGGTAAAAAGACATATCCGTTGCCTTTAATTTGTTTGCCATGCGTTCAGCACGCGCACCACTTCCCTCATTTCTTCATCGGTCATAACGGGGGAAATAGGGATGGAAATAATTTCCCGGTGTATGGTTTCCGACACGGGAAATGAGCGTGCGGCCCATTCCCGGTAGGCCTCCTGTTTGTGCGGAGGGGTGGGGTAATGGATAACGGTTTGGATGCCGTTGTTCTCCAGGTATTTTTGAAAAGCGGCCCTGTCCGGTACGCGCACGGCAAACACATGCCATACATGGGCCTTTTCATCATAGGTTTGCGGCAAGGTAATGCGCGGGTTGCGGATGTGGCTGCGGTAAAAAGCGGCTATTTCGCGCCGGCGGGCATTGTCCGCATCCAAATGCGGCAGTTTAACGTCCAAAAAGGCGGCCTGCAGCTCATCCAGGCGGGAGTTGATGCCTTTGTAAATATGGTGGTATTTGCGGTCGCTGCCGTAATTGGCCAGCGCGCGCACTTTGGCGGCCAGTGCCGCGTCGTTGGTGGTTACGCAGCCGCCGTCGCCCAGGCAGCCCAAATTTTTGCCGGGATAAAAACTAAATCCCGCCGCATCGCCCAGGTTGCCGGTTTTGCGGCCCTGATACTCGGCCCCGTGTGCCTGTGCCGCATCTTCAATGATTTTTAAATGGTATTTTTTGGCCAGCTCCCAGATTTTTTGCATTTGCACGGCCTGGCCGTATAAGTGCACCACCATAATGGCTTTGGTGCGGGGGGTAATTTGGGCCTCTATTAGATCCGGATGGATGTTGTAAGTATATATATCCGGCTCTACCAATACGGGCGTACAGCCGTTGGCGCTGACGGCCAAAATGGTGGCAATATAGGTATTGGCCGGTACAATAATTTCATCGCCCGGCCCAAAACCGTAGCCCTTGATGATGAGATCCAGCGCTTCCAGCCCGTTTCCTACGCCGATGCAGTATTTGGCTCCGGTGTAGGCGGCAAAATGCTTTTCAAACAGCTCATCCTGCCGTCCGCGGATATACCACCCGCTGTTCAGCACTTCTTTAAACCGCGCGTTTAGTTCCGCGCGGAAGCGTTCGTTTATTTTATGCAAATCCAAAAATTTAATCATAAGTTTTCTCTTTTCTTAAGCGTTTTACCTGTTCAATGGCTTTCTTTACATCATGCAAAGGCAACTTTTTGATTTCTTCATCCGGCAAATCCCACCATTTGATTTCCAACAAGTCTTTTATCGTGTCCGGATCAAAACGGTATTTTAGTATTCTGGCCGGTACGCCCACGACTACTGCATACGGCGGGACATCTTTTGTTACTACGGCCCCTGCCCCGATAACGGCCCCGTCCCCGACACGGATGCCGCTTTTAATCGTTACCCCCTGTCCAATCCAGACATCATTGCCGATATGGCAGGGAGAGAGGAATATTTCATTGCGCCCTTGTATATAACCGGCCTGTTCCAGGTACAGGAAGGGGGATGTGGATAAGTAGTTCAAAGGATGTTCCCCCGAGCCGATAGCCACATTGCCGGCGATGGAACAAAAACTACCTATTTCCGTGCGGTAATCCCCGACCAGCAAATCCGGCGCAGAATAAGTACAGCGTCCTACGCGGCAGGAAGCATAACAATGTAATTCTATTTTCAAGGGCGGGATTTTTTTAAAATGAAAAGTTTTGATAATACGCGGCACCCGTTTCCAGTGCCCGTGGCGCAAAGCATATGCCAAAAATAATTTCCGGGCCCGGGCAAAATGCCGCAGGGTCAGCGCCCGGTCTTTTTCCGTCATGAACCCCCACTGCTTTTTAAACATGTCCTTATACAGCCGGGCCATATACAGGCCGGCCCTGAGGCATTTGGCGCAGTCCCGCCGGGAGTACTTTTGCTCCGACATAAAGTGCATCAGCTGGGCATATACAAACAAGTCCTCAATAAAGAACGGCTTAAATTTCGCCTGTATGGTGTTGGGGTTGTCCCGGCGGTAATAGAAATTTACGTTGGCAAATACCACTTTGTCAGAGGCGGCCAGATACAGCCGGGAGGCCTTTTCACAGCCGGTAAACAGCGTGTCGTCAAACCCCAGTTTTTTGACTCGTTCCGTTTCCCTTAAAAATTGGCCGTGCACCTGCCAATTTTCCAGCGATAAAACAAATGCTTCCCGCCCGCTGAGCGTTTGGTTATAATCCCCCCGCGGGGGCCGTATCACGGGGCTGTCCGCGCCCTGCTGCTGGTTATACAGCACCAGGTTGGGCACTACCGCCTGCGCAGAAGTGGCTTTGGCTTTGTCATATAAGGCTTGCAGGCAGTTGCGGTCTATAAAATCGTCCTGGCTGATGTAAAAAAAGTATTCACCCGTGCAATAGGGCAGGCCGTATTTTAAGCCCCGTACGGCGGTGCCGCCTTTGTCCGTGCGGCGGATGATTTTTACACGGGGGTCTTTGGCGGCGTATTCCTGTAAAATCTGCAGGGAGGAGTCCGTGGACAAATCATCCACACAAACCACTTCCAGCTCCCGGAGCGTGGAGTTAAGTACCGAGTCCAGGTTTTGGCGCAGGTAGTCGGCGCCGTTGTATACGGGGATCAGGACGGATATCAGCGGGCGTGTCATTTTCCGGCTTTCTCCATAATGCGTAAAATTTTGCTGTTGTCGCCGTATATGCACGGGGAGTCATACGGGCGGGAGGGAAATTTGCCAAATTCCGGCCGGATGTTTAAATGGTGCCGGCGGATAAATTCTTCCACCTTGTCTTTGATGGCGACGGGTTTGCCGGAACAGCAATTAATAATGCCGCAGGGCAGGGCGTCCGCCTCCGCCACGGCCGTTATTTGCCCGCACAGCGTGTAAATATCTTGGAAATCATATTGGTTTTTGCCGTCAGTAAAGGGAAAAGATTTTGCCCCTTTTTGTTCTAATTGAAGAATTTTGGAGAAAATAGAATGATTGGAAAAATCGTCTCCCGTAATGTAGAAAGCGCGAATCCATTGCAGGTTAAGCCCGGGCTGCGTTTGGGCATATACCTGCAGGGCCTGCCGGAGGGTATTTTTGGCTATACCGTAGTAGCTCATGGGGTTGCAGGGGGAAGATTCCAGCGCTTTTCCTTCAAAATATCCCAGTTCATGCATGGTACCCAATACTACCAGCCGTTTGATGCCGTGCTCAGCGGCCTTGCGTAAAAACTGAAAATGTGGCACGATAGATGTAAGATGTCCGAGGGAAGAATGATCAAAGCCTCCTACCCAGGCCAAGTGTATCAAGCACTCTATTCCCTGCGGGAAGCAAAAAGTATCAGAAAAAATATTTCCGGCCATAATGTTGGCCTGGGCGGGAATATGCGCCGTATGTATGTCCAGTGCCGTGACTTGATGGCCCTTGTTCAATAATTCTTTTACCAAATGGCTGCCGATATATCCATTGGCGCCGGTAACCGCTATTTTCATAAAGAATCCCCCTGCTGGATTTGTTTAATGACCCGGGCCGGATTGCCCACTGCCAAAGCATTGGCCGGGATGGAACGGGTAACCACGCTGCCCGCGCCGATGACACTTCCGTCTCCAATATTTACCCCTTTCAGCACCGTAACATTGGCCCCGATAAAGCAGTGATTGCCTATCTGTATATCTGCTGTGTTTACCCGTGCAGGATTGTTGCGGTCTCGGACTTGCAATGCATGGAAATCGCTGTTCAAACATAAAAAATTCATGCCAATCATACAATCACTCCCTATCAGGATTTTAGAAATCTTATTACTGGGAGAAGATGCTGCAATAATAGTTGCATTATTATTGAAAAAGGTTTCATTGCCTATTTTTATAAGACAATTACTTTCCCGTGCTTCCAAATGAATATAGGTGTTAAATAAAAAAGGGGAGGGATAAAAACCTAGGTGAACATTATTTCCAAACTCAATTGTCCCTCGTCCCAGACACACGGCACAGCCGTTTAAAACGGGATGTCCCGAAACATTGTGGTTGTCGGATAAAAAGTGCCAATAAAAAAATGTTTTTAACTTCATATAAGTCCGGGCTATGCTATTCATTGGGAACAGCTCCTTTTTTGAATAATTAATGCGCCGTCCGGTACATCTTTTGTAACCACGCTTCCTGCGCCGATTAAGGCATTTTCCCCAATAGTTACCCCGGGCAAGATGGTGGCGTTGGAGCCTATGGAGGCTCCTTTTTTTATATGGGTTTTTAAAAAAGCGTCCGGGTATTGTTTGGAGCGGGGATATTTGTCGTTGCAAAATGCCACATTGGGCCCGATAAACACATTGTCCTCTATCGTTATCCCGTCATACAGGGATACGCCGTTTTTTACGGTAACATTGTTGCCGATGACAACGTCATTTTCTATAAAGCAGTGGGAGCAGATATTGCAGTTATTGCCAATGCGCGCCCCGGGCAGCACGACACAAAACTGCCATATATGGGTGCCCTCCCCGATATGGGGGCTTTGCACGTCCGCCAGCCGGTGAATCATTGCTTTACCTCTTTTAAAAATTCATCGTAATTGCGGATATATTCCTTTTCATCATATAGGGTATCAGCTAAAACCAGCAAAATGGCATTGTAAGAAAAGTCATACATTTTTTTCCATACCATTTTATTTAAATATAAACCCCGGTGGGGATTGTTCAGAACGATATCTTCTTGCTGATTTCCATCGTTTACGCTGACTTTGCAGCTGCCGTTTATCGGAATTAACAGGAATTGGGATTGCCTGTTGGCGTGACAGCCTCGGGCCACCCCCGTTTTTGTATCAAAAATATAAAAGGCCCTTCTCACCTCAAAAGGAACATTAACGCCCTGTTGAAAGGATATTAATTTCCCTCGCTCGTCTCCGAAGGCTTTTAGGTCTAATAATTGATAGTTCATGGCCGTTCTCCGGGTTATTTGTAATGTGTTTGCAAATACCACTGCACCGTTTTGCGCATGCCCGTTTCAAAGGTTTCCTGCGCTTTCCAGCCCAGTTCCGTTTCCAGTTTGGAGGCGTCTATGGCGTAGCGGCGGTCATGGCCGGCACGGTCTTTGACAAACGTAACCAGGTGCTTATAGGGCTGCCCGTCCGCGGCGGGCTTGAGTTCGTCCAAGAGCCCGCAGATAACGTCCACGATTTGCAAATTGTTCCGTTCATTGCGCCCGCCGATATTGTATGTTTCGCCCGCGCGGCCTTTTTGCCATACCAGGGCAATGCCTTTGCAATGATCCAGCACATACAGCCAGTCCCGCACGTTTTTGCCGTCTCCGTAAATGGGGATGGGCTGCCCTGCCAGGGCCTTGCGGATGATGGTGGGGATAAGCTTTTCCTGATGCTGCTTCGGGCCGTAATTGTTGGAGCAGTTGCTTGTGGTCACGTTAAGGCCATAGGTATGGTGATAGGCGCGTACCAGCATGTCGCTGGAGGCCTTGCTGGCCGAGTACGGGGAATTGGGGGCATAAGGAGTGGTTTCTTTAAACAGCCCCGTTTCCCCCAGGGAACCGTATACTTCGTCGGTGGAAATGTGGTGGAAACGGCAGTTTTCATAGCCGGCTTTTACCCGGCCCGGCGCATCCATCCAGTGTTTGCGCGCCGCTTCCAGCAGAGTAAAAGTGCCCTCAATATTGGTTTTGATAAAAGGCAGCGGGCCGGAAATGGAATTGTCCACGTGTGATTCAGCCGCAAAGTGGAAAACGCCGCGGATATCGTACTGGGTGAAAAGGTCGTTGACCAGCACTGCGTCGCAAATATCGCCTTGGACGAAGCTGTAACGGGGATTGCCCGCACATTCGGACACATTGCTTAGGTTGCCCGCATAAGTTAATTTGTCCAGGTTTAAAATGCGGTATTTCGGGAACGCTTCCAAAAAATACGGGATGAAATTGGAACCGATAAACCCGGCTCCGCCCGTCACTAATAAAGTTTCTTCAGACATTCTTCCACTCCTTGCGTCCAGTGGGGGGGAACGATCCCGAACGCTTTTTTGATTTTTTCTTTGCTTAATACGGAATAAGCCGGCCGTTGTGCCCGTGCGGGATATTCACCGGTTATAATAGGCAGTACGCGGGCCCTGCATCCGGCCTGTTTGACTGTATAATAGGCCAAATCATACCAGGAGCATACCCCAGAATCCGTAAAATGGTATATTTCTTTTTTGCCGGCGGCCATGCGGGGCAGTATGTTTAGAATAACTTCGGCTAAATGCGGTGCATAAGTTGGCGTACCGATTTGGTCGGCCACCACGCGTATTTCCTCTTTCGTGCGGCCCAGCTCCAACATGGTTTTGACAAAGTTCTTCCCGTACGGGCTGTACAGCCACGCCGTGCGGATAATGCAGGCCGTTTCTGCATATTTAAAGACGGCCTCTTCCGCTTCTTTTTTTGTCTGTCCGTACACGCCGGTGGGGCGGGCGGGGGCATCTTCCGGTATCGGGGTGTGGGCCGTGCCGTCAAAAACATAATCTGTGGAGATATGCACCAGCGGCACATGCCTGGCCGCGGCCAGTTTAGCCAGGTTTTCCGTTCCCGTTACGTTTATGCGCCGCGCTAAAGCGGGTTCTTCTTCGGATTTGTCTACATTGGTATAAGCGGCACAGTTGATAATGGCGCTAAAATGATGTTCCGCTCCGAAAGCCTGCACGGCCTGTAAATCGGTAATGTCCAGTTCGGCCGCGTCCGTATATAGCGCGCCGTTTTCGCCCAACATATCGCGCAGGCAGCGGCCCAGCTGTCCGTTGGCGCCGGTGATTAAAAACATGGGTTCTCCTTGTAAGCCGCAAACAGCGGGTTTTGCAAATCTTTTTCAGACAGGACGGCTTTGCTTAAATCTGTCTTCCAGTCTATTTTCAGTTCCGGGTCGTCAAAACGTACGGCCCCTTCGGAAGCCTTGTTGTAAAAGTTATCGCATTTATAAGCAAAACGCGCCGTGTCGCTCAGCACCGCAAATCCGTGTGCAAAACCGCGCGGGATAAAAAATTGCTGTTTGTTTTCTTCCGTCAGTTCCACGCCGTACCATTGGCCGAAAGTCGGGCTGCCGCGGCGCAAATCCACGGCCACATCCCATACGGCCCCTTCCAGCACGCGCACCAGTTTGGCCTGGGCGAAGGGGGGCTTTTGGAAGTGCAGCCCGCGCAGGGTATTTTGGCGGGAAAAGCTTTCATTGTCCTGCACAAAGTCAGCCTTTATGCCGGCCTGTTCCCATACCTGTTTGTTGTAAGACTCATAAAAATATCCGCGCTTGTCGTTGAAGACCTTGGGCGTCAGCACGACAAGCCCGTCTATCGGGGTTTTAAAAAAATCCATTTTTCATATCCTCCGGAATGGCCGCCAGATAGGCGCCGTACTCCGTATTCTTCATCTGCTGTGCGCGGCGGGCCAGGTCGTCCAGCGTCAGCCAGCCGTTTTTAAAAGCGATTGCTTCCAGGCAGGCGATTTTCAGCCCCTGCCGGCTTTCCAGCGCTTCAATGAACATGGACGCCTTGATTAAGTCCGAGTGGGTGCCCGTATCCAGCCAGGCCATGCCGCGGCCCATCAGCTGTACGGAAAGCTCGCCTTTTTGCAGGTACCAGTCGTTGACGGCGGTAATTTCCAGTTCGCCGCGTGCGGAAGGCTTGATGTTTTTGGCCACGTCCACCACCCGGTTATCGTAAAAATACAGCCCCGTTACGGCCCAGTTGGACTTGGGGTTTTGGGGCTTTTCTTCAATGGATATGGCTTTCTTGTTTTCGTCTATTTCCACCACGCCGTAGGCTTTGGGGTTTTTGACGTGATAGCCAAACACCGTGGCGCCCGTTTTTTGGGCCGCCGCCTGCTGTACCAGGTTTTTCAGGTCGCGCCCGTAGAAAATATTATCGCCTAAAATCAGGCACACGCTGTCTTGGCCTATAAAATCCGCCCCCAAAATAAATGCCTGGGCCAGGCCTTCGGGCTTAGGCTGCTGCACGTATGACATATGCAGTCCGTAGGCGCTGCCATCTCCGAACAGTTTTTGGTACAGGGGCAGGTCTGCCGGGGTGGAAATGAGCAAAATATCCCGTATGCCTGCCAGCATGAGTACGGACAGGGGGTAAAACACCATCGGTTTGTCATAAACCGGGATGAGCTGTTTGGATATTCCCAGGGTGGCGGGATAAAGGCGGCTGCCCGTCCCTCCGGCCAACACAATTCCTTTCATATCATACCTCCTAATGCACCCACCAGGCCAGGCGCGGGACGCTGCCCGTCCCGGCGTAAGGCGTGAGCCATTTCAGCAGCGTAAATTTAGCGCGTTGTATCCGGCTTGTTTCCGCGCGGTTTTCATACAAAAACAAAACGGCTTTCCGGCACAAAGCGTCGGTCTGCTGCCGGACTTCTTTGGGGGATTTGCGCAGACGGCGCACGGCCCGTGCCGTATAAGACAGCGCCAGCGGGAAAACGGCCTTTTGGGTGAAGCCCCTGTCTTTGAGGGTTTTGCACAGGGCCAGCATATTTTCCAGCGTGCCTTTGTCTAAGGCGCTTTTCCGGGCCGAAACGGAGCCGGCCAGCCCCACGCGGTAAATGTAGAGGTATTCATCGGTAAATATGATTTTCCCCGCATATTGGTACAACAGCACTTCAAACGGGAAATCCTCCGCGATGGTCCCCGGCAGGAAGGACAGATGGTGCTCCCGCACCAAAGCCGTCCGTATGAGTTTAAGCCATACCTGGCTGTCATCCAGGGCCGCCTGAAATCGCCGCGCGCTGGCAGCAGGCGGGGCAGGCTTTAAAAATTCTTTGTGTTTGCGGTCGCAAGGAATGAAAGCTCCCGTGTGCATATCCAGGAACATATAGCGGCAGCGCACAATATCGGCTTGGTGTTGCCGGGCCAAGTTGTATAAATGTTCCAGATATTCGGGTTTTACCCAATCATCGCTGTCTATAAAGCAAATGTATTCGCCCTTGGCTTGCTGCAGCAGTATATTGCGTGCGTGGGCCACCCCCAGGTTTTCCGGCAGGGAAATTACGCGCAGGCGCGCATCTTTTTGGGCGTAGGCGTGCAGGATTTCGGCGCTGCCGTCGGTGGAAGCGTCATCGGTGCAGATGATTTCCAGGTTTTTATAGGTTTGCCCCAGGATGCTGTCCAAGCACTGCGGCAAAAAGTGCTGGACATTGTATACGGGCACCAAGACGCTGATTAACGGATCTTTTTCCGACATAATTATGTACTTTCGGCCAGGTGTCCCGCACGGAAAACGGCGGGACTCCCAAAGGATATCCCACCGTTAAGAAAAGGATAAAAGAGGAAAAATCAGCCAACAAAAACGGCTGGATAATCCCGAGGCCAATCTCAGTCCTTAAACAACCGCACTTTCACACAGAAAAATCTATGCAAAATATTCGGCGGAAGTAAAGGGAAATGACTTTTCCTTCGCCTCCTGCCTAAACCAGCTGTTTTGGAGCGGGATTAGCACGTTTTACAACGCCTTCCTGTTCTTTAGACAGGATTCCCAAAACAGATAAATTGTAATAAACCCCTTTTCCCAGGGCTTATGCAGTGCGCCGTTTACTCCTTACATAAGATATTTTCATTATAACATATTATATTGATATAACAAGAACGCCCGGAGGGGGCTATTGTGACGGTATGCAAATCAAATATTTGTCCTGCCATATGATGTGGGGGCCCGGCGGTATGGCAGAAGGCTGTAAGCGCAGAAGGAGATTAGTGCATATGTGTATGGTGCAGATCCGGTAAATGGGCGTGTGTATGCTCTATGGGATCATGCGTATGGAAATGGCTGTGTGAGCCCTTAACGGGACAGGGGTGGCTGTGGATGTGGTGCCCGTCATCATGGCGGTGGCGGTGTTCATGTGCCAAGCTTTCGTGACGGTGTTTATGTATGTGCGTTTCCGTGGCGGCCAAATACGCTCCGGCAGCCATCAAAACAAATGCCGTCACAAAGTTTGTCTTTAGGGGTTGCCCCACCACTATAAAAGACAGGAAAACGCCGATAAAAGGCGCAAATGCATAATAGGCGCCGGTGCGTGCCGCTCCCAAATCACGCTGTGCCAAAATGTAAAAATATACGCTTCCCCCATAAGCCACCGCGCCGAGCGGCAGGGCCAGCAATACGGCAGCGGGAGCCCATGCGGCTTCTCCCAGTACAAATGCGATAAGCAGGGCCCCCAGGCCGGAGCCAAAGCCCTTAATCAATACGATTTCCATTGGATTTTTCAGCGACATTTGCCGGGTGCAGTTGTTTTCCGCTCCCCAGCACAGGCACGCTAGCAGGGCCAGCATCGCCCCTTTAGAAAAAGACAAAGAAGCAAAATCGTCCACGGACAATACGATGCAGGACAGCGTGATGAGCCCGATAGCTGCCCAGAGGCGCTTGCCGACCACCTCTTTGAATATAACCAGCGCAATAACCGCCGTGGCGGCTATTTCAAAATTATTTAACAAAGATACCGTGGCAGGCGTGGATAAGGATAAACCCCATAAGAGCAGTATGGGCGCGGCAATATCCAGAAGTACCATCGCGGTTAAGTACGGCAGGTCTTTGCGCGTTACATGCGCTTCGCGCCCGGACCGGCGGAGCGACGGTATATATAGCAACAGCATCCCCAGCCCCGCTCCCAGATATAGCAGCCCTGCCAGAAACGTCGGGCTTAATTTGTCTAAAAACAATTTGGAAAAGGGCGCGCTCAACCCGTAACATACCGCCGCCAAAACGGCGAATAATACGGCTTTTTTGTGTTGCATATATTTATTATACCTTTTACCTGTTCCGTCTAAATGTTATACCCCGCAAATCCGGCGCATATGCTGCAGAAATGTTTCCGCCGCTTTGGAGAAGACTTGTTCTTTTTTCCATACCAGATACAACGGGGAATAAACCGCGGGCTGCAAAGGGCGGAAACAAAGCGGGGAGGAGCCGGAGGTATTGATCAGTTTTTCCAGCGTCAGCGCACAGCCTACGCCTTCTTCCACCATCAGGGCGGCATTGTAAATCAGGTTATAGCTGGCCACGCTGTCCAGTTTTCCGCGCATGGAGCCGAACCAGCCGGACAGTTCATTATACCGCGCGGCCTGGCGCGACACCAGCAACGGCACGCCGGCCAGATCTTTTGCGCGTATATTTTTTTGCGCGGCCAGCGGGTGGCTTTTGGGCAGCAGCAGCCCCCAGCGGTCCTGTACAGGCAGTGTGATATAATCGTATCTTTCCAGTTTGGCCGCCCCGATGAGTACGGCAAAATCCAACAGCCCTTTGTCCAGCCGCTCCGTCACGTCCTCGGCGTTTCCGCTGAAGAGATGATAGCGCACCAGCGGGTGCTCCCGTTGCATTTGGCGCACGGCGCGCGCCGCCAGGCGCATACCGTCGGTTTCCCCGCCGCCCAGGTAGACATCGCCGCTGATTTGATTGTCTTGGGAGAGAAATTCCGTTTTGGTCTTGTCGGCCAGCAGCACCAGCTCTTCGGCGCGCTTGCGCAACAGTGCCCCCGCCGGCGTGAGCATTAGGCGGCGTTTTTTGCGCCCGCGCTCAAAAAGTTTGGTTTTCAGTTCCCGCTCAAGATCCATAATTTGCCGCGACAGGCTGGGCTGGGTAATGTGCACGGCCTGGGCCGCGCGGGAAATGCTTTCTTCCCGTGCCACCGCCAAAAAATACCGCAAGACGCGTAAATCCATATTCCCTCCAAAATTATATGCTTTAAAAGCATATAATAGCATAAAAAATAAGTATTTGCTATGTAATTTTGCTTTTCTTATACTATTGGCATAAAGGAGACAAAAACTATGAAACAATATGTCAATTTGGTATTGGATGAAGAACGGGCCCTGTACGGCCTGAAAAACGCCGAAGTGCGCCGCTGCACCTTTGACGGGCCGGCGGACGGGGAATCGGCCCTGAAAGAGGCGCGCTCCCTGCGCGTGGAAGATTGTGATTTCCGCCTGCGCTACCCGCTGTGGCACGTGCAGGACAGCACAGTCACAGACTGCCGCTTAACGGATACCTGCCGCGCCGCGCTGTGGTATAACAAAGACCTGACACTGGCCCGTTGCAGTTTAGGCGGAATAAAAGCCGTGCGCGAAGGCCGCGGCATTATACTGGAGGACTGCCAAATCCACTCGGAAGAGTTTGGCTGGAAATGCCGGGGGTTGACTTTAAACCGCTGCAGTTTGGTTTCGGAATATCCGTTTTTGGACAGCCGCGACATAGAAATCAACCGCCTGGACATGAAGGCCAAATATTCTTTCCAGTATGTAAAGAACCTGCATATCCGCCACAGCGTACTGGATACCAAAGACGCTTTTTGGCACAGCGAAAACGTTACGGTGGAAGACAGCGTGGTCAAAGGCGAATATCTGGGCTGGTACAGCAAAAACCTGACATTTATTAACTGCAAAATTATCGGCACCCAGCCTTTGTGTTACGCGCAAAACCTGACGCTGAAAAACTGCGAAATGGAAGGGGCGGACCTGGCCTTTGAATACACCGACGTGCAGGCCGACGTAACGACGGATATCGTCAGCGTCAAAAATCCCAAAAGCGGCTTTATCCGTGCCAAGCATATCGGGGAAATTATTTTGGACGAACACCGCCTGCGCGGCAGCAACTGCGAGATTACGCAGTTGTGCCCCGTGGCGGCATAAAGGGGGGAAAATGGAGTTAAAAGAGTTTTTGGACCATGTCAACCGGGGCCTGCCCGTAGACGGCGCTTCGGAGATGCAACAGTATATGACCTGCCTGGCGCATGAGGCCATGCGCATTACGGCGCGCCTGAACGCCGGTTACCATGAGCCGGAGGAAATCCGCGCTTTGTTTTCGGAGCTGACGGGAAAAGAGGTGGATGCGTCTTTCCGCATGTTTCCGCCTTTTTATACGGACTGCGGCAAAAATATTAGCGTCGGGAAAGACGTGTTTATCAATTCCGGCTGCCGCTTTCAGGACCAGGGCGGCATCAGCATAGGCGACGGCAGTTTAATCGGCCACAATGTTGTGCTGGCTACATTAAACCACGCGCTGGAGCCGCACCGCCGTTCCACCACCCTGCCCGCGCCCATACGCATCGGCAAAAAAGTATGGATAGGGGCCAATGCCACCGTAGTGCCCGGGGTAAGCATAGGCGACGGCGCCGTCATTGCCGCCGGAGCGGTGGTGACTAAAGACGTGCCCGCCCGCACCGTTGTGGCGGGGGTACCGGCCAAAGCCGTGAAGGTTATACCGGCGGAAATATAAATGTCTTCGGTGTGCTTTGCCGCAGTAAACGTATCGGCTCATAAGGGGAAAATATGTATAAACAAAAACTGTTTGCTTTATTTTCGGTGTGTTTGTTGGGGGCTTGCGCCTGCGGCGGGGCGGCGGACAGTGCGCAGGAAGGAGAAAAAAATATGAATATTTTGGCAAATTTGTCGTCCAATCCCATGGCGGGAAATTTTGATTTAAAAAGAAGAACCGTGCGTTTAAACAGCGGATATGAAATGCCGCTGGCGGGCCTGGGCACCTATGCGTTGCCGGATAAGACGTGTGAAAACTCCGTGCTGGCCCTGCTGGCTGCCGGCGGAAGGCTGATTGATACGGCTTCTTTTTACGGAAATGAGGAAAGCGTCGGCCGCGCCGTGCGCAAAAGCGGCGTGCCGAGGGAGGAAATCTTTGTTATTACCAAACTTTATCCCACCCAGTTTGCCCGGGCGGAAGAAGCCATAGAACAGGCCTTGCAAAAGCTGGACATCGGGTATATAGATTTGCTCCTTTTGCATCATCCCGGCCGCGGGGACGTAAAAGCCTATAAAGCGTTGGAAAAAGCCGTGGCGCAGGGAAAAGTGCGTTCCATCGGTTTGTCCAACTGGTACATTAAAGAACTTCGGGAATTTTTGCCTCAGGTCAGCGTCAAGCCCGCTTTGGTGCAAAATGAAATACATCCGTATTACCAGGATACCGAAGTAGTGAAATATATACAAAGTTTGGGGATTACCGTGCAGGGCTGGTTTCCTTTTGGCGGGCGCGGCCACACGGGGCGCATGTTTTCCGACGGGACGGTGGCTTCCATTGCCCGTTCCCACGGCAAAACTCCGGCGCAGGTCATTCTGCGGTGGAATTTACAGCGGGGCATATCCGTTATTCCAGGCTCGTCCAATCCCGCGCATATACGGGAAAATCTGCAAATTTTTGATTTTGAACTGACCGAAGAAGAAATGAAACAAATGGCCGCATTGGACAGGCATGAAAAACATGAATGGTATTAATTCTGCCGCCCCCTGCTTATGATTTAGAAGAACGGGCCCAAAACAAAAGCGGCAGGCCTCAGAGCAGCAGGGCCCCGGCGGCCCAAAAGCCGCTCGGCGCGCCGAACCTGCCCGGCATACGCCCCACGGCATAGGAAAGGAGGTAACGGACAGAGCCATCAGAAAAGCCGGCGCGCGGCCCAGATATTGCGGCGGCACGCACTACCGTACGAAAATTCCAATATTACAGGCCCTTTTGGAAAAGCGGCATAATTTACGCGTTTTGCAAAAAAGAGTTATAATAAATTAAGAAAGATTCTTATTTAAGGAGAAAATATGTTTAGCGAAAAATTGCAAAAAGCGTTTAATGACCAAATCAATGCGGAGTTATATTCCGAATATTTGTATTTGGCCATGAAGTCTTTTTTTGAGGAAAAACACCTCAAAGGCATTGCCAACTGGTTTAATGTGCAGGTGCAGGAAGAACACGCCCATGCGCTGGGGCTTTATGACTATGTGCATGAACGCGGCGGGCATGTGGAGCTGGCCTGCGTTGCCAAACCCGCGCTGGAAGGCGACAGCACGCTGGCCGTGTTTGAACAGGTGCTCAAACACGAAGAGCTGGTAACCTCCAAAATCAATGCCTTGGTGGACGTGGCCGAAGGGGAAAAAGACCGCGCCGCCGTGTCCTTTTTGGACTGGTATGTAAAAGAACAGGTGGAAGAAGAAGCCAATGTGCGCCAACTGCTTGGCACGCTGAAGCTGATCGGTGATGACCGCCACGCCCTGCTGATGCTGGACCGTGAGTTGGCCGCCCGCACCTATGTGGCGCCTGTTATCGGCTAATATATCCGCCTGTCGGAATTTTTGCCGCCCCCGGGGCGGCTTTTTTATGATAAAAACGGCTGCATCCGAAGATATTTGTTCGGGTATGGCCGGGAGCCAGCCGGGAAAAGCTTTCCCCGTATGGTAAAATATGAAATAAGAACCCGTCGGAAAATACCGCAAAATAACCGCTGTACCGTTTTTTGGGCAAAGGAGGAAATTCTATGAAATCACAAGAGACCAAATTCATAGCCGCATTACAAAATGGGGATATGGAGTATGTGATGGACTTTTTGCACAATGCCAAAGAACGCAAAAACCTGGCTTGCACCGCCCTCATCCGAGCCGTTACGCAGGGGGATGCAAAATGCCTGAATTTGCTTTTGGACGCCGGCGTCAATCCAGACCGGGTATACAGTGGCGGGAAAAATGCTTTGGACATTGCCCGCCAGGCTGGGGCTTCCGGGGAAATTATCAAACTTTTAGAGACCTTTTCCTTACGGGATGAAAGCGGAAGGGCTGTTTCAGCATTTGTACATACTAGTTCCACTGCAGTCTTGGACAAATACCTGCAAAAAGGGATGGATGTGAATATTTATTTTAAAGGCTATACGGTAGCGCAAGGACATCAGATCCCCGTCAGTTATACGGCCCTGCTGCACGCCTGCCGCATAAACAGAATACAGAATGTGCAGTTGCTGCTGGAACGCGGAGCCAATGTAAATTTGCCGGTACTATTGGGAGAAAAGGCGCTCAGCGGTCCTTCGGCCCTGATGTTGGCGGCGGAACATAAAAATTTTAGGCTGATGCAGGCATTGATAAATGCCGGCGCGAACCTGCATTATCAGGATGCCCGCGGTATGAGTATACAGAATATAGCGGCCCGCTGCGGGGTGGATTTGTGGCTTAAACAGTATCAGGTTCAAAAAAACCGGGAAGGTTTTCTCCAGGCGGCCTTGCGCGGCGATGTGGCGTATATACAGACTCATTTGGGGGAGGCTAATCAAGATACTAAAAACAAAGCATTTACGGATACGCCGTCCGTTGCCGTGGCGGAAATCCTATTGGGTGAGGGAGTGAATGTAAATACAGGATTTTCTTATTCTTTCCGCCAGTCGGTGCATTTACATACGAAATCCTATTCGGCATTGGCTTTTGCCTGCAAAAATAATTATACGGAAAAAGCACTGTGGCTTTTAGAACATCACGCAGATCCCGATATTTGCTGGAATGAAACGAACCTAGTGGCCGGAATGGCGAATATAGATGAAAAATATTGCCTTTCCCCGCTTATGCTGAGCGTGCAGAATAATAATTTGGTTTTGGTAAAGCGTTTGCTGCAAGCCGGTGCGGATATCCATGTAAAAGGCTGTAACGGAGATACAGAAATAACGGCTTTGGATATAGCCAAACATAGCGGCGCGGAAATGATTGATTTTCTGCAAAAGGCCGGGGTTTTATAGGGACTGATATGCAAAGAACCTTTGGAGTGCAGGGATCAGTTCAGTTTGGCTTTGAAGTTTTTGTATGCGGCAGATGTCAGCAGCAGGGCCATGGCGGCGGCTACGGCGGCGTATTGCCAGAAGTAAAGCCAGTCCCCGCCTTTTAAAATCACATTGCGGAAGTTGGCCGTGGCATACATCAGCGGATTAAAGTAACACATCCAGCGGAACACCGCCGGAATGTTTGCCACCGGAAAGAATACGCCGGAGAGCAGAATAGCCGGCATGAGTACCAGTACGCCGGCCATCATGGCCTGCTGCTGTGTGTATGTAACGGTACTTATCAAGGTGGCGACGGACAGGGCGCAGGAAACTAAAATCACCGCATTGATGAGCAGCTGCCATACCGAGCCTCTCCAGGCCACGCCAAAACCGAATATGCCCACCAAAAGCATGGAGGCGATAATCGCCAGCCCCAGCAGAAAATACGGCACCGTTTTGCCCAGCAGTATTTCCGCCGTGGAGGCGGGGGAGGAAATCAGCTTTTCCATGGTGCCCGTTTCTTTTTCCTTGGTAATGGACATACAGCATACGATGACCAGCACGATGAAGCTGGCCATGACCAGCAGGGCGGGCACCATAAAATCCGTCGTGTCCATGTAATGATTGAACATGACGCGTATGTCCAGCTCTATCAGGCCCGCGCCGGCCAAATTATAGCCGTGCGAAGCCGCCGCCCGCGCCAGGATTTGCCGGACATAGGTTTCTACCTGTTGGGCGCGTTGGGCGTTGATGGCGTTGATTAAAAGCTGTACGGGCTTGTCTCCTCGTTCCAGCGCGGCTTCCAGCCCTTCGGCGGGGGCCACCAGCACGGCTTCGGCGCGCCGCTGCGTCAGCAGGGCGGCCGGGTCGGGCACGTTTGCGCCGTCTATTTGTTCGGCCTTTTTAAACCAGCCCGAAGCCAGCGCGCGCGTCTGCACTTCACGCGCCAGGGCGGAGGGACGGGAAACGACGGCAAATTCAATATTTTTTACTTCGCTGGTCAGCGCCAGGCCGAACATAATCAGCTGCATCAGCGGAATGAAAAACAGCGCCACAATCATTTTTGGATCGCGGAAAATCTGGGTAAATTCTTTGGCGATAAACCCCGCCAGGGTGCGTGTGCGTATGTTCATGGTTCCACGTCCGTTTTAAAATTTTTCACCGCCAGCAAAATCATCGCCGCGGCAAACAGCGTAATGGCCGCAAATGGCCCCGCCAGCGCGGTGAAACCCGCCTCGCTTAAAAACAAACTGCGGCTGATGCTTAAAAACCACCGCTGCGGGAATAGCGCCGTCAGACAGCGGAAAAACAGCGGCATGTTTTCTATGGGGAAAATAAACCCCGAGAAAATAAACGAAGGCAAAAGTCCCACGGCAAAGCCGAACTGTATGGCCGCCTGCTGCTGGCGCGTCAGTACGGAAATCAACAGCCCCAGCGCCAGCGCACCGGTGATGTAGAGCGTGCAGGCCGCCGCATACAGCGGGAAACTGCCCAAAAAAGGAATGCGGAACACCAAAAGCGCCAGTACGAATACCAACATAACGTCAAAGAATGTCAGCACAAAATAAGGCAGCAGTTTGCCCAGCACAATTTGCAGCGGCGAAGCGGGGGTGGAAAGCAACAGCTCCATGGAGCCGTTTTCCCATTCTTTGGCTACGGTCATGGCGGTCAGCAAAATGGCCAAAAAGCCGATAATAATGGTGCTTAAAGCCGGCACGATAAACCAGCGGCTGTTCAGCTCCGGATTAAATAAAAAACGTGTGCGCAGGGCCGCGCTTAAATCGGCCGTGTCCGCGCCGGGCGCGTCAGGGTTTTGGCGCAGAAAGTCCGCCTCCGCCGCCTGTACCAGCCCCTGCATATAACCGCTGAGTATGGCGGCCTGGGCATTGTCGCTCCCGTCGGTCAGCAGCTGCAACTTGGCCGGAAGGCCTTCTTCGCCGCGCACCAGGCGTTTGCCGTAGTCCGGCTCAATAATCAGCAGGGCTTTGGTGTCGTTTTGCAACAGGAGCCGGTCCGCCCGCGCGGCGGAGTTGACGGGCGTTACGTCAAAATATTGGGAGGAGGAGGCTTCCTGTATCAGCCGGCGCGAATAGGAGCTTTGGTCATTGTCCTGCACCAAAATAGGCAGGTGTTTATAGTCCAGATCTATCACAAAACCGAAAAACCCCACAAATACCAAAGGCAGCACCAGCGACACCGCCAGCGTGAACGGGTCACGCCGGATGTGTTTGGCTTCTTTGGCTGCGATGGACAGTACGCGCCGTAAAAACAGCTTCATGCTTCTCCTCCCGCGCCGGATACGGCTTTGAGGAATACGTCCTCCAGCGTGGCGGGCGTTTCCTTATAGGTAAAGACATCTTGGTTTTGCGCGGCAAAACGCGCAAAGCCTTCCGCGTCCCGCACAGCCACGCGCAGCCCTTCGCCAAATACGGCGGCCTGGCCCAGCCCCAGGTTTTGTATTTCTTTTTCCACGCGCATTTGCTGCGGCTTTAAAAAAGTCAGCGCCAGCGGCCCCGTGGGGAAATAGCGTTTTTTGAGGCCCTGCGGGCTGTCCAGGGCCAGAATTTTCCCTCTTTCCATCAGCACGATGCGCGCGCAGTTTTCGGCTTCGTCCATATAATGAGTGGTAACAAAAACGGTTTTTCCTTCGCAGGCCAGGCGGGAGATTAAATCCCAGAACGCCCGCCGCGTCTGCGGGGAGGTGCCCGCCGTGGGCTCGTCTAAAAAAATCAGTTCGGGGTCGTGCAAAATGGCCGCCGCCAGCGCAATCATCTGCTTGACGCCGCCCGAGAGGCTGCGCGCGGGCCCTTTGGGGATATGGTGCAGGCCGATGAAGTCAAACAGTTCTTCGGTGCGGCGGCGTATGGCCTGTTTGGTCATATTGTACAGGCTGCCGGCAAATTCCAGGTTTTCGCGGACGCTTAAATCGGGGTAGAGCGTAAATTTTTGCGACATATAGCCGATGTGCGGCTTTAACACCGCGGTGTTTTGGGTGACGTCCTGCCCGTTAACCAGTACGGTGCCTGACGTCGGGTTTAAAATGCCGCACAGCGTGCGTATGGTGGTGGTTTTGCCCGCGCCGTTGGCGCCCAGAAAGCCGAAAATTTCCCCGCGGCGCACGGTAAAGGAAATATCGTTGACGGCTTTAAAAGAGCCGAAAGCGATAATCAGGTGTTCTACGCGTATAATTTCGTCAGTCATGTTTTTCACCGTCCTGCATAAAAATGTCGGCAAAGTTTTCTGCATGAAAACGCGCCGTCAGTTCCCGCGGCGCGCCTGCCGCACGCAAATGCCCGTCCTGCAGCAAATGCACTTTGGCGCAGCGCTGGGCTTCGTCCATATAGGACGTGCTTAAAATGACCGTCATTTCCGGCCCCGCAAACCCGTACACGATGTCCCACAGTTCCTGGCGGCTGACGGGGTCCACCCCTACGGTGGGTTCGTCCAAAAGCAGCAGCTGCGGGCGGTTTAACAGCACGCACATCAGGCCCAGCTTTTTATACATGCCGCCGGAGAGTTTGCCGGCCGGCCGGTCCGTAAACGGGGCCATACCCGTGGCCGAGAGCAGTTCGGAGGTGCGTTTATCAAAATCGGTGGCGTTTAAGCCGTAAAGGTCGCGGAAAAATTCCAAATGTTCCATACAGCTTAAATCCGGATACAGGCTCGGCTCCTGCGGGAAATACCCGATATGCGGCCTTTCCTGTACGGCGGTGAGCGTCTGCCCGCCGCGTTCGTATAAGATGTCCCCTTCATCGGGGTGCAAAAGCCCCGCCAGCAGCCGCAGCAGCGTGGTTTTGCCCGCGCCGTTGGGGCCGACTACGCCGTGTACGCGCCCCGCTTCAAACACCGTGCCGACGTTTTGCAGGGCCTGCGTAGCCCCCATTTTTTTGCTGACGTTTTCCACCTGCACCCGCGTAGCCATATCCGCTCCTATTCAAACTGCGCTTCCAGCGTCATGCCGGGTTTTAACGTCAGGCGTTCGTCATTGTGGAAGCGGGTTTTGACGCCGTACACCAGCCGCGTGCGTTCGTTGCGCGTCTGCACGTTTTTGGGGGTAAATTCGGCCACGTCGTCGGTGGTTAACACCGTGCCTTCAAAATACTGGCCGGTTTCCGGCAGGTACCCGCGCACGCGCTGCCCGATGGAAATGCGAGCCAGTTCTTCATAAGGCACGTAAATCCATACGTCCAGCTCTTGCAAATCGGCCACCGTGAGCAGTTTGCGCCCCGCAGTGATAAATTCCCCGGGCTCGTAATATTTATACAGCACTTTGCCCGTTAAGGGGCTTTTGATTTCGCACCAGCTTTTTTGCAGGACGGCCTGGTCAAACTGGTGTTTTTTCAGGTCATAATTTTCCCGCGAGCCGGCGGTGGTTTTCAACAGCTGTGCCGCGCGTTTGTATTCAATTTCGGCAATTTTGGCTTTTAAGTCCGTGTCCGCGCATTCCAGCCGCGCCAGTATCTGCCCTTCCTTTACGGGGGAGCCTTCGTCCACAAAAAGCTCGGCAATGGTATCGTTTAAGCGTGCGGGGACGGCCACTTCCACGGCTTCCACGACGCCGCTGTAATGAAACGGCGTATGGCGGAAAAAGGCCAGCGCGGCCAACACCAGCACGGCCAAAACAACGACGGCGATGATAACGGTTTTTTTCATAAATTCTCCTTTCCCAAACTGTCTATAACGGCTAAATGGTTCAGCTGCTGCGTTTGCAATTCTGCCAACGCCAGGCGGCTTTGCAGCAGGGTCAGATTGGCGCGGTCCACGTCAAAGAAGGTAGCCGCTCCGGCCTTGTACGACTCATACGTCAGGCGGGCCGTCTGCGCCGCGTCGTCAATAATTTGGCGCGTCAGTTCTTCCTGCAAAGACAGCGCATAGAGTGCGTCTTTGGCGGAATAAAACATTTTTTCCAGGTCCAGCCGTGCGTCCTGTTTTTCATATTGTGCGGCGCGGGCCCGGGCGCGCTCTGCGTCGGCCTGCCGGCGGTTTTTGCCGCCCTCAAACAGCGGAAGCGACACCGTTGCCCCCGCGCGGCCCAAAAACACATGTTCTTTTATCATGCTGTTGGGGTATTCAAAATAGGCTCCGCCCTGCAGGGAAATGCGTGGGTACAAAGAGGCGCGGTAACTGTCGGCCAAATAGTCATAATACTGCGCCATGCTTTCCAGCGCGGCCAGGCGGGGGGAATTTTCGTCAAACGAAGAAGCGCCATAAGGGGCAAAGCCCTGCAGGGTTTGCTCCAGCCCGTCGGCAGACAGGTAAGCGGTGGTTTCGCCATCCAGCGAAGCACGGGCCAGCCGCCCGTCCAGCGGGTATTGGGCGTTAATGCCGTAATCGGTGCCCGTCAGACGGAAAAGCGCGCGCAGGTGTGCGCCCAAGCTGCCGCGTGCGGCGGCAATATCGGCACGCACCTGGCTTTGCTGCTGGCGGGCCATATATACGTCCAGGCGGCTTTTGGCCCCCGCGTCAAAGGAGGCCTGTACGTCGGCCAGTTGTTTATCGGCCACGGCCAGCTGTTCGTTTAAAAAATACAGCGTTTCCAAATCGTTCTGTACGGTAAAATAAGCCTGGCGTACCTGGAGCAGGATTTGTTTTTGGGCAAAGACTTTTTCCTGCTGCGCGCTTTGTGCGGCGGAAAGGGCGCTTTTGCTCTGGCCGGAGCGCGCGCCCGCGTCAAATAATACATAATTGAGCGTCGGACCGGCGGAATAGCCCCAGTTGTCGCCCAGTTCGTGTTCCATGTTGCCCAGCTCCAGCGACGGTACTTCCGACACCCAGGAACCCTGTGCGTCCAGCGTCAGCGTAGGGTAAAAAACGGAACGGGACGCTTTATAGGAGCTTTGCGCCGCGTCGGCCTGCGCCTGCAGCTGTTTAAGCTGCGGCGAGGAGGCCAGCGCGTCCGCCTCACACTGCGCCAGCGTCAGACGGGCTGGCAGCGGCGCGGCCAGGGCGGCGCCCGTCCAGGTGCATATCAATAAGGCCAAAAGTTTTTTCATTTTTCCTCCCCAAATACCGCGTCCAGCAACAGACGGATGCGTTTGTTGACGTTTTCTTCCGCCCACACGGAGCCTACGGCCAGGCGCGCCGGCGCGGGCAGCAAATGGGCTCCCAGACGGTCCAGGGTGCCCGAAAGCAGCTGCGGCAGGGCCACCGGCAGCACCAGCGTGATGGCCGCGTTAAAAACGGGCATATCAGCCGCGGCCGGGGTCAATTTGGCGCGGCGCAGTTCACTAAGCAGAAGGGAAACGTGATGCGTAAAGTTGTTTACGATAAATTGCAGTGTGCGTTTGTCGCCGGACATGACGTCCGCCGCCAGCGCGGAAAGAAGCACCCGGTTTTCCCGCGCAAAAGTATGAATGGATTTTAAAATGCGTTCGGCGTTTTTGCGCGGCGCGGCGGCGGGGGAAAGATCTAATGAAATATCTTTCATCAGCTCGCCGTAAAGCGTGCGCAGGACCTCCCGGTCAAAGCGTTCCTTGGTTTTAAAGTAATAATGGAACATGCCCAGGTTGACCTTGCTTTTGGCGCACAGTTCGCGCACCGTAAAGCCGGAAAGGCCCTTTTTGCGCGCCAGCGCGGCGCCGGTTTTTAACAGTTTTTCGTCCGTATGAAGGGAAGTGCGGCCCATAAGCGGCTCCTTAAATTATACGTTTGTATAATTATTGTACGTGTGTATAATTCATTTGTCAAGTGTTGTTTTTATTTAGATTTTTATTCCCGTATACGCGCCGGAACAGCGAAAATAAAGTGCTATAATACTTATTATGAAAGAAAACAATACCGGAACTTATAAATACGATCCGAAAACGGGTAAAGTGGTGCGCATATCCAAGGCCGTACCATCTTGCGGTAGAAAAGAGCATACCGGCCCTTGCGGCGGGTGTTGCGGCTGCTGCCATGAACACTGAGCCTGTTGCTCTGTCCAGGGGGAAAAATGCGACCTCCGTCCAGAGGCTTAAAGCGGCCTTTGTGCTCTCTTTTGGAGGGCTTTTGGCGGCGGTGCGTATGATTTTTTTGCCGCATTTTTTGGCGGCGGGTGTTTTATTTGTTTTTGCGTCATATGCCCTGTATAAGGTATGGATAGAGCTGTTGCCGGAGCCTTTTTCTTATTTGTCGGCTATAATTTGTTTTATTATGTACGGCATACTGGCTTTGGCGTATGCACTGCTGATGTCTTTGGTGTGTGGTTTGCGCAATGCGGCAATTCATACGGAAGATTTTTTATATGAGCTATTCTCCTCTCTCAAGGAAAAAGTGCGCGGTAAAATAGAGGGAATGAATGAAGGAATAGCCAAACAGCAGGCCAAAGTTATTTTGGAAAACAGTCTGCATGAGGTGTTTGCCCCGCTTAAAGAGTTGCGTTTTAATACCGCCCCGGCTTTAATAGCCGGAGTCCTTTTGTCTTTTCTAACATTTGTTTCTCGTGCGGTGTTTGTGGCGCGTTTATCCCGCCTGCCGGCGGCTACGGTCAATTTTTCGGCGGTGTTTGCCAGCCGCGCTACGCTGGTGGGGGCACTGGTATTGAATTTCCGCTGGCTGGCCACGCTGTTGCTTTGGCTGCTGTACGGGCTGGGGGCGGCGGCTTTGCTGGTTAATATATGGCTGGTATGGTAAGATGAAAAATATGAAATTTTGGACGCTTTTGCTTTGTTTGTTATTTGCCGCGGCGGGCCTTTCGGCACAGACGGCGCGCGCCCTGGTAACGCAGGCCCGGAAGGAAAACGACCCCGCCGAGCGTATCCGGCTGTTGACGCAGGCAGTTAAAAAGGCTCCCAAGCTGGCCACAGCCTGGCATTACCGTGCCGACGCTTATCGCATGACGGGCAATTACAAACAGGCCCTGTCCGATTATACGCGTGCGCTGCGGCTGACGCCGGATGATCCTTTCCGTTATTATGCCCGCGCGCTGGCGTATATGGATGCACGTCAGTATGCCCAGGCGGAAGTCGATTTAAGCAAAGCCATTTCCCTGAAAAAAAATTACCCGGATTTTTATTTATCCCGTGCCAAAGCCAATATGGCCATGGAAAAATATAATGCTGCTGTGGCCGATTATAAACAATATGTGTCGCGCCGGGAAAAAACCCCTTCTGTTGCGTTGGGCCTGGCACAGGCGTATTTTGAATCCTACCATTACCCCGAGGCGGCAGCAGAACTGGAGCAGCTGCTACAGGAAGCCCCTGACGAAGCGGAAACCTATTTTTGGCTGGGGCGCATCTATCAGAATACCAACCGCCCCGACGAGGCTGTATCTTTTTTCAGCAAGGCCCTAAACCGGGCTGACGATTATGCCCCGGCGTACCGTTACCGCGCTTCCGTATTTAAAGATATGGGGGAACTGGAAGCTTCGGCTGAGGATTATAGCCGTTTAATTAATATAGATCCTCAGGATATTTTTTATAATCGCCGCGGTTTGGTATATGAAGAAATGGGAGAGCTTGATAAAGCTTTGGCAGATTATAACAAAACCATAGAGCTTTCTCCCAAATGGCCCATAGGATATACCAACCGGGGGTATGTGTATCTAAAGCAAAAGAAATACACTGCGGCGCGTAAAGATTTTGAAACTTCCATCAAACTGGATGATTCACTTCCCACTCCGTATATTAACTTGGCGGGGGTATACTGGCTGCAAAAAAAGGACAGACGCAACGTATACCGCAATTTGGAAAAGGCGTTAAAACGCGGTTTCCGCGACTTTGACGCTTTGTATGATGCAGACCGCAAAGGCTGGATGTTCCAGGGAATTAATAAGACGGCCGAATTCCGGGCAGTGATGTATGATGAATAATGCGCTGTGCGGTTTCCTTTTGGCCGGGGCGGGCGGTTTTGTAGGCGCGGGCCTGCGCTATCTGGCCGGCTGTCTGCCGGCCCTGCTGGGCGGTACCTGCAGCCATATATGGGTAACGTTTGCCGTGAATATCCTGGGGAGCTTTTGCATAGGCTGGCTTAGCCCGTTTTGGATTGCCCCCCGCAATCCGGCGCGGATTTTTGTGATTGTAGGTATCCTGGGTGGGTTTACCACTTTTTCCACTTTTTCTGCAGATACCTTGCACTTGCTGCAAAGCGGTCGCTGGGGCTGGGCGCTGGTGTATGCTGGCAGCAGCGTATGTTTAGGGCTGCTGGCCGCGTGGTTTGGTGCGCGGCTGGCGATGTAAAAAGCTAATAGAGCAGGGGATACTCTTAAATAATAAAACTGCGAGCCGAATGAGTAACCGCTCCTTCGTCTGGTATTTGAATTTGTGTTATCTGTCGCCAAAGATAGTGGCGGATATTTTGGAGTATAGAAACCCGCGGGATATGAATTTGAAAGAACTTATGAATTTAGCAAGCGAAGTGGTAAATTTTGAAAAGCAGGAAAAAATATGGTGTATTGAATAAAAAGTCGCGATCCTGCTAAATTGCCCATTAGAGAAAAAGGCCCGTTTGGGGCCTTTTTGTGCTCCAATAAAAGTTTTCTAAAACCGGTATGGATATAACTAACCCCTAAACACCGACGAGAAAGGGGGAAAACAGACCAACAAAAAAGACACTTCGTAAGAAGTGTCTTTCTAAATGGTCGGGTACGGCGTGCAGACTGCCAAAGGCGGTAAGAACGGGGAAGCAATTTCCCTGTTTCTCAGGCAAAATACAGGGAAGTTCGGGCGTTTTGGCCGGTTTTCTGATATTGGCGTCAAAGATTTCTATTTGGATCAATTTGTGTTTTTATATAAATTCCCTAACCTCCAAAATAGGGAATGAACAGGGAACCCAATTAAAACACTTTTATCAGATTTTGTTTATGCGTGTAGCCCTGTAAATCATTTTGCAAAACAGGATACCAATTGCCTTTTTTATCATCAGGCCATGCCCATACCTGACTTTTATCGGTGAGTTGCCCGACAATTTTCCCGTTGGGTTTGTCGCGCAGATTGGCCGGACCGTCTATGCGGTATAAAACAGGATTACTTTTGGGAGCATAATCAGAAGGGATATCATAACCTTTAATTATAAAGTCTACAGACATATCCCATTCAGGTGTGTAATTTTGACGATTGACAGCATAATATTTCCCGCCGTAAAAAGCTTCCCCGTCAAAGCAGCCCACGCTTTTCAGCGGGCTTTCCACCAGCAGGTTAAAGTTTTCTATGGGGCCTTGCCAGTTGTTTGCGGTCGTGAGGATATATTCCAAATAATCGCGTGCATTTAAGTAACCCCGAGGATATTCTGCTTCATTTTCCGATACATACACAAATTCTTGGTATTGTTTGCTTTGTCTATTAATGCATTTTGAGAACGGTGTCCCGACATTTGTATAAATGAGAGTTGGTTGATAAGTATGCCGAATAATTACTGTTTTATGTGCCGGAAAAGTTTGCTGCCAAGAATAAGAAATTTGTTTTTTCCAATCCGCATTATCCGGCATTTTCCAATTTTGTATTTCGCCTTTATCTCTATCCAATGTCCAGTCCCACTCAATGACTTTTTTATCTTGCAAGTTTTGACGGGTTTCTTCCGGCAAAGTTTGGATGCGCTTGGCTAATTGCTGATCTGTAACGACTTCTTCAGGACGATAGAATAAGATAGATACATCGTTTGTAATATCTTTATCGTTTTGTTTGACTGTCCAGTGTGTCTGATATTGTTTCGCTTTTCCGTTGACCCATAATTTAAATTTAAAATCATGCGCCTCATCACCTAAATATTCTTCTACGGCAGGCATATCCGGCAAGGGAAAAAATATCTGTGTAGTAATATCGTTATCCGTTGTATTTTCAAACAGGTAATTTACTTCTATTTGTTTTGGCCGGATATAAAGCGCTTCCACTTGCATTTTAATGCCGTCTTGTTTTTCAAACACAACCCCGCCGGCGGGAAGTATCGTGCCTGACGTGTCGTTGGCATAAACGGATAATCCCAAGGAGATCAAGTAACAGGCGTATAAAAACTTTTTAAACATATGCTTCTCCACAGGCAGCCGGAAAAAATCCGGTTGCCTGGTGAATTTATATAGGTCTTTTGTATCTATATATTTTGTATTTTATATTATTTTTGTCCTTTGCCTGCCAGTGATGGCTGATTCCTTCGGCCTTGGCCGTTTTTCCATTGACGCTGCCATAAACTGCTGGAACCGTGCCGTTCCAGGCAGCGGAATCCCTTTCTTTTCCTGTAAGCAAGGCGGCATGTCCATTTTTTTCTCCTTTTTCCGTAGCCGCGACTATATATCCTTCTTGTGCTAGTTTTAATGCAGTTGCGTGATCCGTATTTCCATTTTTATCAACAGGTAAGTCAGCCCAATCTCCCGACTGCTCCATTCCTTCAATAATAGTATTCATATTGGCGTCTTTGGCTACATCAATCCCTAATTTAGATAATTCCCTACCGAAAACTGTGTTGCAACGTAGTTCAGAGCCTATAATATTTCCGTCCTTGTCTTTTCTGGGGGTATTGCGCCATTCTTCGTTTTTCTTCTCCCATTCTTCTGTAGTTTGTCCGTTTGGTTGCGGGAATTTATAAAAATCCCTCTTGGCTTTGTCAGATGCGGAAATACTCTCTGGAGGATTCTTGGGGTCTGGAATACCCAACCGTTCAAAAGCATTGGGTTCGTTTGGCTGTGCCGCACTTTGCCCTTCATATCTTGATTTTTGAAATTCTTTCCATCTGTTTTGCTCTTCCCATAGTTCTTTGCGTCTGTCAAAATCAGAAGGTTCATCAGGCGGTGCGGGTGTAAAATTTTCCTTTTTGGAGGATGAAGGTATTTTATTTGGTTGACTGGTGCGTTCTTGTGCGGAATTTCTGTTTAATTCGTTTATGATATTATTTTTTTCCTCGGTGTAGTTCTTTGTGCCATACATAGTCGTAGTAAAACTATCCTGCATGGTTTGTATGCGTTCTTGATAAGCAATTTCATTTAGGCGGTTTTCCAGGTATTGCTTGCGTAAGGGGTGCAGTTGAGAATGCGTCGTATTATTAGCGAGTACTATATGTTCTTTAGAATGGGTTTGGCTGCCGGGGCCCAACTGTTTTTCTTTTTTCCCTCGCAGATACATTTCATACGCCTCCTGCGGGGTGCTATTGGCCGGCCAGGGAATGCTTGTGCCATTGACCCGAAGTTGAGGCGGATATGAATTTAAGACTTCTATCGCGGGCCCCTTATGTGAGCTCTCAAGGAAGTCGTGCGGGTGATTTTCATTTTCATAGAAGTCTGGAGATGCAGTTCTGCGAGGTCTGAAATAATTTTTCATCAATAAGCTCCTTATGTGAGATAATACGGCAGAATGGAAAGCGGATATCGCACGGCAGAAGAAAGAAAAAATGAGGATAAAAAAGCCCCGTTTGCAGACGGAGAGAAAGAAAGCAAAATTAAAGAGGATTATACGGCGGAAAATATATGTAAATATATTATAGTATAAAATAACTATACTTGTCAAGTGTTACTTTGCGAATAGATTCTTGGTAAAGATATTTTTTATTTGTATGATATAGTAAGAAATTTATGATGCAACCGAAAAACCTTAAAAAATTAAACCGTTTGTTGTATCTGCTCAATATCTTGGACTCGGGGGAAATCCAAGTTCCGTTTAAGCTTGTCTATGTGCTTTCCCGCGTGTAATGACTCGTGGAAAACTACCCGAGAATGGAAAAAAGCAAGTGAAATGAATGAGCGCACTTTTGCCCGGTATTTGAATTTGTGCTATTTGTCCCCGCGCATAGTGGTGGATATTTTAGAGTACAAGAATCCGGCCAATTTAACATTACGGGAGCTTATGAATTTGGCTGAGGGAAATGTGGATTTTGAGAAACAATTTGTTACTTGGGCAAAAAGACAGGAGGTTATTTAGTTACTAAAGCCTGTGTTAAATAATATAGAGAAAATAGATCTTGATGGTCATTCTATCACTTATTTATCATAGTGGTTCCTATATTCTTTTTGCCAAATATAACCTCCCGCAGTTTTACGAGATCCTCTACATGCTCCAGCAATATTAGAAGCACAAATTCCAGTCTTTTTTGCTGCTTCGGCTACGGAATTAAATGTTTGTAAGATTTTAGATGTTTTTTTATCACGCATGTATAGTGTGTATTGTTTAGATTTGCACTTAATATTACAATGCGGACAGGTTATTTTTAATTTGTTTCTAGTACGAATTATTTTGGGGTATGATGTACCACATTTTTTACATATCCACCAAACTTCTGTATGGGAACCAACTGGAAACATCTCGGGGGTTAATCCTTGATTTTTTTTATAATCCCATTCTTCGGATAAGTCAGGTCTTACTTGGGCTAAAGATTTTTTGAAAATGGCATTTTCTCTGTATGCATTAATCTGATACCTGTCTCTTTCAATATTTACATCTACAGATATTTTCCGAATAAATATGCCAGTATATCGTATATACCGTTTTCGTGGATTTAACCCGAAATCCGATTCCAGCATATACAATAATTCCCTAATAATTTTATCAAGACCTTGGGTATTGTCACTATCATCTAAGGTCGGCTCAATATATGTATAATCTGAGGTAAAGTTAAAAACATCGGCATTGTCTTTTGCACATATACGGATGAGTTTAATTCGATGTTGTCGGCAAATATTGTATTTAATTTTTTCGCGCTTTAGAGATTTATCCTTTTTGTGGTAAAAAGAGCCATCATATTCAATAGCAATATTTTTTGAAGGAATGAATATATCTAGCTCCATACCATTGTTAAAAATATCTCTATATCTGTTTATGGCATCAGGAAAAATCTGTTTAATATAATAAAAAATAGCTTGTTCCGGAAATGAGGTTTGGTTCCCTTCTTTGCATTTGGCACATCCATTATGCAAAACGGAGCGGCCACACACTTTTGCTTGATATTCGTGTCCTTTAGGGCATTTCCACCATATTTTCCTGGCACTTCCTGCCACAATATCTGTTGGTTTTAATGAGCCATTTTTGGTCGGATGCCACTCATTAGCAAGGGCAGGATGTGTCGTTGCTAAATCATTATACCCCACCAATACTTTTTTATTGGAACAATAAGGGCAGCCTCGCCCTTCGGTTTTGTGAGCAGTTGCAGCTTTGTAACTGTGCCCTTTGGTACATTTCCACCATACTTTCCTATTTGATCTAGCTGTCACTTCAGATGGTTTCAATGTGTTCTTTTGATAATCCCAATCTTGTAGTAGTTCGGGGTGGGTTGTTGCCAAATCATTATAACCCGGAAGTATTTTCTGATTAGAGCAGTAAGGACATCCATATCCTTCAGAATTTCGCCCATGTATAGTGGATTTCCATTTATGTCCTTTATTACAAATCCAATTAGCCTTTTTATTACTTCCTGAACTCAGTTGGCTTGGCTCCAATCCTTCTTTGCTATTGGCTTGCCAGTCCCATTCCTTCATTAATTGGATATTATCAATAAGTTTCATAATGCTAGTATAGCAATAATTTACTATTTCAATCTATAAATGAAGGTTTTAATATGTTCTTTTGGGGGCCATGGTTTTTGCCCATTAGAGAAAAAGGCCCGTTTGGGGCCTTTTTTGCGCTCCAATAACAGCTCTCTAAAACCCGAATGGATAAAACGCAGTCCAAAACCCCGACGAGGGAGGGGAAAATTACACAACAAAAAAGACACCTTGTAAAAGGTGTCTTTCTAAATGGTCGGGGCGGCGGGATTTGAACCCACGACCTCACGGTCCCGAACCGTGCGCGCTACCAGCTGCGCTACGCCCCGTATAATAGCTGTCAAATGGTCGGGGAAGCGGGAATCGAACCCGCGATCTCTCGCACCCCAAGCGAGCACTCTACCACTGAGCCATTCCCCGAAAAATTGTCAATTATTTACTGCTGTACATATATTTTAGCATTCTTTGAGAAGTTGGGAAAGGGTTTCTTTAATTTCCGAGAGGAATTTTACGTTTATTCCTACGTTTTGCCCATTGTTTTTTTCCATGGCAAAGCCGTGAAGCAGTTGTTTCTTGGCGCCTTCCAAAGTCAGCTTGTGTTTATAAATCAAATCTTTAATTTTTAAAATGGTGTAGACGTCCTGCTTGGTGTAGCGGCGATGTCCGCTTTCCAGGCGAATGGGTTTAATCAGCCCGAACTCCGCTTCCCAGTAACGCACGGAATACTCCGGCACGCCTGTGATGCGTTTGACGTCGCCGATGCTGAAATAGTCTTTCTGCTCCAATTCTTCCAGTCCCATATAAATATTATAGCAAAGTCCCGGGCGGGGGGCGGAAAACAAAAAGTAGGGAGAGGATTGGCGGATGAAGGCCGGGCCGCCGGGCTTGTAAAAAAAGAGCCATTGGCGAGGTGTCGGCCTGCCTGGGAAATGACACTGCTTCAATAGGACATGTGTCGCGGTTGTTTCATTTTTTGCAGTTATTTTGATGTCATTTTTTATTGCTGCTTATTTATACCGTCCAGTGAGAGTGCAACCCGTCGTCCGGGTTGTTTATAAAGATGTCCTTGTTTGTCGTCGGGTTGTTGCTGTTTATTTGCCTTTTTCTCGTCGGAAAATCCTCTCTGCTTGCTCTATTTTTTTTTTTTGATATATTTTTAGGGAGAGATATGCATTTCCTTGGCTGCGCATGCTAAGGCGGCTTTGGAAATAATAGTAGGATGAGATAAATTAAACAGGAGGGTATTTATGCCGGGTATAGACGGTGCTTTGTATGATGCAATTCGAGATAGCAAGATAAAAGAGGCAGAAGAGCTGATAGAATTAGGGGCAAACGTAAATAAGAATGCTTATGGAATTCCCCTCATCAAGGCTTTGGACGCTAAAGAGAACAAAGTGGAAATGATACAGCTTTTGATAGCGCATGGCGCTGATGTGAATGTGCGCGGTATGAGTGACTATACACCATTGATGATGGCCGTGGAAAAAGGAGACATTGAGGTCGTCCGGATTTTATTAGAACACGGCGCTGACCCGCATCTCATTAATAGCAGAAAGGAAACGGCCATGGATCTGGCCAGAAAATTTTTTAATAAAGACATCTTGTTATGTTTTAAAGACAAGGGACTTTTATAAAAAGTTTTTAAAGTGAAAATACCCCGGTCAGTCCTCCGGGGTATTTTATTGAGGCTTTGCAGAAGACCCCGGGCGGTGAGCCCGGGGTCCTTTGCTAAACCGCTTATCCAAACAGACTGACTTTCAGCCAATAGGCTGCTGCGGCTATGGCTGCCGCCGCCGGGATTGTAACAAACCATGCCCATACAATGCGGTTGGCTACGCCCCAGCGTACGCTGGAAAGACGGCGCAGAGAGCCCACGCCGACGATAGCGCCGGTGATGGTATGCGTCGTGCTCACGGGCACGCCCAGAGAGGAGGCGATGAACAGCGAAATGGCCGAACCGGACTCGGCGCAGAAGCCGTCCACCGGGCGCAGGCGCGTAATTTTTTGCCCCATGGTTTTCACGATACGCCAGCCGCCGGACAGCGTGCCCAGGGCAATGGCGGAGTGGCACATTAATACCACGCTTAACGGGACAATAAATTCACCCTGTGCCACCAGGTGGAGTTCATGATGGGTAAGCAGGAAGTCCCGTATAGGAGCCGCCTCTTGCCCCGCCAATCCGCCCAGCAGCAGCATGCTGATGATACCCATGGTTTTTTGGGCATCGTTTCCGCCGTGGCCCAAACTGTACGCCGCTGCGGAGAAAAGCTGCCCGATGCGGAATACGTGGTCCACTTTGAAGGGATTCGTTTTGCGGAACAGGTTAAATACGATAATGCCGATGGTCAGGCTCAAAATAAACCCCAACAGCGGAGATACAAATATGAACAGCACGGTCTTAATAATACCGCTGGCCACCAGACCGCTGGTGCCTCCGGCTTTTACCAGACCCGCGCCGATCAGGCCTCCTATAAGCGCATGGGAGGAGCTGGAAGGCAGCCCCCACCACCACGTTAAGATGTTCCAGGCGCAGGCGCCGCACAGCGCGCCGAACACCAAGTTGGCATCCACAATGCTGATATCCACAATGCCGCTGCCGATGGTTTTGGCCACGCCGGTGTGGAACACCAGAAAGGCGACGAAGTTAAAAAACGCCGCCCAGGCCACCGCCATTTTGGGCGAGAGCACGCGCGTGGACACGACGGTCGCCACGGAGTTGGCCGCGTCGTGGAAACCGTTGAGGTAGTCAAAAAACAACGCCAACAGAATCAGTAAAATAATCCAGGTCATAGGCTTAGTTGTTCTTTACCAGGATAGATTCCACCACATTGGCCGTATGTTCGCAGTAATCGGCCACATTTTCCGCTTCTTCGTACAGTTCTTTCTGTTTGATAATCATAATCGGGTCTTTTTCTTTTTCAAACAGTTCGGAAATAGCTTCGTCGCGGATCACGTCGGCCTCGTTTTCCAGGCGGTTGATTTCCACGCACTGCAGCAGGGTTTCTTTCATCATTTTTTTATTGCGCAGAGCGGCCAAAGCTTTTTGCAAAGCTTTGGTGGACTGGGCAATAACTCCGCCCAGCTTTTTGGAGGCTTCCGTCGGTTTGGTAATTTTATAGAGGCAGAAGCGGTTGGTAATCATGTAAATGCCGTCCACAATATCGTCCATGTGGTTGGCCAGGGCCATGATATCCTCGCGGTCAAAGGGGGTGATGAACGTTTCGTTTAACGTATTGATAATAGTGTGCGTCAATTCATCTCCGTAATGTTCTCTTTCATGCATGGCGCGTACGTTTTCCGGCGTAAAGGCGGCTTCATCCACCAATTTTTTATAAAACTCCGCCGCATTAACCAGGTTTTCGGCCTGCTTGTCAAACAAGTCAAAGAATTTGGCTTCTTTGGGCATGAACATATGTTATTTTTCCTCCGTAGGAATGTTTTTCTTTTCTAAAATAAGCCCCGTGCCTTAAACGGCACGGGGCGGAGTATTATTGTTTTTGTTTCAAAGCGTCCGGCAAGTTTACGGCAGCGTTTACAAGGAACGGTTTTCTTTTTACCTCTTCTATGAACGCTTCGTCGCGTAAACTGTTGCGGTAATCTTTGTCTTCAAAAATATAATGGAACTTGGTGTAAACGTCGTATGTGCCGGCCTGTAAGGCCACAATATCCTGCACGCCGACGATTTCCTCGTCCGTCGGTACCACAAAAATCTTTACCTTGGAGCTGTCCGCCGAAATACAGCTTTCGGCGTTTTTGGTTACGGCGTCGCGGTTTTTGTCTTCGTCCAGCACAATGCCGTAGTTCTCCAGCCCTTCCACGGCTTTGCCGCGGATAACGGGGCTTCTCTCTCCCACGCCGGCGGTGAACACAATGGCGTCCACGCGGCCCAGCGCGGCCATATAAGAGCCGATGTATTTTTTAATGCGGTAGCTTTCCATGGCAATGGCCAGCTTGCACAACTCATCGCCTTTTTTGGCGTTTTCCACGATGTCGCGCCGGTCGGCAAAGCGGCCGCCCGTAATGGCTTTTACGCCGCTTTCGCGGTTTAAAATGCGGTACATTTCATCGGGGCTCATGTTGAGCTTTTTCATCATGTGAAAGCAAATGGAGGGGTCAATGTCGCCGCTGCGCGTGCCCATAATCAGGCCTTCCAGCGGGGTCAGCCCCATGCTGGTGTCATAGCACTGGCCGTTTTTGACGGCGGTGCAGCTGGCTCCGTTGCCGATATGGCAGATAATGGTATTGGTCTCGTCCACATGCTTGCCCAGCAGCACCGCGGCGCGGCGGGAGCAATACAGGGCCGAAGACCCGTGCGCGCCGAAGCGGCGCATGCTGTAATCGGTATACCAGCTGCGCGGCAGGGCGTACATATAAGACGAAGCCGGCATGGTCTGGTGAAAAGCGGTATCCATGACGCACACATGCATCACGTCGGGCAAAATGGACATGGCGGCTTCAATGCCCATGATGTGGGCCGGATTGTGCAGCGGGGCCAGGTCGGCGATGTTTTTCAGTTCGTCAATTACGGCCTTGTCAGCCACGACGGATTTGGTAAATTTGCCGCCGTGTACGATACGGTGCCCGACGGCGGAAATCATTTTGGTGTTTTCAATAACGCCGTGCTCTTTGCTGGTCAGTGTATCAATCACCAGGTTAATGGCGTCTTTGTGGTTTTTACAATCGTGTTTTAGTTCAAAAGCCTCTTTGCCCGGGCGTTCGTGGGTAATAAAAGAACCGGCAATGCCGACGCGTTCCACCGTCCCGGCGGCCAGGCTGCGTTTTTTGTCCCAGTCATATACGCTGTACTTGACTGAGGAACTGCCGCAGTTTAAGAAAAGTATAATCATGTAATTCCTCGTAATATGTTCCGCTTTGAATGCGGCTGAATGCTAAACTTCCTTATAATTATTTTAACAAATTATTATTCTGCTTTAAAAGCTCCGTTTGCTTGTTTGGCTTGTTTTTGTTAGTATGAAAAAAAGGAAGGAGCAAACATGAAACGTTTTGTCTGTGTTGTGTCTGTCTTGTTTATCTGCTGCATTGTTTTTGCCGCCGTGCGTTTGAGCGGCCCCGGGGCCATCCATAATATGGCCGGCACTCCGGGTAAACGCGGTTATAGCGGGGATAAGGAGGATGCCTTATATGCCCGCCTGTCTAATCCGATGGGAATAGCCTTGGACCGATGGAATAATATTTATATAGCGGATACGCGTAACCACCGGGTAAGGCGCATTGATGTGCGCAGCGGGGACATTGACACCGTGGCCGGCACGGGTAAACCCGGCTTTACCAATGACGGCGGATCGGGAGAGCAGGCCTCTCTGAACGGGCCGACGGCGCTGGCTTTTGACAAGATAGGCAATTTGTATATCGCGGATACGGGCAACCAGCGCATCCGCCTGCTGGATATACGGGGCCATTTGCATACGGTGGCGGGTAATGGCCGGCGCGGCTATGAAGGGGAAGGTTCCCGGGCGCTTGTATCGGCGCTGAATAATCCTACCGGCATAGCCATCAGCCGGGCGGGGGAGCTGTATATCGCAGATACCGGCAATAACCGTATCCGTAAAGTAGACCGGACAACAGGCATATTAAAAACCGTGGCGGGTGACGGGGAAAGACGCGATAACGGCGACTGGGGCCGTGCCGTTGCTATCAGCCTGAACCGGCCGACGGCCATCATGTTTGACAAGCACGATAATTTATACATTGCCGATACGGGCAATCATAAAATCCGCTTTGTGGATCACCAAAATGAACGAATTTTGACACTGGGAGGGAATGGCCGCGCAGGATACGAAGGGGATAATTCCGGTTTTGCTTCGGATGCCAGCTTCAATGAACCGACGGGGTTGGCGCTGGATCGTTTTGGCCGCGTCTACGTGGCGGATACGGGCAATCAGCGCATCCGCCGTATTACGGTGGATTTGCATAACCAGCGAACAGGAGTGGAGACTGTGGCCGGTACTGGAAAACGCGGGTATAACGGCTCAGATATAAATGCGTGGGATGCGCAGCTGGCATATCCAGGCGCACTGGCCATTAATCCGTATGATATGCTATATTTTGTAGATACGGGCAACCAGTTGGTGCGGCGTGTGGAAGGGGTTTCTTTGATAAGGGCACCAAGCAGCTACACTTCTTTTGTGCAGGCTCCAAAAGAAACGGACAGCCGCAGCTTTTATGAGGTGCTTTTTAAGCAGGAGGCCAAAGAAGGCGCGGCCTGATTTCCTCCGGGCTTCCCGGAGGTTTGATAAATGATGCTCACGGGCGGGGGTTCGGCCCCCGCTTATTTTAATGATGTTATCTTGTCTTATCGGTTGTTTTTTTGTTGAATTTTGCTGTTAAAACCGCATATCCTTGACCTTTTTTTTTGATACCCTGTACATAGGAAAAATAAAAATCTGTTGTGCAGGTGTTTAAGTTATTTAACAGACTATGGAGGGATAAAATGAAAAAAGGATTTACGCTCATTGAACTTTTGGTCGTGGTGCTGATTATCGGTATTTTGTCGGCGGTGGCGTTGCCGCAGTATGAACGTGCAGTCACTAAAGCACGTTTTTCCGAGGCGCTTATCAATTTGCGCGCGGTGGCTGACGCAGTAAAAATATGTGAATTGGAAACGGGAACAAGCGTTAATAGTGAAACCGATGATTCTCCTTGTGAAGATTTCTCAAATTTAACGATTCAGTTTCCATGCGAAAATTCTTCTATAAAAGATTCTTGTCCGTTTGGGGACTTTGGATATATGACGGGTGATGTCGACAGGCTGTCTAATACAACCAAGGCGGCCGTTTCTTGGAATAAAGGCGATGTGTGTTTGTGTCTGGATGATGATGGTAATTTATTCGGTTCCCAAAATGTGGATGGTTGCCGTGCTGAAATAGATTATGATTTATTAAAAACCCTTGCTGTAGAGGAAGGAGACTGCACTTGTTGTTGACGGCAGGGCCGCGGTTTTATCCATATTTCTTATCAGGAACCCCGGGCATAAGCCCGGGGAGTTTTATAAATCCTTATCCGTTATCCATTCCCTGGCGGTTTGTTTGTCGCGTGCGAGCTGGGCCTTGAGTTCATCCAGCCCGTTAAATTTCACTTCGCCGCGTATTTTGTCATAAAAGAACACTTCTATGCGCCGGCCGTAAATAGATTGGCTGAAATCCAAAATGTGCACTTCGGTCAGCGGGATAATGGAGTCTATGGGGTTGACCGTTGGGCGGAAGCCGATGTTGCAAATGCCGCGGTAAAACTTTTTGCCCACGCGCACCTTGACGGCAAAGACGCCCAGCGGAAGGAGTTTGTAAAAATTGATGTCCAGGTTAGCCGTCGGAAACCCCAGTTTGCGGCCCAGTTTTTTGCCCGTTACCACCCGCCCTTCCAGGCTGTAGCGGCGTCCGAGCATGGCATTGGCCTGCGGGATATTTCCTTCGGCCAGCGTTTTGCGGATAAGGGAAGAAGAAATTTTCGCCCCGTCCGGCGCGTCATAAAACGGCAGGACTTCAAAAGGCAGTTTGGCCTGCGCGCATTTTTCTTTAAGCCATTGGTCGTTTCCCTGACGGTTTTTGCCGAAGGCAAAGTCAGGCCCCGCCAAAATGCCGCCGCAGCGATATTTTTCCAGGAGCACTTTTTTAAAGAACTGCTCCGGTGAATATTCACGGTATGCCAAAAAATCCAGTTCCTGCGGCGCGTCTGCCAGGCAGGCCTTGAAAAGCGCCTTTTTCTCCGGCGGGGTGGACAGCACCGTCATTTCGGGGCGGGGGGATAAAAGCGTTTTGGGCGGATAGGGGAAATACAGCACCAGCGGGCGCATTTGGTGCAGTACAGCCAGCTGTTCCAGGCGGCTAAACAAAGCCCGGTGTCCCAAATGTACGCCGTCAAAAGTCCCTACCGTAATAAAATTTTTTTGTTTCATAAAACAGGCTCTTTTATAAATTTTACAATTTCCTGCCGCGGCGCGGTTTTCAGCAGAGCGCCGTCCAGGGCGTTGCATACGTCAAAATCCCCTATTTTCAGGCGGCGCAGCGCGGTTAAATGCCCCGTCGTGCCCAGTGCGCGGGCCAGCATCAGCCCCAGCGCGCGTACATAGGTGCCGCAGGAACAGCACAGGGTAAAAGATATTTTATTTTTTCCGTCAAAAACAATATCTTCCCAAGCCGAGATCTGCACCGTGTTAAAACGCGCTTCCACTTCCTGCCCCGCACGGGCCAGGTCATACATTTTGCGCCCGTTTATTTTTTTGGCGCTGAACGGGGGGATTTGCTGGCGCACTTCGCCCGTCAGGCTCTCCGCTGCGTCGCGGATTTGCGCGGCGGTCAGCGCGGGCACGGGCATTTCTTTTAGGATTTGTCCCTGCGCGTCCCAGGTGTCCGTTTCCGCTCCCAGCGTCAGTTCGGCACGGTACACTTTGGGCAGTTTTAAAAAGCGTTCCTGCAGGCGCGTGGCGCCGCGGCCCACCAGGACTATTAAAAGCCCCGTGGCCATAGGGTCTAATGTGCCGCTGTGGCCGATGCGTTTGAGGCCCAGCGCGCGGCGTGCGACGGCCACGATGTCATTGGAGGTAAAATTTTGCGGTTTGTCTATCAGCAGCAGACCGGTCAGCTCAGTGCTTTGCATGGGCCAGTACTTCCCGCACGGTTTCGGCCAGCTCCTGCGCCACCGTCTGTACGGGCTTGCCCGTTACCTTAAACCCCGCGGCACGGGCATGGCCGCCGCCGCCGAATTTTTGGGCGATGGAACTGACGTCTATATGGTTGCGCGAGCGCAGATTGACCGACACTTTGTCCGGTTCTTCTTTAATCAGGGCCGACACTTCCACCCCCGGGATCATGGTGGGCTGGCTGACAATGCCCTGCGTCTGCGAAGGCACGGCGTTAAGCGGCTCAAAATCGGCCTGCGTCAGCACGATTTCGCTGTATTTGTTTTGGAAAAGCAGGTGCATTTTTTCCAGCGCGCGGCCCAGGAGTTTCAGCTCGGTGTACGATTTGGTGAAATAAATGACCTGGTTGATTTTGTTTACGTCCGCGCCCAAAGCCACCAACGCGGAAGCCACGCGCAGGGCTTCGGCCGTCGTATTGGTATGCAGGAAGCGGCCCGTATCCGTTACCAGGCCCGTATACAGGCAGGTGGCCTCATCGGGCGTGGGAAGCAGGCTGTCCGGACTGGCTTCAAAAAGCTGGAAAATAATTTCGGCGGTAGATGAAGCCGCGGAATCAATATGATTGACGTTGCCGTATGCGTCGCTGACCAAATGGTGGTCTATATTAACCAGGGTCTTGGCGTTCTGCAATACACTTTCCAAATCGCCGCCGCGTTTGCGGTCGGAGCATTCCAGCAAAATCACGGTGTCAAACTGCGGTTTGGGCGGCAGCTCGCTGACATGGATTTTCTCCAGCCCCGGCAAAAACAGCAAATCCGTACCGATAGCCGGCGAAGCGTACGCATAGGCGGTTTTGCCCAGACGCTCCAGGAGTGAGCACACGGCCAGCGTGCAGCCCAAGGAATCCCCGTCCGGATTTAAATGTCCGGCGACGAAAAAGTTTTGGCCGTTCTGCACGGCCTGCCAAATCTGTTCAAAAGAAGACGGATTAGTTTTCATGTTCGTGTTCTTTTTCTATGACTTTAAAAATGCTTTCCACGCGGCTGGCTTTTTCGGGCGTGTCGTCATATTCAAAGCTGAAAGACGGAATGCGTTTTAAATGCAGCCGGTGGCGCAGCAGCGCGCCGAGCTCTTTGCGCAGCAGGGACAGCTGCTCCTGCGTTTTCTTTTTGTCCTCGGGGCTGCCGAACACGGAAAAATACACTTTGGCCGAGGCCAAGTCCTTGGCCACATGCACGGCGGTAATGGTTACAAAGCCGCCCAAATGGCCCGCCGCGGTCATGCGGGAGATAATGGAGTTGATTTCCTGCAAAAATAAATTTTCAAGCCGTTTGATTCTGTCTATCATAGTCTTATTATATCATTTTGGCCGTAAGCCCCGCGCGGCGTAAAAAACCCCCGCCGGAGCGGGGGAAAAGTTATTTTTTGGTGTCGCCTTTTTTGGCCAGATATACGGTTACGTCCTGCGTGCTGACCAAACAGCCTTTGGGCTGGTGCTCCAGCCAGGGCAAAATACTTTCTATAAAGCCGTCTATTTTATCGGCGGTGTCTATACATTCCACCACAACGGGGAATTTTTCCACCAGTTCGCAAAAACGGCTGTTGCGCAACTCGCTGCTGATACCGTAGCCCATAGCTCCTTTGACGGCCGTACCGCCTGCCAGCCCGTACGCTTTGGCTTTGCGCAAAATGCTTTCGTATAACAAAGCATGGTCCACCACGTCTGTGCTGCTGACAAAAATTTTAAGCAGTTTGATTTTTTTGGGTTCCATAATTTTCCCCCGGATTTGAACGCCGCCAGCGTGGCGGTGAAACGGCCGTGCCGTTACTTTTATTATAACACTTTCCGCCGGAGAAACAAGGGGGGCGAAAAAACATAAGAAAACCCCGCCTGCGTTCTTGCGTCCGCGGCGGGGTTTTCAGCGTCATTCAAACTTACATTTTGATACGGCGGGTGACGTTTTCGTGCTTAATGCACTCAATGACGTCCCCTTCCTGCACTCCTTTGAATCCTTCCACCAGGCAAGGCATAAGAAAACCCTGCCAAACTTACATTTTGATGCGGCGGGTGACGTTTTCGTGCTTGATGCACTCAATGACGTCCCCTTCCTGCACTCCTTTGAATCCTTCCACCAGGATGCCGCATTCAAAACCTTTTTCCACTTCCTTGACGTCGTCTTTGAAGCGTTTCAGGCCGCCTATGCGTCCGGTGCCGACCACCTCTTCGCCGCGCCAGATTTTCACTTCGGCGCCGCGCACCATTTTTCCGCTTTCCACCAGCGAGCCGGAAATAATGCCAGAGCTTAAGCGCATGACCTTCTTAATGGTTGCTTTGCCCAAAGACACTTCCACCACGTCAGGCTCCAACAGGCCTTCCATGGCAGCTTTGATATCTTCCAGCAGTTCAAAGATAATGGTGTAGAGGCGTATTTCTATGCCTTCGCGTTCGGCCTCGGCCTGTGCTTTGTGCTCCACGTCCACGTGAAAGCCGATGACTACGGCATTGCTGGCTTTGGCCAGCAGAATGTCGGACTCATTGATATTGCCCGGCGCGGAGAGGATGATGTCCAGCTCCACTTCGTCGGACGGAATGCGCAGCAGAGCGTCTTTAATGGCTTCAATGGAGCCCTGCACGTCGGCTTTTAGCACAATGGGCAGGCGTTTGACGGTGTTTTCGCCGTTTTCGTCTTTGGCCAGGCTCATCAAAGACACCTGTTTGGTGCGCCGCGCATTGGCGTCTTCTTTCTGCGCCAGCTTGCGTTTTTCGGCGGCGTAGCGGGCTTCTTTTTCGCTTTCCATAATGTAGAGCGTATCGCCCACCTGCGGCGGCTCCCCGCTGATACCCAGGATTTCCGCCGGCACGCTGGGGCCGATATGTTGGTAGCGCTGGCCGTTTTCGTCAATCAGCGCACGGATGCGGCCGTAGCTGGTGCCGACGATGAACGGGTCGCCCACTTTCATGGTACCTTTTTGCACCAGCACCGTGGCCACCACGCCGCGTTTGTTGTCGCGCTTGGATTCCAGAATAACACCCACGCCCAGGCGGTCGGGATTGGCTTTGAGTTCCATCATTTCCGCCTGCAGGGCAATCATTTCCAATAGTTTGTCAATATTGATTTTTTTCTTGGCCGAAATTTCCACAAAAATCGTGGAGCCCTGCCATTCCTCGGGCACCAGGCCGCGGGCCGCCAGGTCCTGCTTGACGCGGTCCACATTGGCGCCGGGCAGGTCAATTTTATTGACGGCCACGATAATGGGCGCTCCGGCGGCTTTGGCGTGCTCCATGGCCTCTATGGTTTGGGGCATAATGCCGTCGGTGGCGGATACAACCAGCACCACGATATCCGTGGCCTGTGCGCCGCGCGCGCGCATGGCGGTAAAGGCTTCGTGGCCCGGGGTGTCCAGAAAGGTTAAATCCCCTTTGGGCGTATGTACGCGGTACGCGCCGATATGCTGGGTGATGGCGCCTTCTTCCCCGGCCACCACGTTGGAACTGCGTATGGCGTCCAAGAGAGAAGTTTTGCCGTGGTCCACATGGCCCATAATGGTGATGACGGGGCTGCGGGGTTTAAGGCTGGCCGGATCGTCCTGCGCCTGCATGATGTGCAGGGTTTCTTCGTCCAGCTCCGCGGGGGCTTCTTCCACCGTGTAACCGCATTCGGAGCAAATCAGCTCCACCATGTCTTTTTCCAGACGCTGGTTAATAGTGGCGAATACGCCCAGGGTCATCAGTTTTTTGATGAAATCATTGATTTTAAAATTCATCTTTTCGGCCAAATCTTTGACCGTTTCCGTGCCGATTAAGCGCACCGTTTTCGCCTGCGACGTCTGCGGCGCGGCGTTTTGATTTCCCTGCGGTTTGCCGTGTCTGTTTACCCCTTGCTGGGGGCGGTTCTGCCCGTGCTGGGGCTGTTGTTGCGGCTGCGGTTTGGGGGCCGCTGCGGGCGCTTGTTGCGTGCGCGGAGGCTGTGCCTGCGGGGCAGGCTGCGCTTTGGGCGCTTCCTGCCGCGGCTGTGCTGCCGGCTCGAGTTTCGGCTGTACGGCGGGAGCCGCCTGCGGGGCCGGTTTAGCCTGCGGCGCGGGCTTGGCTTCCGGCTCCTGATGAGTAGCCGGAGCAGCGGCTTGCATCTGCGCCGCTGCGGCGGAAATTTCTTTTAGTTCTTTTTCCGCGGCGGGTTTCTTGGCTGCCGTTTTGCGCGCCGTGGTTTTTTTAGCCGTTGTTTTAGCCGTCGTTTTTTTGGCCGCGTTTTTTTTAGCCGTGCCCTCTTTTTTTACCGCCGTTTTTTTGGCGGCGGGCTTTTTGGCCGCGGTTTTCTTTTTAGTGTCGGAGGAGTCCCCTTCTTTAGTTGTTTTCCTGGTCGTCATGGGCTTCCTCCTCCGCCGGCTTTTCAGCCTGCTGTTCTAAATGTTTTTTGGCGCTTTCAATAATCTTGGCGGCCGTTTTTTCGCCGATGCCCTGCAAAGCGGCCAAGTGTTCCGGCTCTACGGAAGCGATTTGCTCGGCGGAGCTGTAACCCGCTTTCTGCAAAATTTCGGCGGTTTTGGGGCCGATGCCTTCTATGCCTTCCAGTTCGCCCTGGGTGGCCGCGGCGGCCTCTTCGGCTTCTTTATTTTTCTGGCTTTCGCTCTTTACTTCCAAATCCCAGCCGGTCAGGCGGGAGGCGAGCTTGATATTCTGCCAGTCTTTGCCGATGGCGATGGGCAGCTGGTCGTCAGGCACGATAATGAGGGCTTTTTTCTCGCTCATGCTTACGATTTTGACAAAGCTGGCCTTGGCCGGCGCAATGGAGTTGGCCAGCACGGTGGTAATATCGTCGGAATAGTTAATCAAGTCAATGCGTTCGCCGGACAGCTCGTTCATGACCGCGCGAATGCGTATGCCGCGCATGCCCACGCAGGTGCCGATAGGGTCAATTTTGTGGTCAATGCTGGACACCAGCACTTTGGCGCGGAAACCCGGGTCGCGCTGGACGCCTTTGATTTCCACAATGCCTTCGCTGATTTCGGGCACTTCCACTTTAAACAGCTCTTCCAAAAATTTGCCGTTGGCGCGGGAGAGAATGACATAGGGCCCGCGCTGGCCTTTGTCCATTTTATATGCGGCGGACTTATAACGGCCCAGCACCGGATCATCACCGATATTGGCCAAATCGGTTTGGCTCAGCACTTTGGCGATGATGGCTTTGACGCGCGAACCGCTGGTATAGCGTTCCTTTTTAATCTGTTCGCAGTACGGCAGAATGGCTTCCACTTTGCCCAGGTCCACGATTAAATCGCGGTCGGAGAAACGGCGCACGGAACCCGTCACCACTTCGCCTTCGCGGGGTTTGAATTCTTTGTAAAAGTTTTCGCGTTCAATGCCGCGCACCTTTTGGATCAGCACCTGTTTGGCGATTTGCGCCGCAATGCGGGAGAAATCCTCCACGTCCTGCGTCAGGGTTACCACGTCGCCGGCTTTGGGGTCTTTGAGGTAGGCTTTTGCCGCTTCCACGTCAATTTCGGCTTCGGGGTTGGTCACCACGTCTACGACGTTTAGGGTCTGAAAGGCCTGAATGGTGCCCGTTTCCACGTCAATTTTGGCGCTGATTTGGGCGGTTTTGCCCAGGTTTTTGCGCAGGGCCGACACCAGGGCGTCTTCAATGGTTTTCAAAATATCGTCTCTTTTGATATTTTTTTCTCTTTCCAGTCCTTCCAGGGCCTGGATTAAATCTTTGGCGGTTCCTTCCATTTGGTTTGTTCTCCTTATATATAATATGCGGCGGGCACGGGCCCGCGCGCGGTGTTAAAATTCAAGTACGGGGTCCAAGTTGGCCTTTTTGATATTGTCGTACGTAAAGTGATATTGATTTGTGCCGTCGTTTAGCGTAAATCCTTCGTCATCGGCGGAGGCGATGCCGCCTGTGAAAAAGCCGCGTCCGTCCAGCGGGGTTTTAAGCACGATGCGTACGCGCTGCCCCACGAACTTTTTAAAATGCGCCGGCTTTTTCAGCACGCGTTTGACGCCCGGGGAGGAAACCTCCAAAATATACGCCCCGTCAATGAGGTTTTCCATTTCCAACACGGCGTCTATTTGGTTGGTCAGCGCGGAGCAGTCGTCCAGCGTGACGCCTCCTTCCTTGTCAACGAAAAACTGCAAAAGTTTTTTGCGTCCCTGGTTTTGTATCACCAGATCCACCAGTTCCACGCCCTGGCCTTCCAGCGCGGAGGATACGGTCTGTTCTATGGTTTTAGGGTCTTTCATGCGCACCTGCCTATTAAGTAAAAAGCGACTTGTTGCCAAGTCGCTTTTTAGCGGATAATTTATATTAACATTATATAAGCCCGCTGTCAAATCCAATACAAAAACAGCAAGGAAAGGAGCTGTCTCTGCCCTTAGGGACATAAGAGGGAGGAAAACTAACCTCTTTTTTGCGTTGACCGGCCGAGGGCATTATCTTACCATAACCATGTAGTTTATTTTTACCAAACAAAAAAACAGGGGGAGAATATGAAAAAAGGTTTAATGGCTTTGGCCGCCTTGGCGTTGCTGGCTTCAACGGCTTCGGCACAAAATGCTAAGGGGCAGACGGCCCAACAGCCGCGCATGCGCACCGTACAGACGGATACGACTACCGTTTATGACGTAACCACCACCAACAAGAAAGGCACCACCCAATACGGTATGGTGGAGCAGACCCGCAGCACGCCGCAGGGCGGAACTCGCGTCATCAGCCAGACGCAATATTCCGATTATACACCCAGCAAAATGGCCCTGGCCAATGAAAAACACGCCGAAGTGTCTATCGGTGTGGGCGCAAGCTATTCTTTTAATAAAGATACGACCGGCGCGCGTATGACGGATTTGGGGCTGGCTGCCACGGGCCAGGTGTTGTGGGATATTAGCGACCATTTTGCCCTGGGTGCCGACTATATGTTACTCAACCACGACAGCCGCACCAATTACCGGCTGGGTAGTTATAAATATGACAAGCTGCGCCTGAACAGCATTGCGCTGGCCGGAAAATATACCATCAATGCCTGGGATACCTGGCGCCTGTACATTCCCCTGGGTGTCGGCGCGGCACAGGCCCGTATGAAATCTTCCGGCATACGCAACGGGGAATATACCTCCCAGAGTTCCGACAAATGGGGGCTGGATTTGTTTGCCGGCTTGGGGCTGCAGTATAACCTGAGCAAAGATATTTTTATGGGACTGGAATACCGCTATACGGTGGCCTTCGTCAAAGGCAATGACCTTAACCGCTATTACGGAAAAGACAATTACCTGCAGTTCCACAGCGCGTTTTTCCGCATTGGTACGCGCTTTTAACGTCTTCATCCTTAACACTTAGCAGGGGGAGAACAAGGGCGGCTTTGGGGCCGCCTTTGTCATGTAAAAGGCATGTGCCCTGCCGGCGCCGGGCATATGCGGCTTCCATCGGGCGCAGGCGGGGGAAAGTAAAGGGAAAATAGATATAAAAAGTTAATTTTTCCTATAAAACAAGTTATATAAAATCCGGGAGTTGTTTTTATACAATAAGCGCGGGGAAACTGTATGAGAGAACGTCTTTCCGCGCTGAAAGTCGCCGCCCTGGCGGCCTTTTTGTGCATATCAGCGGCGTTGTGTGCACACGGGCAGATATACCATATATACCGCCCCGTGCCGCGAATATACGAAACAGCGCCGCAACCAAACAATATTCCGCCAAGCTGGGAGGCAGAGGCCGGGCCCGTGTTTTCCGTCGGGAATATCCAGGACGGCGAAGGCGGGGTCCTTTCGCGGAATATGGCCGGCACCCAAGTGCGTTTGTTGAAGCGCATTTCCGAGCGGTTTTGGGCCGGAGCGGAGGGACAGTGGCTGACGGCTGTTGACCGGGAAACGGAATTTTTAGAAGAAATTAGCAAGTATTCCGTTTCCGCTGTCATAAAATATAATCTCACTCCTCAGACTCATCCGGCTTTATATGTTTTGTTTGGCGGAGGCGTGGTGTTTAACAGGGCCTCTTTTCCGCTGGCTTTTGAGGATATGGACGGCAGCGGGGCTATATGGATGGCCGGATTCGGAACGGAATTTAGTTTGGGGCGGCGTTGGAAAGTGGGGGGAGAATTCCGTATCAGTTACGAACCTTCCCCCTGGCGCAGTTTTGTTTTGGAAGCCTCTTCTTCCGTACGCCGGGAAGCAGGAGCAACGGTTTCGTTTGCCTTTTGAGCGGCCCGTGCCCCGCGGCGGCCACATACGCATCGGCGCGGAGCAGGAAAACGGGGAAACGGTGATTACCTTCTTTAATGACGGCCCCGCTATCGGGCCGGAGCATATGGGGCGGCTGTTTGACCGCTTTTACAAGATTGATTCGGCCCGTCCCTCGCCAGACGGCTACGGCGGCAGCGGGCTGGGACTTTCCATCGTTGCTTCCATTATGAAACTGCACGGCGGCCGCGCCGAAGTGCATAACGCCAAAGGCGGCAAAGGGGTTATTTTCCGCCTGGTTTTTCCGTCCAAAAGCTAAACTATGCTACAATATGCGGCAAGGGGGAACGCATGAAAAAATATTTGTTGCTTGGGCTGGCCGCTTTGTTGTTTTGTCTGCCTGCGGGCCTTTGGGCGCAAAGCCGCACCGGCGAGTTATACACCGATACTTTATGGATACAGTATGTCGGGCCTAATCCGGAGGAAGGTTTTTCTTTCGGTTATTTTCTGGCAGTGCCGCGCGGGCTGGAGCGGACGGAAAAATATTTCCTGCTGGCGGAAGCCGACCCCGGGCTGCTGCGCATAAGCGGCGGACGGGCAGATCAAACCTCCGGCGCGCTGTCTTTTTTGCAAAGTTATCCCCTGCTTTCCTCTTTAAAAACCCCCGTCATCATGCCTGTGTTTACGCGGGTGCCGTCCGCGCCCAATCTGCGGGTTGGGGCGCTGGACCGTGATGTTATGCAAATTCGGGAAGGCTCCTTAAAGCGGCCGGATTTGCAGTTTTTGGCCATGTTGAAAGATGCGCGGAAACGGCTGAAAGAGCAGGGAATTAAAACGCATAAAAAGATTTGGCTGCACGGGTTCGGTCCATCGGGCGATTTTTGCGCGCGTTTTGTTTTTCTGCATCCGAAAAACGTGCAGGCCGCCGTATGCGGCGGTACGGACGGAGTCGTGCCCCTGCCTCTGGCCGAACTGGACGGGCGGGCGTGGAATTACCCGCTGGGCGCGGCGGACGCCCGGGAAATATCCGGTCGGAAGTTTGACGCAAAAAACTGGAAACGCACCCCGCAGTTTTATTACGCCGTAGGGCGCGACAACAGCCTTTTCTGGGCCACCGCGGCTTTTATCGGGCGGTCGGAGGGGGAAGCGGCGCTGGACGTGCTGGGCCTTTCTCTGCCGGCGCGCTGGAACCGCACGGCGGCGCTTTTGAAGCAAAGCGGCGCGGCAGTGCAGACGCATTTTTATTCTCAGCGCGCGTTTACGCCCGCCTGGACGGACGCAGCGGCGTTTTTTAAAGCCAACGGCGGCAAGGCCTTTTCTCCCACATTACCTGCGGAAATGTAAAAATTCAAACGGCGAGTTTCCTGGCCCGCCGTTTTTATATTCGCGCGCGTACGGAATAAAAACCCCAAAAGTACGTCTAAAAATTATAAAATATAACCATGCCAAGCACTATCGTCGCCCCGGCCACTGCGCCCGGGCAAAGCGCGGTTGCGCTCATTCGCTTAAGCGGCCCCGAGAGCCTGTCTGTTCTGCGCAAAGTAACGCGTACGGACAGGGTTTTTGCGCCGCGCACGCAGGTATTCTGCCGCCTTTATGACGGCGAAAAAGTATTGGACGAGGCTTTGGTGACCTATTTTCCCGCGCCGCGCAGCTTTACCGGGGAGGACGTGGTGGAGTTTGCCGTGCACGGCTCGCCCTATATACGCGGCCGCCTGCTGGAGGTGCTTTGCGCCTGCGGGGCGGAGCCTGCCAGGCGGGGGGAATTTTCCTACCGCGCGTTTTTAAACGGCAAAATGGATTTGCTGGAAGCACAGGGGCTGTGCGATTTGATTTCCGCCGGAAACAAGGCCGCGCATGATTTGGCCCTGTCCTCTTTGGACGGACGGTTGAGTGAAAAGTTAAACGCCGTCAAAAACGCCCTGTCCGAAATGTTGGCCGAGTTGGAAGCGCGCCTGGATGACGTGGACGAAGAAATGCCTCCGTTAAACGCCGCGGCGGCCGAGCAGGAACTGCTGGCCCAGGCCGGCGCCCTGGCGCGGCTGGCCGATACTTTTTCTGTCGGGCGGCTGATTAAAGAGGGGCTGAAGGCCGCCATTGTCGGCGCACCCAACTGCGGCAAATCCAGCCTGCTCAATGCGCTGGTGGGTTTTGATCGTGCCATTGTGTCGGAGCAAAGCGGCACCACGCGCGACACCGTGGAAGAAACGCTGGATTTGGACGGGCAGAAAGTGATTTTGACCGATACCGCTGGCATACGGGAGCATGCACTGGACCCCGCCGAGCGCGAAGGCATGAAGCGCAGCCTGCGCGCCATAGAGAAGGCGGATTTAGTATTGTTCGTGGCGGATTTGACGCGGGAGCTGACCCCGCAGGAAGAAGCCCTTTGGGACGACGTGCAAAAGCAGGACAAACCCGTTATTTTGGTGCTCAATAAGACTGACGAAGCCCCGCGCGGCCGCTGCGCTTTGGAAGGCAAAACACAGTATACCGCTTATGTGTCCTGCAAAAACGGCGAGGGCCTGGACGGGCTTAAAAAACAGATTTTGGCGTTCGTGTCCGCCCCGCAGGCGCAGGGAGAGGACGGGGTGATGATTTCCAACCTGCGCCAGTACGAGGCCGTTTTAAACGCCCAGACGGAAACCGAATCCGCCGCCGCGCGCCTGGCCGCGGGGGCGGGGCTGGAGTTGTGCGCGGAGCATTTGCGCGGGACATTGGGCGCGCTGAAAGACTTGGCCGGCGAAACGACGCCGGACGACATACTGGGCATTATTTTTTCCAAGTTTTGCATGGGGAAGTAAATGTACGAATATCCGCAAATCTATGACGTGATTGTAATCGGCGGCGGGCACGCAGGCTGTGAGGCGGCTTTGGCCTCGGCCAAAACGGGGGCCAAAACCCTGCTGCTGACGCAAAGCCTGGACACCATTGCCCAAATGTCCTGTAATCCGTCTATCGGCGGCATAGCCAAAGGGCAAATCGTGCGCGAAATAGACGCTTTGGGCGGCGCCATGGGCCGCATTACCGACAGCGCCGCCGTGCATTACCATATGCTCAACACCGGCAAAGGCCCCGCCGTGCATTCCCCGCGCGTGCAGTGCGACAAGAAAGCCTATCAGTTTAATTTTAAACATACCCTGGAGCTGCAGCCCAATTTGGACGTGATGCAGGACGAAGCGGCCCAAATCGCCGTTTCGGACGGGGCCGTTTCGGGTGTGGTTACCCTGCGCCATACCTTTTACCGCGCCAAAACCGTGGTGCTCACGGCGGGCACTTTTTTGGCAGGCACCATACACATCGGCGAAGAAGTATTCCCGGGCGGCCGCTATAACGATATGCCCAGCAACGAGCTTTCCAAATCCTTAAAAGCGCTGGGACTGCATATTATCCGTTTTAAAACCGGCACCCCCATGCGTATCAATGCGCGCGGGGTGGATTTTGACAAATTCCGCCTGCAGCCGTCGGACGATCCTTTTCAGCCGATGTCGCATTTTACCGATTACGCCGCGCAAAGCAAACGCAAATTTTTATGCTGTTACATTACCCGCACCACCGAAGAAACCGATAAAATCCTGCGAGAGAATTTAAACCGCTCCGCCATGTACAGCGGCAAAATCCACGCGCTGGGGCCGCGTTACTGTCCGTCGGTGGAGGATAAAACCAAAAAATTCCCCGATGTCAAAAGCCACCCGCTTTTTTTGGAGCCCGAAGGCACCAATACCGAGGAATTTTATATACAGGGCTTTTCCACCAGCATGCCCGAAGAAGTGCAGCGCGCGCTTTTAAAATCCGTGCCCGGCCTGGAAAACGCTTCCATTACGCGGCCGGGCTATGCCATTGAATACGACTTTTCCGACCCGATGGATTTATATCCGTCTTTGGAAAGCAAAATCGTGCCCGGGCTTTTCTGCGCGGGGCAGGTAAACGGTACGACGGGGTATGAAGAAGCCGGCGGCCAGGGCTTTGTGGCCGGCGTCAATGCCGCGCGCAAAACGCGCGGGCAGGAGCCTTTTGTCCTGCGCCGCGATGAGGCGTATATCGGCGTGCTGATAGATGATTTGGTGACCAAAGGGGTCAATGAGCCTTACCGCATGTTTACCTCGCGCGCCGAATACCGCATCCTGCTGCGCAACGACAATGCAGACCTGCGCCTGTGCCCGCACGGCTTTGCGCTGGGCACGCTGGATCCCCAATATAAACCCGCCTTTGAAAAATACCGCGCGGAGGTGGAACGCCTCAAGGCAGACCCGTCTTATCAGGTGGATGAAACGGGTTTATATCCCTGGACGGCGGAAAAAGTGCGCTTTCACGTGGACGTATACCAAAAATACGCCGGTTATTACGAGCGCAACAAAAAAGACGCCGAAAAACTGGCCCAGGCCGAAAATATCGTTATCCCTGAGGGGTTTGACCCTTCCGCCGTCAAAGGCATTTTGATTGAAAGCAGCCAGAAATTAAAAACCGTCCGCCCGCGCACACTGGGCCAGGCCGCGCGCATTCCGGGCGTTACCCCGGCGGATATACAGCTTTTGGCCATACATATAGAGCGGTACCGGAGGCTGCAGCATGCGCGCAAAAACGGCTGATTTTGCGGCCTCTTTGGGCCTGTGCCTGACGGCGGAACAGCTGGATACGCTGGCCCGGTATGCGGATTTGGTGTGGGAAAAAAAGGACTTTTTAAATTTAACCAGCGTTGCAAACAAAGAGGAAATTTTCACCCGCCACATCTGTGACGGCCTGGCTGCGGCGGCCTTTTTCCACCGTGCGGCGCAGGGAAAGGAAAGTTTCACCGTGGCGGATATGGGGGCGGGCGCGGGATACATCGGCCTGACCTGCGCCGCTGTCCTGCCCCGTGCAAGCGTTACGCTGGTGGAAAGCCTGGAAAAGCGTTGTTCTTTTTTAAACTGGGCCGTATTAAAACTGGCCTTAAAAAATGTTAGGGTATTAAATAGGCGTTTGGGCCAGCAAAAAGCGGGGCCTTTTGATTTTATTACCGAGCGCGCCATGGGGCAGATAAACGATATTCTGCCGCTATTGGCGCCCGCACTGGCGGCGGGCGGCGTGCTGGCCGCTTACCAGAGTGCGCCGGACGAAGCGGGGGAAGAGCTGCTGCGCCGTTTGGGGTTGCGGCGGGAAACTCCGGTCGGTTACCGGCTGCCGGGGGAAGAGAAGCAAAGGTATTTGGCTGTTTTTACCGCGGACAGGGGGGCCGCGGCATAATATGGACATAGTCAAACAAATTACCGTTTTGCTGTGGCTGTTGGGGGCGGTGCTTATTACACCGCCTATACTGCGTTATTTTGATATAGACCCTAAAACCGCCATCCGAAAAGTCTTGATGGTAGAGGGAAAACCCGCGCAGGCCGCTGATGCTTCCAAAGCAGAGCTCCCCGCCCAAAAAAAAGAAATTGACCCGCGTATTTTTGATGAGCTGTTTGAAGAACACATTCCGCAAACTCCCGAAGAGCAAAAACAGGCGGAAGCGGAACTGAAGGAATTGATTTCCGGTTTGGAACACGTGGGCAGTGTGGCCAGTCCTAAAGAAGCCCTCGTATTGGAAGTGCCCGCACAGGTGCGCACGCCGCAAGGGGCGGAAAATAAAGTGCGCTGGCTGCCGCCGCCGCCCGGGTTTATGACGGCGGATACGTTTAATTATTTAATTTACCGCGAAAAGCAGCCCGTTGGGGAGCAGCTCAAAAGCGTGTTGGACACTATTCACGGTAACCTGATGCTGGATTTGACCCCGTTTACGCTGGTGGCCAAACCCAATAAAATTTTGGTTATGATTTTTGGACAGAAAAAAAGTTATATGAATTTTACCAAACGCCCGCCTTGGTCCGGCGCGGCCTCAGACTTAAAGGCAGATACGATGTATGTGCTGGAGGGGCGCAGTTTTTATCCGCTGTCGGTGCATGAGCTGACTCATTTGTATTTTGACGGGTATTTCCTGCCAACCATTTCACCGCTGTGGCTGTCCGAGGGCATGGCCGTGTATATGCAGATTTATGCCACCAAACAAAAACCCAGCTGGGTGGAGGGCAGCCTGCGGACTATTTTGTCCGGAAAATATATTCCGCTGGACAGCATGGTGGAAATGAACGATTTGTCGGCTCTGTCCACGAAGCAGGCCGAAATCTGGTATACGCAGGCTTACAGTCTGGTGGATTATTTGCTCAACGAGCGGAGCCGGGATGAATTTTATCAGTTTTGCAATGAGCTGAAATCCGGCTCTCCCATACACCAGGCTTTATACCGCGCTTACGGCATGCCGTTCACCAAGGTGTCGGTACTGCAAAATGTATGGCTGTATGATTTAGCCAAAAAGAACCAACAGTCCGCCCAAAAGGCCCCGGCGGCTGTCATTTCGTCCACGCAGACGATCTCCGTGCCCGCCCAAAGCAAGCGGCCCCGCCCGCAGCCCGCGCCGGCCAAAGCCGCGCCGCAAAAGACGGTGATTCCCAAGTTGAAAATGGTGGAAACGAATGCTTTCAGAGGAGGATTTTAATGACGCAGTGGACGCATATTCCCGTGCTGGCCAAAGAAGCAGCGGAACTGTTGCTGGGGAAACCGGACGGAGTGTATGTGGACGCTACGCTGGGCCTTGGCGGGCATGCGGCATATTTTCTGTCCCTTCTGGGGCCGCAGGCGCGGCTGTTCGGTTTTGATAAAGACGAAGAAGCTCTCCATATGGCCCGCACACGGGTAAATGACCCCCGTTTAATGGCGGTGCACGCGTCTTATACGCAGGCGCCTCATGTGCTGCGGGAGGCAGGGCTGGACGGGGCTGACGGAGCTTTGTTTGATTTGGGATTGAGCTCTTATCAGCTGGACAATCCCGAGAGGGGGTTCAGCCTGCTGCGCGACGGGCCGCTGGACATGCGTTTTGACTTGTCGGCCCCGCTGACGGCGGCGCAAATAGTTAATGAATGGCCGCTGGCGGAGCTGGAACGGATTTTTACAGAATACGGCGAAGAAAGCAACGCTCACGCCATCGCTATGGCCATTATGGCCGCGCGGCGACAGAGAAAAATAGAAACCACTTTTCAGTTAAAAAGCATTGTGGAAAGTGTCGTGCGCGGCCGCGGCAAAATCCATCCGGCCACGCAGACATTCCAGGCGCTGCGCATTGCTGTCAATGACGAACTGGGTTGCGTACAAAGCGCACTCGGCGCCCTGCAGGAGCTGATCAGACCCGGCGGGAGAGCGGGAATTATCACATTCCACTCGCTGGAGGACCGTCTGGTCAAAAACCGTTTTAAAGAGCTGGCCGCCGGCGGGGCCTGGAAGCTGGTCAATAAACATGTGGTGGCGCCTTCTTATGAAGAAGTGCGCGCCAACCCGCGCAGCCGCAGCGCCAAACTGAGGGTAATAGAAAGGGTATGAGGCTATTTGGAATCGTTTTTATTATTAGCGTATTTGCGTTCGGGGTGGTAATGATGCGCATTGAAATCAACCGCTCCGGCCGTGCCATTGGCCAGCTGCATACGGAAGTGGAAGTCAAACGCGCCCGCAACCAGTATTTGGAGCTGGAGACCGTGCGCCTGCAAAGCCCGCAGGCGGTGCAGAAACTGGCGGAAGAAAAGCTGCACCTGCGCCGTACGCCGCCGCAAAATATCATCGTGTTGGAAGATTAAATGTTTAAACAAAACAGCCCCTTTGCTTATAATGCCAAAGCCCGCATGAAACTCTGCGGGATGTTGTGCCTGCTGGCGCCCCTCTGCATGGGCGTGAGGCTGTTTTATATGCAGACTTTTTTGCATGACGAGTTTGCCGGCAAGGCCGAACGCGCCATTTACAATTATTTGGACGAGGATCGTCTGCGCGGAAATATTTACGACGTAAACGGGAATTTTTTGGCCGAATCGGTGCGCACACATTCCTGCGGTATCAGCAAGCGCTATGTCCGCGACAAAAAGAAGACCGTGGATTTTTTGTCCAAAACCCTGGGGATTTCTAAAAAGCAGATTGAACGGGAATGGAACCGCCACCGCAATTTCTTTTTTGTAGCCAAGAAGATCAAGCCCGACGTATATATGAAAATCCTGCCCGTATTGCGCACGACGCTGGGCCAGGGGCTGGATTTGACCCCAGAATATGAACGCGTACACCCGTACGGGGACAGCGCCATAGACATTTTGGGTGCGGCCAATTCCAAAAACCTGGGGCTTTCGGGCATAGAACAGATGTTTAATTCCGAAATGAGCCAGCAGATCAGCAAGCGCCGTGCCAAGCGCGCGCGCCGAGGGGAACTGATTTATGACCGCAGCTTAAAAGAAGAACGCTCCGTGGGCAGTGTTTATCTGACTATTGACATATTAGCCCAGTATTATGCCGAAAAGGCCCTGGAAAAAGCCGTGAAAGATTATGAACCGGAGCGCGGCCTGATTTTGGTACAGCAGCCGCAGACGGGGCGCATTTTGGCTGCGGCCTCTTATCCCCGCAAAGACGGGCAGTCTTTGGCGTTTCAGTTTACCTATGAGCCGGGCTCCACATTTAAGACTATAGCCATCGCTTCGGCGCTGGATGCGGGGGCCGTGTCTATTAACGACGCCATAGACATGAGCGGGCGCAAGTGGGAAATAGCGCGCGGGGTGGTGGTGCGGGACCGCCAGCATGACAAAGACGAGCTGACCATACCCGAAATCATGGCCGTATCTTCCAATATCGGCGCGGGCAAAATCGCACTGGAACTGGGAGCCAAAAATTTGTTTTATTACATGAAGGCGTTTGGTTTCGGAACCAAAACGGATATTAATTTTAACGGCGAATCCAAAGGCTATATTTTGCCGTATAACAAATGGACGGTGGTGGATACAGCCACCAAGGGTTACGGCTACGGCATTGCCCTGACGCCGGTGCAGCTGATCGGTGCTTATTCGGCGGTGGCCAACGGCGGCTGGCTGATGCAGCCGCATTTGGTGGACCGTATAGAATATGCCGACGGCCGCACGGAACAAAAGGCCAAAACGCAGAAAATACGCCGTGTAATTAAGCAGGAAACTTCCGACACCATGAAAAAAGTGCTGGAACATGTGGTGCAGGAAGGCTCCGGCAAGCGCGCGCGCATTAAAGGTTACAGCGTGGCCGGCAAAACCGGTACGGCCGAAAAGCTCAGCCAGGAAGGCGGTTACGCCACGCGTCACCATGTGGTTTCTTTCTGCGGTTTTACGCCGATAGACGACCCGCAGTTTACTATTTTGGTGGTGTTGGACAATCCGTCCAAATACACTTTCGGCGGCACGGCGGCCGCCCCGGTGTTTAAAGAAGTGGCCGAAGGGCTGCTGGCCATGCAGGGGATAGCGCCGGACAGGCCCGAAGAATTGCAGCCCAAAACGCCGAAGATTTAGATGTAAAGCCAAGGAGAATGTATGAAATTAAGTCTTACTTTGTCTAAACTCGCTTCCATTACGGGGGGAACTTTGCATGCCAAAACTCCCCAGGCTCCGTTCCGCTCTTTTGCTACTGACAGCCGAGTGCTGGCTAAAGGGGATGCCTTTTGGGCTTTAAAAGGCCGCAACCATGACGCGCATGATTTTATTAAAGAAGTAGTCAAAAAAGGGGCTTCTGTGGTTATTGGCGAAAAGGGACGTATCCCCGCCGTGCCCGATGGCGTGGCCGTGCTGGAAGTGGAGGATTCTTTAAAAGCTTTGCAGGCGCTGGCCAAGTACCACCGGTTAAACAGTGCCATTAAAATTGCCGCCATTACCGGTTCCAACGGCAAAAGTACCACCAAGCAAATGCTTAAATCCATTTGTGAGCAGGCCGGGGAAACCGTGGCCAATACGGGGAATTTTAACAATCAGTTCGGCGTGCCTTTTTCTTTGCTGGAAATACAGCCCAAACATGAGTTGGGCGTGTTTGAGCTGGGGGCGTCCCACCCGGGGGATATTGCTGAAACGGCCGGTCTGGCCGTGCCGGATGTGGCCGTGATTACCAATATATCTGCGGCGCATTTGGAATTTTTCAAAGATTTGGAAACGGTATACCGTACCAAAACCGAAATCGTATCCTGCATTGCGCCGGGAGGCACGCTGGTGTATAATTTAGATGACGAGCTTCTCCGCCGGCTGGAAACCTATAAGGGCAAAAGCATCAGTTTTGGTTTTTCTCCCAATGCGGATTTGCGCATTTTGGATACGGACAATTTTTCGTTTACTTATAAAAACGAAGCTTATGTCATAGACGTGCAGTTGCAGCGGCATGACAAGCTTAACGCCGCCGCCGCCTGTGCCGCGGCCATTGCGATGGGTATTTTTATGAACGAGATTAAGAAGGGGCTGATGTCTTATACCCCCATGCCTCTGCGCCTGGAACGCCTGCATAAAGGCCGGACGGATTTTATTTTGGACTGCTATAACGCCAATCCCGCTAGTATGCAGAACGCGCTGGAAATTTTGGGGCGCGAAGCCGGTTCTCCTCGCATTGCCGTTTTGGGAGATATGAAAGAACTGGGGGAGAGTTCCAAAAATTACCACCGTCTGGTGGCACGCTGGCTGCTGGACAACAAGGCCGATTATGCATTTCTGGCCGGGGAAGAAATGAAATATGCCGCCGACGCGCTGAAAGGAGATACGTCGGTTACCGTATTTTACGGGGTTACGCCGCAGGCTTGGCTCAAAGATTTGAAAAAATTGCTGGACAGGCGCGGCGGCACCTGCCTGCTCAAAGCCTCGCGCGGCATGCAATTTGAAAAATTGCTCAAGGAGATTTGAGGCATGTTCTATTACCTCTCCCTGTTTAAAGACGATATCAGTTTTTTAAACATTTTTAGTTATCTGACTTTCCGCACCGGCGCGGCGATTGTCACGGCGTTTTTGCTGTCCCTTTTGCTGGGCCCTGCATTGGTGCGCAAACTGCGCTCTTATAAAATCCAGCAAATTGAGCGCGAATACGGTCCAGCCTCCCATCTGTCCAAAAACGGCACACCCACTATGGGCGGACTGCTGATTTTGGTGACCCTTCTGGTCAGCGTATTATTATGGGCGCGGCTGGACAGCGCGTATATCGGGCTGATGCTCTTTACGACGGTCAGCCTGGCTTTTGCCGGTATTTTGGACGATTACACCAAACTGGTCAAGAAAAACCCGGAAGGCATGTCTTCCCGGGTCAAACTGGCCATACAGCTTTTTACCGCCGTGGTGGTAGTAGGGTATCTGGCGCTAAACCCTCCCAACGGGCAGTATGCCACATCGCTGATTATTCCGTACGTCAGCAAGGCGTTTGTGGATTTGTCGGTATTTTACTTTGCCTTTTCCATGCTGGTTATTGTAGGCTCTTCCAACGCCACCAATTTAACCGACGGCCTGGACGGCCTGGCCAGCGGGTGCATGGTGTTTGCCGCTGCGACTTACGGCGTATTTGCCTATGTGGCGGGAAATGTCAATTTTGCTGAATATTTAAAAATTATTTATGTGCCCGGGGCGGGGGAAATTACCGTTTTTATGGGCGCGCTGATAGGGGCGTGTCTGGGATTTTTGTGGTTTAACGCCTATCCCGCCAGCGTGTTTATGGGAGATACCAGCTCCCTGTTTTTAGGCGGCGTGTTGGGCACCGCGGCGTTAATTGTAAAACAGGAGCTTTTGCTTCCCATTGCGGGTGGTATTTTTGTATTGGAAACCCTTTCCGTCATGCTGCAGATGGGATATTTTAAACTGACGCACGGCAAAAGGCTGTTTAAAATGGCCCCGATACATCACCACTTTGAGCTCAGCGGTGTGCCGGAGCCCAAAGTGATTGTGCGTTTCTGGGTTATGGGAGCCATGTTGATGCTGCTGGCGCTGGCCTCATTAAAAATCAGGTAAAACATGGTAAAACTTTTCACCAAAACAAAACGGAAAAACATTTACGCCCGCCGCCGCCCGGCTTTGTTTAAAGAGCCGGTACGCCGCACCCGTGCCGAAGAGGCCTGGCAGCCGCTGAAAATAGACAAACGCCTGGCGTTTATCACGTTTATTTTTATTTGTTTTGGGTTGATTTTTACCTATTCTTCTTCCGCCTTTGATTCCACTTCCTACTTTAAGCGGCAGGTGCTTTTTGACACGCTGGGCGTGGCGGCGGCGCTGTTTTTATCGCAGACATATTTGTCTTTGCAGCGTATTTTTAAACCCATTTGGCTGATGTGGGGCACCTGGGCTTTGTTGTTGATTGTACTGTTTACAGAACCTATTGCTAATGTACACCGCTGGATTAACCTGGGATTCTTTAATCTTCAGCCTTCCGAGGTGGCCAAAGTGACGCTGGTTATTTACGTGGCCGACTATTTAAGCAATGTGCAGGGCAAGCTGGCCAAAAACTGGAAGCTGCTGATTAAGCCTCTGGCCGTCAGTGCCTTTACCTTTGCGCTGATGATGAAAGCACCGGATTTGGGCACCCCCATGCTGATGGGCGCGGTGGTGGTGCTGATGCTGTTTGTGGCCGGGGCAAGCATTAAACATTTGGCCGTGTTGTTTGCCTTGACCGTGCCAGTCATTTTATACCAGCTGATTTTTTATACTTACCGCTTGAAACGCCTGCTTTCTTTTTTAAATCCCGAAGCGCAGGCCGGAGGGGCGGGTTATCAGCTGATGCAATCTTTTTTGGCGGTAGGTTCCGGTGGCTGGTTCGGCAAGGGGCTGGGCAACAGTGAGCTGAAGCTGGAATACCTGCCCGCCGCGCATACGGACTTTATTTTTTCTATAATGTGTGAGGAAATCGGCTTAATCGGCGTGCTGGTGATAATTGCGTTTTTCTGCTGGCTGCTTTCGCGTGGTATCGGTTTGGCGCGCGTGGCCAAAAACGGCTTTAACAGCCTGCTTATTTTCGGCTTGACGATGACCATATCCATCCAGGCGTTTTTTAACATGGCCATGGCCATCGGTCTGCTGCCCACCAAAGGCATTCCTCTGCCGTTTTTTTCGTATGGGGGGTCTTCGGTCATTATGACGCTGGCCATGATAGGTATTATATTAAACCTGGCTGCCAGCGAGGCCGCGCCCAAAGCGCGGCGGCAGGATGATTTTACCGATTACCGAAACAGGAACAGATAAATGAACAGACGCTTTCTTATTGCCGCCGGGGGAACGGGCGGACACTTTTATCCGGGGTTTTCTCTGGGCCGGCTGCTTAACAAACAGGGCTGCAGCGTGCTTTTTATCGTGCGGCGGGGGGATGCGGCCGTGCGCGTATTGGAAGAAAACAAGCTCAAATACCGCGAAATCGATTTCTGCTCCCTGCCGAGGTCGTTCAATCCGTGGCGGCATATTCAATTTTGGGTCAAGTTTATTAAAGCCCTTTCGCAGACACGCCGGATTATTGAGGAATTCCGCCCCGATGTGGCCGTCGGGACGGGGGGATATATTTCTTTTCCGCTTATTTTTGCGGCCCATGCCAAACATATCAAAACCGCCGTGCATGATTCTAACACCAAAATCGGTCTGGCCAATAAGATTTGCTCTCGCTGGACGGATTTGTTTTTGCTGGGGCTGCCGGTGAACGAAAAAATCCGCAACAGTGTGTTGGTGGGCACCCCCATCCGCAAAGAGTTTGCCGAACCGGTGGACAAAAAACAGACGCTGTCTGCCCTGGGGCTCAATCCGGATTTTAAAACGGTTTTGCTTTTTGGCGGAAGCCAGGGGGCAAAGGCCTTAAACCAGGCACTGATAGAGGCCGTCAAACGTTTGGTGGCGGAAAATGACGATGTCCAATTTATTCACATCAGCGGGGAGCGATGGTATGAAAGCATTTCACACCGTTACGGCAAGACACGCCGTGTCAAAGTGCTTGCCTATTCCAATGAAATTTATGACCTGATACATGCCTGTGACCTAGCCGTATGCCGCAGCGGCGCGGGTACGCTGGCAGAACTGATTTATTGCAAAAAGCCTGCCCTTTTGGTGCCGCTTCCGTCTGCTGCGGCCAATCATCAGTTTTACAATGCCAAGGTGCTGCAAAGCGTAGGCTGTGCCGCGCTGGTGCAACAGGGGCCCAATCTGGGCGGGGAGCTCTATAGCCTAATGGACCGGATTTTAAATGCGTCCAATAATTCCGTCCTGCAGACGATGCATGATAATTACGCCAAGTTGGGGCTGCCCGACCCAATGGGAGCGACGGAAGAGATAGCGCGCCTGCTCAAAAAACTGTAGGCCAGTTGTGGCCGTGCGTGGAAGCCCGTCCGTAAGTTTTGCCAGTCCTTGGGCGGTGTATAGTATACCTACAAGACGAATGTAAATCGTTTTTATAACTGCAATTAATTTTTATCCGTTTAGAATTTCTTAGCCCGGAGCGGTTTTGCTACAGCTTTTTCAAAAACCGCTGTCGGGCTTTTATTTGTTTAAAAAGGCAGGGCCAGGGGGGAATTTCATCCCGTCCTGCCCGCTTTCCCTAACGGTAAGAAAAAAGACGGGAAGAAAGATAAGGGGCAGCGTATTTTTTGGGAAAGTGCTTTGAAAAAGCTGTTTTTATGTCATTTTAGAAAAAAAGGGGGGCTAAAGGAAGGGCAAAAAGGGCGTAAACCCTTCGGAGGAAAAGGGGGAAAGTGAAACGGTATGTTGCGTCTTTCCCCCCCTTGTGGTTTTACCCTATTTCTGTGAAAAATCTGCTTGAAAAAGGGGAGAATGTTGGGGCAATTTTATAATTGCTCCAAACGTAGGGAATACTGGGAAAGACTTTCTGCCGTGGGCAGCCGGGGCAGGAGTATTCTGCTTATTCCCCTTTTTCCTGTACTACCCCCATACTATAAAATCAGGCAGATTATAGGTATCTGAGTTTCCCCAACATATTAGATATTATAGTTGCCCCCAGAAAACGAGGGGGCGAGCTTCTCATTTTTGAGGCCATCCGAATAAAACTTCATCCCGTCTCTCCATCTTCTTCTACACAAGAAACGTTTTGTTAATCCTCCACCACTGGGTATTTTATAACTGCAAAATTCGATTCGATTTTGCGTTTTTAAAATCATACGTAATTTTGATTTTAAAATGCCCCAGGACAAATTGACCCATATCCTAGGTACCCCATTTTCGTTCTGGGGCATTCTTATATCAATGGGAATTAAAATAAAAGCTAGTTTTGATTTAGCAAAAATATATGAATATTTAAAATATAGATATGTGAGAATTTTTAATTTCTTTTTTAATATTTATATTGCGTAAACATACCGTTATCAGCCATGGATTTGACGCCGAGTTTTCTCTGATATTCTGCTACTGTATAAAATCTAAAAATTTATATAGTTTTTATATAAAAATACATAAAATATAAATGTAAAATAATTTTTTCTAATATTTAGTTTAAGTGGTGTTTTTCTTTTCTAATTGATAAAAAAGTTTACATAATATTTATTATCGTTAGTTATTTGAATTAGACAAAAAGCCCCCCTGTGAGCCTTTTATAGGGTCATTATGTGCTTTCTTATTATTGAATATCTCTTGTATTTTTTTAATACTTTTTTTGGAAAAAAATATTTAGTTTTTTTGATTTTTAAAAATCTAATTTTAAAAATTAGATTTTTAAAAAAAATAGAATATTTTAAAAATGGAGCTATTTTGGTGATATTATGATATTATGACAGCGGAAATATAAACAGGTAGATGTAATTCTATTAAAATATTGGACTGCAAAACAGAGATGTCTATTTTGAGAGGAAAAAACAAATTCCGCTTGAAAGAGGCCAGGCAGTATATTAAGCAGGAAAAGCCGCATGAAACTGGGGCCCGGCGCGCCTGTTGGGGGCCCATAGGAAAGAGCCTTGCGCGGGCTTTGTGATGGGCTGGCAGAAACTTATACAAGATAGCGGCTCTTTTATCTAGGGGCAGGGGGAGCCCCCTTTTAGGGGCATAAGAAGGGCGCCATTTTTAAGGCTTTTTCCCCCTTTTCCCTTATGCCAAATCCCCTGCCAGTTTTTCAGCCAATACATAGGCCTTGGCGAAACCCTCATCTGACAGGATATAGAGCCGGGAACGTTTGCTTCCGAAACTTTTGACCGTTCCCATGCGTATTTCCCCTGCCAGGATGCGATCCAGCCGCTCCCCCCCATAGCCGGATTTGGCCAAGGCCTTGGATAAGTGCAGGGCACGGTAGCCATTTTGGGCCCCCAGCAGTATTTTGGCCGCAGCAATGAGTACCAGTGCAGCCGTTTCTGCCGTCAACAGGCGGTTTTTCCGCCGTAATATCACCAATTTGTCTTCTGTTTTAACGATGTCTTCCCATAAGCGTATGTCTGACCCGGTAGGTACAGGACTTCCGGAGGTGTTGGAAGTCGGATACAGAGAAGAAAAGTCCTGTCGGTTCCGGCGCAGAAAGGCCGGCTCCTCGGGGGCAGTATCCGGCTGAAAGGAAGGAAGTGTCTCAGGGCCGGCTGTTAGGCTGCCGGGAACAGGTAGGGGCAGCTGGGGCGGAAAGAGGGGCAAATGGCCGTTGGACGGTTTGTCTTTCCGGGAAGGCTTGTCCTGGGGTTTGCCTATCAGCCGGAGGAATTGGTCCCGCTGACGTTCAATAAAACCTGGGGTCCCTTCGGCTTCAAATTCTTCTCCGGAGCGGAATTTAAAACGGATTTTGACTTTTTGTTCGGTGTCCTGTTCCATAAACGTTTTACTCCTTCCCGCAATAGTTTTCCACTGCTTTTTGCACAGGAATATGACATATAATAGAAAATATTTTGACATATGTCAATATATGTCAAATATATGTCATTTTATACCAGAATATGTGTAAATCCCCCTCTCTCCGACGGAAAATTGATAAAGACAGAAACGGATTGTAACTGGGATTGTCAGAAAAAACATCCATCTCATTCCCCAAAATATGCGAAGTAATACTCCGTTTTAGATTTTTTATTTACTTTTCCCCATTTTTAAACGCCAATTTTCCCCTTCTTTGAACCAGATGTGTATTACAAAAACAAAATCAATTTTAATCATTCGCAAATATTTTTCGTTTTTTTGCAATATGCAAAACTTTTTTTCTAAAACAAACCCTTTTTAAAATTAAAAGCTAATTTTGCATATGTTCAGTTAAATGCAAAAACGGGGTTAAATTTGAAGAAATAAAAAATTCAAAATTTACTTTTTTTCAGTTCTTTATAAATTGTAAAATAGCACATATGAAAAGTTTTTCTTCCGTGCTTTTGGACTGGTATGCCTTGCATAAACGCCTTTTGCCCTGGCGGGATACCCAAGACCCCTATAAAATATGGATATCGGAAATTATCCTGCAGCAAACCCGTGTGGCCCAGGGATATGATTATTTTTTGCGTTTTATCAGCCGTTTCCCGGATGTGCAGTCTTTAGCCCGGGCCTCACAGGACGAAGTATTGAAATATTGGGAGGGGCTGGGCTATTACAGCCGTGCCCGCCATCTGCATGAAGCTGCGCAGAGCATGGGAGGGTGTTTCCCCTCCACCTATGAAGGCGTGCGCGCTTTAAAAGGCGTGGGCGATTATACGGCGGCGGCCATATGTTCTTTTGCCTATAAAATGCCCTATGCCGTGGTGGACGGTAACGTGCAGCGTGTGCTGGCACGGATTTTTGGTATAGAAACCCCGGCGGACAGCACGGAAGGCAAAAAGCAGATTGCCGCCCTGGCCCAAAAGCTGTTGGATAAAAAACGCCCGGATGATTATAACCAGGCGATTATGGATTTTGGGGCGCTTCAGTGCGTGCCCGCTTCTCCGGACTGCGCGGTCTGCCCGTATGTCCGTTCCTGCGTGGCCTATCAAACTGGGCGGGTGGGGCAGTTACCTGTTCGGGCGGCAAAGACGCCGCAGGCCAAACGTTTCTTTTCCTATATATATGTAGAGCAGGACGGTCATACCTGGCTGCACCGGCGGGAAGGACGGGATATTTGGCGCGGTTTGTATGAGCCCCTTTTATTGGAAACTTCCTCCCCCCTGACGGAGCAGGGCCTGCAGGCCTCCCCCTTTTGGAAAGGGCTGTTCGGCAGGCAAAAGCCGCAGCCGCTGGCCGGCCCGGTAAAACACATTCTATCCCACCGTATTATTTATGCCTGGTTTTACCGGGTCTCCGTTTCCTCCACCTTGCCCCCGCCGGCCGGTTTTATACGCGCGAGGGAAAAAGACCTTAAAAAATATGCTTTCCCGCGCCTGGTGCAGAAAGTGCTGGACAGAATGAACTGACACCCAATATCCTGTTAAAATCCCCGTCTTTTGGCGTGGACGGAACGGTTACAAAGCGTGGGTAAATATAAATATTATGATCTGCAAGGGAAGAGCGTTCGTAAATGTTGGCCCGCCAAGAAGGCCACGGCGACATTGTCCGGCTGCTTCAGCAATACGGGGCCCGGAAGTAAAGGCAAAAAATATCCCCCGTTTTTGCGGGTTTTGTAAAAAAAGCCGCCCTGTATAGGGCGGCTTTTTAGGTGATTTGGAATTTAGAATTTATACCCCACCGTCAGCGCAAACATATCGCTCTTTCCGTCGGTATATTTGACCGGGATACTTTCAAACTGCTCGGAGCGGCCGCTTAAATCTTTGCTGAAAATATGGGCATAAGCAAAGTCCACGCTCCAGGTATCGGTGGCGTACCCCACGCCTATGCTGGCAATATGGCGGTCATCCACCGGCACCAGCGTATCCATTTCATGGCTGTTAATAGGGGATTTGTCAAATACATATCCGGCGCGCACGGCCCAGTTGGGCGTCAGGCGGTATTGCGTACCGAAGTTAATGCGGTAAGTATCTTTGTATTTTTTCTGGTTGTAAATGAACGGGCTTTGCAAGGGGCCTAACGTATCCTTATATTGGATTAAGATTTGGTCATAGGCGCTCCAGAATGTGCCCACAATGCCGGCTTCCAGCACCCATTTATCCGACGGGCGGAAAGACAGCCCCGCGGAAATGCTGTCCGGCAGGGATATGGAGCCTTCCGCGTCGCCGCTTTTGATGTTCAGGGCCGTATATTGGTTGTTCCCGGCGTCAATGCGTCCGTTTAAATTTTGTTTCACTTTGGAGCGGTACATGGCGCCGAAAGCCCATTTTTCGGCCCATAACGGTTTATAAACCAGGGAGAAATTTCCCCCCCAGCTCACGCCGCTGCCGCTGATTTCATAAGGGCCGGCCCCGGTACCCAAATTAAAAAAAGAGTTTTGTGTAAAACCGATGACCATGGCCTCCAGCCCCATGGCCAGGGATAGCTCATCATTGGCCTTGACGGCAATCGTCGGCGTAAAAGAGAAAGTTTCCAGTTTTACTTTATAGGCCAGATTGCTGCCCGGCCAGCTTTCCACCGGGTTTTCATATTCACCGCCTAGGCCGTAGCGGGAAAAACCGCCCAGCCCGAAGGATACCTGCTCGCTCCATTTATGGGTGATAAAAAAGTTTGGCAAGTACCATGTATCGCTTTTCAGAGAACGGGAATTGCCCGCCACTGTCGTAGTGGCGTCAGCGCTGACCACCGTCAGTCCCAGCTGGGCTTGCGTTCCTTCCAGTTCGGTAATCAATGCGGGGTTTGTAGCCAACGAGGCCGGTTCGGCTCCGTTGGCCATGGCCGCGCCGCCCATGGCGGTGCTGCGGGCGCTGTATTCATACAGCGCAAAGCCCGCGCCCTGTACGTCGGCGCAGAACAACAACGGCAACAACAATACGGCTAGCGTTTTTAATGTTTTTTGCATGAGGGGGATCCTTGTGTTGGGTTGTACGTCCGGGTGAGGCTGTAAACAATTCTCCCTTTCCGTTTGGGCGGAAAGGGAGAAAATTTATTTGCTTAACTGGCTGATTTTATCTTTGGCAAATACCCCAAAGTAGGTTTGGGTGTAATCTTCCAGCAGTTTTTTGTAGGTTTCCAGCGCGGCGGCTTTATCGCCGGAGAGCTCCTGGCTTAAGGCCAGCGTGAAATAAGCCTGCGGCAATGCAAAGCTGGTCGGGTTGGCCGCAATGAAACTTTGCATGGTGGCAACGGAGCCTTCATAATCTTTCACGGCCTGCTGAGCCCCTCCCAAAGATACAGCGGCAATGGCGCGCACCTGCGGGTTTTTGGCGTTCAGCAGGGATTTATAAATATCTTCCGCTTGGGCGAAGTTTTCTTCCGTAAACAACAAATCCGCCTGCATAAGTTTGCCGTAATATGCGGCATCCGTGTCCGGATACGTTTCATTTAACTGGTCAAAGGCGGCAAAACCCGACTCCTGTCCCTGGGACAATAGAGCCAGCTGGGCATCATAAAAACGGGCCCAGGAATTTTGCAGGGTGCTTTTGCGGTGGGAAATATACCCCGAAATCCCCCCTGCCGCTACAATAACGGCAATCAATATGATCAGCAAGGGCTTTTTATGGGCTTTGCAGAGGTCTATAAATTTGGAAATGGCTGCGGAGAGCGTTTCTTGGTTATTATTCGTGTTTTGCATATGTTTTATTATAGTAAAAAAACAAAAATTTGAAAAGTTTTGTTCTGCTTGATTGCGTACTTTTTTGAAATATTGTATGTTAAAAGAGTTCGGAGAATTTCTTTATGCTCAATATTACGGCAATAGGTGAAGTATTGTTGGATTTATGCCCTACGGAAGTGCGGCTGGGCGGTGCGCCTGCATGTGCGGCGTGGTATTGTTCCGAGCTGGGTGCCAGTAGCGCTTTGCTGTCTTCTATCGGTCAGGATGAGCATGGAAGCCATATTCAAAAAGAGCTGCGCGCGCACCATTTATCCTTAGAGCATGTAAGTGTCTTGCCTGATTTCCCCACCGGAGAGGCGCGGGTTCATTATGATGAGAACGGCAAAGCCTCTTACCATTTTTTGGAAGACGTTGCCTGGGATCATTTGCGTTGGGGCCCGGCGCTGGCTTCGCTGGCGCAGGGCACGGACGGCGTTATTTACGGTACATTGGCCCAACGCAGTGAAGAGTCCCGCAAAACCATATATCAATTCCTGGATTACACCTCCCCCGACACCCTGCGTTTCTTTGATTTGCATTTGCGCTATCCGTATTATTCTTCCGAAGTGCTGGAGCAGTCTTTTTCCCGCGCGACGGTGGCCAAATTCAGCCGTTCGGAGCTCCCCGTCGTGGGGCGCTGGCTGGGGATGGACGGTGCCGGGGCCGAGCACGTGGCGCGGACTCTGCTGGGACATTTCCCCTCATTGCGTTTGGTGGCTTTTACCCGCGGGGAAGAAGGAAGCCTTCTGATCGGAAGAGAAAAAATATATGAATGCTGCGGATTCTATGCCGATCAGTTTGTCAATACATCCGGCAGCGGGGAAGCGTTTAGCGCTGTATTGTGTCTTGGCTTGTTAAACGGGGCGGATTTACAGGCCGTAAACGAAGAGGCCAACCGCGCCGCCTGTTGCGTTTGCTGTGAGCCGGACACCCTGGCCCCTTTGAGTGATGAAGTGCTGGATAACCTGCAAAAAGCGCGCATTATTTAGCACCCGCCCAAACCCCCGCTTTCCCGGCCGGGGTTTTTTAAAAGGGCTTGTGCTTTTGATAAATTAAAAAACGCTCCTTCCGGGAAAAAAGGAAAAAAATGGAAAAAAGCAAAATTATGAAGCGGTTGATGTTAAATTTGTTGATTGCCATAGGTATAATGTTGCCGGTTTATCAGCCGGCAAACGCCGGGTATCTCTCAAACCTGTCAGAGCCCGACCGGAGATTTCTGGAGGCTTGTAAAGAAGGCCGTACACTGGAAGCGGAACGTTTGTTAGGGCCGGGTGGGCTGGCGGCGGGGGTTGATGTAAATGTATCGGAGAGTAATGGTACTACGCCCTTAATGTGGGCCAGCCAAAACGGCCACACCGACATTGTGCGATTGTTGTTACGGGCGCGGGCCAATGTAAATGCGGCGGCGGATGGCGGAGATACGGCTTTATTATTAGCCGTCCACAAAGGCCATACCGGCATTGTGAGATTGTTATTACAAGCGGGAGCCAATGTAAATGTGGCGGACAATAATGGCTGGACGGCGTTGATGTTTGCCAGCGCAAATGGCCTCACCGATATGGTGAGGATATTGTTGCGGGCGGGAGCCCATGTGAATGCGGCGGAAAGTGAAGGTGGTACGGCCTTAATGTGGGCCAGCAGAAACGGCCATACCGACGTTGTAAAAATATTGTTGCAGGCGGGGGCCAATGTGAATGCCTCGATAAAAAAAGATAAAAAATTGGCTTTGATAGAAACCCTTGGAAGCCCCTCCAATCTTATAAGATCGGTATTACGCAACCCCTCCAAAGCAGATGCTTCGGAAATGGACGGAGGGACCGCTTTGATGATGGCCAGCCAAAACGGCCATGTGGACGTTGTGAGGTTATTATTGCAGGCGGGAGCCCATGTAAATGCTTCGGCAGATAATGACGTTACAGCCTTGGTGCTGGCTGAGAAAAAAGGCCACACGGACATTGTCCGCCTGCTGCAGGAGTACGGGGCCAAAAAATAAACCGCTGAAAATATTTATCTGTATCATCCGCGAAAGCCCCGCTTTCCTGACCGGGGTTTTTAAAAGGGCTTGTATTGTGTTTTTTTTTTTTGATAAATTTTACTTACAAGTAAAATTTATCAAAAAAATGACCCCCCTGCGGAAAAACCGCTCTAAACGCATTTTAGGCGCTTTTAATGTAAGCTGTTCCGGCAATATGGGATACCGGTATTTTAATTTGCAAATAATGCAGGTAATAAAAGCGCCGTTGCCAGTTGCTTTTGGTGGAAGGGAATATTGCCCTTTCGTTAATTCGGGCCGCGTTTTCTGAAGCGGACAGGGGTGAGCCTGCTCAAAGGCATCGGGGGGCCATGGCGGGCCCCCGGGATATAGCCGGAAAAATTGCTGTTTGAAATATTATTAATAAGGAGTCATAAAATGGCAGAAACATTAATACAAGCCGTTGAGGAAGGGCAGACAGAAACCGTTAAACAGTTATTAGAAACGGGAGAGCATCCCAATATGCTGAAGCATGCATTAAGGTTGGCTGTCCAAAAAGGGGATGCTGAGATTGCCAAAATATTGCTGGACGCCGGAGCCAACCCCAATGTATTTGGGCCGGACGGGATGACGGTTTTGATGGCGGCCGCACAGCTCGGGCTTGCAGATATCATAAAAATGTTATTGGAGGCCAAAGCCAATCTCCGTGCGGTGAATAAGTTTGGCGAAACGGCTTTAATGCTGGCCAGTGCTTTTGGAGATGCGGAAAGCGTGAAAATACTGTTGGATGCCGGTTCCGACCCCAATGCTGCGGACAAGCAGGGCAAGACGGCCCTGATGAGGGCAGGCTATCGCGGGGCCGTGGAGGCCGTAAAGCTGTTGTTACAGGCCGGAGCGGATCCCAATGTATTGGATGAACAGTCCTGGACGGCTTTGACCGTGGCCAGCCAAGAGGGACACGCCGAAGTCGTAAAAGTATTGTTACAGGCGGGAGCCAAGCCAAATGTGGCCACCAGCGCAGGATCAACCCCTTTAAAGCAAGCCGCTTGGCGTGGCCATGCAGATGTGGTAAAAGCGCTGTTGCAGGCGGGAGCATATGACCCCTTCATTGAAGATAGCGTCCGCCATCGCGGATACGGGCGCATTGCCGACATGATCCGATACACGGAAACACTGCTGTCTTCTGCTGAGAAAGGCTCTGTGGGAATTGTCAAACAATTATTGGAGGCAGGAGCAGATCCTAATATAGAAGATAAAGAAGGAGAAACGGCATTACGAAAAGCTGTACGGTACCCGGAGATTGTAAAAATGTTATTGGAGGCCAAAGCCAATCCCAACGTGGCGAATATATTTGGCGAAACGGCCTTAATGCAAGCTAGCCATTACGGTGCCACAGAGACCGTAAAACTGTTGTTACAGGCCGGAGCGGATGTCAACGCAGAGACTCATACGGGCTACACGGCCTTAGGGCTTGCCTGTGCTGCAGGGCAGGCTGATGTGGTGAAAATATTGTTACAGGCGGGAACAGAGCCTGATATCGTGTCCGGCGCCTTAATGAGTGCTACTGTTTCCAGAAAAACGGAGGTTGTAAAAATATTGTTACAGGCTGGAGCAAATCCTGATGTGGCCAATGACTATGGTTGGAATGTTTTAATGACGGCCAGTGAAGAAGGAAATACAGATATAGTAAAAATACTGTTAGAGGCAAAAGCCAACCCCAATGCCGTGAGTAAAAGCGGCTTTACGGCCTTAAAAGCGGCCCGCGAAAAAGGCCACACGGACATTGTCCGCCTGCTGCAGGAGTACGGGGCCAAAAAATAACCGCTGACAATATTTATCTGTGCTATCCGAAAAACCCCGCCTTTTTGGGGCGGGGTATTTAAAAGGGCGTGTATTTTTTTTGATAAATTTTACTTGTAAAGTAAAAAATATCCCCCCGCGCGCAAACCGCTCTAAACGCGTTTTAGGCGCCTGGGCGGGGTGTTTAGGCCAGTTCCCGTTCCGTCAGCTGGCGGCATTCAATGCCGTTTTTGTTCAGCAGTATCAGGCCGTCCTGGCTGCGGTCATAGAGATGTTTGTAAAACACGCGCACAATGCCTGCCGTGATAATCACTTTGGCACAGTGTACGCACGGCGAATACGTTACATACAGCGTGCTGCCCGCGGTGGAAATGCCGTTTTTGGCCGCGAACAAAATGGCGTTTTGTTCCGCGTGCAGTTCGTTTTCAATGGACCATTTGCCGTGTGCGTCGTAAAATGTGCGGCTGGCGCGGAACTCTTCATAGCTGGGGAATTGGTCTTTGAAGTCCGTTTCGTACAGCCGGGCGAAATGGTCTTCGCAGTGTTCCTGGCCGGACGGGGCGCCGTTAAAGCCGATGCTGATGACGCGGCTGTCTTTGACCAGTATGGCCCCCACCTGCATACGGCAGCAGGTGGACTGCCCGGCCACGAGTTCGGCCATTTGGGTAAAAAGTTTGTGTTTGTTTTTCATAAGACCTCTACCATTGTTTGAAGGTTAAAAACACCGCTCCCGCCAGCAGGCAGAACGCGGCCAGATGGTTCCAGCGGAAATGCTCGTGAAAATACAAAATGGAAAACACCGTAAATACGGCCAGGGTAATGACCTCCTGCATGACTTTCAGCTGTGTCACCGTAAAATACCCGCTGCCGATGCGGTTGGCCGGCACCTGCAGGCAGTATTCAAAAAACGCGATGCCCCAGCTGACCAAAATGACCGTCCACAGGGCCGTGCTTTTGAATTTCAGATGCCCGTACCAGGCGGCGGTCATGAATAAATTGGAACAGATAAGCAGTACAATCGGTTTCCACATAATATAGTATTATATATCATCTTGACCGTTTTTTTGTATTGTAGGGCCGGAATTTTGGAGGGAATATGTTTTCGGGCGTGGACATCATGTCTTTAATAGCAGATTATGGTACCTGGATGGGCTATAAAATTATTGGCATAGTTCTTCTTGTTTTGCTCCTAATCGTGGTCGTTGGCTTTTCTAGATGGATGAAGCCTTTATCAGGACGGCCGGAATCCCGGGTGTTGATTCTGTTGCATAGTTGCTATTATTGGCGTACTGTTAATGGTGTGGCCGGATGACATTACTTTGATGCTAACGGTCTTAAGTGATGTTTTTATAGTCGTAGTACTTTCCCTCCCTTCTTCGCTGTTAGAGGAAGCGGAAAGTATAGTTCCTATCATAATACACGCCTTTTTGCTCCTATTCTTATTGTTTTTACTCTGTGGCCAGATTGTCCAATTCGTCAGGGCCCTGCTGCAATCCCGTTTACGTACACTCTTCCTATGGTGCATGCTCATTATATACTTTGCAGTGATTGCATGCCCCGGTATTTTTTCCCTGAAAATAGGCACTGCAGCTGTCCGTCTTTTTATGTCGGAGCCTGCTATCCAGATGGCCCTTATATGCGCCGGCTGGTTTGTTTTACATTTCTTTCTGGCTTTTATCAGCGCAGTATTGGCATCCTTGTTAGGATCCGGACGTTTGGGGGATGAGTTGTCTGATCTCCTGGCTTACTTGGCCGGCGGTTATTAGGCCCTTATTACTTTGTTTATGGCCGTTTATCCGTGGTTTGTGGGGTCTTATGCCGTGGGGTGGCTTGTTGGATTGCGTGTGGCTTGGACAGTGTTTTGCCTGCCTCTGTTAATCTGTATGTTTCTTATGGTAACCATGATAACTTATCATAAGCCCTAATCCCATGTATTCCCGCCGCCCGGTATAAAGGGTTGTTTTGCCGGCATTTTGAAGCCTTTGCAATATGTTATTTGGCGGACGGTCTTTATAGCCATCTAAAAAGACCGTCCGCAGCCATAGATTGCGCTAATCCCTCCGTGCCACTTGCCTCATGCGTACGTCAGTTGTCCGGAAAGTGAAAGTAATAATCAAAACCGTATTTCTCCGGATCCGTTTTAATGACAAAACTTTTCTTCGCGTCCGCTCCGGCGTTGTCCAGGAAAATCGATGAGAAAGATTTTTTCCTGGCGGCCTCATATGTTTCCGGATCTCCGTAAAGTTCCCGGTCGGTTTCCGGGCCGCCGGTCATGAAAATGCTGACAATGCGCTCTGCCGGCACCCTTGAGCTCAGCATATTCGGTATGGAGTAGGCGGCGTCAAAACCGGCAAATCCTATGTCGGCATTTACATTGCTTCGTAAGGAGTGCCCCGCCCCCGTAATAAATACGGCGCGTGCATGCGGCTGCTCCGCTATGGCCATGGCGTAATCAAAGGCCGTACGGTTGCGCTGGGTGAACAGACCGGGGACGTCATAGGCGAAAAAAGTCACCTCCGGCGCTTCTTCCAGCAAGCGGTATCCCAGCTCCATCCAGCGTTCCATTTGGTGTTTCCCTGCGGGGATGTATAATTTCCCCATCTGTTTTTCGGCATATGCCCGCGCCTGTTCAAAGAGAGCCTCTTTGGGCATACTCCCCTTGTGCGCGCGTATAAAATCCATGGCTTCATTGAGTTGATAGGCAAATTCAACAAAGACATGCGTGATTTTTTGATTTTCGGGGGCCGTTTTGTTGTACGCGATTAACGCGTCAATCATGCTTCGCGCGGGTACATCCCGCGTATGTTCTTCCCCTAAGAAAATAAACGCGGCCTGCTGCAGCTGCGGCAGGGCAAAAGGATTGACGCCGCCGGGACCGATATGGATGCGTTCGGCGTTCATATAATCCTGTTTAAAACCGAGCATGTCCTCATCCGAAGCGGGCGGTACGTGTTTTCGTGTGCCGTCCAGGCCTCTTATGGGGACCACATTCCCGCTGGCAAGAAGGTTTTTGCGCGCCGTTTCCCAAAATGCGGCTTCTGCCCGGGTGTGCGCCTGGGGAATGACCGTATTTTTCAAGCGGTTTAATACGTCTTGCTTTGCCTCATGAAAAGAGTATGTAGCCTCCATGTCGCCGTCAGATAAATGAATCATCATAGTTTTGTAGAAAGGCCTGGAAGGCCTGGAACGGGGAACCTCCGGCAGCTTGTTACTCCGATATACTGATTCCGCTTCGCGGGCCCTTTTGTCCATTAGCGCTAAAAACGCTTGATGTTGTTTGGCAAATGGACTGGAACGGTTGGAGCTTGTCCGGGTGGTATCGGAAGGGGTTACTGCTATCCACCCGTAATCAGCTGCTTTTTGGGCAGAAGTGTCGCGGGTTCCGCTCCTTGGCTGGGCCGGCATCTTTTGTAAAGAACGCAAGGCGCCATTTAAAGCCGCTATCTTGGAACGCATTTTCTCTCGCGCGTTCACGAAATCTTCCAGTTCCTTCGGGGTGGGTTTCCCACGAAGGCGCTGCGCTGAAACCAGGGCGTTAATGAGGACCATGCCTTGGTCGGGGATGTCAAAGAACTCGGATGTAAGCATATTAATGCCTGCGTCCATGTCTTCAGGAGACAGGGTCGGTGTAAAACGTCCGGCATAGTTATGCCGGAAAGGCTGGGCGATGCGCAGGGCCAGTTGACCGTCCGGGGTCTGGTAAGATTGTATTTTGCCTTCCCGTTCCAGCTCTCCGATTAAGACGATTGTTTCCTGAAATAATGGATCGGGTAAGCCGAAGCCTAGAGCCATCGCCACGCCGGTCCGTTTGGGGGCCGTCTGTGCAGGCAGGGGAAGTGCGAGCAGGAACATCATTAAAAAAACCAATAAACGGGGCATAGGCATACCTCCTTGTCTTGTTTAATTAGATAATTTATAAATAGTATAAGTGAAAAATGATTAAAATACAAGTTTTTTTAACAAGGTGCAATAAAACGGGTTTTTTTTGTGTTTAAATGTATATACTGAAAAGCCGTAGAAAATTTACGAAAAAAATACATTTATTTATATAATATTGAAGATGAAAAAGCTATTTTCCGCTCTTATTTCCGTTGTTTGGCTAACGGCCGTTGCCGTTTGGGCGCAGTTGCCCCAGCCGCAGGAAGGCCGGACTGCAGATGCACAGACCTCTGATGGGCAGGCCGTCCTTTCCCCTGCCCAAGCCGCCGGCACACAGGAAGAAAATGTATCCGTGGACACCAGCCAGTCTGCGCCGCTTTTACAGCAGGCTCAGGTGGAAGCGGCCGCCGCGCTGGCTGCCCTGCCGGATCCGGACGCGCCGCTGCCGTCTTTGGATGAAAAGCTGACCGTACACGACTGCGTACGTATTGCGCTGGCCAACAGCCCGCGTGTAATCAGCGCGCAGCTGGCCGTGGAATCGGCAGCCGTGACGCTTTCCAACGCCAAAGCGGCTTTTTTGCCCACGGTTTCTTTTTCGGCCCAGCAGGAATATACCAATTCCAAAGTCCCTCCCGCCGCACGCAGTGACAGCGGCGACACCACCGCTTCCGTCAATGCGGATTTGTCCATTTCCGGCATTACTGATTTGGTGCGTGAAATAAAAACACAGAAATTAGAGTTACAGCGCGCCCGGATGGATTTGTGCGATACGGAAAATGAAATCATTGCCCAGGTAAAAAGTGCCTATTATGCCTTGCTCTCTGCCCAGCGCACGGTGGTCATACGTACGCAGTCGCGCGATTTGTACCAGGAGCAATACGACCGCACCAAGGCCTTTTACGATGAGGGCCTGCGCCCCAAAGTAGACGTGACGACGGCGGAAGTAAACCTGAATAATGAAATTTTAAGCCTGATCCGCGCCAAAAACGCCGTCAAAACCCAAACGTCCAACTTGGCCAATGTCATGGGGGTAACGCGTAATAAGCCATTTATTTTGGACGATACCATTGAGGCCGAGCCGTTCACGCTGACCTTTGAAGAAGCCCTGGCGCAGGCATATGCCAACCGCCCCGACGTGCGTTCTTCCAAAACTGCTTTGCAAATCAGCGAAATTGCGTTGAACCAGGCCAAAGCCGCCTACTGGCCCACATTTACATTGGGGGCGTCGTTTAGCAAAAGCGGCGATGAGTTTCGTCTGGACAATGACCAGACGCGTCTATACGCTGGCGTGGAAATTCCTATTTTCAGCGCCCTGCGCGTATATAACGGGGTAAAGCAGGCACGCATTAATCTGTCGTCTGCACAGAACAGCGACCGCAGCCTGGCCAACGACGTATTTATGGAAGTGCAGAATGCTTTTATTGCGCTTAACGAAGCGGCGGAAAGTATTCCGGTGGCCGAGTCTACCGTGGAGCGCGCCAAAGAAAACCTGGAGCTGGCACAGGGCCGCTACAATGAAGGGATAGACGATATGATTGCCCTTAAAGACGCGGAAGTGGCGTATACTGATTCGGAACTGAGTTTGCTGACCGCCCGTTACGATTATGCCGTGGCGCTGGCGGAACTTAAACAAGCAATGGGTACAAGATAATATGAAAAAGAAAAATATTTTTTCCCGTATGTGGCATTGGTTCAAGGGATTATCCAAATTCAAAAAAATCCTGATTTTACTGGTGCTTTGCGCGCTGGCTTTTGGCGTATGGAAGCTGTTTTTTACGCCGAAAGAAGCGCCGCTGTATACGACGGCCCCCGTCAAGAAAGGCGATATCGTGGACCAGGTGGAGGCCTCCGGCCCCATTGCTCCGGTCAATACGACCGAAGTAGGCGCTCTGGTATCAGGTGAAATTTTGGAAATTTATGTGGATTACAATACACCGGTGAAAAAAGGCGATTTAATGGCGCTGATTGACCCGACGCAAATCCAGGCCAACTATGACCAAGCCGTAGCTAGCCTCTCTTCTGCCAAAGAAGAGTTGGAAGCGGCCAAAGTGACGTATAATTTGGCCGACATTAACCTGCGCCGTTACCAGTCTTTGTATGAAAAAGAATATGTGGCCAAAACGGATTTGGAACAGTATGAGTTGGAATATGCCACGGCCAAAAGTTCCTTAAATTCTGCCGAATCGCGCGTCATCCAGGCGCAGGCCAGCCTGGACAGCGCCAAGAAAGATTTGGACAATACGCGCATTGTCTCCCCCGTGGACGGCATGGTGCTGACCAAAAAAGTCAGCGAAGGCCAGTCCCTGACCGCCGGTTATTCCACGCCGGAAATGTTTACGCTGGCCGAAGATTTGACCAAAATGCAGATTGAGGCCAAAGTATCCGAGGCCGACGTGGTGAAAATTAAGGAAGGCCAGACCGCCCAGTTTACGCTGGACGGCTATCCTGATGAAAAATTCAGCGGTGTGGTGCGCCAGGTTCGCACAAATTATACTTCCTCCACGTCTTCCAGTTCTTCCAGCACCTCTTCCAGCTCCACTACCTACACCGTGGTGATTGACGTGGACAACGAAGAAGGCAAATTTATGCCCGGTATGACGGCCACCATTACTATTACCACCACCGATAAGAAAGGCGTACTGTTGGTGCCCAATGAGGCCCTTCGTTTTGCACCGTCTTTCAACACCCAGAAATATGACAAAACCGGCGTCTGGGTGCTGCCGTCCGAGAACGAACAGCCGCGCCGGGTGGATGTTTCCATCGGCATTATTTCTGAAAATGTAACCGAAATTACGGAAGGCGATTTAAAAGAAGGCGATAAAGTGGTTCTTGCCGAACGCGGTCATACTTCGGCCGCCATTGCAAACAGTTCGCGCCCGCGCGGCCCGGGAGGCAGAAGATAAATGAGCCTGATTGAAACCACGGACCTGTATAAAACCTATGTCGTGGGGGACGTGGAAGTGCACGCCCTGCAAGGGGTGAGCGTGTCCATAGAGCGCGGGGAGTTTGTGGCCGTCATGGGGCCTTCGGGCAGCGGCAAGTCCACGTTTATGAACATTCTGGGCTGCCTGGACAAGCCGACCAAAGGCAAGTATATTCTGGACGGTATAGATGTTACTGCGACGGATTTGTCCAAATTGGCCGGTGTGCGCAACCGCAAAATCGGCTTTGTGTTCCAGGGGTTTAACCTGATCAGCCGCACCACCGCGCTGGAAAATGTGGAGCTGCCCATGGTGTACAACCATACCCCTTCCCATTTGCGCAAAGAAAAAGCCCTGGAGGCTTTAAAAGCCGTCGGGCTGGAAAAACGCGCCTACCATATGCCCAACCAGCTTTCCGGCGGGCAGCAGCAGCGTGTGGCCATTGCGCGCAGCCTGGTGTGTGACGCACCCATTATCTTTGCCGACGAGCCCACCGGCAACCTGGATACGAAGATGAGCATTGAAGTCATGGATTTGTTTACGCGGTTAAATAAAGAACTGGGCAAAACGATTATTTTGATTACCCACGAGCCCGATATCGCCGAATACGCCGGACGGCTGATTACATTCCGTGACGGACAGAAAATAAGCGACGAGGTAAAGCACAAATGATGGACACTCTGATTTCCGTTTTCCGCATTTCCGTCAAAGCCATTTTCGCCAACAAAATGCGCTCGGCGCTGACCAGCCTGGGCATTGTTATCGGCGTGGCGGCCGTGATTACCATGTTGGCCGTAGGCTCGGGCACGCAGCAGGAAATGACGGAGCGTTTCTCGCGTTTCGGTACCAATGTGCTTTTCCTGCGCCAGCCGTGGGACCTGGACGAGAGCATTTCCTCCCCCAAAGACGTTACCATGGACGACGTGCGCGCCATACGCCGTATAGATGGGGTGGAAGCCGCCGCCCCGTATATCAACTCCGGTTTTACGGTGGAATACGGTTATACGTCTACGTCCGTCAGCGTGTTGGCTACGGATACGGATATTTTTCGTACTTATGATTGGGAGCTGGACGAAGGGCGCGAATTTACGGAAAAAGAAGTCAGCGATTATGCCCAGGTAGCCATTTTGGGCGCGACGGCTGCGGAAACCATTTTTAACGATGTGGACGCCGTGGGCAAGACCGTCATATTTGAAGATATTCCGTTTACGGTTATCGGCGTGATGAAGAAAAACGGACAGGGCGGTTTCGGCTTTGATATGGACGAGGGAGCCTTAATTCCTTATACAACCGGTAAGGTCAAAATGAATACCGGCTGGAACAGTGAAGACCGCCGCGCGCTGGACCGCGTGATTATCCGCGTGAAGGACTTTAATACCATTGAAGAAACCAAGGAAGCTATTGCCAACGCCGTGCGCAATACGCACAAAATCCATCCGCTCAAACCGGACGATTTCCAGATAGACGACTTTGCCTCGTTTGTGGAAGAAGCCAAAAGCGCCGGCAAAACCATGGGCATTTTGCTGGGGGTTATCGGCGCGGTGTCATTGCTGGTGGGCGGCATTGGGGTCATGAACATTATGCTTGTGTCTGTTACGGAGCGCACGCGTGAAATCGGCATTCGCATGGCTATCGGAGCGACCAGCGCTGATATTCGCCTGCAATTTTTGGCCGAAGCGGTGACGCTCTCCTGCATCGGCGGACTGATCGGCGTGGCGTTGGGCATAGCGGCTACGCTGATTGTGGCGGCCAACAGTACCACCATCCCGGCGCAGATGAACGTAACGGCTATTTTGGTGTCATTCGGTTTTTCAGCTGCGACGGGGATATTTTTCGGCTATTATCCGGCCTATAAGGCGTCCAAACTGACGCCGATAGACGCCCTGCGCTACGAATAGGATAGACAGCTTCCGCGGTTGTGGCGCCTGATTGGATGCAAACAATTTTGTAAATTAGAGCCCTAAAGCCCCGCCTTGCGCCTCACGTAACTGCCATTACGCGTCGGCGCAACTAAGCGGGGCTTTATCATCTCAAATTTCCAAAATCATGCCGCCGGCGCTTATTTTTCAGTTACGCGGGACGGCGCTTGTAAACGGCTTTTTCAGTTGTGAGGCCTGGTGTGGGCCAACTATTTTCCAAATTTGGCCCTCTTCGCACCGATTTGCCCCTTAAATAACTGCCATTATTCTGCGGGGCAACTTACGGCGCGAATAGCGCTCAAATTTGAAAAATCAGGGATTTTCCAAATTTAAGCCCTTTTTTTGTTTTTCGTGGCTTAGCTTCCCCCTCTTTTCTTGCCCTTTTTTTGCTCGCGCACGAGGCGGCCTTTTTGCTACCTTAATAAAAAAGTGCAATAAAATCCATTCCCCGCGGGTTATATATGCGTGGAGAAAAAATGAACGCGCGCAGCGATGATGAATTGGTGGCCGGTTTTCAAGACGGCGACGAAACCTGTTTTAATGAACTGGTATACCGGTACAAAAATATTTTGTATCAGTATATCCTGGTCATGGTGCGCGACGAAGGCGCGGCAGATGATATTTTTCAGGAAGTATTTTTGAATTTTTACCGCCGGATTAAGGAATATCATCCGGAAGGAAAACTAAAGAGTTATCTGTTTACTTCCGCGCGCAACCGGATATTAAATTTTTTCAGGGAGGGAAATAAAATGTTTTCTTTGGATGATACCGATGAAGAAGGCAACCCTTACCTGCATGACGGCCTGGCGGGCGATGATCCCCAGCCGCTGGAAAAGCTGGAGCAGGAAGAGCTGGCCGCACGTATACGCGCTGCGTCCCTGCGTCTTCCCCCCAGACAGAGGGAGGCTATTTATCTTAAGCAATATATGACTTTCCGCGAAGCCGCGGAGCTGCTGGGCCGTCCTTTGGGCACGGTATTGGCAGACCATTACCGAGGAGTACAGAAAATGCAGAAACTTTTAAAGGAGGAGGCGTAATATGAACCGTGAATGCGAAAACGTCAGTCTGTATTTTTACGGCGAGTTAGATCCGTCCCGCGCCGCCGACTTTGAGAAACATTTACATTCCTGCGTCCACTGTCAAAAAGATTTGGCTTTTTTGCGCCAAATGCAGCAGGCTTTAGTTCCCTCGTCCGCCCCGCAGCATGTCGTGCAGGCCGCACTGGATGCACGCCGTCGGACAGGCTGGTGGCGGCGGGTGCTGCGCCCTGCGCTGGCCACGGGGCTGGTGGTGGCCTTGGGAGTGTTTTTCTTTGTGTCGGGGCCGCGCATGCAGCGTTTGTCAGATGATAATACCGACTTAATGGCTTATATTTCCGTGGAAGCAGATGATGAGTATAACAACTTCGCGGCGGATTTTGAAGCCTTTGAAAATAAGTTCTAAATAAGGAGGAAACATGAAAAAATTATTGCTATTGGGAACGCTTCTGGCCTTTTGCGCGCCGGTGTTTGCGCAGCCCAAATGTGAAGGGGACAACTGCCCCCCAAAACGGGAAGGCAAGCCCCGCCAGGAAATGAAAATGAAAAAGGCGCCCAAAATGAGTGAGGAGATGCAGGCGCAGCTCAAGGCTGCCAAAGAACAGCGCAAAGCACGCAAGGCGCAGTTTAAAGCCAACGAAGAAAAATTGGAAAAACTGGTGAAAGAATATAAATCTGCCAAGGACGGCAGCAAAAAACAGGCTTCTCTGCGCAAAGACATCGGTGAAGTGCTGGAACAAGTGCGAGATGAGCAAATTGCCATCCGTGCCGAAGGGCTGCAGGACTTTGAACAGCGTCTGGCCCGCATGAAAGAAGGTCTGGCCAAAGAACAGGAACCCGCTGCCAAAACGGCTTGGGTGGAAAAAATGACGGATGAAGTCATTGCCGAAGACGGCGATTTGGGCGAAGCACTGATGAGCCACGGACGCATGGGGCCCATGCCCCGCGGACCGATGGGACCGCAGATGGACGGGGCGATGCTTCCTCCCCCTCCTCCGGGCCCCGAAAGCGAACCCGCCAAATAACCTATGTTTATTGTCGCATAAAAAACCCCGCTGAAAAGCGGGGTTTTTGCATAAGGAAATATTAGTTGCTAAATACGTTTTTCCAGGCTTCTTTTTCAGCTTCCAGCTTGGCTTTGGATTCTTCCAGCTGGCTTTTTACCTGCTGTTTGGCCAGTTCCGTAGAAAAGCTGGTGTCATTTTCTTTGCTGGCTTCGGCGGCGGCTTTGGCATTTTCATAAGCCTGTTTGGCGTCCTGCAGTTTCTGGCGCGTTTCGGCCGATTTCTGCAAGGCTTCATCCAGCGTCATCGGTGTATTAGCCGAAGAAGCGGAAGACGTGCCGCTGGTCGCACAGCCGGCAGCCAGCGCGGCGGCGCAAATGGAAATGCATAAGATTTTTTTCATGATAATCACTCCTGTCAGTCGTTTTTTATTATTATATAAAAATTATTTTTTGCCATTAAGCATCCGCTCCCGTATTCGGGGTTTATTTTTCATCTTCCTGCTGCCCTCCCAGCAGTGGCATGTCCGGTTGCAAAGTGTCTTTGAGCGAACGGGCGTGTTTGATTTGCATTTCTTCCAGCTTGACGGCCGTTTTGACAATGCCCAGGTTGCCGGTCAGGGAGGTCATGGCCTGTTCGTAGGCGTTGGACGCGGCGGTTAAACGGGTGCGGATGTCCTCCATGCGCTCCACAAAACGGTTTACGCGCTGGTGCATCTCCGTGCCCAAGGCCAGGATTTTATCTATATTTTTATTGGTGCGTTCCATGCGCCACAAATTTTCCACCACCTGCATTACCGCAAAAAGATTGGAAGCCGTTACAACGGCCACTCCGCGTTCGCGCGCATACTGGTTTAGCCGGGGGTCTGCCTGCAAGGCGGCAAAATAAGCGTATTCAATGGGCACGAACATGAATACAAAATCCAGCCCGCGCTCTTTAACCATTTTTTGGTATTCTTTGGCGGCCAGTTCGTCTATATGGGCGCGTATGTCCCGGATGTGGGCTTTGAGGAGGCGGTCTTTTTCGGCTTCGTCGGTGGCCACGGCCCAGTTTTTGTAATTGACCAGCGACATTTTGGAATCAATCACCACCGTGCGGTTTTGGGGGAGATGGATTAAAAAGTCCGGGTAATTGCGGGAATTATCCGCCCCGCGGAAAAAGGTCTGTTTTTCATAATCCGTCCCTTCCGTCAGCCCGGCCGACGTCAGCACATTTTCCAAAATCATTTCCCCCCAGTTACCCTGTATTTTCGGGTTTTTAAGGGCTTCGGTCAGGTCTTTGGCTTCTTTGGCCAGGCTGTCATTTAGCTGGCGGGTTTGCTCCAACGCGTGTTTTAAATCCCCGTGGCGGGTGGTGCTTTCATTGCGCAAATCGCCGATTTGTTTGGTAAATTCTTCCAATTTTTGTTTCAGAGGGGCGTATAAGTCGGCATTTTTGGATACCAGTTCCTGCCGCTGCTCTTTTAGCGCGTCGGAAGCCAGGGTTTTTATGGAGTTTTTGGCCTGCCCCTGTACCAATTCAAAAAATTCTTTTTGTTTGGCCATGGATTCTTCCAGCGCCCTCTGGCGCGCGTCCAGATTGGTGCGTTCCAATTCGGCTCTGTGCAAGGCTTCTTTTTGGGCGCTTAAATCCGCTTCTAGGCGCTGTGCTTTTTCTTTTTCTTCTTCATACAGGGAAGCCTTTACGGCGTTTTGCGCATTTTGCGGGTCTGGCTTTCCCCCCGCTTTATAGCCCGCCCAAAAGGCTGCCGCACAGGCCGCTGCCAGAATAAAAATATATACCGTCAATTCCATAGGGTTTTCTCCGCATTTTAGCGTTTGTGTTTTTATTATAGCTTTTTTTCCCCGGGTACGGCGGTCACTCTGCGGGCTATGGCATCAGCCGGCAAAAGGGTTATTTTGCCGTTTCTCCCCGTCGGGCATCCTGGTCCCCGGAAAAAATAACCTTTTTTGGCCCTTGCCGCTTTGCGCGCTAAATTTTAAGGTGGAAACATCAGATAAATTTTGGCGCGGAGGCGTACATGAAAATTTATAAAACTTCCCTGGCAGTTTGTTTCTGGATTTTGTGTGTTTCCGGTGCTCTGGCGCACATGCAGGACGCGTCCGTTTCGGAGTCTGCCAAACATGGCCGGAGGCTGGCGCAGCAGCGCGCGGCACATGAATACGGGCCTGCCCAGTGGGGAAGCGATTATGCGGATTTTAAAAAGGCCCTGGCCGATAAAACGGGCCTGCAGTACGGCGTGGATATCAGCTATCTGCTCCAGCGCGGCGCACCGTCGGGCAAACAGACCTCCGTGCAGGGATATTATTACCCATATCTGACGTGGGATTTGTTTAAAAACACGGCTTGGGGTTCCGGGCAGTTAAACGTCAATTATACGCTGATTCATTACTGGGGCCTCTCCGGCAGTGCCCTGCAAAACCGCCTGGGCCTGCTGTCCGGCCAGAATGATGACACGGCCGATGAGGAATTGTTTTCGCAGTTTACTTACACCCATACCCTGCCCGGGAAGTTAAGCTGGCTGTCGGTGACGGCGGGGCAGTTCCCGCTGTACAATTTTGACGGCACCGCCTATTTGGCCAACCAGCAGACCGCTCTTCTTAACGAAAGCCTGTCCCAGAACGCATCGTCCATCTATGCCGATGCCGGATTTGGCGCGTATCTGCAGGCCGCCGCAGGGGCCTGGACGCTGTCCGCCGGCTGGCAGGACGCGTCCAATATCAGCGGGCAGACCATCCGCTTGCGCACGGCTTTTGGCGGGGAATACACCTGGTTTGGCTCACTCTCTTACGCGCCCGACATCAAAGGCTTGGGCGCGGGGCAGTATTCGTTTTTATATTATTACCAGCCTTCCGTAGCGGAACAGGAGGGCATTTCGCGCGGGTGGTCGTTTAACGCCAGCCAGAACTTGGGGGAAAAATGGGTGCTTTCCGCGCGCGCCAACGGCTCGGATGGAAACGTGTCCGAAATTAAAAATTCCTATGCGCTGGCATTGAGCTGGCTCAACCCCATGGAGCGCAATGCCAATGATACCATCACGCTGGGCGTGGCGTATAACCGCGCGGACGGGGAGGTACTGGGATACCCGCCGTATTGGCGCAGCGGGGAAACGGCGGTGGAGCTGCAATGGGTATGGGGCATCGGTACGCTGATGACCCTTACGCCCGATGTGCAGTTTTACCCCGAGGCGGGGCTGGCGCAGGGACATCCGTTTGTAACGGTGGTCTCTCTGCGCACGACGATTATGCTGTAAAAATAACAGGGAGTACAAGGAGAGAAATATGGAAAATATGGAACTGGGTACGCGTTACCCCACGCTGGCTTTTATTTCCGGCGGGGCCGGACAGGCTGACGACGGCATTCCGCCGCAGCCGTTTGAAACCTTCTGTTATGACTCTGCGCTGTTGCAGGCCAAAATAGAAAACTTTAACGTGGTGCCGTATACGTCAGTGCTGCCCAAAGAGCTGTTCGGCAATATCGTGCCTGTGGACGCAGTGGCGGAGCAGTTTAAACACGGGGCCGTGCTGGAAGTGATTATGGCCGGCAACGGGGCCAATATGAACGAGCACAAAGCCATTGCCACGGGGCTGGGCGTGTGCTGGGGCAAAGACAAAAAAGGCAATCTGGTCGGCGGCTGGGCAGCTGAATATGTGGAGTATTTTGACACCTATATTGACGACGATATTGCCAAAGGCCATTGCGAAATGTGGCTTAATAAATCCCTGAAGCACGAGCTGGAAATACGCGGCGTGGAAAAGCACAGCGAGTTCCAAATGTGGCACAACTATATCAACATCACCAAGCCTTTTGCGTACTGCCTGACCGTGATGGGATTTTTAAATTTCAAATTCGCGCCGCTGGCCGTGGCCAAAGGCGTTAAACCGATGGATTAAAACAGTTTTCGGGGGAGAACATGGGAGAAAAGAACACGGCGGCCGCTTCCGCGGCCAAAAAGCTGGGGGTTGTGGGCCTGGCCAGCATTGTGATCAGCTCCATGCTCGGGGGCGGGATTTTCTCCCTCCCCCAAAACATGGCCGCCGGCGCCAGCGCCGGCGCGGTACTGTTGGCGTGGGTCATTACGGGCATAGGCATTTATTTTATCGCCAATACGTTCAGCGTGCTTTCGCGCGTCAAGCCGGATTTGACGGCCGGCATTTATATGTACGCGCGGGAGGGGTTCGGGCCTTATGCGGGTTTTACCATAGGCTGGGGGTACTGGCTGTGCCAGATTTTCGGCAATGTGGGCTACGCCGTTATTACCATGGACGCGCTGAATTATTTTTTCCCTCCGTATTTCCAGGGCGGGAACACGCTGTGGTCCATTGTCGGCGGATCGCTGCTGATTTGGGTGTTTAATTTCGTGGTGCTGCGCGGGGTGCGCCAGGCCGCGGTGTTAAACATCATCGGTACGGTGGGCAAACTGCTGCCGCTGTTTTTATTTATCGTCATTTTGCTTTTCAGTTTCCATATGGATAAATTTGACCTTAATTTCTGGGGCAAAATGGTCGAGGGCGGCAAAACCCTGGGAGGGTTGGGCACGCAGCTGAAAAGCACCATGTTGGTTACGCTGTGGGCGTTTATCGGCATAGAAGGGGCGGTAGTGATGTCCAGCCGCGCCAGAAGCCAGTCCGACGTCAGCAAAGCCACGCTGCTTGGCTTTGTGGGGTGTTTGGTTATTTATGCGCTTTTGTCGCTTCTGCCGTTTGGGTTTTTGACGCAGGCGGAACTGGCGGCCATACCCAATCCGTCCACGGCGGGCGTCCTGGAAAAGGTGGTCGGCCCGTGGGGCGCGTGGGTGATGAACATCGGCCTTTTGGTGGCGGTGCTTTCCAGCTGGCTGGCCTGGACAATGATTACGGCCGAAATTCCGCAGGCCGCGGCGCAGAACGGTACTTTTCCCAAACAGTTTGCGCGGGAAAATAAAAACGGCTCTCCCAGCGTGTCTTTGTGGGTGAGCAGTTTGCTGATGCAGCTGGCTATTCTGGTGGTGTATTTTTCCAACAATGCCTGGAATACCATGCTCTCCATTACCGGCGTGATGGTACTGCCGGCGTATTTGTTCAGCACGGCCTATTTGTGGAAATTGGTGGAGGACGGGGAATATGCCCAGCGGGCCAAACAGGGCCGTGCGGCGGCTTTGTTCACATCCGTTATCGGCACGGGCTACGGCCTGTGGCTGGTGTATGCGGCGGGCGTCAAATACCTGTTCCTGGCGGTTATTTTCCTGGCTTTGGGTGTGCCGGTGTTTGTATGGGCACGCCGCCAGCAGAACGACGGCAAGCCCGTCTTTGCGGGTACGGGCGAGAAGGTCTTTGCCGGCCTGTTGGTACTGTGCGCGCTGATGGCGGTATATGTGTTTTCGCGCGGGTTGGTCAGTATTTAGCCTGTTCCGGCCAAATAAAACCCCGCTCCTGTGAGCGGGGTTTTTGTCAGAGGGGATCCGGCTGTTTTTTACACCTGCGGCGGCTTTTGTTTGCGCTTTTCAAATTTCTGTATTTCCTGCACGATGCCCGCCGTCAGCACCGCCGTGGTGATGGCAAACAGCACCAGCCCCATGGCCACCGTAATGACGGCTACCATGCGCCCGAACAGGGTAACGGGGTATTTGTCGCCGTAACCCAGCGTGGTGAAGGTTTCGGCCGACCACCACAGGGCGTCCAAAATATTGGCAAACACCTGCGGCTGGGCCGCGTGTTCCACGCGGAAAATCATAAACGCGCTCCACACCCACAGCATGAGGATAAACGCCCCGCAAATCATCAGTTCAGATTTTTTCTGCGTAACTACAGTGTTCATCAGCTGTATGGCGTCGGTGTAGCGCATCAGCATCAGAATACGGAATACGCGCAGCGCGCGCAGATAACCCGCGCCCAGGATAAAGAACGGAGATATGGCCAGCAGGTCAATAATCATCAGCGGCGTCAGGGCATATTTAATGCGGCCCTTAATCGGGTGGGCATACTGCGGGTCGGCCGTGCAGCTCCACAGGCGCAGTACATATTCCAGCGCAAATACCGCGCTCATAAACAGGTCCAAATGCAGTACGGCGCGCTGCACCTGCGGGTCTGCATCGCCTAGGCTTTCTATGACGTCCACGGGCACGCTGAGCAAAATCAGTAAAATAATGAAAATATTAATGCCCCAGGTAAGCTTGCTGCGGTGGTTGAATTGCAAGGTGTTGTAAACTGCTCGTTTGATGTTGTCCATGTTTTTCCCCCTCCCGTCAGGGTAGTAAATTAAAGTGCCGTGCGCAAGGAATATTATTCATGAGGGGTTTTTTCGGAGAAGTGCACCGCGGCGGCTATTTTCCGTTCATTACAGAAAGCCAGTATTTCTTTGCGCAGCGCGCGCCAGTAAGTCATGTCATTTTGGCGGAAAATCTGCTCATATATATCCCGCAGCTGCGGGTGACGGCGCGTAATATACAAAAGCACGCGCGGCAATGCCGCGGAGCGCAACTTCAGGTTTTCAAAAGAAAAGCTGTCCGTAAAGCCCGCCGCAGCCTCCAGCAGGGCTTTCCAGTCCGACAGATACGGAAAAATCGGCGACACGTGCACCCAGGTGCGTATGCTGTTTTCGTGCAGGGTTTTTAGGGCATAGAGGCGATCCAGCACGCCGGCGGCGCAGGGCTCTATTTCCCGCCGCAGTTCTTCATCGGTGGTATTCATGGAAAATCCGACGGAAACATCCGGCATTTGTTTCAAAACGTCCAAATCGCGCAGTACCAGCGCGGATTTGGTCAGTATGGTGACCGATGCGCCGCTGTGGCTTAGCTGTAACAGCAGTTTGCGCGTCAGGCCGTATTTTTCTTCCAGCGGGTTGTAGCAGTCGGTTACGGAACTTAAAAAGACGTTTTTTCCCTGCAAATCCACGGGGCGGCTGGAGGTGCTGCGTATTTTAATGTCGGTGAATGTGCCCCATGGCTCGTCGTGGTTGGAAAAGCGCTTCATAAATTCGGCGTAGCAATATATGCACCGGTGCGGGCAGCCGACGTAGGGATTGATCACGTAATCACTGCCGGGCAGTTTGGAAGGGTTGATGTAACTGCGGGCGACGATTTCTTTTACCTTGAGGTTGTTCATAAGGCCCCGATATTATATTATAGCAGTATGCAAGCGATAAATTTAATTAGAAACGCCCGCCGCGGCGTGGCGTTTACGGGGGCGGGAGTGTCGGTGGAAAGCGGCATCCCGCCGTTTACGGGCCGGGGCGGCCTGTGGAATACATACGACCCGAAATTCATAGAAATAGATTTTTTTTATGAAAACCCCAAACGCAGCTGGGAAGAAATGAAAAAAATCTTTTTTACCTGTATGGACGAGGCCGAGCCCAATAAAGCGCATAAAGTCATTGCCTCGCTGGAGGCGCGCGGCGGCTTTGCGGGCGTGATTACACAGAACATAGACGGCCTGCATCAGAAAGCCGGAAGCAAAAACGTACAGGAATTTCACGGCACTATTAAACACATGCATTGCATTGACTGCGGGAGGGTGTACCAAACCGAAGACGTCAGTTTGGACGTCTTGCCCCCGCGGTGTTTTTGCGGCGGCGTGCTCAAGCCGGATTTTGTCTTTTACGGGGAAGGTATTCCCCCCGCCGCTTACCAAAACTCTGTAGAACTTGCCCAAAACGCAGATGTGGTGCTGGTGGTGGGTACGGCCGGGCAGGTGATGCCCGCGTGCAGCCTGCCGCTTTTGGCCAAGCAGCACGGTGCAAAAATTATAGAGGTCAACACCCAGCCCTCAGCCTATACGGACGGGGTGAGTGATTTTTTCTTCCAACAGAAAGCGACGGAATTTTTTGCCGAACTGGAAAAACATTTGTAAAGATTTTTTAGGCAAACAAAAACCTGCCTTTTGGCGGGTTTTTGTTAGGACAGCGGCGGCCCGAAACGGTTTTCTTTCTTTTCTCCGGGCAGAGCCAGGATAATACACAGCACCAGCGGCCCGAGATACGGAAAAAACCATATAAACTGAATACATCCGCTTATGCCCTGATCATGCAATCTCCTTGCTCTCGGGGCCGCCAAAAGTACAAAATCCGCCACAATGACCACAGGAAGTGCAATAAACATGGCCAGCCAGCCGTAACCGTCATTGGTGGAATCGCTTGCTCCGGGGGTGGCCTCTAGTACTAATCCAAATAGAATACTAAACAATATGAGGTCAACTGCCCACATGCAGAGCCAGTAAATCCAAAAACCCACCCTTCCCGTGCGGCCTTTAAAATCAAAAAGCCATTGTTTGACAGAAAAAGAAGATTTCTGTGAAGGGGGTTGCGCCGGTAAATTTTCTTGTGTCATCATAGTTCCTCCCATAAAATGTATGCGTAATATGTTTCCCAAATAAGACGAACCCGTGCAGACGCTCGTGTATGGAAACTTATTTAGCAGATACTGCATAAAATATAATGGATTTTATGATTTTTTCCTTTTAAAATTCTTTCTGAATTCTCCAATGAATTCTGCAATTATCACTGGGCTAAATAGTAGTCCTACTAATCCAGAACAGACTAAAAATATTTTAAGTAGCAGCCAGCCGCTTATAGACAAATCATGCATCCTCCGTAGAATAATCGAAGGAAGGGGCAGCAAGAAGAAAAGCGGCAAGTAGTTTTCCAGGTACCCAATCAAACTGTTTGTCTCCGCATAGGATTTTTTATTTTCTTCTTTCAAGAGTGCAAGTCCGAAAAGCATTATAAAAAGGGAGACAAGGGAAGAGAAGAATTCCAAACGTCCCGCGCGTCCTCCAAACTCAAGCATGCGTTCAAAAGGAACAGTGAAAAAAGAGAGAATTGTCGTTACGGAGAAATGGATTCCTTCTGGGGTAGGCGGCGGTGCGCCATAGTTATTATATTCGGCACTTCCGGGAAATAATAAAAGATATAAAAAGAAAAAAGGAGATGCATACAGAAAAAGGGATATAGCAATCATTACTGCCAAGGTCCCCGAATGGGGGAAATCACCCTCCGTGAACAACACACGGAACGCCTTTATTACTGCCACGAACCACAAACTGAGGGAATCCTGCCGCGAACTGCGGCTGGTGAAACCATGCTGCTTCAAGCTTTTTGTATGTGAGTGTTGGTGTGTCGGAAGGGTTTGAGCGGAACAAACGTGAGTATATTCTTGTATTGTCTGGATGTGTCTGGCGGCTGCATGAACCTGCTCTTCCGTTTCCCGCATGGCCAGCAGGGTGGTGTCCAGCAGTTTGTCCAGTTCCCAGCCCAGCATGTCCGCGCCCTGTTTTATCACGTCGCGCGAACAGCCGGCGGCGAATTTTTTGTCCTTAAATTTTTTCTTTAAGCTGGACAGCTCCATATCCTGGCAGCTCTTGGACGGGCGCATGCGCGCTGCCGCCTGGATAAGGCCGGTCAGCTCGTCCGCGGCGAAAAGCACTTTTTCCATTTCGTCTTCGGGTTTTACGTCGCACACCAAGCCGTAGCCGTGGCTGCATACGGCGTGCACCAGTTCCGGCTCCGCCCCGATTTCTGCCAGTAACTGAGGCGCTTTTTGGCAATGCTGCTGCGGGAACTGTTCAAAATCTATGTCGTGCAGCAGGCCGCACATGCCCCAAAAATCCGCTTCCCGGGCGCGGCCCAGATATTCGGCATACCAGCGCATAACGGCTTCCACCGTCAGCGCGTGCAGGAGGTGGAACGGCTCCTGATTGTATTTTTTGAGCAGGGCCAGCGCCTGCTCCCGCGTGATGTTTGTGTGAGGCATAAAAACTCCTGTAAATTAAAACGGCAGCGCCGTGTATTCATCCTGCATAAACAAAAGGACGGTCGGGTCCTGAAACATGGCGTCTTTTAAAAATTTTTTCTTCAAGCTCGGGCGCACGGTAGTGGCGCTGTAAATGGCTTTGTTATACTGCGGGAAATAGGCTTGTAGATATGGGTATTTCCCCAGGCTGGCCGCTATGGCAAACGGATGGTAGCGACGCAGGAGATCCTCCATTTGTGCGTTTAGTGCGGCGCGCGTTTGCGGGTCATTTCCATCTTCATCAAATCCGTTGACCACCTGAAGCAAAATGGGAAATCCGGCGGCGTTTAGCAAATCCGCTGTTTCCCCCGGCCCGGTTTCAAACAGCATTCGCCGGGGCGAAACGCCGTAACGGCTGGCCTGGGATTTAAGTTCGTTTATATCTGCCGGTGTCAGGGTGGTTTTCAAATCTATCCAATAAGTTTTTTCCCCGGGATTTTGCACGGCTTCAAAAACGGCGGAAAGAGGCACGGCCCCGGAAAAATCTTTTTCGTCGTGGGCCAGCATCAGTTGCCCGTTAACCCGGTTTAAATCCATTTCAAAACCTTCAAACCCGGCATCTTTGGCCTGTGCCCGGCGTACGGAATTAACGGCGTGTACCAGGTGCACTTGCGGACGAGTATCCAGTGAAGCGGCGGCGGATGACGGTGCAATCATCAGCGGCAGCGGGCGCATTTGGATTTTTACGTAAACAAAAGTGCCAAGCGCATATATTACGGCCAACGCGGCCAGTCCAACCAGAGAATAAAACAGTTTTTTCATGTGTTTATTTTAGCAATTTCCCCGGGTAAGCACAAAAAAACCGCCCGTTGCAAACGGGCGGTTTTCTTCGTCAGATATTTATTTTGCCGCGCCAAAGCGGTTTTGCCCCGGCGTAGAAGGCAACACCCAAAACACCAGCAGCACAATCCAGCCGATTATCGGCAGGAAATTAATCAGCCACCACCAGCCGCTGCGGTCCGTATCGTGCAGGCGGCGCGCGCCGATGGACAGCATGGGCAGCAAAATCCCCAGATAATACAGGACATAAATGATTGTAAATAATGTGCCCAGTATATTGTCCATACCGCCCAGGAAGCTCAACACAATACCGATAACGAAGTTAAACAAAAAAAACATCCAGAACTCTTTGCGGTCAGCACGGCCCTCAAAGTTGATGTAGTTTTTGGTAATTACGTTCATATAATACGTTTTGAATGCGTCCATTATAATTTTCCTCCCAAAATAATATCCCTGCTTACATAAATATAGCATTTTTTCTGCACGTTTATCACACAAAGGGGATTATGGTGCGGCGACGCGGTTTTTACAGACATTTATCCATTCAGCCCCCGTCAGTTCCTGCAGTTCCTGTGGGCTTAGCCGTACGGCGTTGTCGGGGGCACCTGCGGCCGGATAGACCCGGTCAAAATTCCGAATGCTTTCGTCCAAATACACGCGTACGCCGGGCAGCAGGGAAAACGGGCATACCCCTCCTGCCGGATGGCCCGTCAGGCGTTCCACCTCTTCTCCGTGCGGAAAAACGGCTTTTTCCCCAAAAAACGCTTTAAATTTTTTATTGTCTACGCGCACATTTCCGGCCGCACAAATCACAATGGGCCCCGTCTTGGTTTTAAAAGCCAGGGTTTTGACAATATGCTGCGGAGGGCAGCCCACAGCCTGTGCCGCCAGTTCCACGGTGGCGGACGACTGGGAAAAAGTTAAAATGCGGTTTGCTAAACCGCGTGAGGCAAAAAAATCTTTTACTTCCTGTACACGCATATTATTTATAGAAATGACTGAATTCTTTCAAACTCTCCGCCAGTGCAGAAGCGCTGACAGAAGTATTCGCCGGGACGAAATCCTCATCATAATTGGTAATGCCTCCGTAATTATTCAGTACGGAGATGAGGTTCCCTTCCCGCACGGCCTTGTTGGTATAACTAAGTATCAGCGTCCATGGCCGGACAATGGAACTGAACAAGTCATAACCGGAGCTGTAATCACGGGTTGGGTTGGAACAGTTCAACGCGTGGGTCAGCAGCGCCAGGACAACGTCGTAATGAGAGGTGCGGTAAGTTTTTTCCCCTCCCTGCATGCCCGGCCACCATACCAGCAGCGGCACATGGGTTTGGTATTTGGCAAAATTGCTGTTATGTCCCCAGAAATTATGGCGCGTGTCGTTGATTTCCTGTCCGTGGTCTCCCGTAACGATGATAATGGTGTTTTTGTCCAGGCCCCTTTCTTTCAGTTCCGTGAATAACTGGCCGATAAGGCTGTCAATATAATGAACGGAATTTTTGTAGCGGTTCATATAAGGCGCCGGATCCGTGTTTTTGGTCAGCAGCAGATAATTCATTTGTTCGCTGTACGGGATAAAAGGCGTTTGATAGCCCGGAGGGAAATTCTGGCCGTGTGCGCAGTCATAAAACAGAAAACCGAAGAAGGGCTTTTTCGGGTCCCGCCCGTCCAAAAATTCCAGGAAGTCTTGTTGGGCGTCCTCGTCACGCTGGTATTTTTCAATCCCGTCGGAATTAACACGCAGATCGGGAATATGCGAAAAAACATTTTGGTTAAATTCCGGGCTGTCCAGCCGTCCGCTGGCGTATATGGCAAAGGCATATCCCTCTTTGTCCAGTTCGTCCATCAGTACGGGGCGGGTTTTTGTGGCTGTAACGGTATCCCAATAGGCATAAGGAATGGAATACATTAAAGAGAATACTCCCGCTTCTGTGGCATTTCCGCCGGAAAGATGGTTGGTAAAATAAAACGCATCCGGCGAATTTTTATAGGCGTTATACAAATGTGGCATTACCTGTGGCGTAAAACTGTCTGCGCGCCAGGAATCAATTAAAACCAGCAGGATGTTAAATTTTTCATGAGGATTACAGCTCATTGGTGCGTGAGGATAACGCAGTGTGCCGGATTGGGGTGCGGAATAAGGATTGCTTTTTGGTTCAAAGCCCATTTTGCGCAGGCGGCGGTTCATGCTGAAAGGCTGTGCCCACGGCAAATAGGTTACCTGGGTCAGTATGGCTGGGGAAGCCATAAACTTGCCCCAGGCATATAAAGCGTTGTATCCCGCAAAAATAAGCACGGATAACATACTGATGCATATAACGGCTTTGCGCCCCCAGGTGATTTTGCGTGCCAGCCCAGCCAGCGCCCGGGTGCCGGCCACAATTAGCAATACGCTTACGGCCGTCAGAATATACATGGAAACGGGGAAAACAAAAATTTCACGCCCGGCCGGGCCAAAAAACAGCTGCAGCATTGCGATGCTTAAATGGAAACGATATTGTGAATAAATGAAAATATCCAGCAGCAGGACTAAATTGAGTAAGGTGCCCAGCGTTAGGGCTCCCCACCATGCCGCCCTCGGCCCGGCACAGCGCAACAAAACAAGAAGAATAAAAAGGCCCGCGGCGAACATCAGGCTGTTGCCCGGTATAAACAGGAGCGTAAAAAGCGTTCCGAGCGTTGTCGGATAAAAACCGCTGACAAAAAAATATGCCAGCGAGAGAGCACTCCACAGTACGAGCTCCGCGAAGCAAAACCAAAAGATGTTTTTCAAGCTCATATTTAGATTATAACTAATTATGGGGTAACGTTGGAGGCGGCTCCATTTAGTTGTCCAGGCCGTCGCAGGAAAGGCCTTACAAGACTTCGTCGGCGGTTTCCAGTACGGCCAGCAGGCAAACGCGGGCACCGGCAGGGGTCAGCCCCGTCTGTTCCAGCAGGGCTTTGCCGGGGTGGATGAAGTTTCGCTGTCCGCGCGCCGCTCCGATAAGCTTAAGCGTGTGCGGCGTCAGCAGATTATAAGCGGCGCAGCAGGCCGCCAGGTCATGGAGGTTTAAATCAAAAATGTTTTGCGCGGCCCTGCCGGATACCGAAATTTTTTGGATTTTCAGGGTCTTTTTGATATGCAAAGCCAGCAGCGTTTCCAGCATGGCGCCTGCCAGTGCGGCAGCCGCGCGGTAACTGCCCAGCAGATAGCTGGCCGTTAATTCGTCAAAAGTTTCTTCCAGCGCGGCGCGGCAGGAGCGCGGTGCGCGGGCCAGCTGTTTCCGTTTTTCAAAATAGCCCAGTTTCTGCAGGTTTTCATCGGAGAAGATTTCCGGGGCTTTTTTCCATTGTGCGGCCAGCGGCGGCCTTAAGCTGCGGGAAAGGCCTTTTTCCTCCGCCGCATACGGGCTTAATGCGGCCAGCGGTGTATAAGGGGGCAGGGCATTTTCCGCCCGTGCGGAAAGGCCGCGCAGCAGCTTGCGCGTTTCCGGGTCGGCGGGGTTTTTGGACAACAGCTGCCTGGCCACGGCACGCGCTTGGCGCAACTGTCCCAAGGCCATAAACGCCTGCAGCAGGGCCGGATGGAATAAAGCCTTTTTTTGCCCGGCATTGGCGTACAACAACAATAGGCGGTAGGTTTGTACCGTCCAGGCATGTTTTTCGGATGTGCGCAGTTGCTCATATAAAGCGTACAGCGGCCTTTCAAACGGCAGGCCTGTCAGCATGCGGCGTTTAATGTCGTCCGTTTCTTCTTTAACCCGGTTTTTGAGTAAGCGTTTCATACCCTATAATCATAGCAATTTGGGGAGGAGGGCCCAAATACAAAAAAAGAACGGGCATATCTTTTGGAAAAACATATATAATAAACACTATGGACAAAAACGAACAAACAAACCTTCGGCCTAAAACATCGCTGATTGAGGAACTGAAAATCATTTTTTCCTCTTCGCGGGCGTTTTGGCTGGTAAACCTGGTAAATTTCGGGGAAGGCATTGCCTATTTCGGCATCCTGACCCTGCTGACGCTCTTTTTGGGCGGCAGCGTAGGCATGAGCGATGCGATGACCGGCGTGAGCGTGTCCACTTTTACGGGGCTGGTCACGCTGTTTATGTTCGGCGGAGGTTTTGTAACCGACAAGTACGGCGTGCGCAAGGCCCTGACCATCGCCCTGGTGCTTCTGTTTGCCGGGCGCGTATTGCTTGGTTTTGCTGAAGTGCCGGCGGATATGGGGCTCAAGCCTCTGGGCTATGCCATGTCTTGGGCGGCCATTGTGCTGATGGCGCTGGGATCGGGCATTTTACAGCCGGCTTTATATGCCGGAGCCAAGGAATACACCAATCCTAAGGTGTCCGCCATTGCGTTTAGTTTTATTTACGCCATTATGAATTTGGGCATTGTGTGCGAAAATTTCATTTCGCCTTTTATACGCACCGACAATCCGTTTATCGGCAACATCCACGGCTTGGGCTGGGGCATTATGGGGGTGTTTTTAACCTGCACTGCGCTGACGGGGCTGCTTTTGTTGCTGCATTTGACGCTGTTTACCAAAAAAGTGGAAAAGGAGTGCCGCGTAGCCGTAGTGGACGAAGAGGAAAACAAAAACAAAACCTGGAAACAGCGCCTGTCCGAAATGCCGTTTAGGGATATGCGTTTTATGTGGTTTATTTTCATTTTGCTGCCGGTGCAGACGCTGTTTGCCCACCAGTTTTTGACCATGCCGGATTATATTTTCCGCGTATTCCCGGCGGAAGTGACCGCCAAGTTTGAATGGATTAACGGCATCAATCCGTTTATTATTGTGATTTTCGTACCGCTGATTGCCATGCTTACGCGCCATGTCAATGTGTTTAAGATGCTGATTGTCGGCACCAGTATTTCCGCCGCAACAACATTTTTACTGGTTGGGTCCCGGCCGGATTTGAGTTTGCTGATTGCCTATGTCATCCTCTTTTCGCTGGGCGAAGCGGCCTGGTCTTCCCGGTTTTATGAATATGTGGGGGATTTGGCCCCCGCCGGGCAGGTAGGTGCGTATATGGGCCTGGCGGGCCTGCCGTGGTTTATGGCCAAGTTTACCACGGGGCTGTATTCCGGCTCCATGCTGGCCCATTTTATTCCCAAAGAGGGGATGCAGCATCCCGGGGAGATGTGGCTGATTTACGCGCTGATAGCATGTGTTTCCCCCGTGGGCCTTTTGCTTACGCGCAAATGGATAGAAAGCGGTAAACAGAAAGGCTGACGGAATGGTTTTTCCCGTGGAAAAGACTCCGCTGTCAGGCGGAGCCTTTGTACAAGGGGCAGAATTTTTGTAAAATAATAAAAACATTTCCTTATCCTGCCCCCATAGCTCAACGGATAGAGCATCTGCCTTCTAAGCAGGGGATTACAGTTCGATTCTGTATGGGGGTAGGATTTTTTTACGTTTATTTTATGTCCGTACGCAAAATCATCCATATAGATATGGATGCCTTTTATGCTTCCGTGGAACAGCGCGACAACCCCTCTTTAAAAGGCCGGCCCGTGGCGGTGGGGTATGCCGGGCCGCGAGGGGTGGTGGCCACGGCCAGCTATGAGGCCCGCCGTTACGGGGTGCATTCAGCCATGTCTGCCGCGCGTGCAAAACGCCTCTGCCGCGGGTTAATATTTGTTCCGGCGCGGATGGAAACATATAAAGAAATTTCCCGCCGCATTCACCGCATTTTTCACGAATATACCGACAAAGTGGAACCACTGTCCATAGATGAAGCCTTTCTGGATGTATCCCATCTGCCCTGTGCCACGCAAGCGGCACGGGAAATCAAAGCGCGCATTTTCCAGGAAACGGGGTTGACGGCGTCGGCCGGGGTGTCTGTCAACAAAATGCTGGCCAAAATCGCTTCCGACTGCCGCAAGCCGGACGGGCTGTTTGTCATTTCCCCCAAAAATGTGCAGCGGTTTATTGCTTCTTTGCCGGTGGAAAAATTTTTCGGCGTGGGCAAAGTAACAGCCCAAAAAATGCACAAACTGGGCATTCGGAAGGGGGCGGATCTGCGCCGTGCACCGCTGCCGTTGCTGCTAAGGCATTTTGGCAAAGCGGGGCAAAATTATTATGAATACGCCCGCGGCCGGGACGGGCGGGAAGTGCAGGTGCACCGCATACGCAAATCTTTGGGGGCGGAAGAAACGTTTGCCCAAGACACGTCGGAGCCGGATATTTTGTCCGCCCGGCTGGAAGACGTATGCCGGAAAGTTTGGACACGGTGCGGCCGGGCGGGTTTTGCCGGGAAAACGGTTACGCTGAAACTGAAGTTTGCTGATTTTAAACAAATCACCCGTTCCTATACTCTGCCCGGCCTTGTATCCGGGCCGAAGCAGCTGTTGGCGGTGGCGGCGGATATATTGGCGGGAGTGGAATTAAAAGGGCGTAAAGTGCGTCTGTTGGGTGTTACTCTGTCCAATATTCCCAAAGAAACGGGAGATGGGCAGCTGCAGTTTGATTTTTCCCCGGCCCAAACATCCTAACCGTATTTTAAAAACGCTTCTTTCTCCAGCCTGTTATCCCTCCAGGCAAAACGGCGCATAATTACGCGTCCGTCTTTGGTAAATTTCACGCCTTCGGCAGCCAGCAGACTCCGCTGCCGTGGAAAAACGGGGCTGCAGGAACCGTCTTTGTATACCACACGGTGAAAGGGCAGTTTGGGGGCATGTGGGCTGGCGGCGGCATATCCCACCGCGCGCGAGGCGCGGGCGTTGCCCGCCAGGGCGGCTATCTGGCCGTAGCTCATCACCTTCCCTTCGGGGATACGCCGGATAATGTCATATACTCGTTCATTGAACAGACCGCTCATAGGTATATTTTACTCTTTTCATCTGACGGCTGCGGCATGTTTTACGGGACAAGAAGTTCCTGTTGACGGCACTCCATCCTTTTTGCTAAATTTTTTTAATTAGAATATGATGCGTGTGGAATTTTTGTTGTTTGTTGGAATGGGGCCTACGGGCCCTGTATTTTAATTAAGCTGAACGGGAGGACGTATGTATTCTAAAAAGAAAGCCTTCACGTTGACGGAGCTGTTGGTGGTGGTCATCGTGCTGGGTGTCTTGGCGGCGGTGTCTGTGCCGCGGTTTTCGCGCGTATTGGAAACGCGCAAGACGACGGAGGCGGAAAATATCCTGACGGCGGTGCGGACGGAGCAGGAAAACCGCTGTGTATTTGGTAAGGACTATTTGTCAGACAGCAGC
>CASFOP010000007.1 GCA_949296525.1 uncultured bacterium | reverse complement strand
TGTTCTCGGAGAACTTCACAAAAGCCGTTGAGTCTGACCGGACCCTGAAGCCGTATGCCCAGGAAATTGCCAATGCGGTCGCCGAACAGAACAAACTGATTGCTGAATTAAAGATAGACGGCCCGGACGGGATTATTGCCCGTGTAAACAGCCGCTATGCCCGTACGTCTTATAGCAAAGCAGTTTCGCAGGCTCTGCAATATGGTATGGAGGTAGCAGAACGTAAATATATCCGGGAATATGCCCGGAGACCTGATTTTACGGATCCAGAATTCCAGAAACTGTGGACGGTTTCTACCAGACCGATCTTGGAAAAGCTTGCAAAAGATAACAGACATCTGACGGCTAAAATACAGGATGACGTGATTGCTACCCTGGAAGCCAGCTTTGATCCGCACAATGTTATTGAGCCGATTAAAAAGGTTTCTGTGTTACAAAGAGCACGCCAGTTCTTTCACGACAGAGCTGACCGTGCAGCGGCGGCTAAGGCCAACCGTGCCGCGGCGGCAGCGAAGATCCAGGGCTTATCCGTCACCTATCCTGCCAGTATGGAAAGCGCGCCGGGCACGTTTATCCCCCAGGATTATGAAGTAACTTTTGTATTTGACTCGGAGGCTACCAAGCAGGCTTTCTTATTGCATGTGAATAAGTTGGACTCAGAGACCTTTGTGATAGATTCCAAAGGGTCCCTGCTGTTGCGTGCCCCGTCCGGTGCCGTGAGAGGTATGTCCGGCGTGCGGATTAACGGCGGAAACGACCTCACCAAGCAAATCTTCAGCGAACTTTCTTCCCATCATTTGGCGCCCCGCTTTGAGGCAGCCATAGCCAAAGGCGAAGATGCCGTGATGGATTTGATGCTGGAAGTGCGTGTCCCGCTCCGCACAATTATCCCCGACAGCATCAAAAAAGTTAAAGAAAACGCTGAATTGAAACAATTCTTAGAAGCCAAAGACGAAGAAGGTGCCAGAGCTGCGTTTGGCGATAGGACTAAACTGATGCGTTCCGCCCATGTGGTTGCGGATTACTTAAAGAAATTGGCTGCCCAAAAGCCGGATACGGATCAGATTCAATTCCAGCTCTTTACCGATAAAGCCGGGGACTGGGCATTAAAGCTGACGGCTTTTTCGGAAGGCTTGAGCTCGTTTGGGCAGGCTATTGCCGCCGCTTTAAAAGTGTTTGGTAATATCTCTTCTACCTACACGAACCTTCCTTCTTCTGTTGGCCAGTTTGGGCCTGCGATGGCACCTTTTATTAGCGGGTTGCAGAGCAAATTTGGTGTAAAGAAAACGGCTTATATGGGGCAGATCTTGTCGGCTATAGGGCTGGGGGTTTCTGCCGCCAGTATGGTCTTAGGGGCGATGGGTGTTTTACCTCCCATGACGGCCTTTGGTGGTATGGTGGGAGGAATTGCGTTTAACGGTATTGCGGGCAACGGTATCCTTAAGCAAAACAATGCTCCGCTTGTTAAGGTCTTGGCCAATGACCCGGTCAGTTCTTCTTCCACCGTGGCGGATTTGAACGCCTGGGCGTCTGCGGGAGGTATTTACTGCTATCTGTTCCTGCCGATTGTGGGCGGGATTACTTCAGCCTTGTTTGGCATGGAAGTGGGATTAGGCACATTGGCTGCCATGTTCGGCTTGGCGGCGGCGTCCCCCTTAGTAGCTTCCGGATTGATGGCAGTTTCTAAGATTACCAATGTCAAACTGTCCAGCAAAGAGACAAATCCGGACGGTACGCCCAAAACTTACTGGCAAAGCTTTAGAGAAAACTGGAAGTATGCCTTTAGAGGTACGCAGCAACAGGAATTGGAACAGCTGATTAACAAAAAGGCGGCCAAAAAAGGCGTATTGCCGGCGGAAATCAAACCGACTCCCTGGATGAGACTCAGAGCGTTTGGAAACCAGTACCTGGTCCAGATGGCTGGCCGCGTGGGCCTGTATCACTTCGGAGGTATGGTGTTCAACTCCGGCCCGGGCACGGTGCTTAAAGAAGTATGTTCCAGCGCGACAGAAGCCATGATTGCCTCTTTCTTCGCTGTATATTTAACGGTATTCCTGGGACGCAAGTGGGGTTCCAAGGCCATGAAGAAAGGCTTAATTACCGATAAGGCTTTGATTGGCCTGTCCAGCCTTATCGCCGTAGGTGCGGGCGGATTGTCCATCCTCCCCGGTTTGGATATTGTTACCCGCTGCGTTTTGTGGGCCATTGCCGGACTGGGTTTTGCTAACTTGGCCAACCAGGAACAGTCTATGGCGTTGAACCGCCCGGAAAACGCAGAAAAAGGCGCTGCCGTATCCATGATCTATGTGATGGCCCGCTTAACCGGTATGGGAACGATTGCCTACGGGATGTTATCCGATAAGATTTCCGTCCTGTCTGGTCTGTCGGCGGCAGAGGGTGCCATTTATGGGTTGGCCCTGCCGGTCGCGGCCACGCTTTTGGCTACTTTGTGGAATAAAAAGTTGATTACAAAGGACTTAATGAATCAAATCAAAATATGGAGCACCAAAAAGCCGAAAGTGTTGAATTATCCAATCCTGCGCGCGGAAGTGGAATCTGCCATTGTCAATAACCCGAACTTGGCTGCTTCTTCGGAAATGGATGAGGCGTCCTGGGCGGTGATTAAAAACTTGGGCGACGGGCTGATGACCCGCTACCGTGTGGATCTGAAAGAATTGGAACAAACGATGATTTCCGTCAATGATAAAGCGGCACTGGATCTGTACCGTTTGGAAATGGCGCGCAGGCTCTACAGCCTCTTGCCGGAAAATACCAGATTGGCCACCGGCAAGCCGTTGACGTATGAGCAGTTCCGTACGGAGGTGGAATCCTTGTATAACACTATTGTCAAGGCCCGCGCTACAGGCGCGTCGAAAGAAAAGATAAACAAGGATATCAATAATCTGTTAGTCGGTATTATGGCCAAGTACCCGGTGGGGCGCGCCGATGTGCGCGTGATTGAGGCCCAATTGTTGGAAAAGACCCGCCTGGACCGTGTGCGCATTGCTACGATGAAATACATCTATGGCAAACAGCTGACCAAAGAAGCGGAAAAGGAAATCGCCTCCCAGCTGAAAAATGTGCCGGCCGATACGGATAGACTGGAAGTGATTAATCACGTGTTGGAAAAATACCAAGCTATGGCAAAAGCCAAAGGAGTAGAGTTTGTTCTCCCTTCCAATGCGACCCTGTAATTTCCACGTAAGTTCCATGCTAAACCCCGGCCTTTTCAGACCGGGGTTTAGCACTGGCAAAACAAGAGTAACAGGGAATAAAAAATAGACTTTTAAAAAAGATAAAAAAAAAGGTTATATTCCCTTCTGAAAATGGAGGGAAATGTGTTATAATAAAATGGTAAGGCTGTTCATATTACTAATCATATAAATAGGAGACCTGAATGCTACAAAAATTCTTTGATTGGTTCAAGCCGTTGCCGGACGCAACGGTGAAGATTACCGATCCCGAGGAAATTAATAAGCAGTATAAACGTTGGCGTTGGCGTCTGTTTATCAGTGCTTATATCGGTTACGCCGTATATTACGTAACCCGTCAGAACCTAAACCCGATTGCCCACGTATTTAAGGCAGAAACGGGCATGACGGATCATCAGTTTGGTCTAATGGTATCCGTGTCCCTGATTGCCTATGGTATCGGCAAATTTGTAAGCGGTATGTTGGCAGATAAAAGCAACATCCGCGTTTTTTTGGCTTTTGGGTTAATGGCCTCATCTATTATTAACCTGTTTTTCGGGTATCTGACCTCGTTCTTCCTCCTGGTCTTCTTCTGGACTTTGAACCAGGCCTTCCAGTCCATGGGCTTCCCCCCGATTGCGCGTATTTTTGCGTATTGGTTTTCTCCTAAAGAAAGAGCCAGCAAATGGACGTTGTGGGCTTCCGCCCATACGGTGGGTATTTCCATTGCGGCTATTATTGCCGCCTGCGTGCTGAAACTGATGGATGTCACTCCGTGGGTGCACTGGCAATTTGTCTTCGTTATTTCCGGTATTATCGGGTTATGCACTTCTTTCTATATTCTGGCTACCGTCACCGATACTCCCGCCAGCGTGGGCTTGCCCCCGGTGGAAGAGTACACCGGCTGCCAGCAGTTGGTCACCAAAGAAGAAAACGAAGGTTCCAGCTATTGGCAGTTGTTGTGCAAATATGTACTGACCAATAAGTATATTTGGATTTTGTCTGTGGCCTTCCTGTGTGTGTATTTTGTGCGCTATGTAACGCTCAGCTGGGCGGCCATTTTCCTGGATAGCCGCGATTTGTCCAAAGCCAGCATCCCGCTGATTTTCACGTTAAACCCTCTGGTAGGCGCGCTGGGCGGCATTACGGCCGGTATTTTGACCTCCAAAGTATTTAAAGGACGCTGCACCCCGGCTAACATTATTTACTTTGTGCTGTTGGGCATTTCCGCTTACGGCTTCTATCTGTTTGCCGGCCCGAACCACTTGGTGCTGACCTGCGTGTTTATCGCGGCGTTGGGTTTCTTTGTGGACGGCCCGCAGAACCTGATTAACGTGCAAATTTCGTTGTTGACCACCAAGGAATCCGTGGCTGCCGCATGCGGTTTCTGCGGCTTGTTCGGTTATATTGGCGGTTTCCTGGCCGGTTCCGGTGCGTCGTTTATCTTGGAACATTACGGCTGGCAGGGCGTATTTAATGCCTGCATCGTGGCTTGTGTTGTGGGCGTGTTGCTGGTTCTGACCGCTTGGAAAAAGGAAAATTCTGACGTGGCTGCGCAGAAATAAAATTCAGCACTGCTATTCCAAATCCCCGCCTAAAAAGAGGCGGGGATTTTTATAAGTACTGTTCACAATAAGCCCCGGGCTTACGGTCGGGGAGTTCCATTTATCTCTGTCGGAAAGCATATTTACAGAGGAGGGGAAGGGGCTTTCTCTGCCCCCTCCCTCATACCAGTTAAAATACAGCCTTATTCAGGTTTTATTTGTTCTCGTCTTGAATAAAATGGAATGCTTATCCCCTTTGGAGCCGCACCGGTAGTATGGGCCAAAAATGCGTGTATTTTACCCGGAGAGCAAAGATTTTCAGCAAGGTATTTTCCCCTCCATGTGTTTTCCGGCCGCTGCTAGGCAAAATACCCCAGCCTGGCCCGGCCCGGGGGCTTCAGATATAAGAAAACCCCGCCCGAAGGCGGGGTTTTTCGGCAGGAAATACAGGTTAAGCCGTAATGATATACAACAGGTTTGTTTGGCCCGAATGACCAAACGGTATGCCCGCCGTAACCACAATTTGCTGGCCTTTCTGCACTAAACCGCTGTGTAAAGCGGCGTTGCCAGCTTCGGTCGCGATGTCATCGAAAGTCTGCAGGTCTTTAACCACCACGGAAGTTACCCCCCACACCAGCGCCATATGGCGCGCGGTGGTGATTTTTGGCGTTAAAGACAGAATATGCACGCCCGGGCGGTATTTGGCCGTGCGCAAGGTGGTGCGGCCCGAATCGGTGAAGTTTACAATCACGTTGGCGGTCTGCACCGTCCGCGCGGCCACGCCGGCGGCCACGGTAATGGCCGTTTCGGTATTTTCGCCGGCTATTTTATCACGGCGCATCAGGTTCTGGCGGTAGCGCTCATCTTTTTCCACCGTGCGGATAATGTTGTGCATGGTTTTGACGGCTTCCACGGGGTGTTTGCCAGCGGCTGTTTCTCCGGAGAGCATAACCGCGTCCACACCGTCATATACGGCAGTGGCCACATCGGAGGCTTCGGCGCGGGTAGGCGTAATATTCTGAATCATGCTTTCCAGCATTTGCGTGGCAATAATGACCGGTTTACCGGTGCTGCGGCACAAATCCACAATACGCCGCTGTAATACGGGCACCATTTCCGTGCTGACTTCCACTCCCAGGTCCCCGCGCGCCACCATCACAGCGTCAGACAGCGCCACAATTTCCGTTAAATGTTCAATGGCCGAAGGTTTTTCAATTTTGGAAATGATTTGCGCCTCGCTGGTCATCAGTTTGCGCAGCTCCAGCAGGTCTTCGGGTTGCTGCACAAAAGACAGACCGATAAAATCCGCTCCCAGTTTTTCGGCCAGTTTTAGGTCTTCGCGGTCTTTGGGAGTCAGCGCACTGATAGGCAGCTTGACACCCGGCACATTAACCCCTTTATGGTTGGATAGTTCTCCCCCCACCGTAACGGTGGTATGGGCCACGTCTGCCGTGTGATCGTCAATGCGCAGGCGGATCAGGCCGTCATTAAGCAGCAGCTCCAGCCCCGGATGCATGGCTTGGAAAATTTCGGGATGCGGCAGGGTGACGCGGGTTTCGTCGCCGGGTTCACCAGTCATGTCCAGCGTGAATTTCTGGCCTTCTTTGAGCATGACGGAGCCGTTTTTAAACGTCCCTACGCGCAGTTTAGGTCCCTGCAAATCACACAAAACGCCCAAAGAAATATCGTATTTCTTTTCCAGCGCACGGATGGCGCTGACGCGGGCTCTCATTTCTTCTTCGGTGCCGTGGCTGAAGTTTAGGCGGAATACCGAAGCGCCGGCCAGCACCAGCTTTTCCAGCATTTCGGGCGACTGGCTGGCAGGGCCCGTCGTGGCGATGATTTTACAGAAACTGTCATGTATCAACATATTTTACCTGTCCTTTCTAAAATCTTTGCATATATTTTATTACTTTTGAGGCCTCCGCCACAATACCGCCCCGCCGTATATTTGGCTTTATGGCGTCTAATTGGCTAAAATATATATATGATGCAGGCCCTTTTTACGCCGAAAAAAGATTATTTTGCCCCCATGCACACCGCCGAACATGTGCTCAACCAAACCATGGTGCGCCTGTTTGGCTGTGCGCGCAGCAAAAACGCCCATATTGAAAAAAATAAATCCAAATGCGATTATTTTTTGCCTTCTTCTCCGACGCAGCAGCAAATGGACGAAGTGCAAAAGCAGGTCAATGAGGTGCTCTCGCGCCATTTACCCGTAACGGCTAAGAGTCTTTCCCTGGATGAGGCGGAGCAAATCCCCGGGCTGGATTTATCTAAACTTCCGCCGGATGTGGGCGATACGCTGCGCGTGGTGTTTGTGGGAGATTATGACGCTTGCCCCTGTATCGGTGCACACGTAAACAATACTGCTGAAGTGGGACGTTTCCATATATCTTCCTGGGACTGGCAGGAAGGACGGCTGCGGCTGCGTTTTAAATTAGAAAATTAACATAAAAGGAATTCTATGAATTTGCAATACAAAGTCTTAATGTCTGTTTTTTGCCTGCTGTTTTTAACTGCCTCCTCTTATGCGCAAAATACCAAGCGTGGTTGGCAGCTGGAACTGAAAAAAGCCTCTTTGGATTTGTCCTCCACGGATGTAAAAAACGCCGTAGAATATAAAGATTTCCCCAATTCCAAACTTTCTTCCGACTCTCAACATGTGGTAAAGGGATTTTTGGATTTAAAAGGGGATTATTTCGCCCGCGGTTTCGTATGGGGAAACGAATTGATACTTGATTACGGCAAGACAACCTTAAAACCCGCCGAAGGGGAGCGCAGTACCAACGAAACGGCCGACAGTATTCAATATATCGGTTCCTATACGCAAAGATTATGGGATGTAAATAATTTTTTAGGCGGGTTTGAGGCGGGGCCCTTTGGTTCTTTGGCATACCAAACAGAGTTTAGTTCCCAGGGGGACACTCCTCTTAAAAGAGTTTTTCGCGCCGCGCTGGGTGTTAAAATTTATGAAGGGAAATATATCAAAAATTTTCAGTTGGCGGGTTTCAGCGAGTGTGATTTTACCTATGACCCCTCTTCCCAAAAGTACGGTTGGGAAACTTCCGTGGAAGTGCATCAGCCCATACGCGAAGGCGTACGGGCCGTGTATACGGCCATGTTCCGCGACTATTTGCACAGCAGCCGCAAGGAAGCCACTGATATAGATTACGAAGCCGGGCTGGACGCGCGGCTGGATGTGGCGGTGCTGAAGAAATTGTCCGTAGCGCCGTTTATGCAGTATTATACGGCCCAGGCCAGTGCTTTTGGCAAACGGGGGCAGAATTTTTATGTAGGTGTATCTTTTTCCTTCAGCCACACCTTTATTCGCGCCCGAGATATAGTATAAAAAGGAACTATGTAAAAAACCGAAGTTTTAAGCTCCGGTTTTTTATTTATATTTGCTTTCCAAATCCAGCAGGGCTTTTTTCATGTCCGTTCCCCCCGCATAGCCTGTTAAACTGCCGTCCGCTCCCACCACGCGGTGACAGGGAATAAGAATCGGAATCGGGTTTTTATGATTGGCCATACCGACGGCGCGGCAGGCTTTCGGACGGCCGATTTGCGCGGCCAGCCGGGCATAAGAACGGGTTTGGCCGTAAGGAATATCACAGAGCGCCCGCCAGACGCTTTGTTGAAAGGCCGTACCGCGGGGCTGGATCGGCAAATCAAAAGTTTTGCGCGTGCCGTCAAAATACTGCCCCAGCTGCCGAGCTGCCTCTTGTAAAACGGGCGTTTGTTGCCGGTTTGCTCCGGCGGGGGCGTCCTGCGCGCGCAGATACAAGCGGGTAATTTTCCCCCCTTCTTCGCCCAAAGCCATTTTCCCCAGCGGGGTGTTCACTAAAAGTATATTCATATTCAAAGTATAACAAAAAAACCGCGCCCGGTCGGGGCGCGGTTTTGCCTGCGGAAAAACTTATTTATGGCAGGGTTTTAAAGAAGCGGCGTAAATGGCGCGCACGGCTTCTTTATCGGCTTTGGTCGGCGCAATGGCCAGCAGTCCGCCCAAAGACGGCGTATTGAAGGCCAGCTCTACCATCTTGTCCACGTCTTCGGCTTTAAAGCCTTCGTCTTCCAGCTTGTGGTCGGCGCCCACGCTGAAGAGCCATTTTTCCACCAGCTGGGCGGCTTTATCGGCTTCCGCGGGGTCTCCGGTCAGGCCGGGGGCCACGGGCTTCAATACGGCGGCCAGCGTCTGGCCTTTCACGCCGTAGATATTTTTAATCACGGCCGGCAGCAACATAGCCAGGCCCAGACCGTGGGTCAGGTTCGGATTGACGCCGGAAAGCGGATGTTCCAAAGCGTGCGTATAGTGCAGCATGCCGTTGTCAAAGGCGATACCCGCAATCAAAGCCGCATACGCCAGGAAATAGCGCGGCTCCACGGCGTTTAAGTCTTTCAGGGCTTCGGGCAGGTATTTTGCCACCAAATCCACCACGGAAATAGCCAGGTCAATGGCATAGGGGCTTGTAACCGTTGTGGTAGAGGCTTCTACCACATGGTTAACCGCGTCAATAGACACATAGCGCGTCTGTTTTTCGCTCAAACCCGCCATGAGTTTGGGGTCATCAATGGAGTAAAGCGGATAAATGCAGTCATAAGCAATGGCCGGTTTGAAATCTTTTTCTTCAATGGTTACCACCGCAAAGCGGTTGGCTTCCGAACCGGTGCCGTGGGTCAGGTTGACGGCCACGATGGGCGCGGCTTCCGTCGGGGTGAACTGGAATTCATACAGTTCTTCGGCCGTTTTGCCGGGGTATTTTAGCAGAATGGCCGTGCTTTTGCCGGCGTCAATGGCAGAGCCGCCGCCGATGGCGATAACGGCCTGCGCCCCGAATTCCAGCCCCAGTTTGGCCGCGGCGTTGACCTGGTGCGTATTCGGGTTTGGGGTAACGCCGTCATAAAGCGTATAAGCAATACCGTGCGCGTCAAAGGCTTTGGTTACATAATCCCACGCGCCCGTTTTCTTGTAAGAACCATGTCCCGTAACGGCCAGCACTTTACTGATGCCGCGGGCTTTTAAATCTTTGGCGATGTCGTCCATTTTTGCAATGGCGCCCGCTCCGAAATAAACCAGCGTTTTGGAGCGGATTTCACGTACGGCGTTAATATCAATGTCTTTCTCCCACATAAAACCCTCCTTAATTCTTTGCCGGTCTGACGGCACCGGCTCTTACCATTACTCTATTACATTTAAACGACCTGTGCAAGAGCGTTTTTATAAAATACCCCGCCGGAAAGGCGGGGTATTTTTTACTCTATTTCGTAACTTAATGAAACGGAAGCCTTGACGGAAATCAACCCGCTTCCCAGTTCCCCGTCCGTTCCGCCGCCGGAAAGGTTTTGCACGGCGTTGGAGGCAGACAGATAATAAACCGGGGAGGTCATTTCTTCCAGGGCTTTGATTTGGCCCGTTTTTATCCCTGCGGCGCGGGCCAGCAGAGCTGCTTTTTCCTGCGCGGCCTGCAGGGCTGCCAGGCGCGCTTCGTCGCGGTATTTGCGTATTTCGGAAGAGTAAAACTCCACCCCTTCCACGCGGTTTACACCATGCTCCAACAGGCCGTAGAGTACACTTTCGTATTGGGTGGGATCTTCCAATGTGACGGTAAAACTTTGCTCCAGCTCATACTGCGTTTGCGGCACGGTATTGCCTGCGTTGGCAGGGGAATCATAGTCGCGGTACAGCGGCATGATGCGGATTTGGCGTATTTTAAAGTTTTTTCCTTCCGTGCCCTGTTCCTGTAAATACTTTTCTATGTCAGCCATGATATTTTTCATGGCTTCGCGTCCTTCCCGCAGATCCGCCGAACGCCGCACGACGGACAGAGCCAAGGCGGCGCGATCCGGCTGCACGCGCACTTCGGCTTCCGCGTTTACTTTCAGCAACCCCTCCGGCGCGGAGGCGGGTTTTCCGCTGCAGGCCGTCAACAGCAGAAGCGGCCATAAATAAAGCAGGCGTTTCATCCGGTTCCCCTATTTTTGGCGTGTAAACGACTGCGTGCCGCCGTTTTCCCCGTTTAGAATCAGGGTGTTTTCATCCGGCATGGAGAACGTATAAGTCTGTGTAAATTCAATCGTTTGCCCGTTGCCAATGCTGGTGCCCGTCAGAGTCAGGGTATTGCCGCTTACGCTCCAGCTTTCATACAGCAGCGTGGCCATATTCAGGCTGGAAGCCGTTCCGCCGGCCTGCAGGCTCATCCCCTGGGTCTGTCCTTCCAGTCCGGGCACGGGCTGCACCCAGTTCCCTTCCAAAGATGATCCCCCGCAGGCCGCCAACAAGACGGCTGCGGATAATGTGGTAACTAATTTTTTCATAATTTTTCCTCCTGTTTCTTAAAACGGTTTTTTATCCAGTAGTTATTAATATCCAAGCGGTCGCTTATATGTAACATTTTATCTTCATAATGACCGCCGGACAATTTATTCATTATTTTATAAAAATAAAGTTTTGCCGCCAAAACCGTATTTGTCCAGCGCCGCTGCATGCGGCGGTCATGCGCGCGCAGACGGGCCACAATTTCATCATAAAAAGGCGTCTGCGCCGCTTGGCGCCACCACATGGCGGCATAAGGAGCGTGCGGATAAAACCAAGGCTTGGCAAAGCCCGCATAATGAATAACGGCCGGATTTTGCGCCGCTTCCCGCCGCGCCTGTATGCAGGTTTGGGCCTGCAGGCTAAAAGGGGGACGTATGTCCGGTTCCTGGGCAAAGAAATTATAAGCAGCCGTTAAATAAAAGATTTTGCCTTGAAAGACCAAATTCAAAACATCTTGATCTGGGAAGAGGGAAGGTTTTGGCAGCAGCGGCAGTTTCTGCCAAAGCTGCTTGTCCAGCTTTTGGTTCCTCGTCTGTTCCAGGTTCCACAACAAAACTCCGGAATTGATATAAGAAAAAGGCGTTTTTAATCCCAAACGGCGGGTGTAAGCGGCAAAATTTTTTTGGGCCTGTTCCGTCCCAGAATAAGGCAGGCTATCGGGCACAGCGGCCAGCAGGAGGTTCTGCGTCAGCGATTGGTTGTAGAGTTCTTCTATTCCCCGCAGAAAAAGCACGTCTGCATCGCAAAAAATCACCTTAGTATAGTGTTTAAACAGTTGCGGAATAAACAGGCGGTAATAAATAACCGGAGAATATCCTTCACGTACGGACAATTTATCCGTCAAAATCCTCAGACTCTCCGGTATGCAGATAAAGCGAATGGATATATTTTCCTTTTTACCCAGCGATGCTTGCAGACACTGCCGTGCTTCTGAAAGGATTTTATCGCCGCTGACAATAAGCAGGTCGTAATTGTACCCGTCCCGCGCCGCGGCCGCCAGCGATGAAAGCGCCACGGCCGTATACGGTAAAAAACGCCCGTCAGTACAAAAGATGACGGGAATATTGTTTTGGCTGAAAGCGTGCCGCGGGCTGTGCATACCGATACTATAACAAATTTGTTTTGCTTGCGTGCTGTACCCGCAGGCCGGAGCTTGAGCCGGCTCCAGCCATACCGGCGGCCGGCGCGGGATCAGCGAAGAAAAATAAAAAAACGCTTGACTTGAAGTTAACTCCAGGTATTACAATTTTAATAAGGAGGCGAAAATGAACATTTCGCAAGTCAGCAAAAAATACGGCCTTTCCATAGATACCCTGCGTTACTATGAAAAAGAAGGTTTAATCCCCCCGGTGCACCGCAACGAAAGCGGCATACGCGATTATACGGAGCAGGACTGCGGCTGGGTGGAATTTATTAAATGTATGCGCGGGGCGGGCCTGTCCATAGAAACCCTGCGCGAATATATCAGCCTGCACGCCAAAGGCAACCGCACTTTGCAAAAGCGCAAAGACCTGCTGATTGCCGAACGCGCCAAACTGCAGGAGCGTTTGCAGGAAATGCAGGAAACCCTCAAGCGGCTAAACTATAAAATAGACTTTTACGACAAGAAAATCGTGGCCTGTGAGAAAGAACTGTTAGGCCGGAGGAAAAATAAATGAGCAAGAATGTACTGATTATTTCCGCCAGCCCGCGCAAGGGCGGCAATTCCGATTTGTTGTGTGACCGCTTTTTGGCCGGCGCACAGGAAGCGGGCCATCAGGCAGAGAAAATCTTTCTGCGGGATAAAAAAATCAATTACTGCCTGGGCTGCGGCGTATGCAATAGCACGCACGCCTGCGTGCAGAAAGACGATATGGCCCCGCTGCTGGACAAAATGGTCAATGCAGACGTTATCGTGTTTGCCACGCCGGTGTATTTTTATTCCTGCGACGGGCAGCTCAAAACGTTTATTGACCGCTGCGTGCCCAGATATACGGAGATGAAAGACAAAGAGTTTTATTTTATTCTCACGGCGGCGGATACGGAGCATAAAAATATGCGCCGCACGCTGGAAACCCTGCGCGGATTTACCGAGGACTGCCTGGAAGGCGCACGCGAAAAAGGCGTCATTTACGGCACGGGTGCATGGCAGGCAGGGGAAGTAAAAGACCTGCCCGTGTACCAGCAAGCCTACGAAGCGGGCAAAAACTGTTAAATGCTTATGAAAAAATTGGCTGTCTTGCTTTGTTTGGGCCTGCTGGCCGGAGCCGTGTGGGCCGCGGCGGAGCAAAAGGAACCTATGAAAATAAAAATGACTTTTAACGGCCGGGAAGCGGTGCTGCTCATGCAGGACAACGCCGCCGTGGCCCAGCTGGCGGCCCTGCTGCCGGCGGAGTTTACGTTCCGTGATTTTGCCGGCGAAGAGAAAATCACCGATTTCCCCCGCCCGCTGGATTTGTCCGCCGCGCCGCGCGGCATGGTGGCCTCTGCGGGGCGCATGTTTATTTACGCGCCGTGGGGCAATATGGGCATTTTCTATAAAGAGCACGGAACAAAAATAGACAAAAGCCTGATCTGGCTGGGCGACGTGCAGAGCGGGCTGGAAGATTTGGCCGCGCAGAAGCGGGATTTCCGCGCGCGGCTGGAAATTATGAAGTAAAAAGGAGGCGGTATGCGTTTTGGAAAAATCACAGCCGTACTGGCCTTGTTGCTGCTGTGCAGCGGGGTGGTCTATTGCAAATTAAACAAAGAGGAAAAGAAAACCATGAGAAAAGCACCTATTGAAACCGTATTTGAACAGGGTGAGCCCAATCCGTACGGGCAGTTCTTCACGGGGCAGACGTATTTGAATATGCTCAACCCCAAAGAGGACGTGTGGAACCTGCCCGTCGGCAACGTTACGTTTGAGCCGGGCGCACGCACGAACTGGCACAAACACGACGGCGGGCAAATCCTGCTGGTGTTAAACGGCGAAGGCCGCTACCAGGAAAGAGGCAAAGAAATCCAAGTCCTGCACAAAGGCGATATCGTGCGCATTCCGCCCAAGGTGGAGCATTGGCACGGGGCCGCGCCGGACTGCTGGTTTGTGCATGTGTCTTTGGAACCCAATGCGCATTTGAACGGGAAAACCGAATGGCTGGAACCCGTGACGGAGAAAGAATACAAATAAGGAACAGTTATGAGAAAAATATGGGGTTTGACTTTTGCGGGCTTTTTGGCGCTGGGCGGCATAGCCTGCGCCAAAACGGCCGACCCGCAGATGGAAACGGGCGCCGCGGCCCCTGTGCAGACGCAGGCCGCCGCACCCGCGGGAGAAGAGAGTATGCCTAAAAAAGTATTAGTGGCTTATTATTCCTATTCGGGCAATACCGCCGCCGTGGCGCGCCAGATAGCGGCCAAAACGGGCGGGGATTTGTACGAAATCAAAACCGACCATGCCTATCCGGAGGCTTACCGCCCGATGACCCAGCAGGCCAAAGAAGAAATAGAGGCCGGATTCCGCCCCGAACTGACGGGCGCCATGCCGGACATCAGCCAATATGACGTGGTGTTTATCGGCACGCCGAACTGGTGGGGTACGCTGGCGCCGGCGGTGTCGTCTTTCCTGGAGAAAAACGACTTTACGGGCAAAACCGTAGTGCCTTTTAACACGCACGTCGGCGGCGGAATGCAAAACTGCGAAAAGGACATGCGCGCCGCACTGCCCAATGCCACCGTGTTGGAAGGGGGCGCTTTTGCGGGCCGTTCTTCCGGCGCGTCTGAAAGCGCGTTAAACAACTGGCTGGGCCGGCTGGGGTTTTAAGTTGAGCCGTTGCCTGCGCCGCATAACGGACGCCGCTCTGCTTTTTGCCGCCTGGGGCGCGCTGGGGTTTATACGCCTGCGGCTATGGGATAAACTATTTTTTGAGTCCTCTTTCGGCTTCTGGGACGGATCCGCGGCCGGATTTCTGGCCGCTTCGGCCGGTATATTTTGGCTGTTTGCCGCAGGGACTTATTTAATAATGCAACGAGGAGAAAGCAAATGAAAAAGACGGAAATTTCTTTACCGGGGCTGTTTATGGCCTGCGCCTGCCTGGCGGCGTGTTCTTCACCCGACGCGCCGGCGGAGGCGGCAGCCCCCGCACAGACGGAAGGCAAAAAGGCTGTGGTGTATTTCACGCGCGACCTTTCCGCCGAAGGGTTAAAAAAGGTGTACAGTAAAATCAACCAAAACCTGACGGGCAAAGTGGCCATTAAGCTGCACACCGGCGAGCCGCACGGGCCGAACATTCTGCCGCGCGAATGGGTCAAAGAACTGCTGACCCAAATCCCCAACGGCACGATTGTGGAAACCAATGTGCTTTATGACAGCCCGCGCCAGACCACCAAAGGCCACCGCGAAACCTTAAAAATCAACGGCTGGACCTTCAGCCCCGTGGATATTATGGACGAGGACGGCGCCGTCATGATTCCGGTCAAAGGCGGCAAGCACTTTAAAGAAATGTCCGTCGGCAAGCATATGCTCAATTATGACTCTATGCTGGTGCTGACGCATTTTAAAGGCCACGCCATGGGCGGATACGGCGGTTCCATGAAAAACATCGCCATCGGCTGCGCTGACGCCAAAATCGGCAAAGCGATGATTCACGGCAGCAGCAATGACAACAACTGGGGTACCAGCGGAGCCCGCTTCCAAGAGAACATGGTAGAGTCTGCCAAAGCTACCGTAGACCATTTCGCGCCGCATATTGCCTTTATTAATGTACTGCGCAATATGTCCGTGGACTGCGACTGCGCCGGCACTTCCGCCGCGCCCGTCAAAGCCCATGATATCGGCATTTTGGCTTCCACCGACCTCGTGGCCGTGGACCAGGCCTCCATTGACATGGTCTATCAGCTGCCGGAAGCGGAACTGCACGACCTCAAGGAACGCATTGAAACCCGCGAGGGCCTGCGCCAGCTTTCTTACATGAAAGAACTGGGCATGGGCACCGGCGAATATGAATTAGTGGACTTGGACAAATAGTCTTGCGGGGCCGGCCCGCGCCGCGTGCGCGCCGGCCCCTCCTTATTTGATACGGAAAAATAAACGATGAAAAAAGTGTTTCGGGTGATGGGATTTTGCTTCTTGTTTGTATTGCTGGCCGTCGGAGCGTTGGGAGTGTATGCCTGGCGCCAGCTGGGGGCTGCCCCCTCTGCGCAGGAATTGAAAAAGTATGAAAATTTGCCTTATTTTCAAAACGGGCACTTTGTAAGCCGCACGGATATTTCCGTCCATCCGGAAAAAATGTCCGGAGGAAAAAGCAGTATGTTAAAACTTTTTTTAGCCGGAAATGACGTGCCGGAGCTGCCCACACAGCAGCTGACGCCCGCTTCTTTCGGCACGCCGGAGGAAATGGCGGCCTACTGGCTGGGGCATTCTTCGCTGATTATTGAGCTGGACGGAAAACGCTTTTTGGTGGACCCCGTATTCGGCAACGCCGCCCCCGTGCCCGGGCTGTTTAAGCGGTATGTCCCCTCGCCCTTAAAACGGCAGGATATCCCGCCCGTGGACTATGTGCTGATTACGCACAACCACTATGACCACCTGGAAGCCGCGACCCTGCGCGCTTTAAAAGACCGTGATGCGCTTTTTATCGTGCCGCTGGGGGTGGGAGCGGCCCTGCGTTCCTGGGGCATTCCGGCCGCCCGTATACGGGAGCTGGGCTGGGATGAGAGCCTGCAGGACGGGACGCTGACCGTGACGGCGGGCGAAACGGGGCATTATTCCAACCGCCGGCCCGATGACCGCAATAAAACCCTGTGGGTGTCTTATATCCTGCAAAGCGGAGATAAAAAAATATACATCAGCGGGGACAGCGGCTATGACGCAGATTTGTACCACAGCATTGGCAGGAAATACGGCCCGTTTGACTTGGCTTTTATTGAAATAGACGCCTGGAATGAAGGCTGGCCGGGGATACACCTTTTCCCCCATCAGGCCGTGCAGGCGGCGCAGGACATCGGCGCCCAAGAATTTATCCCCGTGCATTGGGGCGTGTTTAACCTGGGCCAGCACCCGTGGAATGAATCCATAAGCAAAGTGGCCTCGTTGGCCAAAGAGCAGGGCGTAAAGCTGGTTTCCCCACTGATGGGGCAGAAATATGTGCCCGGGCAGACGCTTACGCGAGCCTGGTGGGAGGAAGTAAAATAGATTTCCGGGTTTCTCCTCCTCCCCCCGGAGCAGTACCCCGGCTGTTTTCCGTGCGGCCGGGGATTTTATGGCTTACAAATATTTGTACGACAGGTGTGTCTTATATTGCTTTAAGACTTAAAAACGCATGGTTTGCACATTAAATTTGCCGGAAAGCTCTTTGAGCAGTTCTTCTTCCCTGCTGATGACGTCCAGCAGGATAATCCCTCCCGCCGCGCACTGGTTTTCCGCCACGTCGTGCAGGCCGATACGCGTTTTGATGCTGCAACCGTAACGCGTCAAAATATCTTGTAAAACGGCCGCTTCATTTTGGCGGTTTTTTAGTTCAATGCCGATAACAGTGTGTTTCATATACCCTCCTTTTTCTTTTACTCTAGCAAAAAACGGGATATAATAAAAGAAACGGAGGGAGCTATGCCTTACAGAGAAATTGCTTTGCCCAAAGCCTTGCTTTTTTTGGAGCCCGGGCCGCTGACTTTAATTACCACTTTTGACGGCCAACAAAACAATGTGATGACCATTTCCTGGATTATGCCCATAGATTTTGACGGCGGGGCCGTGATGGCCACGGGCCCGTGGAACTATTCCTTTGAGGCCCTGCGCAAAAGTAAAGAATGCGTGGTTTGTATTCCGGCGCAGGATATGCTGGAAACAGCCGTTAAAATCGGCGATGTAAGCGGGGCTGACTGCGACAAATTCGCCCGTTTTCATCTGCGCGCCCTGCCGGCCAAAACGGTCAAGGCACCGCTGCTAGCGGGCTGTCAGGCCTGCCTGGAATGCAAAGTGGAGCGGATTATTAAAGAATACGGCTTTGTGGTGCTGCGCGTAAAGCGCATAGTGGCCGACAAAAGCAAAGCCACAGGCCGCCTTTGGCATGCGCGCGGGGACGGAACTTTCACATTGGACGGCAGCCAGCGCAATCTACGCCGCCTGATGAAAGACAAGTTACCGCCCGGGCTGTAAAAATCATTTTTTATAAAGCGGTATGTTAACTCCGAACAGGGTCAGAGACTTATAACCATTAATGTTTCTAAAAGAAAAAATCTGCTCCAACAGGCTGCCTTTTTGCCTTATCTTTAAAAATTGTCCCATATTTCCTTTCAATAGGGCTTTTACGGCAGCATTACGCCCTTTAAATGAATGCTGTCTGAAAAACCGGACGCCCAATTGAAAAATATCTGCCTTTTTTTCTACTGGGGTATGCTCCCATAGGAAATAAAAAACCCATAAACAGATTTTTTCCAGTTCTTTGGCATGGGAGTGCAATGCCCTGTGGAGCTGATAGAAATGGTATATATCTTCTGCGGCCTGCATATGAGTATCTTGTTTGGGCAGGTGGCGTTTTTCCAGCCGGTTCATAAGGGACGCGGAATGCTGAACATAAGCGTATAGAGCCTTTGGTAAAAAATAGGCCTTACGGCAGTATAAAAAATATTTCCAAAAAAAGGCATTATCTTCTCCGAAAGATACATCACGGGGAAACGCAATGTGGCGTTCCCGTATAATATCGGCACGGAACAATTTGTTCCATAAGACTACCGGGGTATGTCTTGCTGTTCTAAAGGAAAAATTTTTCTTCCCTTTAAAATAAAGCTTTCCATCTTTGCATATATTGGCCCGTTCAGGCACTCTACTTTCAGACTGTGTTTCAAAATATAATTCATATCCCCAAACCATAAGATCTATGTCTTCAGTCAAATAAGAAGTTATTTCCTGCAGGGCATTCGGGAGCAGGAAATCATCGCTGTCTACAAACCCTATCCACTCCCCCGTTGCCTGTATTAGCCCCGTATTGCGAGTATCGGCAACCCCTTTTCCGCAAGTACTAAACACCTTTATAGACGGATGTTTTTTGGCATAATGCTGCAAAATCCCCGCAGAGGCATCTACGGAATGATCATCTACGCAGATAATCTCCAGGTTTGGGTAATTTTGGAATAAAATACTATCCAGACAACGCGGCAAAAAACGTTCTGTATTATAGATGGGAACTATAAAAGACAGAAATGGATAGTTCATAAAGTCCTCACAGTAGTGGCGAATATTCCCCAGACTCGCCAGATGGGGAATTTTTTATAAATATGACGGTTCTGTTCCAAAAGGCTTTCTATATTCCGTATGTCTCGGCGCGCGGCAGCCAAATGAATCTGTGCTGCCTGAGAAAACGGTGGAAGCCCGCCTTCCAGAACGGTACTTTCATGTTCTGCTGTCGCGATGGCCAGGCTCTCTATCTCGCGGGTTGTTATTTTACCTCCTAGCACCAATACTTTTTTGTCAGGGAGTATCCACGGCAATAATAAAAGGGTCAGTTCTGTCGGCAGATAACCGTTTTCCCCGCAGAAGTAGGCATAAATCAGCCCATCTCCGCATTCCCGCCACAAGAGGGTTAGGCCTTTTTCTGCCGCCATGTTTTCCAGGCTCTGCCGTGTGGCAGGATTAATATAATGGGCCAACAAATATACGGGCTGGCGGCAGCCATACTGCGTTAACAGTTCCAGGATACGTGCCGTTTCGGAGGAATGGCACTCATCACTTATACAAACAACCGGCAAATTTAATATTCCATGAACAGGCATGCCGTCCCCCGGTAATACCAGCGTCTGTAAAATTTGGGAGTCAAAAAACAAAAAGGATGATTATACATATACCGCAACAGGGCCTTGCCCCAGGCAATCGGTTTTGGATCATCTTTGGGTATCAAATTTTTCCACGGGCTTTTGCGCATCAGTTGGAAATATTCTTCTCTGTGCGGAATAAAATGGTTTTTTTTCCACGGGTGAAAATGCCGGATATATGCCTTGTCCCTTTCTCTTAAAATATCTTCCATGTGCGGGTCATCGGCAAATAAATCAGGCTTATAAAAATACCCCATGGTGTTCCAACAGGACGGCAATATTTTTTTGGCGCGGCGGCAGATAAAGTTAATGGCATCCTGATCGGGCCAAAGCAGATTGTCGGCATTTCTAACAGAGTATTCCAACAGCTGGCGCAACAGCTTTTCCTGACGCCATTTTTTATTGTTGATAAGCAATACGCCGGAATTGACGTATTCTTCCGCTTTTAGCTCTTTCCCAAAACGTTCCTTGAGACGGCCGCGGTAAATGACATTGTAATCCGGCACTCCGGCCAAGTAATAGTCAGTTAAATCCGTTTTCCATAAAGGCCACAGGGAAGAACGCACCATTACATCACAGTCTAAATACAGCACTTTGTCCTGGTTGATTAATTGGGGTATTAAGTAACGGCTGAAGATGGAAAAAGTCCAGTTTTTACGCTGCGTTTTACAACCCTGAAAGAAGATTTCATCTATTGGCAGCCAAGAAATTTGGGCATTGTGCCCTTTCAAAAGCTGCTCTATTGTCTGTTTTTTATTCAGAGAGATCTTATTATCCAAAATATAAAAATGGAAATATTCATCGGCCTGTGCGTGTTGCAAAATGGACAAGACTGCAATCCCCATATATGGGACATAGTTGTTGTCAGAAGCAAAGCAAATATGCATGTGTTTGTCGGGCATAGTTTTTCTCCTTTGGTGTTATTGGCAGAAAAAGATTTGCCCAACAAAAACGGCTGTATAATACGTGAGGCAAGTAGAGTGGCCCACCATTAAACAGCCGTAGTTTCGCTTATTCTTTTGAATATGCGAAACATTCGGCAGGAAATGCGCGGGGAGCTACCCCGCGGCATTTCCTGCCTAAACCAGCTGTTTTTGGACTCTACTTGCGCCCGGTCTGCCGGACCCATCCTATTCTGTATAGGATTCCAAAAACAGATAAATTGTAAATAAGCCCCGTATTAGGAACTCATGAATGACAAAAAAACTACCTCGCTGTAAACAAATTTATGTTTATTGTAACATATTTGCCGCTTCGGCACATAAAATGCGGCTTAAAAATATCCCCGGGCCGAAACCCGGGTTCTGTCATTTCGGTGCCACCAAATTTTCAAAGCCCTGTTTGATTTGCGGATACGCCGTTCGGGCGTCATCTAAGCTGCGCGCCACATTTTCCATGGGGCAGCTGCCCGTTTTTGCACGGTTCAAAATATAAGGGACGGTCTTATCGGCGGTATATTTGATGTGATACTTTTCCAATATGGGGATCGCCTCCTGCGAAAGCATGCCCGTATGCAGTTCTTTGGCTCCGCCGTAAGCCAGCAACAAAGACGAAGCCCGTCCTGTTACTTTGTCATACACATAAGCGTCTTTTATTCCGTTTTCTTCCAGCGCGTTAAACAGCGGGCGCAGGCCGCGGCCGTCATAGGTGCGTATGGTGCCGTCTGCACCCGCAATGACCAGCGCATGGTGCGGCGCCAGCTCCGCCACGCGTTTTTGTACATCGGCCGAAGCGGCCGCCTGGCCCTGCGGGGCCGAGGCGCAGCCCGCAGCCAGCAAAGCGCAGGTCAGCAAAAGAAAAGTATTTTTTATTTTCATGTTTTCCTCCTTCTTACAGTATATCCGCTGGAGCGTACTTTAGGTCAAGTGTTTTTCAAAGCTCCCCTGCGCCGCAGACTGACAGACTGGCTAGGGATTGGCGGACTGCTTTTTCATCTCCTGCATGTACTCATCACGCAGGGAGGAGGGCTTTTCAAAATGTTGCAAATCATAATATCCCTTGGTCTTTTTCCAGTTGCCGCCCCACTTCCAGCCTCTTTTTTTAAACGCGCGTACGGCGGCATCATTTTCAAAAATCATACCTTGCACATTCTGCTCCCGGTTAATAAATTCTTTCCCTTCTATGGGTTCAATTACGGAGCCGCGCACATAGGGATTTTGCAGGGGGTTGATGTCTATGGCCAGCCCCAGTGCATGGTAAGACAAAAGCCCTCCGCTGGTAATCATGCGCCAGCAAAAAGAAGAAGAATTGTTGTCGGCCATGGATTTTTGGTCATTGGCGTCATAGTAATCTACCAAGCGCATTTTTTCAATGGGGTATTGCTCTTTGTAGAGTTCTTTAAAGATTTCCACCACCTCGCAGGAAACGCTTTTATGCACCACCAGTTCCCCCCGATGGGTTTTTCCGTCAAAACCAATATGCTTTACCTGCACATAACGCAAATCTTCCAGGGGTACAAGAGCACCTTTGGGATAGCTTTTCCCCCGCATCAGGGTTGCTATTTTGTGCGGGATTAACGCAGCCGAAAAGCCAGTTCCCAGATTGATTTTGCCGTTAATACACTGGGCAAAGCCGTTTAACTGGCAAAACAACAAAAAAAATAGTAAAAACGAAATTTGTTTTATTTTCATATCTTGCATATTCCTTTTCGTCTATTATTTTATATTTCATTTAAGACAACTGCCATGTGTTCCAGCCCCGTTTGCAGCATGGCGCGCGGACAGGCAATGTTTATGCGCAGAAAGCCTTCCCCGTCCGTCCCGTATAAGCTGCCCGGGTTGACGCGCACGCCGCCTTTGCGCAGCTGCGCGGCCAGCCAGGCGGAAGGCTTTTGCAGATAACGGCAGTCCGCCCATACCAAATACGTCCCTTCCAACTCCGCCACGGCGGCTTTAGGGAGATGTTTGGCGAAAAAGTTTTTTAAAAATAAAAAGTTTTCGTGCAAATAAACGTTTAACTGATCCAGCCAGTCCGCCCCGTGACTGTAAGCGGCGATAAGCCCTTCCACCCCAAAACAGCCTATGCCGCCCGTTTCGGTAATGTCCAGCCCGCGGCGCACGCTTTCCCGCACGGATTCATCGGCGGCGAAGATATTGGCCGCCTGCAGGCCCGCCAGGTTAAACGCCTTGCTGGGCGAAGTGCAGGTAACGGAATTTTTTAAGAAGCGTTCATCCAAAGACGCAAACGGCGTATATTTGATACCCGGGGCTACCAATTCACAATGGATTTCGTCCGCCACCACAAGCACCCGATGGCGCAGGCAGATTTCCCCCAGCCGCTTCAGTTCTTCTTTGCTCCATACTCTGCCCGCCGGATTGTGCGGGTTACACAAAAATAGGATTTTAGCTTTGGGATCGGCCGCCTTTTTCTCCAAATCGTCAAAGTCCATGCTCCAGCGGTTATTTTTATATATCAGCGGGTTGGGCAGTGCCTCACAGCCGTAATTTTTGATAACGGAAAAGAAACAGTTGTATACCGGCGTCTGCAAAATGACTTTATCCCCCTTCTCCGCCATGGCGCACAAAATAGCCGCCAGCGCGGGCACCACGCCCGTCACGGGCAATATCCATTGTGGGCGTACGGCCCAGCCGTGGCGGCGGGCAAACCACTCCGCCGCGGCTTTGTAATAAGACGCAGGCGGCAGCGTATAGCCGTAAATGCCGTGCGCGGCGCGGCGGGCCAGGGCCTGCGTTACGGCCGGTACGGTGGCAAAGTCCATATCCGCCACCCACATGGGGATTTCGTCTTCCGTCGCGGGGTTGGCCCACTTGACGCTGTGGGTGCCTGCACGGGAAATAATTTTGTCAAAATCGTATTTCACGGATTAGCAAGAGAATTTGTTGCTTTAAATGACATTTTTGGCCCAGGCCTCCACGCGCGCCTGTTCTTTTTCCACATCCGCCCCTTTAACGGCCAAGCCGGGGCCAAAAGCAGCTCCCCGGCAAATGCGTTTTAAATCCCGCTCGCTGTTGCCCATGCCGCTGCCTTCGTGCGTCATGACCGCCATGACTTTTTTCCCAATCCAGTCCAGCCGTTCCAGCTGGGAAAACATGGCCATGGGGAAAGTACCCCACCAGCAGGGGCCGCAGACGAATACATTGTCATAGGAGGAAATATCGTCCAAATATTTTTTTAGTTCGGGACGGGCGTCCTGTTCCAGTTCGTCTTTGGCCTGTTCTATGCAGGCTTTGTAAGCGGGGGCATAAGGTTTGACGGTGTCCACCTCAAACAAATCCCCTCCCACAGCCTGGGCAATATATTCGGCCACTCGTTCGGTATTCCCTTTTGGCAAAGAAATAATGGCGCCGTTTACATAGTTTTCCCCTTTGCGGGAGTAATAAATAATCAGGTTTTTGGACATTTTCCCCCTCCGCGGATATCTTCCTAAATTATACTGATTTTTATGCCGTTTGCCAGCGTTTTATATTGTTCATAGTTGCCGTTTTCCACTTTTATTTCCATCACCCGGCTGGTGATTTGCCCGTATTTATCTTTAAACGCCACCCGCCACCGCACGGGCTGCGATACATCGGCATTATAAAAAGAGGCCAGGCTCTCGGACGCGTTGTCATACAGGGCCGACTGGTTTTGTACGCTGCCCTCAAAGCCGCAGCGCCTGGTAATATAATTGGCCCCGTAGAATTTAACGGGTGTTGTGATGCGTTTTGTTTCCACCATATATTTTTATCCTCCAAATGGGTTATAATAAAAGCAGGAGGCTCTCCATGAAAAAATACTTTACTTTCTTTTTGTTTTTTTTCCTTTTGTCACTTTATGCCCATGCGGAACGCATCTGCACGCAGTGGATCACAGAAACCATGCCCAGCGGAGACCAGCGCACCCGCTGCGCATGGTGGAGCAATGTTTCTTCACCCTCCGAACAGCCGGCCGACACTTCTGCCGCAAACTGCGAGTGGCAAACCGTTACCGACCGTTTTGGCAATAAGGTCCAGGCATGCGTACCCGTTAAAAATCCGGCTCTCCCTTACACCTGTAAAGTCTGGAAAACGGCTGTTTTAAAAAACGGCAGCCGCCAATCTTTCTGCAGCAGCTGGCTATATAAAGACACCCCTTCTACCCAACGCATTATTTGCCGTGAGTTTGTATCCGGGCCTTTGTCGGAAAAACTGGCTAAAAAACAAAAAGAAGCCTGGCTTTCCGAATGCTCCAAATTTGATACCGAAGAAAACGGCAAATTCTGCCTGCTTTGGAAACATGAATATCAGACAGACGGCACTGTCATCAGCCGCTGTGATAAGTACCAGCTGGACAATGAAGCGGGCCTTTTTGTTTCCGTATGGGCCGATTATATCGGGATGGATTCCGGTTTAAAACCGGTTGCTTCCATTGCCGAATATTTTGCAGAAGACGAAAAATATCCATGCCAAGAATATACGGGTTCCAAAATGGATAAAAAACAGGGCAAATACACGGTTACCTGCACCCGCTATGCCACGGCTGATACTTTACCCGCCCCAAAAATATCTTCAAAGAACACATCTAAAAAAGCGGAACTTGAAATAACATTGCCTGCCGGCCGAATACATTAACCCACATACTTATTGCGTTTCTGCCCTGCTTTATAGGCCACGTTGGCAAACTCCAACGCCTGCACCGTTCCACGTTTAATGGCCTGCGTAATGGCCGACAAATCCGTCCCGCCGCCCACATTAATCGTCTGGTTTATAACGGCGCCTTGTCCGCCGTTCTGCCCGCCGGCGTCCCCGTTGGCCATGTCAAACAGCCGCGCCTGTTGCGCCCCGTTTAATATCATTTCCCCGCTGTTTACGCGCGCCAGCACATGATCCCCGCTAAAGCTGTTCCCCGGCACAATGCCGCCCGTGGTAAAGCCGTCCACAAATGCCAACACGGCCGCCATAATCGCCGCACCTATGGCTACCGCGCCGAACAGGGCCCACCCCGCACTGGCCGCCGCGGCTTTACTTCCGGCCTCCGCCGCGTTCGCGGCCACATTAGCGGCCTTTAGCCAATATAACTATTGACTAAAAGTCATTGACTTTAAGTCAATTATTTATTAAACTATATACAGAGAATGGAGAAAGGTATGACAAACAGACAAAACGCCGCACTGCAAACCAAGCGCAAACTTATTGCCGCCGCCCTGGAACTGATTAAAAGCAACGGCTTCAACGCCATTAACGTAGAAGATATTACCCGGGAAGCCGGTGTAGCCAAAGGGACGTTTTATACTTATTTTAAACGCAAAGAGGACATCGTGCTGGAAATCAGCCGTGCGCCTTTTGCGGAAATTGCCGACGAACTGGAAGCTATGCGCGCCCTGCCGTTGATTGACAAACTCTCACATTATGTCCGCCGTTTTATGCAATGCGTGCAGTTCTGCGGCATACACATCTGCCGCCAGTGGACGCGCGACGTGCTGGATCCGAACGAAGTGCCGGAAAATAAAGATGCCCAAAAATGGCAGTATGACGTGAATATGCTTCAAAACATTTTAAAAAATGCCGCTCAAAACGGCGAATTAAAGAAAGATACACCCATAGATTTATTCACGCACCTGTTAATCTGCCAAATGTACGGCATGATGACCTGTTGGTGCATGTCCGACGGGAAGTTTGATCCGCTGGATTGGACGGAGAAGTTTTGCGCGGCGCAGCTGCCGGCCTTGTTCGGGCCGTACCTTACGGCAGAAAACTAATTTGAAATTTTAAGAAAGGAGCAAGCTATGCAAACAGTAAAATTAAACAACGGCGTGGAAATGCCGATTTTGGGTTTTGGGGTTTATCAGGTCCCCGACCATAAAGAATGTGAAAAGGCCGTCCTGGAAGCCCTGAATACAGGATACCGCTTGCTGGATACGGCACAGGCCTATTTTAACGAAGAGGCCGTCGGAAGCGCCATAAAGAAAAGCGGCATTGGCCGCAAGGATATTTTCCTGGTGACCAAAATTTGGATTTCCAATGCCGGCTATGAAAAGGCAAAAAAATCCATTGAAGAGTCTTTAAACAAACTGCAAACCGATTATGTGGATTTGCTGCTGATTCACCAGCCGTTTAACGACTATTACGGCACCTACCGCGCCATGGAAGAAGCCTACAAAGCCGGCAAAACGCGCGCCATCGGCGTGAGCAATTTTTATCCGGACCGTTTTATTGACCTTTCCCACTTCTGCGAAGTGCAGCCCGCCGTCAACCAGGTGGAAACCCATGTGTTCCAGCAACAGAAAGTGGCGCGGGAAATTATGAAAAAATACCATACGCAGATTATGTCCTGGGGGCCTTTTGCCGAAGGGCGGAACAATTATTTCCAAAATGAAACCCTCAAAGAAATCGGCGCCAAATACGGCAAAAGCGTGGCCCAGACGGCCCTGCGCTTCCTGACGCAGGAAGGCGTGGTGGTCATTCCCAAATCTACGCATAAAGAACGTATGGAGGAAAACTTTAACATCTTTGATTTTGAGCTGTCTGAAGAGGATATGAACAAAATCCGCACGCTGGACACGGGCAAAAGCCTGTTCTTCTCGCATTATGACCCCGAAACGGTGGAATTTTTAACCGGTTTAGGAAAGTAAATGCACGGCCGCTCCTCAGACGCCTTAAAGGAGCGGCCGAATTTTTGAGTCCTATAAAGGGTATCCCCCCTCCCAGTAAGTTTTTGACAATCTGGCTGGGAGATAGATATAATCAATGTATGCTTACTTCCCGTTTTGCTCTTCCGGAACGGAAAACCTGGCTGGTTTTCGCCGGGGTTTTTTGTTTGGTGGTACCGGTTGTATTTTTTATCCTCCCGAGCCTGTTGGGCTGGCTGGTGGCCACGTTGCTGGGCGCCGGAGGGCTGCCGCAGTTTTGGGCGGGCCATCCCTCGCTGTATGCCGCCATGCAGACGGCGGTGCGTTTGCTTTATGTGTTGTGCGGAACGGCAGTGCTGGATTTTTTTATCTTATTCTTTTCTTATAAATTGCTTAATGATTTGGTAACGCGGGAAAACATATCCCTGCCGGATTGGTGCCGGGTGACGCTGCGCGCGGGGATCCGTTTGCTGGGCTGGCAGGCCGTTGCGGCGTTGGCCGTCTGCCTGCTCTGCGGGTGGCAGGATAATTTTTCCGTGTATTCCCTGCTCCCGGTATTTTTTTCCTCTTCCCTGGCCGGCAGCCTGTGGACCATCCTGTGGGAAATATCCGCCGTTTGCTTTGCCCTGGGATTTGCCGCGGAAGAGTCCGCCCTGGGCGGCCTGCGCCTGGCCTGGCACCTGTTTGTCATGCGCCTGCCCTTTTGGCTGTTGGTGCTGGTGGCAGCTTTGCTGCTCTTATGGGGGCCGGCGGCGCTGCTGGCTGCTTTTGGTATGCAGGGCGGCGGCTTTGTGTCCGTCGTGTTTACCCTTTGGGGGGCGTTTACCCATTTCCTGTTACTCAGCGGGGCTTTAATATATTTGCTCAACCAGCCGGATTTATTTGCGGCGGAATAATTTAGACTTGAATTTAAAAGAAAATGTCTTATACTAATAAAAAACGAATATGTACGCGGGCGGGTTTTCCTTGTGTTTACTCCGACGGTACAAATATTTTATTTTTAGGAGCTTATTATGCATAAATTTCTTTCTCTTGTTGTCAGCACGGCTCTGCTGCTTTCCCCTCTGCCTGCCGCGGCAAATGCGGCCACGGGGCTGGAGGCTATTGAACAAAGAAAAGGCGAACAGCTCCAAAGGCTGGATTCCGGGCTGACCAATCGTACGCCGGCGGTTTTTGAACGTTTCCAAATGCTGGTGAGCCTTTTCCTGGGGGACGAGCAGCCGGCTGCTTCTTCCGGTTCAAACGCTTCGCTTACCGCGCAGGAAAAGCAAGCCCTGGCCGATATTATCAAAGAGATTTTCGAAGACTGGCAGCAGCTGCATCAGGATGAGAACTATCGCCAGGAAGCGGACAAAGCCTGGCTGTTGCTGACGGCCGTACTGCTGCAACAGCCGAACTGGAGCGACTTTTTCGGCGGGGAAAGAAATTTCCGCGAGAATTATTTTGCTTCGTTGGCCGATTTCTATCTGGAAACGGTCAAAACAAATCTGGTTACATCCTCCACGCCTTCAAATCAGGCGCAGGAACAGGCCTCCCTTTTCGGCTTGGCGCTGCAAAACCTGATCAGTTTCCAGCTCAGCGGCTATGCCATCCCCAAAAAAGTATGGGAAGAGCTGGCCCCGCGGGCTGTGCAGTCCCTGCAGTCGGCCATGGTGGTGGAATCCGTCTTTCCCATTTTAATGAAAAACGGTTCTTGGGGTGCGCTGGAACAAAGTATGGCGGCGGTGCAACAAAAGGAATGGGACGAGCGCAGCGGCCGCGTATGGGGAAACGTAATGAAAGCGCTGGAAGGGGCCGGCATCGTTGGTAGTCTTGCGTTTGCCAAGGAAAGGCTTTATAATTTTGACCCCCGGCAGGATTTATTTTATGGCGCTTTGTCTTCTTTTGCCAGCCCTTACTGGAAAAAAGCGCCCTTCTCTTATTCCCCGTCCGTATTCTATGAATACTACATTCTTTCCCTGCCGCAAAGGCCCCCTCACCGCGCGGCAAGCAACCTTTCCGTCGTGCTGAAAAAGTCCGCCGTGGCGGGACGGGAAACCATCGCCTGCCGCTCCGGTTCCGTTTCCATGACGGGTACCGAAGTATATATTTACCCGGAATCGCTGGCGGGCGGCGGTTCCATTTCCCCCAGCAAAATGCAACCCATTGAAAAAACGCCCTACGCCGCACGCAAAGTGGAAATATTGGAACGTATATCCAAAGGACAGTTCAGCGCTTATACCAAACAGGCCGTACTGCCGGAATTGGTAGTCGGAGGAGGCGGCGCATCCATGACGGGGAAGACCCAGCAGGGGATGCTGTCCACCAATGCCTGGACGGAGTTTGCCCGCCAGCTGGCCCGCCAGCACCCCTCCCTGCTGAAAAAATATACCGTTAACCTGTTTGATAACGACGGGGAACCCAAAGATGAAAACAAAATCATCTGGCCCCTGGTGTACGGTTATTTGCAGAGCGCGGCCAAAAAAGGAGAAAAAGAAACCAAAATCGCTTTATATATGGCCCGCAAAACATGGGGCGACCTGCCTTATGTGCAGGAACAGAACATGGATTTCGTGCTCACGTATTATTATCCGGAGCTGGCCTGCTACAGCTATAAAAATTCCGGAGAGGCCGACGGAGAGCGCTCTTACATCATGACCACGGCGGAAAACGTCCAGGCAGGACGCGGCGCCCAGATGGCCGTGCGCCTGAATGATACCGTCCAGCCTCTGGCTTCCACCATAGACTGGACGCTGCTGGTCGTTTCGGCTCCGGCACTGCTGAAGGGCGGCTGGAGGCTGGCGGCCGGTTCGGGCCGTTTGATTGTGGGCCGGCCCCTGCTGCAGGGGGTACGGGTCAGCCGCCGGCAATATTTATTGTATTCCCAAGCCCAGCTGAAGGGAATTGTCGATCAGGTCCGCTACTCGGTCGGTCGTACCGTCAAACAGCTAAAGAAGGCCGTCACGGTGCCAGAAATACCGGCAGGCGCCCCGCGCATTCCCTCCGCCGCTCGGCCTGTTGCCCCTACAACGCCGGTAAATACAGCCGGACGCACCGGTGGGACTGTTGCGGGGAAACCTGTAGCACACCCGAGGCAGCAGCCGACAGAACCCTTGCCTTTAGGGCACATACCTAGCAAAACTCCCAAACCGGAGCTTTCCCCCATATCCCACGAAGGCTTGGATAAGAGACTGCTCTCTTCTCTGGCCGATAAAGTAAAAAAACCTGCCGCTCTGGACGGGAAGCCTGTTGCGCGCGAAACTCCTTCGCTTACGGTTCCGTCCGATGGCCGCCTCGCTGCGCCTACTGCTAACGCCAATCCCCCTAAAAAGAAGAGCTTGTTGGATAGGTTATTCCCTTCCAAAATCTCTAAGACAATAGACTCCGTTTCGGAGGATATGGCGTATTTGCCGGCAGATCCCGTTAAAAGAACGGCGAAACTGAAGGAACTGTCGGGGCAGCTGGATAATTTGGATCCGTCCGCCGTCAGCAAAGCCACAGCGGAAGAAATGCAACAAATCGCACGGCTGAAGGCGGGCATATCAGCCCAGCTTCGCGGGTTGCAGCGTTCTGCCGCCCAGAGCAGAAATCCCGCCGGTATTGAAATTGTCCGGCGCGGCGGGACGCCGTCCAACCCTTCCGCGGCGTCCGGCAATGCTGCGTCGCGTGCGGCACAACAGAATGCTGCTGCGGCCAAGCCGGCGTCCCCTGCCGCGCGCACGGGGTCTTCCCAACACAGAACGGCTCAGGAGCGCCATGGCTATTATAAGGATGGAAGTATTCGATGGACAGGCAGATATGATGAGAAGGGAAATCTTGTATCGGAAAACACCTATCGCTATAATAAAGATGGAAGTCTTAGATCGACACGCTACTATGATAAAGGGAATTTTGTATCAGAAACCTTCTATACCTATGATGAACAGGGAAGGCTTCTAAGGACAAGCAACTATGATGGGAGGGGAAATCTTGTATCGGAAAGCACGGAAAATGTTACCTCCTCGGCGGCTCAAGGAGCTTCCCGCAGCGGGGTCGATGACGTGACCAGTGCTGCACCGCGTGCGTCGGCGCAGCGCAGAACGGCGTCCACTACTGCCAGGGAAACGCCACGTACTGCCGCCCGCAGCGGGGCCGATGATAATGTCCTGCGGTTAGATTATGATACTTTGGGCAGCGACAAAGTGTTGGGAGGGGCCGATGATGTGGCCGAAAATACTGCACGGCCTGCGGCGCAGACGCAGAGCCGCGGCACGGGCAATGCGGCCCGTTCAGCGGCAGACGAGATTATTCCGCCGTCCAGGCAGTTGCCCCAAAATGCCCAATCTTTACAACAGCGTAATGCGGCGGGTACCGTACAGCAGGGCCAATCGGCTGCCAGAACCACGGAAGATGTTGCCTCTACGGCGGCTTCCACCCGGGCCGAAACAACGGCCGCTAAAAACATTGGCGCGGCCGATGAAGCCGCCCAGGCCAATTCGCCACGCTTAACTGCCAACAATACGCAGCCTGCGGCCAATGGCGCCGCGACCGTGCAGCCTCCGGCCCAGGCGGCAACGGCTCCGGCAGCGAACCCGGCGGATGATTTCTTTGAGGGTGTGGTTTCGCTTGAAGAAACCTCCGGTGGCTATCGTTTGCATTTGGCTGACGGTACCAGCAAAACGGTAACTCCTTCCAGGTACCATTCTTTGCTTGATCAGGCCTCTGATGCCACAAAAACCCATATGCAGGAAATGCAAGAGTTTAGCACTTTTATGGGCAAAGTAAGGACAGTGGACAGAGCCAGCCAGCCGGGAAAAGTGATTTTAAATACGGGAAAGGAGCAGAAAATATTCTCCGCGGAAGAGTTTGACAATGTGCTGGCACAGATGTCTCCCCGTCAGCGGAGCAATATCCTGCGCAAAGACTTTATGCGTGATCTGGACTTTGTGCGCTCTGACGGCCGGAATGTAGTTTTAAAATACAGAGACGGCACCACAAAAACCATGGATGCCAGAGATTATGCCTATCTGCAGGACGGCCTCAATTCCCCGCAAAAAGAGGCCCTTAAACAGATGGAAAATAATGCCGTTTCCTCTGTGAAAGCCGCAGATGACGGAGCAAGCGGCAGCCTGGAGGTAATTTATCGGGACGGAACCAGAAAATTCATGGAACCTTACCAGGCCAAACGTTTAGGCATTCAAATCCCGGAGGAGGAAGCAGGCAAAATCGCTTTCCATGCCTCCAAGAGAGAAATGCATAAGACCCTGATGGATAAAGGGCTTGTCCCCCAGATGAAATTGTCTGAACGGGAAATTATTCCGGATGCGGCGGCCCGTCAGCCCGGAAAAGAGGCAGAAGAGCTGTTTGCCCGGGGCTTGGTGCGCATGGAACAAGACCCGACTGACATGAGAAATGTCAAAATGTATTTCAGGAATACAAAAGGACAGATCTCCGTGGAAACGGTGACCGGCTCTACCTATAACCGGATAACAGAGGGGTGGACGGCGCAGCACAGCTCTCTGCTCAGATCACGCGCAGCGCAGTATGACCGCCAAATTGATGCTGCCCGCACAATAGAAGAGCAAAAGCTCCTGGAAGCTTTGTCTGAACAGCGGGTTGGCGGTAAAGGAGATAGGGCTGCGCTGAGGGAAGAGGCCCTGTCCATTATAGAGGACTTACGAGCAAACGGGCTGATTACCTCCCAACGCGCCACATACTGGGAAAACAAATTCCCTGTCTGGTAGTTTTACTCCCCCGGACTTACCCCGGGGGATTTTTTTGGGGGTGCTAAAATCCGGGGTGCTTTGTATATCCCTGGACGGTAACAACTATCCCATAGGCCGCAGCAAATCAGATAAAAAATATTGTCCTTACTCCGAAGTAAATTGTGATGATAGCACCAGGCTTTATGTATCGCGTTTTTGGTAGCGTTTTTTGTTACAAAAAAGGCATAAAAGCGAAAAAAACGGGAACAAAAGTATAAAACAACCCCGACGCAAAGGCCGCAAAAAACCCCTTTCCCGTCGGGGAAAAGGGTTGTATAGCAAAACGGAGAGGGAGGGATTCGAACCCTCGATACGGGAGTTAACCCGTATAACGGTTTAGCAAACCGCCGCTTTCGGCCTCTCAGCCACCTCTCCAAAATTGTTTTTTACGTCAGGAAACTGCCGCAACACTATTATTATAACAAATAATGAAAGCCTTGTCTGTTTTGACTTGGAACAAACGGGAATTTTCCCCGGCTCTCTGCGGCCAAGAGCGAAAAAGTTTAAAAACTTTTCTTTAGCCCTTCGTCCAGCGGCGTAAATTTTTGCCCGCTGAGGCTGCGCCACTTTTCGCTGCTGCAAATCCAATGCCCAGGGATAATGGCCTCTTTCACTTTGTCATAATTTAAAGCCGGCTGGGCACCCGTCAGCCGTGCGCCCAGGCTATATAAAGCCGCAGCCACCTTCAGCATCCATACGGGCGCATTGGGCATAAACGGTTTTTTTACGCCCATGGCATTGGCCATCTTCTCAATAAATTCCGGCCACGGGTAATTCTTTTCTTCACAAATAAAGAAAACTTGCCCTTCCGTGCCTTCGGTTTTGGGGATGTCCGCCAGGGCACGTACCAAATCATCCACATACACAAAACTAAACAGCCCTTTGCCGGAAGTATTCACCATCAGCCCGCGTTTTACCCACGCGGCGATTTTAGATACGCCGGAGTCATTTTTCCCATATACAATAGGCGGGCGGACAATCGTCCATTTTACCGAAGGTTTCAGGGTGTGCACGGCTTTTTCCCCCGCCAGCTTGGTAATCCCGTAATCAGATACGGGTTTGGGCTCCATTTCCTCTGTACGCGGCTGTGACGCATCCGGCGCATAACCGGAGGCAGCCAGGCTGGAGACATAAATAAAACGCTCCAAATCCGGCGTTAAGTTGGCCGCATGGACCACATTTTGAGTAGCGCGTGCATTGGCTTTGGCAAAGTCTTCATATTTATAACCAAAAATGGCCGCCGCCAGGTGGTATACCATGCTGCAGCCCTCCATGGCACGCTGCAGCGACACGCAGTCCTGGTAATCGGCCTTCACCACGGTTACATTTGGGTTGACCGGCTTATTTTTGGGCTCACGGCGCGAAACAATACGCACATGATATCCTTCCTGCAGCAAAACATCCGTCAGGCGCCGGCCGATAAAGCCGTTGCCCCCGGTAATCAAAACAGTTTTTTTCATCATATACTCCTACTCCACCAAGATATCCAATGCTTCCTTTTTCTTCTCGGCGGTTTTTTTAATATCTTTTACGGTGTCGGAAGCGTCATCCATTTTTTGGTTGATATAATTAGCATCCCGGTGTACATTACGGCGTACAAAGTCAAAATTAAAAGTCAGTCTTTTCATGCCCTGCTGCACATCCTGCACCGTAGGCCACTGGCCGGCCCCCATACGGGAGGCGGGGGTTTCCCCCCCTTCCAACGGGAAATAATAGAGCAGGGAAGCCATAACGGCCCCAAAAAATAAAATGCTGATAAAACGGTGCAGAAACTCCAGTTTATAAATAGCAAACATATTGATAATGACTGACAGCATAATGATAACGCATGTCCACAGCAGCCCCGCCATCAGCATAAACGTCAGGCCTGCACGCTCATATTGCGGCCACAAAACCAGTGTAACCACCATACACACAAGCAACAAAAAGAAACGCTGCCATCCCGTCATATCAGCCCTCCTGTTTAAATTCAACCGTTACGGTCAGCTCGTCTTTTTCATATAACATCGGAAGCGGCGGGAAAGGCCCCGCATTGATGACGGCCGACGTGGCGGCAAAGTCAAAGCTGTCGTCGCCGGAAGATTTCTGCACTTCTAAGTTTTGTATTTTCCCGTCACGGGCAATGGCGAAAGTCACCATGGCACCCCGCACCACACCGGCGGGGCGGCGCTTCTCCCACTCGCTCCATAAGCTGTTGCGCACCTGGGTAATATACCAGGGATAGGGAAAAGTGGCAAAGTCCGTCTGAACACTCCCCCCTTCAAACTCCCCTTCCCCGTTGGGGCCGGCAGAAGTGGCGGGGGCTTCTTTTTCACTGTCCTCAAGCACGCTGGGGCCGGGCAAAGGCTCCGGGGCAGGGGCCGGCGCAGGCTTTTTCTTTTTTGGTTGTTTCTTGGCGGAAATTTCTTCTTTGGACTGGTATGCCTTTTTATCAGGCTTTGCTTCCTGCTTTTTAACCTCCGGGGCTGCCTGTATGGCTCCTTTTTGAAGTTCTTTTTTTTCTTCCTGTTTGGCGGGCGCGGGGGAGGCTTGGGGCTGCTGCATAGACACCACTTTTCCGCTTCCTATAAAATCAATGGTATAAGTGGCCTTGGACTTTGACGACACCCCCCCTACCAGCCCGACAACGGCCAGCGCCAAAAACAGATGTAATATGCAGGATAAGAAAAAATAGCGGTTCATTAGTTTTTAGAGAGCACCCCTATGCCCAGTTTGGCCGCGCCAAGCTTTTTGGCGATGTCAAACACGTCCACCACCGTTTGTATCGGCACGTCTTTATCCGCTTCCACAAGAATGGTTTTTTTGTTGGCCTTTCCCATGCGCAACACCAATTCCTTTTCCAAATTGGCGGCCGAATAGGTGCGGTTTTCAATGCGGATAACGCCGTTTCTTTGCACTTCAATACGGATAACGTCATCTTCAGCTGTCGTGTTAATGGCATTGGATTTGGGCAAATCCACATTCAGCTGCATTTGCACCAGCATGGGGCTCATCACCATAAAAATAATCAGCAAAATCAGCGTGATGTCTATAAAAGGCACCATGTTGATTTCCGCCATAACGGTTCTTCTTTTATGTGCCATAATTTATCCGCGGTTTTGCTGGAAAATGATTTCGTCGGCTATGTTTTCCAGCTCTTTGCCAAAGTAATTGGTTTTGGACAAAAAATAGTTATAGGCGATTACCGCCGGGATGGCCACAAACAGGCCCGCAGCCGTATTGACCAGCGCTTCGGCAATGCCGGCTGCCACGACGGAAGCCCCGGCCGCACTGGCCGTTGCACCCGCCAAATCTTTAAACGCGTGCATGACCCCGATGACCGTGCCGAACAAGCCGATAAACGGCGTAATGCTGCCCAAAGTGCCCAGTACGGTCAGTTTGCGCTGGAGCTTGGTTACTTCCCAGTCTATGGCGGAATCGGCAATCTCTTTCAGCTCCGTCTTGGGGCGGTTCCTTTTCTCCACCAGGGCCAAAATCACATGGGAAGCGGGAATGTTTTTTGTCAGGCGTTTTGTGCATCCGTCCACTACCTTTTCATAATTATCCGAGCGGATGGGATGGCGGCAATAGGCAATCAGCTTGCGGGACATACCTATGCTGCTCCTGAATTTAAAAAAACGTTCCAAAATAACAGCCCAGGAATATAAAGAAAGCAAAATCAGCAGCACCAAAACCGGTCCGCCGGCCGCGAACAGTTCGCGCAGATTGGTCATATTGGAAAAGTCCATATTATTTTATTCTCCTTATGATATATCTATATTATGGCAAATCTGATACACTTGCCTATGCGCACAGAGGAGTTACACCCCCACTGCACGCGAAAAAATAATAAACAACTGCAAAACGATGTTAACCAGCAGCCCCCCCGCCACATCGTCAAATACCACACCGAAAGGGTTTTCCATACGGTCAAAATTTTTTACCGGCCAGGGTTTTAGCGTATCCACCGTGCGGAAGAGCACAAACGCCGCCAGCAAATACGGCCAGGTGCGCGGCAGGAACATAACGGCCGTAAAGTAGCCCGCCATTTCGTCTATCACAATGCGCGGGTTGTCGTGTCCTTTATAATCGCCGCCCAGTTTGGCTTGCTTGCATACCCACACGGCCGCCACCCAGAACGCCAACAAAAACACCAGATACAGAATAAAATCCGCCGGCAGTATAAATACAAACGGCACAGCCAAAAGCGTGCCCAAAAAGCCCGCCCCCGTATTTTTTTTAAACGGGATAATCTGCGCCGGCAAATAGCTGATATAAAACCCCGTAGCCAGAGCGTTGATTATTTTTTGCATGTGGGCAGACTCCAGGATTTTCTTAACAGCTCCCAATTATTTTTCAAATAGGATATGGCACTGACCCAGGTAATCACGGCGGCAATGGCCGTAATGGCATATGGGATTTTGCGCAGTGTCAGGAAAATAACGCAGCATACGGTCTGCGCCGTGCCCGTCAAAATATGGGACAGATGATATACATCCAGCACAAAGAAAATCGTCCCCACGGCCACCATCTGAATAACAGTTTTAAATTTTCCCCAGCGTTCGGCCGCCATAACTTTGCCTTCCAGCGCGGCAATAACGCGCAGGGTGGAAATCATCAACTCACGCAGCAGGATAAAAAATACCGCCCAAATGGGCACGTCCAGCTCTTTAATGCCCACAAAAGCAAAGAAAGCAGCCGCCACCAAAATCTTGTCCACAAACGGATCCACAATCGCCCCGAAAGGCGTGACCGTGTTGGTTGTACGGGCGATTTTACCGTCCACCCAGTCCGTACTGGCGGCCAAAATAAAAATCAGCGTAGCCGCTATGCGCGCTCCGGTGCAAGGCACTAAAATAAGCAGAAACATCACGATAGACAGCGCGGCGCGCGTGAGCGTGATTTTATTGGCAAGCGTCATCATTTTTTCATCCCCTTGAACACGTCGTCTTTCAGGGCGGCGTTAAGTTTTTTATTCTTTAGTTCGGCAGTCGTTTTCATTAAATCAGACTCTATGGCGATATATGTCGGAAAACAGTTGCTTTCCGCCACGGCCACATAGAGCGTATAGCTTTGGCCCGGGTCCTTGGGTTCCAGACGCAATATTACCTGTCCGTCCTTTTTCTCCAACACAGAGGCATTATGCCGTGCAATCAGGGCCGTATAATTGCCGAAATCAAACAAAGCCTGGTTAGGTTGGCCGGCCAGCCAGTCTTTCCACTTTACTTCTGTAACGGGCAAACCTTTTTCGTCCACAATCCAAATGTTCTTTTTATCCGTCAGGGCGGTCTGGGTTACTTTGCCCTTTTCCACATTGTCCAGGCGCAGTTTCGGCCCGTTCTGGTCGTATGTAATGCATCCTTCGGAGCGGCTGATAAGTATGCCGTCATACTCCGTAGTTTGCACAAAGTCCGTCTGCAGGGTATGCATATTTTTGTCCCATTCGGTAAAACACACGACATAGTCTTTTTCTTGCACGGGGGCCTTGGAGGTCTCCGTTTCGGCGGCCTGCAGCGCGCCGGCGGCTAGCAGCGGCAGGGCAAAAAGGATATATTTATTTATAAACCGTTTCATATTCGGGTTCCTGGTATTTGTCGGTATCTCTGTTTTCCAGAGCCTGAATTTGTTCTTCAATCAAATCGTAATGTATTTCCCAGCGGTTGGATCCTTCGGGCTTGGTAATAAAACCTTTCATTTCCAAAACGCTTAAAATATTGGTCGCACGGGCGGAAGAGCCGAAATGGGCCTTTAACAAATCCTGCGATACGCGGCGCCGTTCGGTAACCAGCTTTAAGGCCTGCAAGAGTTCCTCCGGCGAAGTGCCCAGCCCGTCCTGCGGCCGCTGCATGCTGTGGTCGGCCAAAATCTGCACCGGATAGTCCGGCGCGCCCTGGCTGCGCAGGAAATCGGCCACTGCGGTAATTTCGCTTTCGCTGACATATGCACCCTGAATGCGGTGCGGTTTTTGATCGGATGTACCCTGATAAAGCATATCCCCGCGCCCGAGCAGCAATTCTGCCCCTGCACCGTCCAAAATCACGCGTGAATCGGTTTTGCTGGCCACCTGCAGGGCAATGCGCGAAGGCAGGTTGGCCTTAATGACGCCTGTAATGACGTTGACGGACGGACGCTGGGTGCACAAAATCAGGTGTATGCCCACGGCGCGGGCCATTTGCGCCAGACGCTGGACGGAATCTTCAATGGCGGCACGGGTTTGCAGCATCAGGTCGGCCATTTCGTCAATGATGACCACGATGTAGAACATTTTTTCTTCGCCTTTTTTCTCGGCCCAGGCATTGTATCCTTCAATATTTTTTACCTTGGCCAGTTCCATAATTTTCAGGCGTTTTTCCATGACCTTGACCAGCATTTGCAGGGATTTTACGGCTCCCTGCGCGTCGGTCACCACATTGACGTCATCGCAGGAGGTTTTTGGGTCATACAAATGCGGTATGCCTTCATACAGCGTCAGCTCCAGGCGTTTGGGGTCTATCATTAAAAATTTGACCTCATTGGGCTTGGCATGGTACAGCACGGACATGATAATAGTGTGCAGGCAAATGGATTTGCCGCTGTTGGTCGCACCGGCAATCAAAATATGCGGCCATTTCTCCAGCGTGGCGCCGGCGGGGCGTCCGTCAGCGTAGCGGCCCAGCGCCACGGGAATGCGCGCCTTGGACTGCGTATAAACGGGGTCCTGCAAAATTTCTTTCATCGTTACCGTAAGCGGCCGGTCATTGGGAATCTCAAAGCCGATGGCGTCTTTGCCCGGGATAGGCGCTTCCACACGTATGGATTTGGCCTTCATAGCCAGCGCAATATCGTTGGAAATGGATACGATGGAGGCAATTTTTACCCCCGGGTCGGGCTTAATTTCATAACGCGTCACCACGGGGCCGGGCGATACGCCCGTTACATGCGCGCCGATTTCAAAATTCTTCAGTGTTTCTTCCAGCCGTTTGGTCGCGTCGGCGATCTCTTCGTCCGTCGGCCCGACTACGCCGTTATTGACGGGGTCAACCAGCAAATCCAAAGACGGCAGCACAAAAGTGGCCGGATCAAAAGGTTTTGTTTCAACGGGCTTTTCTTCCCCCTCTTCTTCTTTTTTGGCGGAAGCGGCGGCATTTTGTGCGCCGGAGCGCGGCAGCTCTTTGACCAGCCCCGCCACGGGGGCCTGTATTTGGGTATGCGGGCGGTAAATTTTGGGTTTGGAAGGGCGCGCTTGGGTTTCTTCCTCTTCTTCGGACGAAACAGAAGGAACAGACGCGGCATTTTTCACTTCTTCTTTGCCTTCTTTGACTTTTTCTTTCAGTTCCGCGCGTGCGTCCATCCAGCCCTGGAAATCATCGCGCAGGAATTCCACCGTTTTTTCCACCACCACGCGCCAGGGTATGGCAAAAAGCACATGCAGCCCCACCAGCAAAAGCGCCAACGAGAATAAAGAGGCTCCGACGGGGCCGACAAAATCCTCAAACCAGTAAAACACTTTTTGCCCGGCTAAACCGCCCGTAAGTTGCGAATCGGAAAAAATCAGTTTGAGCATGGTCAGTACGGAGGAAAAAGCCGTCAAGGTCAGCAGAGAACCAAACAGAAAAAACACGAAAGCACCGGTTTTTTTAATCAAACTGCGCACCAGCCAGTATGTCAGCAACAGGGGGATCAGCGGCGCACTCTGGCCAAAAAGCTGCTGCAATACGCGCGCGGAAGCCTCACTGACCGAGCCCTGGGAAAAACCGAACCATAAAATGGCAAACAGCCACGCCGCCGCGGCAAAGCCGAAAATATACAGGGCGGAGGCCAGCCAGCGGACGGAAGAAGTTTTCTGCGGCTTTTTTTTGGATTTTTTACGCGCGTAGTAATATCTTGCCATACAGGGATATTTTAGCAATTTTTATACAGGGCACGCTTGCTCTTTTTCCTTCGGAAAGGGAAACAAATCCCCCGGCGGCTTCCCGGAGGTCACCCGGACGGGAGCCCCCTTTACCCGCCGCCCCAGGAGGCCTCTTCGCCCGGAAAGGGAAAGGGTATGGGGGCGACACAGGCAAATAAAAACCCCGCCGGAAGCGGGGGCTGAAAACTAGAACTGTTGTTGCGGCGTAATATCTGGCTGCGGAAGTGAAACTTTGTAATTAATATCATCGGCTTCCAAACGGATTTTACCCTGCTCCAACAACATCCCCAGAGCCAAATACAGCACGGAACTGGACAGATGCAAAGCCAGCTTTAGCTGCCAGGAGGTGGCTTCTTGCTTTTCCTGCAGGTATTCCATCATTCGCCCGCAGGCGCCTTGTAAAGTTTCTTGTAGCGGGGTCATAATTACACCCGTTCAATGGCAAACAGCGCATCGCCTTGTTTAATGGGTTTGCCGTTTTCCACCAGCACTTTGTGCACGACGCAGTTAAAATCCGCACGCACTTCGTTAAATACTTTCATGGCTTCAATCAGGCAGATGACGTCGCCTTTTTTAACGGTGGCGCCTTCCTTGACAAACGGAGGGGCCGACGGCGTGGAGCCGCGGAAGAAAATACCCATCAGCGGCGCTTTAATCACTTCTTTATACTGTTCCTGCACCGGGGCCGGAGCGGCGGAAGAAACACCGTTTGCCACAGCAGCCGCCCCTACCGCCACAGGCACGGGCACGGCGGCGGGTTTGGCTTTGACCAGGCGCAGATACAGGCCGTTCTGGTCGTATTCAATGGTGTCAAGGGAGTTGTCCTGCATAAACGAATACAGCTGCTTGACTTCCTTCAAAATCGGGGATTCTTGTCCTGCCTGGGTTTTGGCGGAGGCTTTTTTAGGTGCGGCTTTCTTAACTGTTTTTTTCATAAAGAAAATGCCCTCTTGCACATGGTCTGCGGGCCGGAAAGGGCCCAAATCATCTTTTTATTATTTTACATAATTTTGCGCCCTTTGGCGCAGCAAAACGCTGCCGCGTCAGTCCGCCGGGTGTGGGAAATCGTCGGGATTGACGGGCTGGCGCACGCCCAGGGTACGCTGTACTTCATAAGCGGATATAGCAAAATTAAGGTTTTGTATGCCGCTTTGCAGTTCTTCCAGGCTGGGACCGGCGTTTTTCCCCCAGGTATTCACGCCCAGCACCCGCCCCGTCTGCAGGCTGATCAGCGGGCCGCCGCTGTTGCCGTGGTTAATGGCGGCATCTGTTTGAATAACATCTATGCCGTTAAAATCGCGCACGGCGCTGACAATCCCCCGGCTCACGCTCCACTCCATCCCTTCCGGAGCGCCGACAGCCGCCACTTCCCCGCCGGAGGCATACGCAGAGCGATTGGTTTCCAGTTCCAGATAGGGCAGGTTTTCCCCCTGCATTTTTAACAGGGCCAAATCGCGCGTTTTATTGGTTTTAAGCACCTTGGCAAAACGGACTTTATTGACGGTGTTCTTAGGGTCGGCCGGCAGGAAAGGGTCTGTTTTGTCCATCAGACCGCGCTGGTCATACAGGACAACGGAAACGTCGCGGCTGTCTCCCACCACATGGCGGTTGGTAATAATATACCCGTCGGGGCTGATGAGAAATCCCGAGCCCAGCCCCGTGTCCGTATGGATATACACGGTGGCCTTCATAAACGGAAGAAATTTACCGTCTACGCGCGTATTGGTTTTTTCGGTTTCATGGGCTTTGGTAAAGTTTAGGCGGCTGTCTGCCATCTGTGGCATAATTTCATTATGCAGCGTATCGGTAATGCCCGTTTCCATCATCCGTCGGATTTGGCTGCCGTAAGCCTGCATGTCCAGCGGCGTAAAAATGCCCAGGGTAATCACGCGCAGCAGGCGCGTCCACCACAGCCAGGCATTGGTGTCTGCGTTGGGCAGCGGCGTGTAAATGCTTTCATTGTAACGGGCTACGGCATACCCCGTCTGCGGGTTGCGCATGGTCAGCGTCAGCTCCGTATACAAAAACGGGCGGAAAATAACCTGGCTGGTCAGGGTGTTTTGCAGGCGCACTTCGGCGCGGCCCGGAAGCAGGTCGGCCTTGTAATCCAGTTCCGCAATATAATCATAATTTTTGCGGTACTTGTATTCGTTGACGTCCACTTCGGTAAACAAAGTGCCCAGCGCGTCAGCCACCGCCACGGGGAAACCGTCAGAAAGGCGGATGGTATAGCGGGCGGAACCATCCAGCGTCAGGGTTTGCGGATAAAATTTATCCGCCACCACCATAACGCGGGCGTTTACTTTTTCCTGGTAATCGCTGTGGCGGTAAATACCGCGGTGTATCTTGCCGTGATAAGTGCATCCGCCCAGCAGTATGACGGCGGACAGGGCAAAAGCGCAGGCACGGGGAAAGTTCATAAGAGTTATTGTACATTAATTGGGGCTCTTCCCGCAGAAAAAACAAAGCCGGGCCCGCAAACAATAAAAAACCCGCCCGAAGGCGGGTCAAATAAAGGCTTGTTTTTATTATTGCTCCAGCAGCAGAGCGTCCCGGTGCTGTTGGAACTGAGCATATATGTCCTGTTGCTGCGGGGAGAGCAGGGCGACATCTTCCCGGCCGCTCTCGGCAAAAACCCGGCGGATTTGCTGCAGTTCCTTTCGATATTTATAAGAAAAACGCTGCAGGTTTTTTTGGGCATCTTCAACAGACTCTTTTGTTTTCCGGGTTGCTTGGACGGGAGAGGCGGTCTCGTCCTGTACAAGTACTTCCTGCCCCGTATCCCGGTCGCGGATGGAAACAGACAGTCCCTCTTCCTGTTTTTCTTTCTCCATACTTTCAAAAACATCCTGACAAAAATCATGCGTAATGCCCATTTTATAACGTATCTCTGCATCTTTGATACGCAAGCGTTCCATCTCCGCGCATTCGTAATGGCGGCAATCGCGTTTGCCGTCTCTTTCTCTTACTTCCACCAGCCCAAATTCCGAAAATACAGGAGATTTCTTGCACCCCCAAACACTACATTTAGGAGCAAAACGGGCGGAATGTTTGTTTTTCTTTACTTTATTGGATTCCTTTACATAACGCTGCAACAACTGCTGCTGCAGGGCTTTGTATTTTTCCTGATAATCATCGTACCAGCTTTTATACAGTCGGCAGGCCTGTGGAGAATGTTGTTTAATATACCAACCGTGTTTGCCAGGTATTCTATAGGCTTCATAAAGAAAGATTTCCTCTCCGGAAATAAAATCCCTCACTTTTTGTGTTCTCATTTGGGGTGTTTGTCCAAAAGCAGAAACAGCAATCATGCACAACAAGCATAAGAAAATAGAAACGCTGTTTTTCATTTTTCCCTCCTTATGTCTTTTAATTACAGTTTACGGATTTATGCGTTATGATACAAGAGACAAAAGACCTATTCGGCCCTGGGCCTTATAGCCCCGCTGCGGGCCAAAGGACAAAATTTAGCAGGCACATTCTTTCCGGCTAAAAAAATCCCCGCACACAGCGGGGATGTAGGGCAGATGAAAGCACTTTTGCTGCGCCTCTTTCAGGAGGAGCACTTATTGATCCTTGCTAGCAAATCACTGTATTCCTGTAATATTTTACCCTCACGGCTGTTTCCGACCTGTTCCAGCGTAATGCCCTGCTTACGCATATCCCGGAACCACTCTAATGTCTTGCGGTGCTCTTGTATAAACTGATCCTTTTCTGCCATCAGTTTCCTAAGCGTATCCGCTGAACAGGTCCCGGCGGACGGTTTAACAGAAATCTGCGGGATTTCTGGTTCTTTGGGTAAATATTTTTGGCTCTCTACGCCTTTTGATTCCTGTCGGACAGAGGCCAATGTCCCGCTGGATATGCTCAAATCCTGCGACATATTTTGTGCCATACCGGCTTCATCTGCGGACTTTGCCCATTGGCTGGTCAGTGTTTCCCGATACGGAGGCAACAGACGGCCGTCTTGATAGCGGGGCCCGTCCACTGCGGGCTCATAAACCGTCATTTCGTCCGTTTTCCGTTTGGCAGCTGCGCCGGACTCCTGCCGATAAGAGTCCTCTATCTCCTGATGGAGTTTCTGGAACTGTACATATAATTTTTCTTCATCAGAGCTCAGTTTTGCACCGGATTTGCGCTTTTTGGCAATGGATTGTAAAGCGGGCTGGTTTTCCCGAATAAACTCATCCAAAGCCTGCCGGTATTGCGCATTGCTTACCTGACGTACAGCGGAAGAAACCTCTTTCGGGGCCACCGCATCGGATTTGACGGCCACCGCCCGTCCGGACGAAGAAAACCCCATGGCGGAACCGGATGCCCGTTCGTGAGCCAGCTGCATTTCCCGGCGCAACGCTTCATACCGGCGGTAGGCGGCCAGCTCTTCCCCTTTCAGGGTTTTTCCTTTTCTTAATTTAGCCGAAGCATTTTTTATCTGTTTGCGGTTATCCTCACTGGCCATAAACTCTTCATAATCCTTTTGGATTTGTTCGGGCGGACGCACGGCAGGGGCCAGACGCACAGCAGGGGCCTTTTTTTGGGATACAGCCAAAGCAGCCACGCTCTTCTGCAGTTCCTGCTTCATTTTCTGCGCGTTTGCCTGACTAATGCGGAGCTGTTCTTCTTCGGAGATCGTTTGGCGGCAGGCCGTTTCGTCTATCTCCAGGCCGGTCAGCAAGGCCTTTTTCTCTTTTTCATGACGCATGCGATCCACACAGTCTTTATGCCCATAATGGGTGGAACCCCCCTCTTTATAGACGGCAACCGGGCCGCAAGCCGTGTTAATGGGCTTACCGCAAACGCTACATGTTTCCTCGTAATGATACTTTGCCCCCACTTTCCCCTCACAGGCCTGGCGTTCTTCCGCCTGGCGGTTAAAATCCAGGCGTCCGGCCTGTTTTTCTTCTTTCAGCCATTGTTTAAAATAATCGCAGGCGCAAGAGGAATTCTTATGCACATACCATTGATGTTTCGGATATTTCTCCCGCGGCAAGATGCTGTATCCTTCATTTTTAGCAATTTCCTGACGGCACACCATACAGGAAACAGTGCCCTCTCCCCCGGCCGGAGCATCGGAGGCTTTCGCGGACACTTGGGAAGGATAGGCATAGGTAAAACGGGAGGAAGCGGCGGCTTCCCCGTGTTTTTGCCGAACCGGGGCGGATGTTGCATCCTCCGAAGAAGGCGTAAAAGCACTGCTTTGTACTCCGACAGAAGAGGCAAAGTTCCCTCCCGTCCGGGTCCAGTACGTATCTTGTGCATGGAGCAACGGCGCCCATGCAAGCAGGATAAAGAAAAAAACGAAGCAATAATAATTCATAAGAATACCTCCTTTTATTGAGGTAAAAGATAAAAAAACAACTAAAGCAAGTGGTAAAAACAGTATAAACTATTTAGATAAAAAAAAAGAGGCAATTTCTGAGAGGGGTAACGGCCATACCGCCCCTGGGGCTCGCACGCAAAAAAACCCCGCGCCGGAAGACGCGGGGCATGTATAAAAGGCGCTGAAACTACTTCAACAGAACCTTTCTGGACAGGCGGACTTTGCCGTTGGTGTCAATTTCCACGCATTTGACTTCCACCGTATCGCCCAGGTGCAGTACGTCTTCCACCTTGTTGATGCGGTGTTTTTCAATTTCGGAAATATGCAGCAGTCCGTCTTTTCCGGGCAGAATTTCCACAAAGGCGCCAAAGGGCTGTATGGACACCACTTTGCCTTTGTAAATTTTGCCCACTTCGGCTTCGGCCGTCATCATTTCAATTTCGGCTTTGGCCTGGTCCAGCTTGTCGGCGTTGGACGCGGCAATGGTTACCGTACCGTTTTCTTCAATGTCAATCTTGGTGTCGGTGGATTCGGTAATGCGTTTGATGTTCTTGCCGCCCGGGCCAATGAGCGCGCCGATTTTGTCCACGGGGATTCTCATTTTGAAAATCACCGGTGCAAAGCGGGAAACGCTCGTTCTGGGTGCGGAAATGGTTTTTTCCATATGGTCCATGATGTGCATGCGGCCGCGGGTCGCCTGGGCGATGGCCTGGCGCAGCACGTCCAAAGGAATACCGGTTTTCAGTTTAACGTCCATCTGGAAAGCCGTGATGCCTTTTCTGGAACCGGTCAGCTTAAAGTCCATATCTCCCAGGTGGTCTTCCAGGCCCATAATGTCGGACAGGACGACGAATTTGCCTTCGCCGGAAATGGCGCCCATGGCGATGCCGGAGCAGGCGGCTTTCATCGGTACGCCCGCGTCAAAGAGCGACAGGGAGCCGCCGCAGACGCTGGCCATGGAGGAAGAGCCGTTGGATTCCATAATATCGGACACCACGCGAATGGTGTACGGGAATTCTTCTTCACTGGGCAGCAGGGGCATTAAAGCCCTGCGGGCCAGCTCCCCGTGGCCGATTTCGCGGCGGCCGGGGCTGCGGTCCGGTTTGCATTCGCCCGTGGCAAAACCCGGGAAGTTGTAGTGCAGCATAAAACGTTCGTAGGTCGTTTCATCCAGGCCTTCAATCATCTGCTGGTCATCGGGCGTGCCGAGCGTGCAGACGGCCAGGGACTGAGTCTGTCCGCGCGTAAACAGCGCAGAGCCGTGGGCGCGGGGCAGCAAGCCGACCATAGAGCTTAAAGGGCGGATTTCTTCGGGTTTGCGTCCGTCCACGCGCACGCCTTCGTTGAGCACCATGGCGCGCGATTCTTCATACATAATGTTTTCCAAAGCCACGGCGGCATAGGTGGCGGCGTTATCGCCGTACGCCGGGGTCAGCTCCTCGGTAAAAGAGGCTTTGAGCTGGGCCACCTGCAGGTCGCGGGTTTGTTTGTCGGAAAAAGCGTGCAAAATCTTTTTGGCTTCTTCGCGGAATTTGCCGTTGGCCAAATCGGCCACTTCCTGCGGCAGTTTTTCCACGGTATAAGCAAATTTGGGCTTGCCGCAAAGTTCGCGCAGTTTAAGCTGCACGGCGCACATTTTGTCAATTTCCGGCTTGGCCACTTCCATGGCTTTGATAATGGCTTCTTCTTCCACTTCTTTGGCGCCGCCTTCCACCATCAGCAGGCCCTGGGCAGAACCGGCGATAACCAGATCCATATCGCACTCGGCTTCCTGGGGCTTGGTGGGGTTGACGATGTACTGGCCGTTGATGCGGCCGATGCGCACCGCGGCGACGGGCTCGTTAAACGGAATGGAAGAAATAACCAGCGCGGCCGAAGAGGCCAGCACGCTGATTACATCGGAGCCGTGCAAATCGTCTGAAGACAGCACCATGGCCGTCACGTTGGTTTCGCAGGCGAAACCTTCGGGGAAAATCGGGCGCAGGGTGCGGTCAATAATGCGCGAAGAAAGGGTTTCTTTCTTGCTGGCGCGGCCTTCACGCTTAAAAAAACCGCCCGGGATTTTGCCGGCGGCGTAGGTGCGTTCTTTATAGTTGACGGTCAGGGGCATAAAGTCGGAAATACCCGGCTTTTGCTCTTTGGTGCACACGGCGGTGGCGAGGACTTTGGTTTCCCCCCACGTCACCATGACGGCGCCGTCGGCCTGGCGGGCGATGAGGCCCGTCTGCAGGTTCAGCGTCTGACCGCCGACTTCCACGTCCAAAGAGTGGATGTCAAAATTGTGGTTGAAATTTTCCATGACTGATTATTTCCTTAATTTGAGTTCTTTGGTGACTTGCTGGTATTTGGCAAAGTCGGATTTTTTCAGATAAGCAAGCAGCCGTTTGCGCTGGCCGACCAGTTTGTTCAGGCCCCGTTCGCCGGCGAAATCTTTCGGATTGGCTTTGAGGTGATTGGAAATATAGCTGATGCGTTCAGTAATCAGAGCAATCTGCACGGCGGCGGAGCCGGTGTCGTTGGGGCTGCTCTGAAATTTGCTGATGATGTCTTTTCTGTCTTGTACGGAAAGTACCATTTTATTTTACACTTAGGCTGAAAACTGTGCGACCAAGCGTCCCATCTCCTTAGGAAACGCCGAGCCGGAGTCCAACCTTCTCCTTTTTAGTTTTTTGTACCAGAGTACAATTTATTATAGCAAATAAGAAGCCCTTTCAACCGCATACATATGCGTAAAGGGCCAAAGCGGCAAAAACTCAGTCAGTCCTAGGCGGTCCGTAGTCATTTGAAGAGGGGTTCCCCTCCGTTTGACCCAACAGGCGCAGATACTCCGAAAAACGCCAAAAATGCCCCAGCGTATACCAGCCGGAATACCCCAAATCATGCCCGCGGCGCACAGCGGCCATAAAAAAAGCGACGCACAGCCATATAATAAGCAATAACAGGAAGGACTCTAAAGAGTCATTTTCGGTAACAGCGCTCCATATGGCCAAAATGATGCCCGCCGTCCAAGCAAAAACATAAAAACGCACATAACTGCGGCGAGAAATTCTGCCGCACGGGCACCAAAAAAGCAACAAGCCTTGCAAAATATCTTTAGCAACAGAAAAAATCCATCCCATACCTTATTGAGTATATCATATATGGGCTTTTGTTCAACAAAATCTTTTTCATAAAAAAGGGTACGCCCGCCGGGAGGGTTATAAACCCGGCGGGCGAGGGGTTTTGTAGGAGGAGGTATGAATAAATTAGAGAAAATGTACACCCAAATGCAGGCTGGCGTAACGTTCAGTATTATAGATATCAATATCGCTGACCGTTTTAAAATCTCTAAATTCGCGCTTGATCCAGGCGATTTCGCGCTCCAGGCGGCGCTTTTTCATTACCTGTACTTTACGGGTCATTACCATATTGTTCATAACTGCCCCCTTTACGGCTCCGGCTGTCCTGCTTTCTACATACAGGATAACTTTTCCGACGGAAAACAACCAGGGTCCTAGGACCCAGCGAAAGATATTTTTTGGGCCCACGCTTTGCCCGCAGACAGGGCCCGCTTTTTTATTTTTCAAGGACCCAAAAGATTTTGGGCCTTTTGGCACCCGTCCGACAAAAAATTCTTTATTTTAAAAAGGAAATATAATACAATAGGAAGGACGCAAGACAGTTTTACGGGGACGCCCGTCGTTGCGCCCCGCATCTATTATACGGAGACAAGAAACCATGGCAACAAAAACTGTGAAGAAAACCGCCAAGAAAGCGGCGGCCAAAAAGCAGGCTAAAATGGTGTACGCTTTCGGAGGCGGAAAAGCTGACGGAAACGGAAAAATGAAAGAACTTTTGGGCGGCAAAGGCGCCAACCTGGCCGAAATGGCCGGAACCTTAAAACTGCCCGTCCCTCCCGGATTTACCATTACTACCGAAGTTTGCACTTACTACTGGAACAACAAAAGAACCTACCCCAAAACCTTAAAAGCCGACGTGGAAGCCAACCTCAAAAAAGTGGAAAAACTGACCAAAAAACAGTTCGGCTCCGAGAAAAACCCGCTGCTCGTGTCCGTGCGCTCCGGTGCGCGCGCGTCCATGCCGGGCATGATGGAAACGATTTTGAACATCGGTCTGACGGAAAAAACCATTCCGGGTATGATTGCCAAAACCGGCGACGAACGCTTTGTTTATGACGCCTACCGCCGTTTGATTATGATGTATTCCGATGTGGTGATGGAAAAGGCCGCCGGCATTGAGCCCAAAGACGGCGAAGGCATCCGCAAAATTTTGGACGGCATGATGGAGCAGGTCAAAGAAAAACTCGGCGTCCATGACGATACGGAAATCCCGGCCGAAGAGCTCAAAAAACTGTGCGCGGAATTTAAGAAAACGGTCAAAAAAGTACTGGGCAAAGACTTCCCCGACAATCCGACCGAACAGCTCTGGGGCGCCATCGGCGCGGTGTTTGCCTCCTGGAACGGCAAACGCGCCATTGCCTACCGCAATATTGAAAACATCCCGCACGACTGGGGCACGGCCGTCAACGTGCAGACCATGGTGTTCGGCAACATGGGCGACACTTCCGCCACCGGCGTGGCCTTTACGCGCAACCCGGGCAACGGCGACAGCCACTTCTACGGCGAATACCTCATCAACGCCCAGGGCGAAGACGTAGTGGCCGGTATCCGCACCCCGTCCCCGATGAACAAATGGTCCGCCAACGCCCACTCGGCCCACCTGCCGACGCTGGAAAAAGTGATGCCCAAAGTGTACAAAGAGCTGGACGCCATACAGAAACGTCTGGAAAAACACTTCCACGACATGCTGGATATTGAATTTACCATTGAACACGGTACGCTGTGGATGCTGCAGTGCCGCGTGGGCAAACGCAACGGCACAGCGGCGGTGCAGATGGCGTTGGACATGCTTAAAGAACGCCTGATTAACAAAGAAACCGCCGTCCTGCGCGTGACCCCGCACCAGCTGGGCGAACTGCTGCTGCCCGCCATTGACCCCAAAGCCGAAGCGGGCGTAAAACCCATCGCCAAAGGCCTGCCGGCCGGCCCGGGCGGCGCCTGCGGCAAAATCGTTTTTAATTCCGACGATGCCATTAAACTGCAAGCCGCCGGAGAAAACGCCATTCTGATCCGCGAAGAAACCAACCCCGAAGACATTGAAGGCATGCGCGCGGCGGCGGGTATTTTGACCCAGCGCGGCGGTATGACCTCCCACGCGGCCCTGGTGGCGCGCGGCTGGGGCAAATGCTGCATCGTAGGCTGCAGCGAGCTGGAATTGGACAATGCCAAAAAAACCGTCAAAATGGGCGGCAAAACCTATAAAGAAGGCGACAGCATCACGTTAAACGGCACCAAAGGCTGGGTGTATGACGGCGCCCTGAAGATGTTAGCCGCCGGCGAAGGCAACAAGAATTTGGCCGCTTTCTTAAAACTGGCCGATTCCGTACGCACCATGAAAGTCCGCGCCAACGCCGACACGCCCGAAGACGCGGAAAATGCCCGCAAATTCGGCGCCGAAGGCATCGGCCTGTTCCGCATTGAACACATGTTCTACGGCAAAAACTCCGATGAACCGCTTTTCATCCTGCGCAAAATGATTCTCTCCGGCAACGAAGAAGAACGCAAAAAAGCCGTAAACGAGCTTTTCCCGTACATGAAGAAAAACATCAAGGCCACCATCAAAGCCATGGCTCCTTACAGCGTAACCATCCGCTTAATGGATCCGCCGCTGCATGAGTTCGTGCCGACCCTGCCCGCCAAACAGCAGGAGCTGGCCAAAGCCTTGGGCATTGATATGGCCACCTTCCAGGAACGCGCCGCCGGTCTGCATGAAGTCAACCCGATGATGGGCCACCGCGGTATCCGCCTGGGCGTAACGTATCCCGAAATTACGGAAATGCAGTCCCGCGCTATTTTTGAAGCGGCCGCCGAACTGATTAAAGAAGGCGTCAAAGCCGTGCCGGAAGTGATGATCCCGCTGACCTGCGACGTCAACGAAATTGTACAGCAGAAAGCCATTATCCGCAGCGTGTATGACGAAGTGGTTGCCAAAACCAAAGTCAAAAAACTCAACTTCTCCGTGGGCACCATGATTGAAATCCCGCGTGCGGCGGTGCTGGCTTACGACGTGGCACAGGAGGCGGATTTCTTCTCCTTCGGCACCAATGACCTGACGCAGATGACCTTTGGCTTCTCGCGCGACGACATCGGTTCTTTCCTGCCCGAATACCTCAAACAGGGCATTTTGGAAGCCGACCCGTTCCAGACGCTGGACCAGCGCGGCGTGGGTATGCTCATTGAGCACGCCGTCAACGAAGGGCGCGACGCCAAAGAAAACCTGAAAATCGGCATCTGCGGCGAACACGGCGGAGACCCCGACAGCGTGGAATTCTGCCACCGCCAGGGCTTCAACTACGTGTCCTGCTCGGCCTTCCGCGTGCCCATAGCGCGCCTGGCCGCCGCACAGGCCGCCGCCAAAGACGCTTTGGCCAAAAAACGCAAATAAGTTGTTTTAACCCCAGGTACGCCTTGCAAAAAGCAAGGTGTACCTGTTTTATTGAGGGCCTACAGCATTCCCCTGCGGGAATGAATGAAAATCAGACAGCAAGGAAACGGGGCTTTCTTGCTGTCCGTTAACGACAGGCAAAATCAAGCGAAGCTGAGATTTAAAACAAAAAAATCCAGACTAAACCCAGGACGTTTTATAAAAAACCCGGAAGGAGACATACAATATGCAAAATAATACCGTTATCCTTAAACTTTCTTTCATGCGCAGACTCTTGTTTTTGTTTATGGCGGCAGTCTTTGTATACATTCTCTGTGCCTTTGGCTCTGACGAATGGCTGAGTTTTGGAGCATATACTTCAAGCCAGTTTGGGTTGTTTTCTCCCTCCGCTTGGAGTGTTTTGCTCAGATTGTTCTTAGGACTCTTTGCTTCTACTTCCCTCTTTGCCGCTTTTGCTTCGATTACAACGGTTATCACCCCCCAATATTTCCAAATTCCCATGGCAACGCCCGTTCCGTGGGAAACGGTGGAACGGATAAAGCTTGAAAAAGTCTCCAATATAAAACTGTTACATTTCTACTTAAAAAAAGGCTGCTGCGTGCGGATGCGCGTGTTGAATATTTTCCCGCGCCGGACGCAACATTGCGCCATGGTGCTTTCCAACTATCCCGCCGACAAACAAAAAGAAGCTCTGGAAGCAGTGGCCAAATACGCCCCCGCGCCGCAGCTGCTGCAAAAATAATCGTCGTCGTATATTTTCGCGTATTTTGTTTTCCCCCGCGGCGGGGCGTTTGCCAGACGGTGAGGCAGGTCCTTCTCTGCAGTTGCGGAAAAGCTTCTAAAATTCCGCTTTATTAATTAAAATCTTTTTGATACAATGCTATGGAAGGAAATATTTATATTTCAGCGTTTCCCTCCATATGGGGACGATAGGAGAACAAAACATGAAAAAAGTAGTTTTTGCCGCTTTATGCGCCTGCGCGCTGTGCGCCTGCGCCACCGCCGGGACCGAAGTGGGAAGCGCCTGGTTCGGCATTACCCAGCAGCCGATGGCGGTCGGCCCGGCCAAAAGCGTAAAAATGGGCAAATCCTGCTCTTCCAACATCTTAGGGGTGTGGATCAGCGGGGATATGTCTATTGAAGCCGCCAAACGCGACGGCGGGATTACCTATGTCGCCACGGTGGACAAAGACATCAAAAATTACGCCGTTTACTCCAAAGTCTGCATCATCGTTACCGGACAGTAAAATTGGCGGCAGTATCATTTAAATAACATAGCCCTGCCTTGTGTTTCACGAGGCAGGGTATTTAAACACTCTTTTATGCAATGCAAAGAACAAACAATTACTTTGAAAATCTCCCTGTTCTACAGAATAATGATTCTAATTGGGGGGCCTAGCTTAGGGTTGCTTTACTGCTCCATATGCTTACCAGAAAGTGGAGCGGAATTACCAATATTAATGAAACTAATGGCTGTTTTTGTGGGTGTGATCTTCATTTTTCTTCCTTTCTTTCTTTCAGCTTTTAAAGTTGTTATTACCCCCCAATACATTAAACACCCTCACATACGCCGCCCTATATTGTGGGAAGAAATAGACTGGGTACAACTTACTAATATGAACTACGGAACGGGAAAGGTTCAGGTATTAAATTTTTACCTAAAAAACAATAGCTCCGTCCAGCTCTATGTTTTTAATATCTTCCCCACAAAGAAAACTTCTTTTAGCATTGCTCTCCCCTCGATATATCCAAAAAAACAAAGAAGAGCGGCACTGGAAGCTATAGCCAAATATACCGGCTCTGAACATTTATTACAGTAACAAACAAATCCCCTGCACTCCCGTTTTCTCGCCTTTTCCAAGGCAGTTTTTGGCAGGTTGCAAAGTTGTACCGCCCCTGCCTTTCCCATTCGTCCTGTTTTCCCGGGGCCTATTTACCTCAACGCCCGCCGAACATCCTGGCTTTTTATAGCCGTCACTTTTACTGGCACTATCCCCCTTCCCTCAAAAATTTTTGTATTGACAGCATACCGTCAATCCTTTAAACTAATAAAGGAGGTTTTTTATGACATGGGCGATTTTTTTTATTATTCTTTTTTGCCTTTTTTGGCTCAACCCGAACCTATACGGTTTAGTGCTGTGCATGGTTCTGGCCATAGTATTTTATTTTACTCGCCCTATTATTATGCGCATCGTATGGCGCATTGGCTTGCACCGGGGTGTCAATCCTGAAATTATTTCCTTTCTGTCCAAAGAGTTGCGTTCTTATCCTCTCCATTACGCCGTTTTCTGCAACGACTTTGAAACAGCCGACCGCCTTTTGGACGAAGGCTATACCGCCGCCCATGAAACCGCGGACGGACAAACGCCGCTGCATATTGCAGCCGAATGCAATCAGCCGGGTATGTGCCGTTTTTTATTAAGAAACGGGGCCGAAATCAACGCGCCGGACGGATTTGGCGGTTCCCCTTTGCACGCGGCAGCGGCCTGCCAAAGTAAAACCCGTGTGATTAAACTGCTTTTAAAACACGGGGCCAATCCTTTTCAGCGTGACCGCGAAGGGCTGACCCCGTTGGAAGTGGCCCAAAAATACGAACATCCGCAGATTGCGTATTATTTGGAGTCTTTGCCGCACGGGCAGGAGGACTGCGAAACCTAAACAGCTTTTCCTGCAAAATTGCTGCGGCCGGGTATTTACCAAAAGGCCCCGATTTTACTAAAATAGACTAAATGAAACCTTTTCCCATTATTGTTTCTTCCCCCTCCGGCGGCGGCAAAACCACCGTCGTGCAGCGGCTTCTGCGGCGGGATAAAACCCTGCGCCGCGTCGTTACCGCCACCACGCGCGGCCCGCGCGACGGGGAAAAAAACGGGCGGGACTACCATTTCTGGACGGAAAAACAGTTTCAGGATGCTGTCAAAAAAGGCCAAATGTTGGAATGGGCCAAAGTGCATGCACACTATTACGGCATTCCCAAAAAATCGGTGGACGGGGTGCTGAAAGAAGGCCGCTGTCCCGTATTGGTCATAGACGTGCAGGGGGCCAAAACTGTATCGGGCAAATACCCGCAGGCCGTAAAAATTTTTATTGTGCCGCCTTCGCTGGACGTACTGAAAAAACGCATCGCCGCGCGTAAAGATCACACACAGGATGTGGCACTGCGCCTGCGTACGGCCAAGAAAGAATTAAAAGAAATTAAAAATTATCATTATGTCGTGCTAAACGACAAGCTGGACCGCGCCGTGGCCGATACGGCCGCCGTCATCCGCGCCGAACAGCTTAAAACGGAAAGAAACATCCAAGATTTGAAACAATCCAAAGTCATTTAGGGAGCCGAAACATGCCGAATACGAAAAACGAAAAAAACTTTGAGTCCGAACTCATGAACTTTGACGGGGACCGCTACGACGTGGTGGTGCTCGCTTCCATTTGGGCCAAAGAACTGAAAAAGAAAAGCGAATATAAAAACCAGCCCAATGCCGCCGTTATCAAAGTGGCTTTGGACGATATCCTTTCGGGCCGTATGAGCAAAGATGCCGTGCTGGAAATCAGCCGCCAAAACCTGGAAGCCGAACTGCGCGCCCAGGAAGAAGCCCGCAAAGAAGCCGAACGCAAAGCCAAAGAGCCGATGAAGCTGTAATGTATGAAAGACGGCGTGCGTGAACTGGCCCGGCAGTTTAAGGCCTTCCTGCAGACGCGGGAAGAGGATGAACTGACGCCGCTGTCCTCCCCGCAGGGAGGCGCGGAGCAAGTCATGCCCGCCGCAGGGCAGACGCCGGAAAACACGCCGCAGGATCATTTAACCATAGAATTTGCCCGCACGGCGCATAAAGAAGCAGAAAATCACCCTGCCGGTCAAATGACAGAAATGCACGCACCCGGGCATCAGGCAGACGCCGCAGAACAAAATACGGCTCAACATCTTTCCGCAGAAACCGCTGACACTGACTTATTTGGCCAGACTGCCCCCGTTTCCGCCGCCGTCCGCGCCGAAGCGGCGCAGACGCCGCAAACCGCCCCCGTGCAGGAGGCTCCCGTGACCCCGCAGGAAAAACAAGCCGCATTGGATAAAATCGCCGAAGAAATCAAAGCCTGCCGCCGCTGCCCGCTGGGGCAGACGCGCATTCATGCCGTGCCCGGGGAAGGCAACCCCGCCGCGGAACTGATGTTTATCGGCGAAGGCCCCGGATTTGACGAAGACCACAGCGGCCGCCCGTTTGTCGGGCGAGCCGGCCAACTGCTGGATAAAATGATTGCGGCCATGGGCCTGAAGCGTGAGCAGGTATTCATCGGCAATATTGCCAAATGCCACCCCATGGTCAACCCCCAAAATCCCGAAGCGCGCGGCAATGACCGTGCCCCCAATGCGGGGGAAATCGCCGTCTGCCGCAAATACATTGAGCGGCAAATTGCGGCTATATCCCCCAAATACGTCGTGGCGCTGGGCGGAGTGGCGGCCAAGGCGTTGATCAGCGACACCAAGTCTTTGGGCGCGTTGCGCGGGCGTTTTCACCTGTTGCATTTGGATACGGTGCAGCTGCAAACCCCCATTAAAATTTTAGCCACCTATCACCCCGCCGCGCTTCTGCGCAATCCAAACTGGAAAAAAGACGCCTGGGCCGATTTGCAAATGGTCATGGCGGAAATGGGCCTCAAGCGCCCCCATGCGTAATTTATGTTCTGCCAGGTTGTTTTTGACGTTCCCTTGGACCGCACATTTGATTACGCCGTCCCGCCTGATTTGCAAAGCCGCGTCAGGCCCGGCGTGCGTGTAACGGCCCCTTTCGGCCCCCGCCTGACTACCGGCCTGGTGGTAAAAACTACGGACAGCGCCTCCTTTCCCGACCATATCCTGATTAAAGAAATCGCCTGTGTGCTGGACGAACAGCCCGTATTCGGCTCCGACCTTTTTACGCTGGCAGATTTTATCAAACACACCTGGGGCGGCCCGATCGGACAGATTTTATTTGCGCTGGTTCCGCCGCAGGCGTATTTTAAACTGACCGAACCCGACCCCCTGCCGCAGGAGGGATTTATCCCCCCCGTTTTGACGCTTAATAAAGAGCAGACGGCCGTTTTTGAGCGTTTGAGCGCGCAGCTGAACGCCGGCTTTCACCGCGTGCTTTTAAGCGGGCCGGACGAAGCGGGGCAAACCCAAATCGCCCTGCGCCTGGCCGCACGGGCCCTGCAGGGCTGCGGGCAGGCCCTGATTACCCTGCCCGATGTACTGGCCGCGCAAAACCTGGCGCAAAAGCTCCGGCCGCTTTTCGGGACGGATTATGTATTCGGCTGGCACAGCAAAATGCCGTTAAGCCAAAAGAAAAAGGTTTTTTCCCGCGTCTCCAACGGCCTGCCGTGTCTGATTGTATCGGCCCGCTCGGGCGGCCTGCTGCCGTTCAAAAACCTGCGCCTGGCCGCCATGCTGGAAGAAGAAAACGACAATTACAAACAGGAAGAAAACAAGCCGTATTTTCATTTGCTCGGCTTATTGGCCCAGCGCTGCCGCCAGCATGAGGCCCTGTTTGTGGCGGCGTCAGACACACCGTCCCTGGAAGCCCTGCACACCGCGGCGCGGGGTGAAAGCGAAGAAATCGTTTTGCCGGCGGCGCAGGGCAGCGTCCAAACCAAAGTTACCCCCAAAAAAGGCCAGCACTCGGCCCTGCTGTCGGATTTCCTGCTGCAGCAGCTGCAGGAAAACCTGCAAAACGGCCAGGCGGCCCTGGTGATTTTAAACCGCCGCGGTTACAGCAATGCCTATTACTGCTTAAACTGCGGCGCCTATGCCAAATGCAAAAAATGCGGCGCCATCCTGGCGCGCGAAAAGAATGAAAAAGGCGAAGATTTCCTGCTGTGCAAAAAATGCGGACACAAAGAAAGCACCCAGCAAACCTGCCCGCAGTGCCAAAACAAAATTTTCAAGTCCCGCGGCGGCGGTACGCAGAAAATTGTGTCGGAGCTAAACAAAATTTTCCCGCAGGCGCGCGTACTGCGCCTGGATTCGGACACGTTAAAAAATAAAGACGGGCAGGGCCACGCCGTGCGCCGCGCGCTGGACAGCGCAGAGGCCGACATTGTGGTCGGCACCCGCCAGGCGCTGGACGCCGTGCTATCGCCGCGGGTCACGCTGGCGGCGGTGGCCGATGCGGATTTGGAGCTGGACAGCCCCGATTTCCGCGCGTCCGAAAAATTCGGCCAGCTTTTGTTTAAACTTAAAGACCGCCTGTCCTCGCACCTGGTCCCGCGGCTGGTTATTCAGGCCAGCTCGGAAGATATTTTCCCGTTTGAGGCCCTGCACGCCTCTTACGCAGCCTGCGCGCGCGAAGAACTGCTGGCGCGGGAAAGTTTTGGCTATCCGCCTTTTGTACAAATGGTCAAAGTCCTGCTGAAAAGCAAAGACCTGACTTTGCTCCAGGCCGAAACCGCCCGCGTCATGAGTGCGGCCGCCCCTTTCTGCGCCGAAACGCTGGGCCCCGTCCGCACCGGCAAAAAAACGGATACTTACAAAAAACAATACGTCCTCTTTAAAGCCGCCGAAGGGCAATATGCCGCTTTGGTGGCCGCGCTGGACGGCTTAAAACCTTCCAAAAAAACGGATTTTAAACTGATCGCTGACCCGTACGACTTCTATTAAACCCGGGGCGCGCGCGTATATGATAAAATATAAAGAGTTTCCCCGCTGCGCGCGGTTTTGCGCCGCACACGTCAAGCGGGATGACCCATGAGGATTTATGAACATACAGGAACAAATTTCTTTTTTAACCCGCGGCTGCGTGGATGTAGTGAATGTGGAAGGCCTGCAAAAAAAGCTGGAAAGCGGCAAAAAGCTGATTGTTAAGCTGGGCTGCGACCCAACCAGCGCGGACCTGCATTTGGGGCACAGCGTGGTGCTTTCCCTGCTGCGCCGTTTTCAGGATTTAGGGCACACCGCCGTGCTGGTCATCGGCGATTTTACCGCCGCCATCGGTGACCCTTCGGGCCGGGACTCCACCCGCCCCGTCCTGCCGCGCGAGCAAATTTTAGAGAATGCCAAAACCTATACCGAGCAGGCTTTTAAAGTCCTAAAACCGGAGCAAACCCAAATCCGTTTCAACAGCGAATGGCTGGATCCGTTTGTGTCCGGAAAGGACCTCTTGCAGACACTGGCCAAAGTGACGGTGGCGCAGGTGCTGGAGCGCGACGATTTCAAAAAACGCATGAAAGAAGGCAACCCTATCAGCATGCTGGAAATCCTATACAGCCTGTTCCAGGGGCAGGACTCCGTGGCGTTAAAAGCCGACGTGGAACTGGGCGGCACGGATCAGATTTTTAACCTGCTGGTCGGCCGGCAGCTGCAAAAGCAAAACGGACAGGAAGCGCAAATAGCCATCACGGTACCGCTGCTGGTGGGCATTGACGGCGTGAAAAAAATGTCCAAATCCTACGGCAACTATGTGGGCCTCAATGACGCGCCGAACGACATGTTCGGCAAGCTCATGTCCGTATCCGACGAAATGATGATGAATTATTATGAACTGCTCACTTCGGAAAATCTGGACGGAGTCAAAGCCATGCACCCCATGGAGGCCAAAAAACGCCTGGCCGGCCTGCTGACGGAGCGTTTCCACGGGGCGGAAGCGGCTAAAGCGGCGCGGGAAAATTTTGAAAAAGTATTCTCCAAAAAAGAAAACCCCGATGAAATGCCTTTGCTCAAACCCGCGGAAAACGCCCTGCTTTCGGCGGTGCTGTTTGATGCCAAAGCCGCCGCCAGCAAAAACAAAGCCCGCGCGCTCATTGAACAGGGTGCTGTGCGCCTCAACGGGCAGAAACTCACGCAGGACGGGCCGCTGTCTTTTAACGACGGCGACGTACTGCAGGTGGGCAAACGCGCGTTTTTTAAACTTTCCCGCTGATTATGAATAAAAGAACCTGGACTTATGCCGTTATATTACTGCTGCTTGTCGGTTCGTTTTCGCTGTTTCTGAAACTGCATTATTTTAATGAAGGCGAAAGCGTGGTTTTTGAAATACAACCCGGGCAGACGGCTTCGGAAATTGCCCAAAACCTGAAAAACGCCGGCGTGATACAAAGCGGCACTTGGTTTAAAATTATCCTCAACCTCTCCTCTTCGGCCAAAGATTTAAAGGCCGGGAAATATGACCTGCGCACAAACATGGCGGCCGAGTCGGTATTAAACTGCATCAAGAGCGGGCGCTGTTTGCATTTGGCCAAAGTAACCACGCTGGAAGGCTGGCGCAGCGAAGAAATAGCCGAAGTGCTGGCCGCCAATGACATTACCGACCCGCAGGCATTTTTGGACATTGTGCGCAGGCGGGATTTGGAAGGATATCTGTTCCCTTCCACTTATTATTTTTCCGAACATACCCCCGCCTGGGCCGTGGTGGACGCCATGCTGGCCCAGTATAACCGCAGCGTTAAACCGCTGTTTAAACAATATCCTACAGATTTGACGGAAAAGGAAGTTCTTACGCTAGCTTCCATTATAGAGCGGGAAGCAATCTTCCATGACGAGCGGCCCAAAATCGCTGCCGTATATTTAAACCGCCTCAAAATAGGCAAACGCCTGGAGGCGGATCCGACGGTGCAATATGCCCTGGGTTTTAATTTCCGCGAAAACCGCTACTGGAAAAAGGGCCTGACCTATAAGGACTTGCGCAATCCCTCCCCCTATAATACCTACCGCCACAACGGCCTGCCGCCAGGGCCTATTGCCAACCCGAGTTATGAGTCTATAAAAGCGGTTTTAAACCCGGAGCCGGATTTTGACGCGCTGTATTTCGTGGCCGATAATACGGGCCGGCACGATTTCAGCCGCACCTACAACGAACACCTGATTAAAAAGAACAAGTACCGGCGGAAAAATTAGTCCCCGCGCAAAACGAAACACACTCTGGTTGTTTCGTTTTTTTTTGATATAATGAAATGTCTTTTTACATATTTCCCGGGAGGAAGCATGAAAAACCGTGTCTTATTATTATCCATTATCGGCAGTATATTATGTTCCCAAACAGGGTGTATCGGCCAACAGGAAGAGGCGCAGTTCCCTTATGCCACGCCTGAAATAAAACAGCAGATAGCAAAAAATATATTCTTTGAAAAGGGCCCCGTTGCGGAGGATTTTTTTGAAAGCGCTAACTATCTTAATGCATTCGATTATCTTTTCTATCTGGCTCAAAACGACTCCATGACAAAATTATTGAATGTATTGGGAGAATCGGACGAACAACAGTTTTTTTGGTTTCAACTTCTAAAAATGCGCGGTATGATGATATGGATGACTGTTGAAAGTTGGATGTATAGAAGTGAAATGGGGTCCCAGTTTGATTATATAATGGCCCTGGTGAAGGCTATAGAGAATAACGCCTGGCCAAATATGCCGATTGATAAAAAACAAAGTTTAATAGACAGCGTCATTAAATATGAAGAAAGCCACCCCTTTGACAGGGAAAAAATGCTCAATCGATTCCATGAAAAAATTAAGCATATGACCAGAGAAGACTTCATGAAATTCGCCACTAACGCCAAAGAAAGAGAAGAAATAACTCAAAGCAGTGATGAAAAATTAGAAGAATTCAGACAAATGATAATACGGGAAGACGCTCTCCAGCCCATTGCGGATGAAGATTTTCAAAAAGTAAGAAAGCAGGTATTAGATTCGTTCAAAGCACGGCTGCAAAACGACTCAACTCCGGCAAAACAGGCGACGGAAGAAAAGCATAACCCAATTATGGCAGAGTACAGCATTCATTTTAGGGCGCCGGAGTTATATCCTGCAGAATTGTTTTTGGCGCAATTTATGCTGGACCCGCAAAATGATAATATCCGCTATTCCTTCCCCAAGATTTTTTTAAAAAACAGTTCCTCCGGCGGCGGAGCCCGGCTGGAACAAGAAAAGCCGCTCCCTTATGGGATGGATTTGACTTGGTACTCTATTGCCGAAAATAAATGCTATTCTCTCCATACGCGCCTTCCCATAGAAAGTTTCCGTCAGGAGCTGACGGCCCAAGAGCCTAAATGGGACAGCCTGTTATTTACTTTAACTCCCTACGGAGGGGTGGATTTATGGCTCTACAGCCAGGTTACGGGGGCCCAAGAGCATCTGGCCTCTTACCAGGCCGAAGAAACGGCCGTTGAACTCAATGATTTCCGCCAAAGCGGGGCAAGATACGAAACCTCAGACGAACCTGCTGCGGATTGGGCACAATACCAGCAAAAAGCCCTGGACTATTTTACCCGGGCAAACGAAAATTTAAAAAAGAACGGCCTGCCGGATGCCGCCTACTTCGCCGGCCACAGGCAAACGCTTTTTGCCGCCGCAAATCCGGGCACTGCGCCCCAAGCGGGCCCCGCTGTTCCGTCTCCCGAAGAGATTAACAAACCCGACGAAAACGGTTTTACCCCGCTTCTATCGGCAGTCATGACACAAAAAGAGCCGGAATTCGTGGAAAAACTGATTGAGGCGGGAGCGGATGTAAACTATCAGGCTCCTTCCACCGGAGAGACGCCGCTCTCCGCCGCGGCAGCTATGGGATATACCGCTTATATAAAGCCTTTGTTGGATGGCGGGGCCGACGTCAATCACATCAGCTCCGTTTCCGGGCGCACAGCTTTAATGGAAGCAGTCATGGGGAACCATATAGACGCGGCCAAACTGCTTTTGGAAGCAGGAGCGGACGTAAATATCCGTTCCGTCTTACTTGGGCAGCAGCAAAATGAAAATGCTTTATCCATAGCTCTTGCGAATAACCTGTCTGATATGGTACAGTTGCTGCGCGGCGCAGGAGCCAAAGAAATAACGCCTGACACCCCTCCAGCGCAGCCCCAGCCGCTGCCGACGAACCCGGCGGAAGTAAATCAGGCGGACGCCGCCGGTTTTACGCCGCTGATGCATGCTTTAATGGCGCAGGATACGGCTCGCGTAAAAGAATTAATCGGTCTGGGGGCCGACGTAAATATAAAAGTGCCGGCAGTAGGCACTCCTTTGCTGTTTGCCGTTTCTTCCGGCAACGAAGAGACGCTGCAAGCGCTTATTTCCGCCGGGGCAGACGTCAATGCGTCCGGAGACACGGGATATACTCCTTTGATGATGGCCGCCCAGGTGGGAAATAAAAACATGGCCGCGCTTCTGGTTTCCTCCGGGGCTGATGTGAACGCCAAACACCAATTAAATGGGCAGGAAACGGGGCTGACGCCTTTGAAAATCGCCCAAAACGGAGGCTTTGAAGAGATTGCCTCTTTATTAAAAACCGCCGGCGCAACGGAATAAATATCCCTCGCCGCAACAGGCGGATACGCCCTTCCATAAAAAAATCCCCGGCTATACCGGGGAGCCTTTTACAAAAGCCCCGCCGTGGGAAACGGCGGGGCGTATATATTGGTTTCTTTACTTCTTAAAGGCCAGTGGGCGCAAAGAATTAAGCACGCACAGCACGGCCACCCCCACATCGGCAAATACGGCTTCCCACAGGTTGGCCAGGCCCAGCACGCCCAACAGCATGACGGCAGCTTTGACCAGCAGGGAAAACCAAATATTTTGTTTGACGATTTGCACCGTAAAACGGCTTAACGCCACGGCCTGCGGGATTTTGGAGGGTTTGTCATCGGTCAGCACGACGTCGGCCGCTTCTATGGCCGCATCGGATCCCAGCGCCCCCATGGCTATACCCACATCCGCGCGGGCCAGGACGGGCGCGTCGTTAATGCCGTCCCCCGCAAAGAGCAGGGTGCCTCCGGCGGGCCGGGCGGAAAGCAGCTCCTCCACTTTCTGCACTTTGTCCGCCGGCAGCAGGGAAGCGTAGTAATGGTCCACCCCCGCCTGCTCCGCAATACGGCGGGCCGCTTCGGGCGCGTCCCCCGTCAGCATGACGGTTTGGAGAAAGCCCAGCTTTTTTAAATCCGCCACGGCATAGGCCGCGTCCAGTTTTAACGTATCGGACAGGGCTAGGCAGCCCGCATATTTGCCGTCCACACGCACAAATACCGCCGTGCCCGCGGGCACGTCCGCAGGCGGCATAATGCCCCCGCCCAGAGCCTCTGCCTTACCCGCAAACACGTCCCGTCCGTCCACGCGGGCCGATACGCCCAGGCCGGCTTTTTCCCGCACGTCGGAAAGGCGCACACGGTCTATGGCTTTGCCATAGGCTTTTACCACCGCCTGCGCCAGCGGGTGGGTGGAAGAACTTTCCGCATAGGCCGCCAGCTCCAGCAGGTTTTCTTTTTCAAAACCTTCTGCGGGATAAATACCCGTGACCTCAAAGCGTCCCTGCGTCAGAGTACCGGTTTTGTCAAATACGGCTATGGCCCCTTTGGCCAGGCCTTCCAAACTGCCGCTGCCTTTAATCAGCACGCCGCGCCTCGCCGCCGCCCCGATACCGCCGAAAAACCCCAGAGGCACCGACAGCACCAGCGCACACGGGCAGGAAATTACCAAAAAAATCAGCGCGCGGTATACCCAGGTTTTCAGCTGGGCGTCCGGCAGCAGCAGGGGCGGCACAAAAGCCGTCAGCAATGCCGCCGCCACCACGGCGGGCGTGTACCAGCGCGCAAAACGCGTGATAAAACGTTCCGTCGGCGTTTTCTTGGCCGAAGCGTTTTCCACCAGTTCCAAAATTTTGGCTACGGCCGAGGAGGCGTACGGGCGCAGGGCCTGCATTTCCAGCTCTCCGTCCAACGCAATTACGCCGGCGAACAACTCTTTGCCCGCCGCCGCTTCCAGCGGTACGGATTCGCCCGTCAGCGCAGACGCGTCCACGGCGCTGCGCCCTTTGAGCACCACACCGTCCAGCGGTACGCGTTCCCCCGGGCGCACCAAAAACACGTCGCCTTTATTGACCGTTTCCGGCGCGGTTTCTTTCCATTCTTCTCCCCGGCGCAAAAGTACGGTTTCCGGTTTGAGCTCCATTAAAGAGCGCACGCTGCGGCGCGAACGGTGCACCGCCCAGTGCAGGAAAAATTCCCCTGTCTGGTAAAACAGCATAACGGCCACCGCTTCGGGATATTCGCCTATGGCAAAAGCGCCCATCGTGGCTAAAGACATCAGGAAGTTTTCGTCCATCCATTCGCCGCGCAAGATATTTTTGACGGCTTTAAACAGCACTTCGCCGCCGCAGATTAAATATGCCGCCGCAAACAGCAGCAGCCGCACGGGCTGGGCGGATACGGCCAGGGCCGCAGCAAACACAACTCCCCCCGCCAAAATAACAGGCAAGCCTTCGGGCAAAAATCCTTTTTTCTCTTCGTGCCGCACCGCGCTCCCCGCAGAAGCGCGGCAGGCACACCCCCCATGTTCGCAAGACATATTATCCCCCTTTTATTCCTGTACGTGCTCTAATCCCTGGCGGAAAATAGATTCCACATGTTCATCAGCCAGCGAATAGCAAATGATTTTGCCCTCGCGGCGGCATTTAATCAGCTTGGCCTGTTTTAAAATGCGCAGCTGATGCGACAGTGCCGACTGGCTGATGCCCAGCAGCGCGGCCAAATCCAGCACGCACAGTTCCTGCACGCGCAAAGCCGAAAGGATGCGCACGCGCGTGGAATCGGCAAACATTTTGTATAAATCAGCCAGCTCGTACAAGGTTTCTTCCTCCGGCATACGCTTGGCCAGCTCCCGCGCCTGGGCGGCGGTCAGGTGCAAAAAAGAAGGCACGTTTTCTTTGGTCATTTTCTTCCCCTTTTCCGCAAAAGCGGAAAACAGCAGACATATAAAATAAACATATGAACAAATGTTCATATATAGTATATAAGTTGCATGATTTTTTGTCAAGCATTTTTTAAACAGACGAGGGAAAGAGGCGGCAAATCCCCCTGTTGTGGCTCTGCGGCCACGGCAAAACAAATACAGGCGGCCCCGGAGATAGGAGGGACTTTATGGAGACCTTACACAGAATACCCCGTGTGTAACCTCAGGAATGAATACCATTCCGCCGCAGGGAAACGGAGATTTCTTTTTATTTGCCGGCGGCCGGCAAAATCAGGCGAAACTGATATTTTGAAACAAAAAACCCGGAGGTAAGCCGAAGGGATTTCATCTCTTACACCGCCGCTTCCGCAAACAGATACAAGTTCAAAAAATTACCCCTTGACAATTTTTTAAATCCGCTTATACTGTCAGTAAGACAGTCCCAGGTTGGGTGCATGGGTGACTGGCCGGCCGCGAAGGAAGGAAAGCGGGTTGTAAAGCGGACTGACCGAGCGGTGCCGCGGCGGCGGGTGGATGTAGGGCCCGGGCCGTGGAGCGGATGGACAGGAAACGGCCGCCTGATGTGGCGTCACCGGTTGGTAAGCGGGTGGTGCAGGCGTTGGCGGCAGGCAGTGTACAGACGTGCGGCGTTTCGCGGAGGTTGATGTACTTGGTTCGGCCTGATGCGGAGCGTGCGGTTGTGGAGGTTGCCCGGACGGATAAGTCGCCCGGCCTGACTTAAAAAGGAAGAGAGAATGAAAGAGTCGACGTGAACCCCCCGATTGGATATCGGGGGGTCTTTATTTGGGCCTGAACAAAAAGCCCGGGAATTGACGCAGCTTCCGGTAATTGCCCGTTATTTTCAGGCCTCCGTCCAAAAATTTCAGAACGCCTTCATATAAAACCCCGCCTTCCGGCGGGGGCAATTATTGCAAAACGCTGGGCGGAGGCAACGAGCCGTCCGGAGGTAAATACTCTTCTTCCGGGACGGAAGATGGCGCCTCCACATCCGTTTGCTCCAATGAAAGTTCCGCCGTTTCCTCTGTCCCGGCAGGCTCCTGCACAGTAGCAGCGGCGGATGTTTCCGGCAAAATCTCCCCCGCTTCCTGCGGCGCCCCCAGCGGGGAGAGGTTTAATTCCTCATAACTTTCCACAGCGGGCTCAATGGTTTGCTCCATTGGGTAAGGCTCTTCCTCTTCCGACGTTACCACAGAAGACAAAGAAGGCCGGGCGGGAGAAGAAGCATTATTTTCTTTTCCGTCCGAACCGTATGAGCCGGACGGATTCCACCACTGCGGCGGATTGCCGGCGCAGGCACACAAAAAAGACAATATAAAAACAGCAAACAGATGTTTCATTTCTTTTATTATACTTGTTTTTCCGTATTTTGCGCGTTTAATTTACAGTGCAATACGGCCTGGCGGTACAAAGCCCCCGCCCGGTAACTGCTGCGCACCAGCGGCCCGCAGGCCGCCCCGGCAAAACCCAAATCCAGCGCATACTGCGTCCACATCTCATATTCGGCAGGCTCCGGGTAACGCAAGACAGGATGATGCTGTTTGGACGGGGCCAGATACTGCCCGATGGTAATTAAATCCACCCCTGCCGCGCGTAAATCTTTCAGCGTATCTCTTACCTGCGCTTGCGTTTCCCCCAGCCCCAGCATCAGGCCGGATTTGGTAAATATCCGCGGCGCGGCTTTTTTGGCATAGGCCAGCAAATCCAAAGAACGGCGGTAATCCGCCCCCACGCGCACACCGCCATAAAGCTGCGGCACGGTTTCTATATTATGTGCCAGTACGGCCGGCCCCGCATCCAGTACGGTTTGCAAATCTTCCGTACGGCCGCGGAAATCCGGTACCAAGGGTTCGGTCAGCACATCAGGGTTTAACGCGGCAATGGCGCGCATAACGCGCGCAAAGTGCCCCGCACCGCCGTCGGGCAAATCATCACGCGTCGGAGAAGTCAGCACCGCGTAGCGTATGTGCCAGTCCTTCACCGTCTGGGCAATTTTGTCCGCTTCCGTTTCGTCGGGAGGCAACGGTTTTTGTTTGGTTACCGCACAAAACCGGCAGCCACGCGTGCAAATACCGCCCAAAATCATAAACGTGGCATCGCCGCAGTTTAGACATTCGCCGCGGTTGGGGCATTTGGCTTCCACGCACACGGTATGCAGCGCGGCGCGGTCCAACCCGCTTTGCGCCTTCTCCGCTGTTTGGGTGCGCAGGGCCGCCTTGTTGCGGCCCACCATCTCTTTAAGCCACTGGGGCATGGGTGTGTTCATATTGGTATAATTATAATAAATATGTACAAATTACTGATACTGCCGCTTTTGCTGTGTCTGCCGCTGGGAGCCTGGAGCCAGGAAAAAGACCTGCCCACCCGGTTGGCTGAAACGGCGGAAATTTATTTTGACGGCCGTCCCCAGGACGCGCTGGAGCAGTATATTGCCATTTCCAAAGAAACGAATGCGCGTGATGCATTCTTAAATGCCGCTTTCATTGCGCTGGAACAAGGCAACCCCAAGCAGGCGGTGGATATTATGTCTTCGGCGTACCTGTTATATCCGCAGGACGAAGACATCATTGAATTTACCGCCGAGGCTTACCTGGCAGACGGGCAATATGAAAACGCGGAAAAATTTTATTCCCAGCTTCCGGGCGGCGGAGAACGCTCCGAATTTATTTTAATTAACCTGGCCCGCGCCCAGCAGGGAATGGGCGAAAATAAACTGGCCGAACGCAATTTGCGCCAGGCGGCCAAAGGGAAATACCACACCTCTTTATCCAATTACCTGTTGGGAAGAGTGTACGAGACGGACAAAAACTGGGACAAAGCCGCCGAAGCCTTCGGCAAGGCCGTGGCCTACGATCACCAGTTTACCGAAGCGCGGCGCCATTACGCCCGCGCCTTGGAAAAAGACAAACAATATAATGAAGCTTACCGCCAATACCGCATATTGCGTTCGTCCAGTCCGCGCGACACGGAAGCACAAGCCGCCGTGGTCCGGCTGCGGGCAAAACTGACCAAAAGCGAAAAAGAACTGACCGCCCATAAAGAACGCTCCACTCACACCATTGTTAAACCCGTTGTTTCTCTGGAAGGCAAACTCCAGCCGCTGCGCGTGGCGCTGGGCACAACGGCCGGAGGCCGGCCTTCTCACCGAAGCAGCGTGATTTTTACCCCCTCCCACCCGTTCCGTATTACAAACAAAGCCAGCGGGAAAACGCTGGCTATGGGCAAAGCCAAGGAAACCTGGCGGGCAGAACTGAACAAAGGCCAGGCCAGTCTGCTGTCTCCAGCCGGGAAACGCTATCCCTTTTCGGGCGCAGTCATTGTAACGCCAAAATCCGCCTCTGCACAGGAAGGAGCCACTATTCTGATACAAAAAGTCATGAGCGGGGCAGGAATGACCTGGGCCAGCGTAGACGACAAAGAATACCGCGGACGCCTGGAGATTATCCACGACAAAAAACGCGGCACGCTGCTCCCCGTCAACCTGGTCAATATTGAAGAATACCTCATGGGGGTCATGTCGTCGGAAATGCCGTCGGGTTTTCCGATGAACGCGCTGCGTGCCCAAGCCGTGCTGGCGCGTACCTATGCGCTGAAACATTTGGGCAAACACAAAGCCTACGGCTATGATTTGTGCGATACGCAAAACTGTCAGGTATACGGCGGCGTAAACGCCGAAAGCGAACCGGGCAACGCCGCCGTGGAGAGCACCATGGGGCAGGTATTGTTATACAAAGGCAAACCTGTGGAGGCCGTATTCTCGGCCAATGCGGGCGGATTCACCCAAAGCGCCAAAGAAGCCGGGTGGTACGAAACGCCGTATCTGATACCGACCAGCGATTACAAAGATTTTGATTTTAACAAAATACAGCCTTACCAGTTCAAAACGCTTCTGCAGCACCCGCAGGACGCTTACAGCCGTTATGACAAACACGTCAGCCGCGCCGCCTACCGCTGGGCACGGGTTATAGATGAAAAAGACCTGCGCCAAATCATTAAACGCCAGCGCAAAGACATCGGGCGCATTACCGCTATCATCCCGCAGCGGCGAGGACGCTCCGGCTATGTCAGCCGCGTACTGGTAAAAGGTACCAAAGGCAGCGTCACCCTGACCAAAGAAAACAGCATCCGCAGCAATCTGGCCCCGGGCATGTTGCGCAGCACTTATTTTATTGTGGTGCCGCATTATGAAGAGCGCGAACTGAAAAACTTTGTCTTTTACGGAGGAGGCTGGGGCCACGGCGTGGGATTTTGCCAGACGGGCTCGGCCGGGCGTGCCGAAGCGGGCCAGGAATACCCGGAAATACTCATGCATTATTTCCCGGGCACCGAACTGAAAGACACGAGAAAAAAATAAAACATTGCTTTTGGCTTTTTCTATTCCGCTCACTTCACAGTAAAACACCGCTCTCCGGTTCGCCACTCATTGTTCCACTGCTACCCTGATACTGCCACACGGATTTTTTAAAAAGAAAACGCTCCGAGTCTAGGCGCAGACGACTGAGGTATACTGTGAAGGGGCGGAGCCCGAGGTATCCGAAGGAGTCTGCAACAACGAATCGGAGCGTTTTAATTTAAAAAATGGACGTGACCCGTGACGAACCGACGACCTCCTCTGCTCACTTCGGAGCGAAACAGCGCCCTCCGGTTCGCAACTCGTCGTTCGTTCGGCTCTCTACCCGTATAAATTTAAAACC
>CASFOP010000006.1 GCA_949296525.1 uncultured bacterium | reverse complement strand
GACGCCGGAACTGTTTGAGCTGCTTTGGAAAGCGGCGGCCATTGTGTTTGCCGCGGGGGCGGTATGGGGTGAGCTGCGCGGCATACGCAAAGACATTGCGCGCCTGGAAGCCAAGCAGGACAAATACAACCATTTGCAGGAGCGCGTGGCGCGGCTGGAGGACAGCTGCGCCAGTGCGCACAAGCGCATCAGCGAGCTGCATTTTGGACGGGGGAGGGACTGATGGACAATCATTATGAAAAATTAGTGGCGCGCATTAAAAAAAACGAGGGGCTGCGCTTCCAGCCCTATCGCTGTTCTTCCGGGGCGCTGACTATCGGCTACGGGCACAATTTGGACGCGAGGGGAATTTCTTTGGAAGCGGCGGAGCTGCTGCTCAGGCAGGATTTGGAAATAGCCGAAAAGCAGGTAAAAAACGCTTTTATTTGGTGGCCGAAACTGGACCCCGCGCGGCTGGGAGTGCTGATTGAAATGTGTTTCAACATGGGCATTTCGGGGCTGTGCGGATTTAAAAAAATGCTGGTCGCTTTGGAAGAAAGCGACTATAAAAAAGCCGCCAAAGAAATGTTGGACAGCAAGTGGGCGTTCCAGGTAAAAGGACGCGCCCGCGAGCTGGCCGAAATTATGCAAACAGGAGAATGGGAATGAACGTATATATGCTGTTGTGCCTGGCCGCGGTGGCCGTGGTGGGGCTGATTGAATGGGTTAAAAACTTTGTGGAAAAGTTTTTGGCCGTGCCGGGCTGGGTTTGGTCGGTGGTCGTGCTGCTGGCGTCTATAGGCTGCGGCTTTTTGGCCGTGTACGGGGCGGACGTAACCGCGCATAACCCGCTTATGGCGGTGCTGTTGGGCCTGGCTATTTTGGCTTTGGCGCAAATTGGATATGACGGGCTGAAAACTGCGATTATGAAACGGGCGGAAAAGGCACTTGGTGTAGGAAGTGAAAAGGCTGATTAACATATTAGCCCTGCTGCTAGTGGCGGGGCTTCTGTTCTCAAATTGGCATAAAGGCAGCCAGATAGACAAACTGGCGGTTAAGTCCGGTGCGCTGGCGGACGGACAGGCCGCGCGGGTGGTGCTTAAAGACAATAAACTGACGGCTACGGTGCGGCAGGCGGACGGGAGCATTAAGACGGAAGTGAAGTATGTGCCGCCGGAAGGCAAGGCGGAAGTGGTGCAGCCGGAAGGAGGCGCGGCGGAAATAGCCGTAAAACGGGCGGGGCTGACTTTTCGGCCCGCGGTGCAGGGGCTCGTAGGCAAAGAGTTAAAGGCCGGACTGGGCGTGCGGCTGGCGTATTTTGACCGTTACGGCGCGGGCGTGGGGCTGGATACGGATTTGGACGGGTATTTGTTTGTGGACCGCCGGCTGGACGATTTGACGGGACTTTTGAAAAACACTTCCGCAGGCGTGTACGGCGCGCGCGGCAAAGTGGGGCTGATGATAGGAGTGTATTTTTAATGAAAAACATAGAAACCGTTTTGAAGCATTATGAAAAGGCCAAGGCGCGGCAGATGCTTTGGGAAAACCTGTGCGAGGAAGCGTATCACATCGCCATGCCGGAGCGGAACCTTTATGAACGAGGAGACGAGGGACAGGACGAAACGGAAGGACTGTATGACTCCACGGTCATGGTGGCGGCCAACAGCTTTGTCAGCACGATGCTGCGGCTGATGTTCCCGCCGGATACGCCGTACGCCAAATTGTCTTTGGGGCCGGTGATAAAGCCCGAAGAGCGCACGGAACTGCAGGAAATTATTGACCGCGTAAACGAAATCCATTTCAACGCCGTAAAAGCCAGCAATTTCCAGGTGGAAATCGTGCCGTTTCTGTATGACCTTTTTATCGGCACCGCTTGTTTGCTGGTGCAAAAAGGCACGCAGTACGCGCCGTTTAAGCACAAGGCCATACCCGTTACGCAGCTGGCCTTTGAAGAGAACGCCGACGGCGCGGTGGATGCGGTATACCGTTTGTGGAAAATAAAAGAAGACGACGTGCTGCAATACTGGCCCAAAGGCAGCTACCGCAGCGAAGGCGACAAAAAAGAATGCCCGAAGGACGTGGAAGTGCTGGAGGCGGTGTATTTTGACGCGGACAAAAAGACCTGGCAATATGACGTCATAAACAAAGCCAAGAAAGAATATATTTTCCGCGCGGGGATGAAATTTAATCCCTTTGTCGTGGCGCGCTGGACGACGATATCCGGCGAAATCAACGGGCGCGGGCCGTGTTTGCAGGCGTTGCCGGAATTCCGTTTTTTGAACATGCTGAAGTATTTTGTCAGCAAGGGGCTGCCGTTTCACGTGTTCCCCATGCTGACCGTAACCGATGACGACGCGTTGGACCCCGAAAAATTCGTACTGCAGCCGGGGACGATAAACATTGTGGAACGCAACGGAGGCCCCAGCGGCCCCAGCGTGCAGGCGTTAAACTACGGCGGGGACGTAAATTATGAGCAGTATCAGGTGGAAGAAGCGCGCTACGCCATTAAAAAGCTGACGCTGGACGACCAAATGCCCGCCGCCGACGGGCCCGTCAAAACCGCCACGGAGTGGATACAGCGCGCGCAGGAAATAAGACAGGACAGGACGGTGGCTTTCAGCAAAATTATGGCCGAAGTCATACGCCCTATTTTCATCAAACAAATACACATCCTGTATGAAATGGGGGCGCTGCCGCGGGAGTTTTACGAAAATTTCAAACTGGAAGACATCAACGAATTTGTGCTGAAAATGGAGGTGGAAAGCCCCATTTCCCGCCAGGAAAAACTGGAGGAGGCGCAGCAGGCTTTCAGCGTATTGCAGGCCATGCTGGCCACGGACCCGCAGGCCACGGCCGCCGTGTTTAAGACGGAAGAAATGTTTGAAGAACTGGGCCTGGCTTTGGGCATAAAAGCCAAATTTGTGCGCAACGCCACCGAGCGTGAAGAGCTGCGCCGGCAGCAGGCCGCGCAAATGCGCCAAATGCAGGATGAAGACGCGGCGCGGGAAACGCAGAAGGAGGTCATTGTCAATGCCAGCAAAAAATGATTTCGGGCCCGCGCGGTTTTTGAAACCCAATGAAGAACAGGTCAAAGCGCGGGAGAAACGCAACAGCGTTTTTAGGGCCTGTTTCAGTACGCCGGCGGGCAAAGAGGTGCTGGCGTACCTGAAGGAAAAATATTTGGATAAGCCGGTGTGCGTGATTAACAACGTATATTACGGCTATGTGCGCGAGGGGCAGAACGAGGTCGTGCGCGCCATCATACAGTACAGCAAGGAGAAATAATATGCCGGAAGCAGAAAACACGCAGGATTTAGAGCCGCAGGGCGGCGTAACGGACGGGGTGCAGGCCCAGCAGGAAACGCAGCCGCAGGAACAGGAAATCCCCTCCAACGAAGGGGCGGAACAGGCGGCGGCGCAGGAAATAGCGGCCCCCGAGGCGCTAACCAACAAAGACCTGTGGGACGCGCTGAAAGGACAGCTCAAGACGGATGAAACGCTGGAGGAACTCAATCGCCAGACCAAACGCGCCGAGGATTTGCGGCAAAAACTGTCCAAAAACGGACAGCTGCCCAAAGAGGCGGCGGAATATGAAATCACGCCGGCGGAAGGGCTGCAGGACATTATTGACGTAAAGGCGGAAATCTTTGGCGACATCAAAGAACTGGCCTTTAAGAACCACATGTCCAAGGAGCAGTTAAACGGATTTATCAACGGATACATGCAGCTGATGCTGGACAAAGGGCTGGTCCAAAAACCCCTGAGCGAGCAGGAAGCCAAAGAGGCGCGCGCCGCATATGTGGCCGAGCAGAAAAAACGCCTGGGCGCGCAGGCGGACACGATGATACAAAGCGCGGTGAACTTTATTGAAGCGCAATACCGCAAAGGCGTGCTGGACGAAGGGGAAAAGGCCGCGCTGATGCGCCTGGCCGACCGCGACGCCGCCGGTATCAGCGCGCTGAACAAACTGCGTGAAATGGCCGGCGGGCCGGTGGTGCCCGTGGACAATGCGCAAACGGACGGACTGCCGCCCGACAGGGAACTGGTGGAAAAGTGGGACACCTACAGCGAAAGCGAGAAGCTGCGTATTTTGCAGCAGCGGCAAAAACTGGGGCGGCCTAAACATTTTGCCGAATGAATTTGAAACGCGACAAGCAAACCCCGCGCCCGGAGGCCCTCCCGCATATTGCGGCCCTCAAGAAGGCAAAGGCCCTCTTTGCTGAGCGTGAAATATACCAAAGGAGAAAAACATGGCCAGACAAGTAAGTGCTATTGCGGAAAGTATGTTTGACGCGGAAATCAAACACGTTTTCCAAGACGTAACCAAAGGGCTGCGCGAAACCGTGCGGGTTAAAACCGGCGTGGTGGGCGCGACCTATAACTTCCCCTTGATGGGCAAGGGCATGGCGCACGAGCGCGTGAAATACACCGACGTAACGCCGATGAACGTGGGCTACAGCCAAAACCCCTGCGTGCTGCAGGACTGGGTGGCGGCCGAATACAGCGACATCTTTGACGCCGCGACCATTAAGGCCGATGAAATCAAAGAACTGGCGGTGGAAGTGGGCAACGCCATTACGCGCCGCCTGGAGCAGATTATCATTGACGCGCAGACCGGCGACGGATACACCAAGGCCAACGCCGATATTGCCGTGGGCACGGACGGGCTGACGCTGGCCAAAGCGCGCAAGGCCAAAAAAGCCCTGGACAAAAACGGCGTGCCGAACACGGAGCGCTATTTCGTCTGCGGCGCGGCGCAGCTCAATGACGACCTGCTGGGCAGCACGGAAGTAACCAGCAGCGACTATAACAGCGTCAAAGCCCTGGTAAACGGGGAGCTGAACACGTTTTTGGGCTTTAAGTGGAAAATGGTGGGCGACCGCGACGAAGGCGGGCTGCCGCTGTCCGGCACGACCCGCACCTGCATCGCCTATCACAAGGCTTCCACGGGCCTGGCCATAGGCATTGACAACAAAACCAGCATTGACTGGGTGGCGGAGAAAGTGTCCTGGCTGGCTTCGGCCCAGCTGAAGGCCGGTGCGGTGGTCATTGACCCCAAAGGCATTGTGCTGGTATTGGCCAAGGAGGCTTAAACATGGCTTACGAAAAAGGGAACTTAAACAAAATCGGCGGGACGTCCTTAAAGGGGAACGCGCCGCAGGTGTTTACCTACGCCAACAAGGCAAGCGACACCGTGACCGCGGCGAACTTTTTTGACCCCGCCGCGGGACTGATGGCCCCCGGGGACATTATCCGCGTGGTGGCTTATTCCTCCGGCACGCCCAGCGGCGTGGCGGACTATTATGTGACGGCGGTGGCGGACGGCGCGGTAACCGTGGCCGCGGTGGCTGCCGGCTCGTAATTTGGCAAAGAGGCGGGGGCGAATACGCCCCCCGCCCAAAAGGCGGCTTTATGGCAAGCAAAGAAGACATACAAAACAGGGCGCTGCTGCTTATCGGCACGGAAGAAATAAGCGATTTTACCAATGACAGCGACCGCAAAATAGCAACCCTGAACCATTTTTACGAAGAAGTAAAAAACAAACTGCTGACGCTGCGCAGCTGGACCTTTGCACTGAAACGGGTAAAACTGGAGGCGGACAAAGACGAAAACGGGGCACCGCTGGAAAACGGGGAAGATTATTTTAAATACGCGTTTGAGGTGCCCTGCGATATGGTGAAGCTGCTGTCCGTGTCGCGCTTTGGCGGGCGGGACCTGTTTTACGCCGGTTATGAACTACGCGGCAACAAACTGTATGCCGACGCGCCGGTGCTGTACGTAAAATATACGGCCAACCCCGAGGACGGCTGCCTGCCGCCGGCCTTTGCCGATTTGCTGGCCAATGCGCTGGCCGCCGAAGTGTGCTTTAAGCTGACGGGCGACAAAACCAAAGAACAGGCGCTCTACGCCAAAGTGTGGGGGCAGCCCAGCGACAACCTCAAAGGGGGGCTTTTCGGCTTTTACGCCAAGGCCGACGCGGGGCAAAATCCGGCCCGCGCTTTGCAAAGCCAGCCCATGGCCACGGCGCGCTGGACGAAGGTGGGTAAATAATGCCATACAAAACCATACAGCAGAACTTTGCCAACGGGGAACTCAACCCGAAAATGCTGGGGCGCAGCGATGTGGAGATGTATTATAAATCCGCGCGCAAAATGCGCGACGTGGTCACCACGCCTTACGGCGGTTTTGCCCGCCGTCCCGCCATGACGGCGCAGGCGGTGCTGGGGGAAACGACCGTGCGCATTACGGACTGGAGCTGCAGCAGCGGGCTTTTGGGCGGTACGCCGGATCTGGCGGGGGATAATGACGCGGGCACCTATTTTGTTTCCGACCATGCCATTACCACGGTACATAAGCTGATTGCCGCGGCGCAGGCACAGGGACAGACGCAGCGGGCTTTGCGAAAGGTGAGCGTAAAAAACGCCGCGCTGGTCACGCGTCAAGCGCAGGCCCATATCGTTTTGACGGGCGGGCTTTACAGCGTGCAAATAGATGACGGCGGTCTGGGCTATGACCCGCAGCAGCCCCCGCAGGTGCTGGTCAACGGCCAGCCCGCACAGGCACAGGTAAGCATCAGCGCGGGGAAAATAACGGGCATTACGCTTTTGGACGCGGCCGCATATACGGAAAACGATACGCTGGCTGTGCAGGCGCCGCCGCGCTGGGAAGCGTATTTCCAGCTAAAAGCCCAGCTGGCGGACGGAAGTTTGGAAAGCGTCGGGGACCCCTTTTTGCTGAACTCCGAAGAAGAAAAGACATTTTTTGTGGACTGCGAACTGGACGCGGACGGAGTGTGGCTGACGCGGCAGGAACAGCAAAATACGGTATTTGCCGGCTTCAAAATAGCCGAACTGAACGCACACGAATACAAAAGCACCCTTTACCAAAACGTCAAGCTGCTGCCTTTTGTGTTTAACAATGAACAGGCCTATGTGCTGGCGCTGATGAACAAAACCGTCAAAATGTATTTGAACGGACAGCAGGCGGGACAGGTAAACGCAGACGCCTATACGGAGGATATCCTGCCGTATGTGCGCTATGCACAGACGGCAGACACGGCTTTTTTGGTGCATGAAGACGTACGCCCCATGCAGTTAAAACGTACGGGGATAAGCAGCTGGCAGTTCGGCGGGGTGAATTTTAACAGCCTGCCCAAGTATGATTTTGACTCCGCCACGCCGAACCAATCTTCCCTTCTCCTGACGCCGAACGCCATGGAAGGGAGCATACGCCTTTCTTACAAAGGGCTTTTATTTCAACACAATCTGGTAGGGCAGATTATAGAGGCCAACGGGGGGCGTATTCGTATTACGGGGCAGGACAATTCGGACGGAGACGACCACTATTTTGCCGGATATACTATTATTCCGCTGTATTCCGAGGATGACATTTATTCCTGGACGTACACCTTAAATTATGAGGATGTGTGGAGCGACGAGCGCGGTTGGCCGGGCAGCGTAACGTTTCATCAGGGGCGTTTGTATTTTGGCGGGAGCAAAAGCCGCCCGCAGACGGTGTGGGGCAGCAAAGTGGGGCTGTATTTTAACTTTGACCCCACGGGAGGATATGACGACGACGCGCTGGAATTTACGCTGGACACGGCGGCGCTGAACAAAATAACCGATTTGTTTTCCCAGCGCAATTTGCAGATTTTTACCACGGGCGGGGAATTTATCTGTCAGACCTCTTACAACGAGCCCATTACCCCGCAGAACGTCAACGCCGTCAAACAAACCGCCAACGGCTCCTGGCCGGTAACGGGGCCGGTGGATTTGGAAGGGACGGTGATTTTTGTGGAACGCCGCGGGCAGGCACTCATGAACTTTGTTTTTGACAGCGCGCAGGACGCCTACACTTCGGCCAACGGGGCTTTGCTTAACAGCCATTTAATCAATGAGCCGCAGGATTTGGACGTGGAGCGGAATAATTTTACGCAGCAGACGAACTACATTTATATTGTCAACAAAGACGGGTCTTTGTGCGTGGTAAACGTGCTGCTGTCCCAGGGCATCAGCGGCGGGTTTACGCTGTGGAAAACGGACGGGAAAATAAAAAGCGTGTGCGTACTGCCCGACGCTACCTATTTGGCGGTGGAACGCGCGGAACTGGACGGGAACAAAATCTACCTGGAGAAACTGGACTGGGACGCGCTGAGCGACGGGGCGGAATTTTTGGCCGCGAACGGACAAAACCAGTTTACCGCGGCGCGCTTTGCCGGCAAAGAAGTGGACGTGCTGGAAAACGGCTCTTATATAGGCACCTATTTGACCGACGCCGAGGGACAGATAACGGTCAAGCGGGCCTTGACGGGGACGGTGGAAATCGGCCTGCCGGTGCGGCCGTATGTGGAGAGCAATTTTTTGGAACTGCCGCAGCTGGGCAGCGGCATAGGCAAGAGAAAACGCCTGGCCAAAACCTATGTGCGCACGCTGGACACGCCGGAGATAACCTTTAACGGACAGACTTTGCCGGCGGGGGAAGGCGTATGCGACACGGCTTTTTACGGTGCGGGCGATTATGACACGCGCCCCACCTGGAAATTTACGCAGGACAAACCGTATAAGTTTAATGTACTGGCCATGGAAATGGAAATTAATTACGAAACGGGCGGAGGGGAGTGATGGCGGGCATTGTATTTGATAAAGACATAGAAGAAGTATACGGCGGCGGCAGAGCGCGGGAGGGCGGCCTGCTGCAAGACGCCAAAACGCAGCGGATGTTAAGCGGGGCCGGACTGGGGATCAGCGCACTGGCGGAGCTGGGCAGCGCCTACAGCGGTTACATGCAAAACAGCGCGCAGGCGGATTATTTGCGTTTGCAGGCCGACCAGGCAGGCTTGCAGGCGCAGCAGCGGGCCAATATGCTGCGCGAGCAGCTTTACGGGCAGATTTCAAACAGTTTTGCCTCCTACGCCGCGCGCGGGGTGGACATAGGCAGCGGCACGCCCGTGCGCATGGCGGAAATAACAATGAAAGAAGGCGGCGCGGACATACAGCAGCTGCAAAGGAACGCCCAAGCACAGGCGCAGGCGTACCGCGCGCAGGCGGATATGATAAAGTCCGGCTCCACGCTGGAAATGTTCGGCGGGATGTTTAACGCTTTGGCCAAAGGCTTTTTAAGCTACGGCACGATGTTTGGGTGAGGTGAATATGCCCCCGTATAAAAGACAAATCACGGCGGGAGATATCCCGCAGGTAAAACCTTTTGACACGGCGCGCATGCTAAACAGCGTCGCGCGCACCGGCGAGGCTATCGGCCAGGCCACGGCACAGCTGGCGCGGCAGAACTTTCAAAACCATTTTGAAATAGAAAGCCGCAAACTTTTGCAGGAGAGCTACGAGCGCAACCGCAACAATCCCAGGCAGCTGCTGGCCGAGCAGCAGAAAATACGCGTAAATCTTTTAAAGGCCCTGCCGGACCGGCAGCAGCGCGGCGAAGCGGCGGTGCGCTTTGAAGTGCAGGCCGCGCCGTATATGCAAAGGGCCAAGGAAAACCTCTACAAACAGACTTTTGAAGAAGCGCAGACCAGCACGCTGCAATATATTGAGGGCGCGCTGCAGAGCGTACGCGATAACGCCGCCGCATTTTACGGCAACGATGCGGCCGCTTCCGGCGCGGCGCTAGCGGCCACGCTGGCGGACGTGGACGGCGTGCTGCAGCGTATCGGCACGGCCGACGAACGGGGGAATTTTTATTTAACGCCGGCGCAGCGCGTATTGGTGCAGCGGAAATTAAATCAGGCCATTACGCAGGGCGCACGCAGTTATTTTGACGGGCTGGACGCCAAAGGCAAAGTGGCCTTTGCCAAAGATTATGCGCAGCGGGCCGTGCAAATTAATACACTGGACCCGAACAGCCCGACGGGCTTCGGCAAAACGGATATATCCGCCATAATGGACAGGGAAACCTATGAGCAAAACCGCGCGTATTTTGAGCAACAGAGCCTGCAGGCGCAAAGCGATTTGCTGCTGGAGGAAGGGCTGGACCCGCTGACCAACCCCGACGGCGATTTATATAAAGCCATAGATTATGTAAATGCGGCCAAAGACGCGCCGCTGCAGGCGCGCAAAGAAGCCGGAGATGTTTTATACGCACAGATAGCCCGCAATGCGCAGGTGGAGCGGCTGCGCAAGGAACAGGATAAAGAGCGGGTGTTGGATATGGCGTACGGCTTTATGCTGGACGGAGACGTGAAACAGGCCATTTCTTTGGTGCGCAACAGCAAACTGGGAAATAAAGAAAAGAACGACATTATAGAAAACTTTAAAAAAGGGCAGGCCGCCAGGCAGGACGACCCCGAAAGTTACAATGCGCTGGCGCGGGGCATTGTGAACGGGGAAATATACAATCCCTCGCAAATTTTGGTGGAGTACGGGAAAGGGAACATAACCGAAAGCACCAAAAACGGACTGCTGTCCACGCTCAAGCAGCGGCAGGAGCCGTCTTTTGCCGTGTATCAGCAGGCGGTGAAGCAGGTGGAAAAGTCCTTTGACAAAGGACTTTTGGGCATGATGACGCCGGCCGAAAGCATGGCGATGACCTACATCCTGCGCGAACTGGACGGCATGTACCAGGCGGCGCTGCGGCGCAACCTGTCCGAAGAGGAACTGGCGGATTTATTTTCGCCCGAAAAGGTTACTTCCGTGGCGTTGAAATACCAGCCGAGCCTGGAGGAAAACGCGCAAAGCTATATGCAGCGCATGGCCCCGCTGCGCGATGCCTTTAACCAGGTGGCGCAGGCCAAGCCGGGCCAAAGCATTGAGGACTACTTACAGGAGCATGATTTGAGTTTATGAAAATAAATTACCAGTATCTTAAACAGGCCGGTTTTGACGACGCCCAGATACAGCAGGCGCTGCGCCCAAAACTGGAAGCGGCGGGATTTGACGAAACGAGCATAAACCAATATTTTCAAAACCAAAGCGGGCAGCGGCCCCTGTCTTTGGCCGGAGAGGAACAAAACGGCGGGATAAAAGCTCTGGCCGCCGCAGCCGATGAAGCGGCCGCCCAAAGCCGCCAACAGGGGGTAAACCTGGGCTTTAAAGACGCCATACGCCTGGGTTGGGAGCAAAGCGTGGTGGGTATGCTAAAACGCGGCAAAGAGCCCCGCCCGCTGACGCAAGAGGAAGAGGAGAGCCTGAACTTTTTGGAGCGCATGGCCATGGGGCTGAGCGGCTTTGTGTCCGATGCGCCGGTGTATTTTGTGGGCGGCAAAATGGGGGCCGCCGCAGGCGGTGCGGCAGGTGCGGCGGTGGGGTCCGTGGCGCCGGGAGTTGGCACGGCGGCGGGCGGAACCGTGGGGGCTGCGGTCGGAGGAGCTTCGGGCGCGTTTGGATTTCAGCGGGCGGCGCGCCAGGCGCTGATTGACCTGTACCGCCGCGGGGAAGTGGCCAGCTGGGACGAGCTGATTTACCGTGTGAAAAACGCCAGCAAAGAGTTTGGCAAAGGCGCGGTGGAAGGCACCGTGATGGCCGCGGCAGGCGCGGCCGGAGGTATGGGAGCCAAAGCCGTATTGGGCGCGGCCGCCGGACGGACGGGAGCCGGCGCGCTGGCTTTAAAGGCCACGGCCAAAACCCTGCCCACGGGGAGCGAGGTGCTGGGGCTGACGGCGGCTTCTTCAGCCGTGGAAGGCAGGGTGCCGACGGTGCAGGATTTTGCCGACAATGCGGGTATGATACTGGGCCTGAAAGGCATGAACAAAGTAAGCGGGGCCGCTTTTAACCGCATGCGCAATAAAGTGGTAGACACACTTTATGAGCGTTTTATAGAGCGGGGGGAAGCCCCTTCGGAAGCGATACAAAAAATCATGCAGGACCCCGTGGAACTGCAAAAAGTGCTGGCGGAGGAACAAAGACAAATAATGCGTGGAGCAGCCGAAGTGCAAGCACACCCTGAAAGGGGAAATTTTACCGGCAAATTTGATGTGTTAGCCACCTTTTCTAATAATTTAAAAACTTTTATTATCAACCGCGGAGCAGCTATTATTAATGCCAAAGGGGAAGTAGTAGTAAGAGGTAGGGAGTTACAACGGCAAACAGGAACGGCGCGCAATTTCGGTTTTTCCAAAATGATTTTCGGCAAAGGAATGACGGCCGAACAAATGGCGCAGCTTCCCTTGCTTGTAAGACAATACAAACCGGTGGAGGTAACGGAAAAGGCTGAAATTTATCGTATTGCCAATGAGGGCAGCCTTCCGTATAAAATTGTATTTACAAAAGAAGCCGTCGGTCCGGGGAAAAATTTTTTGGCCCATATGAGTTTAGACCCCAGAAGCGTGGGAATGAAAATGTCAGAAAGAAGAGGCCCGGAATCCCAAACCCCGGCTCTCATCCAGGGGAATGGATACGCGGATGCCAGTCCTATTGAAACATCCGGTCCGAACCTCTCTATAAATAATATACAGCAAAAAGATAGCAGTGTCAAGGGCCCTTTTCAAAGTCTCGGCGGCGGGGACTACGGGAGGCAGTTTACCGCGGGCACGCAAATACCCGTGGGGGAAAAGGCTGTTTTGCCACTGGGACAGGTGCGCGCGCAGGACGCGGTGAAAAAAAGCCAAATCATCGGGGAATTGGTGCGCGCCGCCGGCGTGCCGGTGCGGCAGAAGGGGGCGCGCTTTGGTAAAGCGGCGGGGCTGTTTTATCCCAAAGAAGAAATGATACGCGTCAAAAAAGCCAATGACTTGACGACCGTGGCGCATGAAATCGGGCATTATTTGGAGAAAAGTTTGTTTGGCAAGGTGGGCAGCAAGGAAATCAGTGAGTACCACGGGGAATTATCCAAGCTGGCCACAAAACCGCGCGGGAACCCTTCCAAAAACAAAGTGGCGGCGGAAGGCTTTGCCGAGTTTATAGCCTCTTATGTGGCCGACCCGCAAAAAGCGCGGGAAAGCGCGCCGCGTTTTTATGCGTTTTTTGAAAAAGAACTGGCGGCCAAAGACCCGCAGATGCGTGAGGCTCTGCAGCGGGCGCGGGAAGAAACGGACAAATGGGCCCGCCAGCCGGCGGTGATGGAGGTGCTGTCCCACATTTCCACGGGGCCGGAGGCTGGCGCGCGTCTGACGGCGGCCGAGAAATGGCAGGCTGTAAAGAACAAAATAGCGGAGCAGATTTTTGATGACAAAGCCCCTCTGCGCCGCGTGGTGCAGCGGCTGGAAGAAAAAACGGGCGTAAAAATAGACTGGGCCAAAAACCCCTATATTATGGCGCGCCTGTTCCCGGGCTGGGCCGGACGTGCGGAGGCGTTTGTGCAGAACGGGGCTTTTGATTTTAACACGCTGCAAAAAACGGGAAAAAGCCTGCAAGAGATTTTGCGCCCTGTGGAAAACCTGGACGAACTGCGGGCCTATCTGGTGTCTAAAAGGGCGGTGGAGCTGGCGGACAGGGCCGCTGCGGAGCGCCGGCTGGCTGCATCGGAAGGCAGGGAAGCCGACCAGGCCCGCATCATAGAAACGGGTGTGCGGGAAGAGGCGGCGCGTGCGGTGGTCAAAGAGCTGGAAGGAAAATACGGCCCCGTAGCGCGGGAACTGTATGCCTTCCAGGACGCTTTGCTGAAATACCAGCTGGACGGGCAGTTAATCAGCCGTGAAACCTATGACCGTGTACGCGCAGAAAACAAAGCCCATGTGCCTTTTTACCGCGTTTTGGACAATAAAGGGGATTATGCGCTGGGCTCTCGCAGCATGGGCAGCAAGCAGGTGCTGAAACGGATGAAAGGCTCTACGCGCGACATTGTGGACCCGCTGGAAGGGATTTTAAAAGACGTGTACGCCACCGTCAACGCCGTGGAACGCAACCGCGTGGGGCTGGCTTTGGCCGATTTGGCCCAAGTAGAAGGCGCGGGGGAATTTGTCTTTAAAGTGCCGCAGGACATGAAAGCTGTGCACACAACGACGGGGGAAACCGTGTTCCAGCCGTCCGCTGCCATAGACAAGGCCAACCAAATTAAAGTGTTCCGCAAAGGCAAGGCGGAAATATATGAGGTGGACCCGGACGTGGCCAAAATCGTCAACGGGTTAAACGGCAGCGATGCGGGCATGCTGGTGCGGGGGTTGGGCTTTTTTGCCAAGAGTTTGCGCGCCGGCGCCACGGGACTTAATGCCACATTTTCCATTAAGAATTTTTTGCGCGATACGATGTTTGCCTATCTGACCTCCACCAGCGGGTTTAATCCACTGAAAAGTTTTCCCGGTAATGTGAAAATGGCCCTGGGAAAAAATGAAGCTTACTGGCAGTTTATGAAAGCGGGCGGAGGCATGAGCTCTTTTGTTTCCATGGACCGCAAAGTCATGCAGGAAAACCTGCGAGCGCTGGAGCGGACGGGATATACAAAAGCTGTGTGGAACGCCGTGAGCGGCAAAAGGTTTGCCGAAGCGGTGGACGTGGGCCTGCTCTCTCCCGTGCGCTGGGTCAGCGAGACCAGTGAGCTGATTACCCGCCTGGGGGAATTTAAAAGCAGCATGCGCGGCAAAGAATTTACCAAAGAAAACCTGGAGAAGGCCGGATTTAACGCGCGCGAAGTGACGCTGGATTTTGCCAAAGGCGGCGTGGCCAGCAAATACTTAAATACAATGACGGCATTTTTCAACGCCAGCGTGCAGGGCTTTGCCAAGACGGGGGATATATTGTCCTCCCGTCCGCGCGCCGTGAAGGCGGTGGCTTTTTTGGGTACGCTGGGCGTTTTGGAAGCGCTTTACAATTATGACTGGAAAAAGGGGAAAGAGGACGAAGACATTGCCGAAGTGGTGCAGGCGCAGAAAAACATTAATTTTGTGTTCAAAATAGGGGATGTAATTTTCCGCGTGCCCAAACCGCAGCAGATAGGATTTATCGCCACGTTTTTCAGCCAGATGACGACGGCGGCTTTGGACAAACTTAATAAAAACGAACGGGAAGGAGTGGTGCAAAATCTGGCCCAGGCATTTTTTAACGAGTTTGATTTAAACCCGGTACCGACGGGGCTGGCCGTACCAGCGGAGCTGTATTTCAACCGCTCCCTGTTTTTTGACCGGCCGATTGTGCCCGCCGCGGCGGAGAATGTGCTGCCGGAATATCAGTACGGTGATTATACTTCCGAGCTGGCCAAGGCTGTATCGGCCAAACTGGGCGGCTGGATAGGCAAGGAAAATACCTTTTCTCCGGCCAAGGCCGAATATATGGTACGCGGCTGGATGGGCGGAGTGGGCAGCTTTATATTGCAGGCGACCGACGCCGCCCTGCGCAAAGCGGGCGTGCTACCCGATCCGGTACGGCCCGCCGATACATTGAGCGATGTGCCGTTTGTGAAGGCTTTTGTGGTGCGCCACCCTAGCGGTAGCGCGGAGAGCATACAGAAGTTTTACACGGCCTATAACCGTTCCATTAAACGCTATAACAGCTTTAAACTGGAAGGGAAAAGGCAAAACTTCCAAAGCCAGCAGGATTTGTCCGTCTATGCCCCCTATGCGGGTTTAAACCGGATTTACACGGCCATGGGCCAGCAGAGTGCGGCAATACGCAATATTTACAATAATCCCAATTTAAGCGCGGACGAAAAACGCCAGCTGATAGACCGACTGTATTTGGCGAAAATCCAGTTTGCCAAACAGGGGCTGGAGGTCATTAAGCAAATGGACGAGACGGTGGAAAGCCTGCAGCGGGCGGGGAAAAACAGGCAGTAGGCCGTCCGCTGCGGAAAAACCGGCGGCATATCCCGCTTATGCAGCAGAGAAATAAAAGGCCTGTAAAACGTATGCGCCATATGCGTTTTTATGCTGCCAAAATGCTGCCAAGGTGTGTGTCCTTTTACGTTTTTATGCGTTTTATTTTGCGGTATTTTTTAGACGGGGAATAGCAAAAAGCGGCATTTGCGAAGTAAAAACAACCCCCCGAGAGAAAATAATATAATATTAAAAGCGGTGCGTCAGCGGCGCGGAGAAGGAGCAGATATGAAAAAATGGGTCGCTTTTGCGGTGGGATTGATTTTTTTAGGGGGGTGCGCTTCGCTGGGCTTGAAAACCTCCTGCGACGGACGGGGCTTGCCCCGGCCTTCGTTTTTTGCCCAGGGGCAGACGCTGGCGGCATTTAAAATCGCGCTGTTTGCGCGGGGCAATGAGCTGGACGGAATTTTGCAAATTAAAAAGACGGCTGAAGATACTTATGACGCCACGCTGTTTGCCGCGTCGGGCGGATATAAACTGATGCAGGCCCTCGTTACAAAGCGCGGAACGGATTTTGTGTTTATCACGCCGCCGGCTGATAAAGCCGTCGTGCGCGCCAAGGCGGACAGTTTTTTAACGTTGCTGCTTTTCCCTCCGGATGTATACAAATCCTGCCGCGAAAAAGACGGCCTGCGCAGTGTGACTTACGAGAAAAACGGCGCCGTGCATTATGAATATGAAGCGGGGGGAGAATATCCCAGAGCGCTTACTTACCGCAAAGAATTTGGTACTGCACGCATGAGTTTTGGCCAATATGCGCCGTATGAGGACGGCTCCCTGCCGCATTACATCTACTATCAGGACGGCTCCGTAGAAGCCGAACTTATTCTGCTGACATTGAAAAAATAAAATAAAGTTGCGAGGGAGTTTTAAAAGGCCTTGCATTGTTTTTTTTTTTTTGATATATTTTGCGTATGCGCAAAATATATTAAAAAATGTATCTGAAAAATAAAAACCGCTCTGGAGGCCTTTTAGGCGGTTTTATCCATACCTCTGTCCTGAGATATTTTATCCCATCATCTCAGCCACAGGCTGTCCGTTCCGGCTTTACGCTGATAGAACTTTTGGTAGTGGTGCTAATTATTGGCATATTGGCGGCAATAGCCCTACCGCAGTATGAGAAAGCGGTGGAAAAATCCAGGGCGGCAGAAGCACTGCTCTTTTTTAATACGTTGGAAAAAGCCGAGCGGTTGTATTATTTAAGCAACCGTCGTTATACCAGAAATTTAGACAAGCTGGATATACAAATTCCGGGTATAGGCCGCAATATTGGGTACGGGCAAAATAATTGGACGACTGATCATTTTTATTATTGGGTAGATGCAGAAGGCTTTGGCTTGAACAGAGGATTACTTAAAGTCAAAGCCTCAAGTCTTAATAAGAAATATATATTATATTTAGATCTGGACGGGGAAAAAGAAAAGACCATTTGGTGTGGGCCTTATGTTTCTGATGTCTGGCCCGCACGGCCGGACGAAGCAGATGTCCCGGATATATGCAAGTCTATTGCCGGTCGTTCGGACGGTATTATATATGACTAATAATAGAAAAATTATTTATTGGAAAGACTCTTATCTTTAACCCTTTGCATTGTCAAAGGGTTTTTTATTGATGAATTGTTCGGAATGATTCGTCACGCGGTCTAACTCTGCCTTAAGTTTGGCGGCGACAGCCTGTATATCGCAGTTTTCTGGGACGTAAATGGCTTTGCCGTAGGTCAGCGCCGTGCTGCCAAAGGGCAGGGGGACGCGCATTTTATCCCAGGAGCCTGCTTTAAACTTATGGCTTAAAGCCGTTCCTACCGGAATAATGGGCAGTCCCGTTTTTTGCGCCAGGAACAGGATTCCCGGCTGCACCTGGTAAATCGGCCCGCGCGGTCCGTCGGGGGTCAGCATGGGGTGATAGCCCGCTTCGGCAATGTTCATCAGCTTAATCAGTGCGCGTGCGCCGCCGCGCGTAGTGCTGCCGCGCACGGCTTTCATGCCGAATTTAGGCAATACGCGGGCAATAAATTCCCCGTCGTCGCTTAAACTGATCAGGGAACAGATTTTCTGCCCGCGGTAAGGATAGAGCAGGAACAGCTGCTGGTTGTGCCAAATGGCATAAATGTAGTTTTTTCCTTCTTTTTCCAACTGCAAAAATTCGTCCGTTTTAAACCAGTAAATACGCGTTGTCCAGCCTAAAAACAGCGTATAGGCGTAAATGGCCCAGGAGCCGAGTACATGCTTCCAGGAAACGGTTTTTTTCTCCAGCGAAGTCGGTTTGGGCATTATTTTTTTCCTCTGCGTTTTTTCTTCTGCCACGGAACGATAAACACCGCCGTCGCCAGCGGGTGTAGGGATCCGCCAGCGCAGGAAACATCTATTTTGCCCGACTGCAGCCGTTCCAGCAGTTTGGGCAAAATTTTACGGGCGGTTTCTTCTTCCGTGCGTGGGGAGTCCTTAAACAGTTTCGGTTCCGGCGCCAAGCCCAGTTTGGGAACATATACAAACTGCGGCTCCAGTGCTTCACATTCTTCTTTTTCCGCCTGTTCTTTAATTAAATCGGCCACAAACAAAACAGCCGTACGCAAAAATTCAAATAAAACGGTTTGTGCAATCAGCTGTTTGGCGGGGGGGAGGGAAGCCGTATAATCCGTGGCACTTTGCCCCAGGGTAACGGCACATGCGCTGAACATGCCCTGCGCGGCTACGGCCTGATCGCCCAAATCCCACAGGGCGTTTTCATTAAATTCGTAGACGGTGCCGGGATCCAGCTTGCCGGCCAGTTCCAACACAAAAGCCGCCAGTTCTATTTCGGCGTTTAGCTGCGCGGCGGGCAAATCCAGACCCAGACGCAACACTTTACGCGTGATTTCCTTCTGGCGTGTGCTGATTTTAAAACGTTTGATTTTGCGCATGCTTTCAGTCATATTTTTTTATCCGCCCTTTTCCAAAAGCGCATAAAAAAACACGGCGTGAAAAAGCCGGACGCGCAGGATACGCGTCCGGCTCTAAAACTATCTTCTGTTTCTGCGGCTTTTGCGGACGGATTTTTTGGCAGGGCCGTTGCCGGAAGTAGCCGGTTCGGCTTCTTCCTTCTTTTCAACGGGCTTCTTTTCCGTTCCCGCTTTGCGCGCGGGTTTGGCGGTCGCTACCGCCGCTTCTTTATTTTCGCCGCCGTGCGTCCAGACATATACCAGCGGGGTCGTTAGCGCGATAGTGGTGTAAACACCGCAGATGCAGCCCACCAGCATGGCAAACGCAAACGAATTGAGTGCTTCCCCGCCGAAGAAGTACAGGATGAACAAAGAGCCGACCACCGTCAAAGACGTAATGATCGTGCGGGACAGCGTTTCGTTGATGGAGAGGTTAATCAGCTCTCCCAGCGAAGCGCGCGGGCGCAGGCGCATATTTTCGCGGATACGGTCAAAAATGACGATGGTGTCGTTGATGGAGAAACCGGCCACCGTCAGGAAGGCCGCCACGACCACCAGATCAATTTCCCGCTGCGTCAGCGCAAACGCCACCGCCATTACAAACAGGTCGTGGAACAGGGCAATTACGCCCGAGGTGCCCCACAGAATGTTGCTGAAGCGGAAGGCCACATAAATAATGATCAGCACCAGCGAGAGGATAATGGCCCACGCGGCGCGTTCGGTCATATCCTGCCCGACGGCGGGACCCACGAAGTTGGTCTGCTGCACCGTGTAAGGCACGTTGAGCGTATCCAGCGCTTTTTCCACGCCGGCCTGCACTTCGGCAATGTCAGCCTCAGAGCCTTTTTCGCGCACGGCGTAAGTGTTGTCTCCGTAAGACTGCAGGTCGGATTCACGCTCCGTCTGCGCCAGGGCGTCGCGAATGGCGGACATTTCCACGGGTTGCTCAAATTTTACCTGCACCATGGTGCCGCCGGTAAAATCAATGCCCATATTCAGCCCTTTGGTGGCAAACAGAAAAATACCAAAAAACAAAATCAGGGTTGAAATGGTGAAATATACTTTCCTGTATTTAAGGAAATCAATATTGGTTTTCGGGAAAAAAGTCATCATAAGCTGATCTCCTTGGGGTTGGAAGTCAAAATCAGCTCGTAAATGGCGCGCGTAACGAACACGGCCGTAAACAAGCTGACCACCAGACCGATGATAAGCGTAACGGCAAAGCCTTTGACCGGACCGGTGCCGAACTGCATCAGACAGCAACCCACGATAATGGTGGTGAGGTTGGAGTCAAAGATGGCGGACCAGGCTTTGTCATAACCGAGCTGGATAATCGTCGGTATAGGCTTGCCCAGCAGTTTTTCTTCCCTCATGCGTTCAATAATCAGCACGTTGGCGTCAATGGCCATGGCCAGCGACAGGATGACACCGGCGATGCCGGGCAGCGTCAGCGTGGCGGAGAAATAGCTCATAATGGCCATCATCAGCACCAGGTTGAGTACCAGGGCAATGTCGGAAATGACACCGGCCCATTTATAGTAAATCCCCATGAACAGCAGAATGGCCAGCAGTGCGTACAGAGAGGCGCTTAAACCGGATTTAATGGAGTCTTCGCCCAGTGTGGGGCCGATGGTGCGTTTTTCAATCACGCGCACCGGAGCCGGCAGGGCGCCGGCTTTGAGCACAATGGTCAGCTGGCGCGCTTCTTCCAGCGTGAACGTGCCGGAGATGCGGCCTTCTTTGGTAATGCGGCTCTGCACCACGGGGGCGGACTGAATGGTGTTGTCCAAAACGATGGCAAGCTGTTTGCCGATGTTGGAACCGGTCAGCTGGCCGAATTTTTTGGCCCCTTCGGCATTGAAAGAGAAGGCCACTTCGGGATAACCGTTTTCGCCGTACATGATCAGGTGGGCGTTGTCCAAATCCGCACCCGTTACTTTGGCCACTTTGTCCACCAAATTATATCCGCCGTCTTTGGTGCGGAAAATGGTGTACCCTTCGGGCAAAAGCTCGGCGATTTCGGGTTTGAGCTCTCCGTCCTGGTCGTAGGGCTCTTCCATGCTTTCCAGTTTTTCAATGGCTTTTTCCGCACCCGTCGTATCATTTTTGACGATGTGGAACTCTAGCATGGCGGTTTTGCCGATTAATGCTTCGGCCGCGGCCGGATTGGCCACCCCGGGCAGCTGCACCAAAATCCATTTTTCACCCTGGCGGGTAATGGACGTTTCACCCACGCCGTATTGGTCAATGCGGTTGCGGATGATTTCAATGGCGCGCGCCATGGCTTCGTTAAGCGGTTCGCGGTCGCTGAGTTTGGTGACGTCCAGCTCCAGCAACAGGCTGCTGCCGCCGCGCAAATCCAGACCCAGGTTCAGCAGGCGCTGGGGTTTGTCGCCCAGCGATTCCAGTTTTTCACGTTCGGCTGCGGGCTTGGAATACCAGCGGTAATTGGGGTAAATCAAAGCCATAGAGCCCAACAAAATGACGATAATAATAATCCATTTAATGGCCAGCGATTTGGACATTATTTGGCTCCTCCTTTGTTAACGGGGGCGGTGGGGTTTAGAAACCCGACAATGCCCGATTTTAAAACGGTAATTTTAACGTTTTCGGCTATTTTGACTTCCACGGCGTTGTCTTTAAAACCCGCCACGGTACCCACAATGCCGCCCGGCAAAATGACACCATCGCCTTTTTGCAGAGCGTCTACCTGGGCTTGCCTTTCAGCCTCACGTTTTTTCTGCCCGCGGCCTGACCAGATGATGAAGATCATGAAAACAATGATCATCAGCATAAAAATCAAGTTGCCGCTGCCGGCTTGTGCTGCTGTATTCATGCTGCCTCCATATAAGAAGTAAATGTACGGATACTTGAGTATTTTAGCATATTTGGCGTAGGCCGCGTTTGGGAGAGCTTGTCTGTATGAAGGGGATTATTCTTCCGTCCAAAATATGCGGATTAAATCAATGATTTCCCGGTCCTGTGCTTTGGAAGAGTTCAGCGGCAGCACCCGCGTGCCGTCTTCCGTGCTGACGGCCACATAATCTTCTTTCACGTCAAAAATGCTGCGCTGTTCCTGTTGGTCAAAAAGGCTGTGGCCGAAAAAGCCTTTGGGCTGTGGCAGGTTCAGCAGGTCCATCACCGTAGGGGCAATGTCCAGCTGGCTGGCCAGGCGGTCCTGCGTGAGAGGCTGTTTGATTGGCGTTTTGGTAATGACGGCAAAAGGAATGCGGTCAAATACGCGTTGATAGGGCTTAAAGAGCTTATTGGTCGGGGTATTGGAATAGGACGGATGGTCGCCGGTAACAAAGACCAGCGTGTCCTCGTCAAACAGGCCTTTTTCTTCCAGTACATGCAGAAAATGATTTAAATCCTGCGCGGCGCGCGCATAGGCGCGGGGCATGGTGGGCACGTCATAAAAACGCGCATCTATTTCTTCATAAGGCTGGTCCAGGTAATCCAGCCGCCCCAGCGGCACATGGGTGTCTACGGTCAACAGGGTTAAAAAGGTTTTTTCATCTTTATGTTCCTGTAAATATTCCGCTGCGTATTCAAAGAGTTTGCGGTCGGTCAGTCCCCACCAGTCTATATAATTTTTATAATTTTCTTTGTCGGAAAAAAAACGGCGGCCCAGTACCTCGTCAAAGCCGGCCTGGTGAAAAAGCAGGTTTTCGTCCATATAGGTTTCATCCGCCCCTCGCAAAAACGCCGTGCGGAAGCCGTATTTTTTTAGTTCCTTAACAAAAGAGAGCGGGTAACCGTTTTCATAATTTAATTCCGCATACGGGTGGGAGGAAAAAATGACCGTCAGCCCGTACAGCGTAGACAATGTTACCGTATGCAGGGTAACTGAGGGGTATAATTCAAACAGCCGGTCATAGGCGGCGCTGGCGGCGGGGGGAATCAGCGGGTTGAAACGGTGCAGGTATTTGGCCGACAGGCTTTCCGTGGCAATCAAAATTACGCGTTTATAGTCTTTGCCTACTCCCGTGTTTTTGGCGGTAAAAACATTGTATTTCCGTGCAGTGGCGGCTACATTTGCGGGCAGGCTGTCCGTAATAAGGGCCTGCGGATGTTTGGCCAGTACGGCGCGCAATGTGTAAACCGGGGAGGGAGGCATCAGGTACGTAGTTAAAAAGTCATACGGTTTGGGCAGCAGGGCCAGGGGATTGAGCAACCACAGCACCAGAAGTACCGCCGCGCAGGCTCCCAGCTGTTTGGCCGCGGTTTTGCGCGTGGGCGGAATAAAAAAGCGGCGTACAATAAAGAAGCAAAAAAGCAAAAATACAAGCAGATACGAAAGCGTCCGCCAGTCCGTCAGAAAAGCGTAATCCCCTCCTTGCATGGTATCCAGGTATTTGGCGCCGAAACGTTCTTTAAAATACCAAAGCAACACAAAATCGGCCGTGCAGGCCAGGTAGTACACATACAGCAGCAAAGCGGGCAGCCATTTGTTTTTAATACCCAGTAACACCAGCAGGGCCAGCCCCGCCCCTAAAAATGCAAATTCTATCAGTAAACGCACCGGCAGGGCAGAGGCCCAGGCCGCCGCGGGGGCTTCCAGCTGGTGCAGCCCAAAAGCCGTCAGAGCCAGCGCGGGCAGGCTGGCCAGCAGGAGCAGTTTATAATTTGTTTTAAAAGCACGCCAAAAACCGTGTAGACAATTCATATGTTGTGCCCGGCAGGGGCAGCCTCTAATTTAGTATACTTATTATATAAATTTAAGCGGTTGTTCCGCTGAAGGATACTTATGGAAAACAAAGAACTGGAAACCAAACGCCATTCGTGCGCGCATGTAATGGCAGCGGCCGTACAGCAGTTGTTCCCCGGCACCAAGCTGGGCATCGGCCCCGCCGTGGAAAACGGCTTTTATTACGATTTTGACTGTCCCCACGCTTTCACGCCCGAAGACCTGAAAACCATTGAGACCAAAATGAAAGAGCTCATCAAGGCCCGTATTCCCTTTGAATGCAAGCCCATGAGCAAAGCCGAAGCGAAAGAACTTTTTGAAAAACGCGGCGAAACCTATAAGCTGGAACTTTTGGAAGAACTGCCGGACGGCGAAATTACCGTTTATACCACGGGGGATTTTGTGGACCTCTGCCGCGGCCCGCACGTGGAACATACAGGTAAAATCAATAATTTCAAACTTTCTTCCATCGCCGGCGCATACTGGCGCGGGGACGAAAAACGCCCCATGCTGCAGCGTATTTACGGCCTGTGCTTTAATGACAAGGACGAACTGAATGCCTATGTCAAACAGCAGGAAGAAGCCGCCAAGCGCGACCACCGCAAACTGGGGCCGGAGCTGGACCTGTTCAGCATGAATGACAATGTGGGCCCGGGTCTTATTCTGATGCACCCCAAAGGCGGCATGCTGCGCAAAATTTTGGAAGACTGGATTAAAGACGAGAATATCAAGCGCGGTTATGATATGGTGTACAGCCCGCATATTGCGCGCCTGCATTTGTTTGAAATCAGCGGCCATGCGGGTTTTTATTCCGAAAGTATGTTCCACCCCATGGAAGTGGACGGGGATAAATACCAGATTAAGCCCATGAACTGCCCGTTCCACGTGGAGATTTATAAATCCAGCCTGCGCAGCTACCGCGACTTGCCTCTGCGCTACTCCGAACTGGGCACCGTATACCGCTATGAACGCTCCGGCGCTTTGCACGGCCTGCTGCGCGTACGTGGGTTTACACAGGATGATGCGCATATTTTCTGCACGCCGGAACAGGTGGAGGACGAAGTCAAACAGTGCTTTGAGTTCGCCATGCACATTTTTAAAACGTTCGGCTTTGAAAAATACGCCGTGGAGCTTTCCACACGCGACCCGCAGCACCCCGAACATTTCACCGGCAAAGTGGAGGACTGGGAACGGGCCGAAAACGCCCTGCGCCACGTCTTGGACAGCAACAATATCCCCTATACCACGCACGCGGGCGAAGCGGCTTTCTACGGGCCGAAGATTGACATCAAAGTCATGGACGCCATCGGCCGCCTGTGGCAGCTGTCTACTATTCAGTTTGATTTCAATTTGCCCGAGCGCTTTGATTTGGAATTTGTCGCTTCCGACGGACGCAAACGCCCCATTATGGTGCACCGCGCCATGTTTGGCAGCATAGAGCGTTTTATCGGCGTGATTATTGAGCATTATGCGGGCTGGTTCCCGCTGTGGCTGGCGCCGGTGCAGGCCAAAATCCTGACGCTGACCGACGACCAGATTCCCTACGCCAAAGAAGTGGCCGCGCAGATGCGCGCCGCCGGCCTGCGCCCGCAGCTGGATATCCGCCCCGAAAAACTGGGCCTGAAAATCCGCGAAGCGCATATGCAGCGCGTGCCTTATACGTTGGTGATCGGCGCCAAAGAAGCGCAGGAAAAAACCGTTACCGTGCGCCTGCGCGACGGCAAGAACCTCAACGGCCTGCCGCTGGCGGATGTATTGGCCAAGATGAAAGAGGAGGCTGACCTCCGCAGCCTGACCAACCTGCTCAAATAATTTGGGCTTTTAGATAAAAAACACCCCGCACCGGTTATCGGCGCGGGGTGTTTTTATGAAAGATTTTCACAGCGGAGATTTCAGGCTATGGCTTTTTAAAAAACCTAAGGACGCTTTAGCCAATTTTGGTTGTATAACACTGCCAAGCGGTTCGGCGGAAATACTGAAACAAGCCTTTTCCGTATGATGTTTTATTATTAAGCAGTTCCCCGGGGCCGATGGCCGGAGTTCTTTCCTGTTTTGTGGCGGCGGCCAGGAGGTTTGTCTCTGCCGTTTTTTGTCGGCATTTTGCGCCTCCTGACGCTTATCTCTTGCCCCGTTTTTTTTTTTTTGATACACTTTTCGTATGAAGAGCAAGAAAAACGCCGCATTTACGCTAATAGAGCTGTTGATCGTTGTTTTAATTATTGGGATATTAGCCGCCGTTGCTTTGCCGCAATATCAGGCGGCGGTAGACAAATCCCGTTTTATGGGTTTTTTGCCCTTGTTGCGCAGCATTAAGGACAGCCAGGAACGGTATTTTATGGCCAACGGGAATTATACGTTGGACATGGGAAACTTGGATATCCAAATCCCGGCAGATTGCCAAAAAAAAGATCAGACCAACATGCTTAGTTGCGGGGAAGACTGGATATTGGATAATGTGGGGGCATACGGCGAAGCCGTTGGTTTTGTGCGGGTAGTTTATTGCCCGGGGCTGGCCCGGGAAGCATCTTACCTGACTTGTTATAACAACCGAACGGCCAGTTTAAGGTATTTTTATGACCGGTATGCGGGAAATGAGGGCGCTCCGGGAAAGATTAAGTGTGCAAATATGCGCGGCAATAAACGGGGGCTTAAATTGTGCAATACCATAAACAGCGCTTTCTAATGAAAAAATCCTATCCCTTATGAGAATTGTTGAAAAATAAAACTCCCCAGGCCGAAGCCCGGGGAGTTTTATTTTGTTTCAAAATCTTAAATTTGCTTGATTTGCCCGCCGCCGATTAAGCAAAAAAACATTGTTTTCTGCGGCGGAATTTTCATTTATTTTCCGGGCTTGTGCCCAGCAGGACTTGGAAAACTGTTGATAAAAAAACCGCCCCGAAGGGCGGGTTTTCGTGACGGTAAATTTTACGGAATGGAGTCCATGATTTTGCGCAGCTCTTCTTCGCTCTTGTCGCGCACTTCCACGGTTTTTTCCTTTCCTTTTGCCCCCTTGACGATGATGATTTGGTCTTCCCGCACGGCAAAAAAGTCGGCCAGGAAAGTTTTCATCATGGCGTTTGCGGCGTCATCATCCACTTTTTTGTTTTTAATTTTCATGCGCAACACGCTGCCTATGCGGCTGATGATTTCATTGCGCCCCGAAGTGGGAATAACGCGGACCTTTATAATCATAATTCCTCCGAATATCAGGAAAACAATTTACTTCCAACCCTCGGCAGCGTGGACCCTTCTTCCACGGCCGTTTCAAAATCTGCGCTCATGCCCAAAGACAAATACCTTTGAGGCAGAGCAGGGGGAAAATCCCTCTCAAAAGCGGTTTTTACTTCTTTAAACAACGGACGCAGCGTCTGCGGGTCGTCCGTCTGCGGGGCAATGGCCATGTATCCGCAGGGACGCAGCTGTTTAAACTCCTGCAACTGCCGCACCAACTGCGGCGCCTCTGCCAGCTTTACGCCGGACTGGGTGTCTTTGTCCGTCAGTTTTATCTGCACCATGACATACAGGACCTTGTTGAGGATCAGGGCTTGTTCGTTTAATGCTTGCGCGGTGCGGATATCGTCTATGGAATCAATAAAGTCAAATAATTTGGCGGCTTGGGCCGCTTTGTTCCTTTGCAAATGCCCGATAAAGTGTTTGACTGTGTCATAGGCTGCAAAGCGGGGAGATGTCCAACGGGCAACGGCTTGCTGTACACGGCTTTCGCCTATGTGGCGTACATGGCCCGTATTCAGCAGGGTTAGTACATCCTCATCGGCGGCGTATTTGGTAACGGCCATGAGCGTTACGTCCTTTTCGGGGCGTCCGCTGCGGCGGCAGGCGGCGGAAATGGCCTCCTCTACGCTGCACAAATTTTGCTCTATTCTGTCTGCCGCGTTCATAAAATCCTTGACATATTATATCAAAATTTACTTAAATCCTCAATTTTTATATGGTAAATATCTCGTCGGAGAAACAAAAAAGGTAATGCGTCGCCGTCTGCTGGCACAAAAAAGAGCCCTTCGTATTGCGTAAATACGAAGGACTCTAGGTGCACTCGTTCATTTTTTTTCCTTCCCCGAAGGGGCTGGTTCGTAAGATCACGGGGCAGTGACATGCTCCGGCAAAGTCCGCGGGCCGCGGTCCGTTCTCCGGCCTTGTTGTATTCCCTTCCCGAGAATACGGCCAAAGCGTGCGCACCGCATCAGGCTGCCGCCAAAAAAACTCTGCAACTATCAAAGAGCACTTCTTTTCTGCTTCAAAGCCGCGTACTTACGCTTCACCGCTCTTCACGGTATCTTGCCGGCGCGGCCCGACCAGTTTTATGCGCCCCAAACCGCCCTGCATCACCGGGCAAAGCTGGAAGGAAACGCAAATTTTCTGTCCCGCATATCCCGGAACCCTTCTCCGGGGATACTATAAGTATAAAGATTTTTCATAAAAAAACAAGGGTTTATAAGCAACTGACCAAATGTAAAATCTCTCCGATGGGTTCTCCGGGAGGTTGCGTGTCGCCCCTTTTGTTTCCGGGGCGGAAAAAAACGGGTATCCCGTTTTTGTATTTCACCCGGCGGCAGAGGCATTGCCCTGCGGAAGTACGGAAAAGAAGAAGTTTTCCTTCAGGCATATCTTTTCCCGGTTTGACGAAGCAGAGATCCTCTTGGGAGACCCCGTTTAGCCCCGCGTCATCGGCACGCAACAGGTATTTGGCCCCGCGTGCAAACCTGCGCGGGACGCTCCACCACTCCAGCACATCTGCTTCTGCGTATTGTCCTGAGGCGTCCGGTATCGTATTTAGGAAAGGGAGTAAGACGCTGTTGGTCTGTTCCGGTTCGGGCTTGCCTTGGGGGGAGATGCGTCCGGAGGCTTGATAAGAACAATCGGCCCCTTGTTTTTCCCGCAAGGTGCGTGCCGTCGGGCGGGCAGGGATCTCTGGATAAATAACGGAACGGGGAGCAAAGAGTTTGTATACGTCCAATGCGTCCATGTTGAACAATTGGGCCATTTGGGCCACGTATCCTTTGGAGGGGTTGCGCTTGCCGGTAGCCCATAATGCAGCGGTAGCCGTGGAGACGCCTAATGTTTTTGCTAACCGGGCTTGTGCGCCGCGCAGCACGCCGTGATTCCATTTTTCCAGCTGTTTTTCAAATTTATTCATAATTTCTCCTGTGAGAACGGGGGTAAAACAGAAGCGCAAAAAAACGCTTGACAAACACTAACAAAACTTACTATGCTAACAATATCCAAAGCCGCTGACGCTTGGGATTACTGTTCTTCGGACGGAAAAACGCCGCCGAGGCGTATGCCGGAGAAGGGCCGTCCGCCGGCCCGGTATCACAGCCCCGTGATATGCAGTTCTCCGCCGTCCCGGCCGCATATTTCTTGCCCGATCTATGCGGTCTTATTCTAGCAAATAAAGAGTAACTTGAGTTAGCAAAGCGTCAAAATAAAAAGAGAGATGAGAGCGCTTTAACAAGCGGAAAGCTTTGCTTTTTGATTTTGTACGCTTTGCTAACCGTGTTAGTTTTTTATGGATATTTTCCTGCGTATAGTCCTGACAGCACTTCTGCTGGCGGCCGCTTACGGGGTGGCCGACGAATGGAAAAACATGAAATGAGTTTTGTTTCCGCGGCGCACGTGATAAAAGCGCGCGGACGCGGGAGGGGGCGTCAAACGCCTCCTCCCGGTTTTACCGCGGCTCAAACAGTCCCGCATAAGAGGAGGCAGCCCCGGATATCCGCCGGAGAAAAATGGGACAAAATCCGTTTGGAAAATGTAATTTTTCACGCGGCGGCGCGGAAAGGGCTCCCGGTAGCAGCGCGGCAAGGGTGTTTATGCTGTGCCGGCGGAGGAAAGTGTTTGCAAAAATTGCTGGCAGTCTATAACCGGTTTTTCAGTGCAGAAAACAGAAAGTCGTTACGGGAGGAAATAGCCTTGGAAAAGCGAGAATATGCACTTTTTATCCGGCTGTATAGGCGGGCGAGAAAGGAAAACCCTCCCTTTCGTTCTTTTCATCTTTCGGAACAAAAACATCATATTTAAAAAACGGTTGGGTAGGTGGGAGTGGGAAAAGATATTATTTTCGCGACATTTTCCATAAAAGCCGGATCAGGGAAACCGTGCCAGAAACGGGAAAAACGTGCAGCGGCAAGGACGCATCCAAAGGCAGGGGGTTATTGCCTGTTTTATTACCGATAAGCATGGCAAAGCACTGTTTGGCTTGCTGTAATACAACCGGCCGATGCGGGTTTTTGAGCGGGAAATAAACGGCGTTTGTGGGCAGTTTATATATGTTGTGCAGACGGGTTTTATTTTCCCGAAGTTGCCACAGAGCCCGTCCGTCATCTTCCGGGTCAACCGGCCGTCCGTCCACGGTAGCGGAAATAAACTCTACCCGTCCGCTCTCCTTCATTTGTTTGATTTCCTGTGCCGTAAGCAAATTTTGCCAGGGGCCTTCTTCTGGCTTCTGCCAGGCGTCATACTGGCCGATAAGCCCCGCGGGCAGCGCAATACAGGCCCGGCAGTCATATTTTTCCAGCAAGGGGAGCAATAGATGATGCAAATTTTGATAACCGCCCGTAAATACCAGGCAGACGGGGTGCGGGGACAGCGGGCCGGACAAAATATCCTGCGGCAGAACGGGGGTAAAGCCGTTGGTTGTGATAGCCGCCAGCAGCTTTTCCAGTTTCTTTTCGCAGAGCCAGTATTTTTTGTTTTTAGAGCCCTGAGGCGGTTTGCCGATTTTGCCGATAAGCAGAACAGGCAGGACGGGCCTGCGGGAGCGCAATAGCGGCGCGCAGTAGAGGCCGATGCACAGGATGAGAAGTAAAGCCAAACAAAGAAACATAAAAGTTAAAATTTACTTTTCCCGCGGGTAATCTGTACGTAAAAGTCCGTCAGTGTTTCCCCGCCGCGCGGGAAAGCGCGCAGAATGGTTTTTTTGCCTTTCCAGGGCCAGGGGTTGATACCCGGCTTGGTGCTGAAATCAAACAAATAACCGGCCCGGAATACCAGTGGCCGCACGCGTTTGTCAAAACCGCCGGATCCAAACGGGTAACAGAAAGCTTCGCACGCCACCCCCAGTTTTTCTTCCAGCGTTTTTTTGCTTTGTGTCAGCTCACGCAGGATTTCTTCTTCTGACAATCGGCGCAGCCGGGCGTGGCTGGTGGTGTGGGAGCCGAACTGCACCAGGCCGCTCTGTTGCATTTGGCGCACCTGCTCCCAGGTCATGTACCCGGGTTCTTTTCCGATAAGATCCGTGATTAAAAAAATGAGGGCCTTGACTTGTCTTTTTTGCAAAATGGGGAAAAGATGTTGGAAATTGTCCGCATAGCCGTCGTCAAAAGTCAGCAGAACGGGTTTTTCCGGCAGACGCCGGCTGGAAGACGCGGCGGCTTTGAGTTCATCCAGACCGATGGGGGAAAACCCGTGCTTTTGCAGCATGTCCAGCTGTTCTTCAAAACGCTGCGGGGAGATGGTAAAAGGGTATTGTTCATCGGCGGGATCTGTTTGCCCGATATGATGGTACATCAGGGCCAGCAGGCCTTTTTTAGGTAAACGCCAAAACTGCCAGCGGCAGGCAGCCGCCAGGAGCAGAATCAACGGAAAGATCCAAAGCCACATCATTGTTTATCCTTTTGCTGTAAAGCCCAGAGTTTTACATATTTGACAGATACGGAAAAAGACGAAAAATACGCCCATAAAAAACCGCGCATTCCGTCCAAAATACCGAGCTTTAATACATAGCGTTTAAAAAATTCAAACGGGATGGTAACTATAACGAAAAACAGGTTAAAACGCCGCCCGTTTGCATACATCTGGCGGGCAGACAGCGTGGTATATTCATTAAATTTGGTGAAATAGCTTTCTATGCTGTTGTAGGAATGGTGCAGAAAAGGGGCTTTCAGCCGGCCGACGGGCCCGTCTGCGTGCAGACCTTCATGCACCAGCTTGCCGTCGTAGTTTGCTCCGTCGGTGCGCACCAGTCGTAAAATATATTCTTTGTCCAGGTCGCTGTGTTTCATGTGTTTGCCCAGGAAATAATTTTGGCGGTGCAACAGAAAACCCGCATACGGCGTACCTGGCAATACACGGCGTATTTCTTCACACAGCTGCGGGGTTAAAGTTTCGTCCGCGTCTAAATTTAAGGCCCATGGCGTGCGCACTTTGTTTAAGGCGAAAGCCTTTTGCGCGGCAAAATTGTCAAAAGGTCGCGTATAAACTTCGGCACCCGCCTGACGGGCGATCTGGACGGTTTGATCCGAAGACCCGGAGTCCACCACTATAATTTCCGGGTTCAGTTCCTGAACGCTTAAAATGCATTTGGCAATATTCTTTTCTTCGTTTTTGGTAATAATGAATACGGTAAGTTGGGCAGGCATGTCAGGCTCCGTTTTTCTTTTATTTTAGCATAGGAGAGGGATATATAAAAACCCCGCTGTGAAGCGGGGTTTTTAAAGGGGAACCGCTGCAGCAGGGTTTGGGACTGCAGCGGTTTGGGGGTAAATCGTGTGTTCCTGACACTTATAATCTAACATTTGCCCACAGAAAAAAACAGGGCCTTTGGGCCCAGGGGCGGGCCGTTTTTGTGCCTAGAAGGTTTTGGGCCTTTTGTGCTATAATTTTGAAAAAATAGCGGAGGACAAAATGAAAAAGATTTTTTTATTCTTTATGGCCATTTCTATGGCAGCGTGCCAGACTTTGCCCACTTCGGCCGAATGGCTGGCCCGCGGGGACGGCTATTTTAAAGACGGACAGGTCCAAAAGGCTCTGTCGGCTTATAATAAAGCATTGGACCTCAATCCCAATAATGCTTCCGTTTATGCCTCGCGCGGCACGGCGTATTTTTCTGCGGGGGATTATGCGGCAGCGGCACAGGATTTTATGAAAGTGTTGGAAATGCGTCCTTATGATGCGGCGGGATATGCTGCCCTAGCATCCGTGATGGCTGCCCAAGGATACTATGCAGACGCTTTGGAAGTGCTGAATATGGCATTGGTGTTGGCCCCCGAAAGGGCGGAAACCTTTTTTTCCCGCGGTGGCGTGAATTTTATGTTGGGCAAATATGACCAGGCGGTGGCCGATTATTCCTATGTGCTGAAATTGCGCCCGGCGGCAGATGTCTATAATGCGCGCGGTACGGTATATTTGAAAATGGGGGACGCCAAATCGGCGGAAGAAGATTTTGCCGCGGCCAAAAGCGGCCGGGTGCCGGATAAACTGAGTGACTATACGCTGAAAAACTGATTTGATTTGCTGGGAAGAATGAATTTATTTGCGCAGCCGGAAACTCTTTTGTTATAATATCTATATCTGATTTGCGTCACCGTAGCTCAGCTGGTTAGAGCGAGCGTTTCATAAGCGCTAGGTCGGTGGTTCGAGCCCACCCGGTGACATATTTAGACCCTGCCTTTTGGCAGGGTTTTTTGTAAATGACCTTTCGCGTAAACTCCCGGGCATAGGGCCCGGGTCTTTGAGGCATAGACGGAGGAGTCTTTTCTCCCGTCTAAATTTGATATAGTAGCTGTAATGAACGATTCTTCTGGTTATGATGTGATTATTATCGGGGCCGGGGCTTCCGGGCTGATGTGCGCGCTGCAGTGTGCGCGGCGCAAAAAACGGGTATTGCTTTTGGAAAAAGAACATCAGGCCGGGCGTAAAATTTTGGTCAGCGGCAACGGGCGCTGCAACCTGACCAATGCCTGTGTGTCCGCCTCCGATTACCGCGGCACGCCGGCGCTGGCGGAAGCGGTGTTAAAGCATTTTACTTTTCAAAACTGCCTGGACATTTTCCATGCGTTGGGTGTGTTGACTGTGCAGGAAGGGCAAGGGCGCGTGTTCCCGCGTACGGGTAAGTCTACTGCCGTGGCAGAAGCACTGCGTTTGGCCTGCAGCGAAGCCGGTGTTGAACTGAAAACGGACAGCGAAGCCGTTAAAATAGAGAAGAAAAAGCTTTTTCGCGTAACGCTGGCAACAGGGGAAACTTTTATGTCCAAATATGCCGTGTTGGCCTGCGGCTCCAAAGCCTATCCGCAGGCGGGCGGTACGGAAAGCGGCTATAAACTGGCCGCCGCGCTGGGGCATCGCCTGGTGCCGCCCACCCCTGCCTTGTGTGCGTTAAATGTCCGGGAAAAGGCCGTAGCGCGCCTGCAGGGCATCCGCGCACAGGTGCGGGCCACTCTTTGGCCCGGTACGCAGCAGGCCCTGCAAAATGAGGGGGAAGTGCTTTTTACCGCCTACGGCCTTTCCGGGCCGGCGGTGCTTAATCTCAGCAGCACCGCCGGAAAAGCGCTGTCTGAAGGGCCGGTGCCTCTGGCATTGGATTTTTTTCCGGATATACCGGACAAAGAGCTTTTTTTAAAAGAACGTGCGGCGCGTTTTCCTTCCCGCACAGCCAAAGAATTTTTTGCCGGTCTGCTGCATGAAAATATAGCCAACCTGTTGATTGATTTCGCCGGGATAAGAAAAAAACTGCCGGTAACCTCCTGGACGGAAAATACGTTTAAAGACGTAGCCAAAACGCTGTCTGCGTGGCCTTTTACGGTGACGTCTTTGCGGCCGTGGACGGAAGCCATGGCCGCGTCCGGGGGTGTAAATTGCGCCGAAATAAACTATAATACATTGGAGTCGTTGCGTTGTCCCGGTTTGTATATTTTGGGCGAAATGCTGGATGTGGACGGGCGCAGCGGAGGATTTAACTTACATTTTGCCTGGGGCTGCGGTTACACGGCGGCCCGGGCCATGCCGGAGGAGTAAAATATGGCAGACATCGTACGCAAAACCGCCAGTTTGAATGACCCTCTCCATGTGGGCTTTGTGCGCACATACTGGGTGGACGGGAAGGAAGTTTACCGGGAAATGTTGGATAAAAACCTGGATATCATAAAGAGCGAAGGGAATTTGCCCGACGGCACGGTAAAGGAGTTTTTTGATGACGGAAAAGTGTACTTTGAATGTGAGTTTAAGAACGGCCGCCGCAACGGCTTGTGCCGTATTTATTTTGAAAACGGCAAAGTGAATATAGAAAAATCTTATGAGGACGGCCAGCTGCAGGGCATGGTGCGCGTATTTCTGCCGACGGGCCGCCTGCATAAGGAAATGCACTATGAAAAAGACTGCCAAGAGGGCCGCCAGACAAAGTATTACCCAAACGGGAAAATCCTGGAAGTATCCGAATACAGGAAAGGCTATTTAAACGGGCTCTGCCGCGTGTATACTCAGGAAGGGGATTTGCGTTCCGAATGCACGTATAAAAACGATAAGCTGATTGGGGATAAAATCCTTTACCATCCCAACGGTACCATTGCCCTGATTTCCCCGCATAAGGACGGCAGGCCCAACGGCGTAACCAAAAAATTCAGCGAAACAGGAGAGCTGATAGAAGAGTGGTTTTTTGAGGACGGCGTACTGACGCTGAAAAAAGTGTATTAGGCCAATCGTATTTATAAAAACCCCGCCGGGAGGCGGGGCTTTTCTTTGTCAAAATTTGTGGCTGTTTATTATTTTTCAGCGGTTTCCGGTTCTTCTTCGTATGTTTCGTTGTAATCGCGAACGAAGAGTAAAATATAGGCCAGCAGCGATGAACCAAAAATCATGAGAAACGCAAAAGCAAACCACCATAATTGGGTAAGGGGGTTATAATCTATCCGAATGGATTGCCAAATTAAAGACAGCTGGGTGAAAAATACCCACAGCCATATTACCACCGTTAGGGTTTTAATCACTACATCTGTCAGTCCCCACCAAAAACCCTTGGCGGAAAACGGTTTTACGAAAAAATTGTGCAATAAACTCGTCATAAATTAATTGTAATTTTCCTGTATAAATTTGTCAAATACATTTACGGCTGGAAAGCCGGATCGGTGGCATTATAGCCAAAATTATCCGTGCCTATACCTTGATTAAATCCGACAGGGGTATCCCCGCCAAACGTGGTACTCTGCTGCGGGTCATTTTGCAGGGTCTGGGCCTGCTGTACCTCGGCGGAGGGCGCCTGCCCCGCAGGCTGTGTATAAATTTGCTGCGTGCCTGGCTGCTGGGTATAGCTCTGCCCGTAAGCAGGGGCCGTATAAGAACCTCCGGCCGTATAGGATTGCGCCGCGGGCTGGCTGTAACTTGGTGCGTAGGCCGGTTCGGTATAGGATACCGGGGCGGTATAGGCGGCCGCGGCGGTGTCCGGCGAAACGGCGGGCGGTGCGGCCTTCATTTCCCGGGCCGGTTTGCGCAGGCTTTTTTTGCCCGTATTGACGGCAGGGTCATGGGAGGAGCCCAGTGCTGCCAAAGCGGTTTCGTGCGCTTCCTCTTCGCTTAAACTGGGGAAAATATCATTGCGAAAAGCCGGGTAGTCATCACGCTCTATATATTCCATGGAAATGGCCGCCGGGGTATAAACCTGGCTGGTAATGGTGGAAGACGAAGCCTGCCGCTGCGGGGAAGGCTGTACGACGGAATAGGTATCGGTCAGGAGCACTTCCGTGGCGGGCGGTGCGGCCGGATCCGGTTCATCCGTCAGGCAGTGCTCTATACGTTGTGCGGTGGTGGCCGTCGGATCCCCGTCAACGCGGGTTTCACAGGTAGATGCAGCGGCCAGCAAAGGGCCTGCCGTTAAAGCAAAAACAAAAATACAAAACAGTTTTTTCATATCTGCTCCGCAAGAAGAAGATACTTTATTATACAAAAACTGCTTTTATTGGCAAGCTGTTTGTCCGGAATTGGCGCAGGGGAATTAAAAGGGGGTGCCCGGTTTTTTCTGTTTGTTTTTTAGCTGTTCAATTGCCGGGGCTTGACCCGTTTTTTTTTGATAAAAACTTTCCGCATGAAGAACAAGAAAAACGCCGCATTTACGTTAATAGAGCTGTTAGTCGTTGTTTTAATTATTGGTATTTTGGTTGCCATAGCCGTGCCGCAGTATCAGAAAATTGTAGCCAAGGCCCGAGTAAGTACTTATTTGCCTGTTTTGAAAGCTTGGGCAGAAGCGGAAGAACGTTATTTTATGGCAAACGGAGCCTATCCTGCTGCCGCTAATAACGTGGAAGATATCACTCAATATTTGGATATAGATTTGCCCAAATTATTGGAAAAAGATAAAAATTCTTTTCCTACCATATCTTTGACCAACACCGCTTATTATTCTTCTGTTCTTGTACAATTTAAACTTACAGATACGTCTCAAAGAGTTTCATTAACTAAAATGCTGGCGGGATCCCGTATGTATGGAAATTTGGCAGGTGAAATAGGCTGTATAGGAACTGATGGACTTGCTCTCGATGTCTGCACCTCGTTATGTGGACATCAGACGGTAGGCAGAATTTTCTTTTATGATGGATTTGGCTGTTTGATAGGCAATGCAAATCCTCAAGCTTATCCCAGAGGGGATTTTTTATCCATAGACCCAGCTTATAAGTGATGGTTTGAGGGTGATAAAAACCCCCGTTCCATACGAACGGGGGGTTTCTTTCAAAACAGCTTATTTGCTTCTTTTGTGTTTGACCGGCTCTCCGTAGTAAGCTTTCAGGTACAGCTCTTTGATTTCGCTTACCAGCGGATAGCGGGCGTTGCCGCCGGTGCACTGGTCGTCAAAGGCCAGCACGGAGAGTTTGTCCAGGTTGTCCAGAAACTCTTTCTCCTGTATGCCGTATTCTTTGAGGGATTTGGGGATGTTGAGGTCGTTTTTAAGCGATTCAATCATCTCAATGAGTTTCTGCACTTTGGCGTCTTTGTCATCGCCCATGCCGTTGTTGGGCAGCAGGAAGTCCACCATCTTGGCGTAGCGGCCGCGTACAAACGGGTATTTGTACTGCGGGTACAGGCCCTGTTTGGTGGGTTTGTCCGTGGCGTTAAACTCAATGACGTAGGTCAACAGCATGGCATTGGCCAAACCGTGCGGTACATGATACATCGCGCCCAGTTTGTGCGCCATAGAGTGGCACAGCCCCAGGAAGGCGTTGGCAAAGGCCATACCGGCAATCGTGGCCGCATAGTGCATTTTTTCGCGGGCATTGATGTCCTGTGCGCCTTTGTTGTAAGAGCTTCTGAGGTATTTAAACACCAGGCGCATGGCTTCCAAAGCCTGTCCGTCGGTAAAGTTCGTGGCGAACACGGAGGTGTAGGCCTCGATGGCGTGGGTCAGCACGTCCAGGCCGGAGTAAGCCGTCAGGCTCTTGGGCATGTTCAGCACGAATTCGGGGTCAATAATGGCCATGTCCGGCGTTAAGGCATAGTCGGTAATGGCGTATTTGGTGCCCGTTTTTTCGTCCGTGATGATGGTAAACGGCGTGACTTCAGAGCCGGTGCCGGACGTGGTCGGTATGGCCACCATCACGGCTTTTTTGCCCAGCGGAGGAGCCGCGTAAATGCGTTTGCGGATATCCATAAAGCGCATGGCGATGTCTTCAAAGCTCGTATCCGGGTTTTCATACATCAGCCACACCATTTTGGCTTCGTCCATGGCCGAACCGCCGCCCAGACCGATAATCACGTCCGGCTGCCAGGAATTGGCAATGGTCAGCGCTTCGGTTACGTTTTCAATGTTCGGATCGGGGATAACGTTGGAGAACACGCGGAACTTAATACCCACGTTTTCCAGCACGTCGGCCACCGCGCGGACGTGGCCCAGCTGCTCCATGGTTTTATCCGTAATAATGTAAGCGCGCTGTTTGCCCGCCAGCTCGGCCAGCGCCTGTTCCAGCGCGCCGCGCTTGAAGTAGATTTTGGACGGTACTTTGTACCAGTACATGTTTTCGCGGCGTTCCGCGACGGATTTGACGTTCATAAGATGTTTCACCCCAATATTTTCGCTGACGGAGTTACCGCCCCAGGAGCCGCAGCCCAGCGTGAGCGACGGCGCGAGCTTGAAGTTGTACACGTCGCCGATGGCGCCCTGGGAAGAAGGCATGTTGATTAAAGTGCGGGCGGTGGGCATGTCTTTGAAAATATCAATGTGGGCTTCGTTGGCCTCGTCGGTATAAAGCACGGAAGTGTGTCCGGCTCCGCCGTACAGAATCAGCGCGCGGGCGATTTCCACGGCGTGGTCAAAATCTTTGGCGCGGTAGAAAGCCAGCACGGGGGAGAGTTTTTCGCGGGCGAAGGGTTCTTCGTCGCTTACTTTTTCCGCTTCCGCAATTAAGATTTTGGTGTCGGCGGGAATTTTAATGCCGGCCATTTCCGCAATTTTTTCGGCGCTCTGGCCCGCAATGGCGGAATTGAGCTTGCCGTCTTTTACAATGGTTTCGGCCAGTTTTTTGCGGTCTTTGCCGGTAACGAAGTGGCAGCCGCGGTCAATAAATTCTTTTTTGACTTTGTCGTACACCGCATCTTCCACGATGACGGACTGTTCGCTGGCGCAAATGGTGCCGTTGTCAAAGGTTTTGCTCATAATGACGGAGCTGACGGCCATTTTGATGTTGGCGGTGGCGTCAATGACCACGGGGGTATTGCCCGCGCCCACGCCGATGGCCGGTTTGCCGGAGGAGTAGGCCGCTTTTACCATGCCGGGGCCGCCGGTGGCCAAAATGAGGTTGATGTCTTTGTGGTGCATCAGCGCGTTGGAAAGCGGCATGGTCGGGTTGTCTATCCAGCCGATAATGCCTTCCGGTGCGCCGGCTTCTACCGCGGCGTTAAGTACGATGCGTGCCGCTTCAATGGTGCATTCTTTGGCACGCGGATGCGGAGAAAAAATAATGCCGTTGCGGGTTTTTAAAGCCAACAGGCTTTTGAAAATAGCCGTAGAGGTCGGGTTCGTCGTCGGGATAATACCCGCAATCAGGCCGATGGGTTCGGCCACCTGGCGATAACCGAAAGAGTCGTCGTCAGACAGCACGCCGCAGGTCTTGGTATCTTTATATTGGTTGTAAATATATTCGGAAGCAAACTGGTTTTTGATTACCTTGTCTTCCATGACCCCCATGCGCGTTTCGTCCACGGCCATTTGGGCCAGCGGAATGCGGTTTTGCGCGGCGGCGATGGCCGCAGCGCGGAAGATTTTGTCCACCTGCTGCTGGGTGTAATTTGCATAAATGCGCTGGGCCTTTTTCACCTTTTGCACAATCTGGTCCAGATGGGCCAGTTCTTCGGCAGTGGCGATGGCCGGCGCAGCTTTTTTCTTATCCGCCATAACGGTTCTCCTTTTCAAAATATCTTTGTTAAAACAGCTTGTAGATATTTTTATATCCATATGATACCTGTTTTCAAAATAAGTGTCAATATCTCCTCTATAATGGCGGGGAACCCCTTGACAAAAAAATGCCTGAAAGGGTATTATATGGATATTAAAATATCCAGTTTTTCCACAGGAGAAACCTTATTTATGGGGCTGTTTTCCAAGAAAAAGGGAGTCAGTGTGCAGACCGTGCGCCGTCTGCCTCAATATTTGCGCGTATTATATGGCCGGCATGCTTACGGGAGGCTGCTTGTGTCCTCCACCGAGTTGGCCGAAGAAACGCAGGTGCCGCCCATCGTCATTAAAAAGGATTTGCAGGCCGTCGGTGCGCCCAGCAAAATGCGTGCGGGGTTTAAAGTAAAAGGCACTATTTCCGCCATAGAAACTTTTTTGGGCTGGGATAATTTGAATAAGGCTTTTCTCATCGGTGCGGGCCATTTGGGTGCGGCGCTGTTGGGGTTTTCCGGCTTTAAAAACCACGGGCTGGAAATCGTGGCCGCGTTTGACACGCACCCCGAGCGCGTAGGCAATGAAATCAACGGTATACATGTTTACCATACCGCACAGATGAAAAGTGTAATTGAAGAGAAAAAACTGCAAATTGCCATTCTGACCGTACCCGTTTCCGCGGCGCAGGGCATTACGGATACTTTGGTGGCCTGCGGCGTAAAAGCCATATGGAATTTTGCCCCCGTCAAACTAAACGTCCCGCCGGACGTAGCTGTGCAGCAGGAGGATATCGCCTCCGGCCTGGCCCAGCTCTGCGCCACATTAAAAAGCCGGTAAAATACCCGTTCCACTCAAAACTGGAACGGGTATATATTTACTATTTGTGTGGATTGGTATTTCAGCCCGCCGGCCACAGAAAGCGCCGTCCGGCCATCAGGTGGAAATGCAAATGGTCCACCGTCTGCCCCGCGCCTTTGCCGTTGTTGGTTACCAGGCGGAAGTCTTTTAAATCAAACTTTTTGGCCAAATCGCGGGCGGCCAGCAATACTTTGCCCAGCAGTTCGGCGTCGCCGTCTTGAGCCTCGTCCAGGCGGCTGATGTGTTTTTTGGGGATAATCAACAGGTGGGTGGGCGCCTGGGGGTTTAAATCCTTAAACGCCACCACGTCGTCATTTTCATAGACGATTTGGCTTTTGACTTCCCCGCTTACTATACCGCAAAATATACAGTTCATAATTTGATTATATAAAAAATAGACCGTTTTTCTGCGCTTGGGCTTCCGGGGGGTACGAGGCCGGCCCTCGGATGTTTACCGGCCGGTAGAAAAAGGGCCCGCGCGGGGGCTGTAAAATTGCTACAATAATTAAAACAACGGTCCCCGCATGCGGCGGGAACCCGTTTATTTTCGCTGCAAGAGGTAAGAGGTCCGTATGCCGAGCAATTTGTTGGAAGAGAAAATCCCGCCCCAGGCCATAGACGCGGAAATGGCCGTGCTGGGCTCCATGCTGATGGAAAGCGACGCGGTGGAGCGCGCGCTGGACATTTTAAAACCGGAACATTTTTATAAAGACGCACACAAAAAGATTTTCTCCGCCATGAAAACCCTGGCCGATAAAAACCAGGCCGTGGACCTCGTTACGCTGACCGAAGAGCTCAAAACCCAAAACCTGCTTTTGCAGGTGGGGGGAGAGCTGTACCTGACGGATTTGATTAATAAAGTTTCCACTGCAGCACATGTGGAGCATTACGCGCAAATCGTTTACAATAAATTTTTGGTGCGCGACTTAATCCGTACTGCCACCAGCCTGGTGCAGGAATGCTATAAAGAGGAAGAAGAACCCGAAAAACTCATAGATATCGCCCAGGAGCAGATTTTTAAACTCAGCCAGAAGCAGGATTTAAAGGGGTTTGTTGCGTCCAAGGATTTGGCCGTGGAAGTCATGGAAATGATAGAAAAGGCCCATTTGGACAAAAACCCTGTCAAAGGCGTGCCGACCGGTTTTACGGAGTTTGACTATAAAACGGGCGGTTTCCGCAAGTCTGATTTGATTATTTTGGGCGCGCGCCCCAGCCAGGGTAAAACCGCGCTGGCTTTGAACATTGCCCACCACGCCTGCGTTAACTGCGGGGTGCCGACGGCTATTTTTTCGCTGGAAATGGGCCGCCATTCCATTTATGAACGTATGTTGTGCTCGGCCGCCATGGCCGAGGTGCACCAGGTGCGCAACGGCTATTTCCCGCGCAACAAATGGAAAGACCTCACGCGCGAGCTGGCCCGCCTGGCTGAAGCGCCGATGTATATTGACGATACCCCGGGCATTACCATTACCGAAATCCGCATGCGTTCGCGCCGCCTGGCCAATGAGCTGGCTAAGCAGGGTAAGACGCTGGGCCTGATTATCATAGACTATTTGCAGCTGATACGTTCCTCGGGCCGCGCCGAAAGCCGTCAGCAGGAAGTGTCCGAAATTTCCCGCATGCTCAAAGAGCTGGCGCGCAATTTAAACGTGCCCGTGCTGGCCCTTTCGCAGCTCAGCCGTAAGAACGAGGACAAAAGCCGTTTGGACAACAAGCCCCAGCTTTCCGACCTGCGCGAATCCGGCTCCATTGAGCAGGATGCCGACGTGGTGGCCCTGATTCACCGCGAAGGGTATTATAAGCGCGACGATGAAAGCCTTAAGCGCAAAGCCACACTGATTATCGCCAAACAGCGCAACGGGCCGGTGGGCGACATAGATTTGAATTTTATCAGCGAATATACTTTGTTTACCAATCCCGCGCCGGAAAACCAAGTGATGGGCCCGGCGGAAGAAGGGGTCATGGTATTGCCGGAGTAAAAAGTGGATATTCCTTTTTTGCGCCCTACCTGGGCAGATATTAATTTGGGCGCCTACGGGCGCAATTTGCAAAAAATCCGCGCCAAAGTCGGGCCGGATGTGAACATATTGGCGGTGCTTAAAGCCAATGCCTACGGGCACGGGGCCGAACGCCTAGGGCTGTATGCCCAGGAGCATAAGCTGTGCCAGTTTTTCGGAGCGGCTTCCGTGGAGGAAGGCATTTTGCTGCGCCGCGCGGGCATTACCCTGCCGATTTTGGTATTGGGCAGCATTTATCCTTTTGAAGCCTTTGAATACGCGATCAAGTATGATTTGTCTGTGGCCGTGGCCAGCCTGGAGGCGGCCAAAGCCATAAAACAAATCGCGCGTAAACTGGGCAAAAAAGCCCGCTGCCACGTCAAACAGGACAGCGGCATGGGCCGCATCGGCACGCGCCGCGGCGGCGTCATGCACATTATCCATGAACTGGCCGGAGATGAATTTATAGAGTTGGAAGGCGTGTTTACGCACCTGTCCAGCGTGGATACGGACCCCGCCTACACCGAAGAACAGATAGGCTATTTCCGCGATACGATGACCAATGTGCGCCTGCATAAAATCCCCGTAAAACTCTTTCATATGGCGGCTTCGCCGGCCATAGAGCTGCGGCCGGACAGCTATTGCGATATGGTGCGCGCGGGGCATGCGTCTTTTGGTTTGTCCGACGGATTTGAGCCGGTGCTTTCTTTCAAAAGCCGCATTGTGTTTGCCAAAGAAGTGGCCGCCGGCGCCAGCATCAGCTACAACCGCAGTTTTATTGCGTCCAGTACTATGAAGGTCGCCACCATTCCCGTGGGATACGGCGACGGGTATTTGCGCGCGCTGTCCAATAAGGCCGACGTGCTGATTAAAGGCGTGCGCTGCCGCGTGCTGGGCAATATTACCATGGATATGTGCATGGTGGACATTTCTGCCGTGCCGGACGCGCGGGTAGGGGATGAAGTGGTGTTAATCGGCCGGCAGGGCGCGGAGGAAATACGCGCCAAAGAGCTGGCCCAAAAAGCGGGGACGATTGATTATGAGCTGACCACGCTTCTTATGCCCCGCGTGCCGAGGTTTTATCAAGAATAATGTTTACGGCAATAGGCAAAGTGATGATGAACTGGCTGGATCAGACCGGAGGAGCGGCCGACATGGTGCGCTCGGCCGGGTTCTGGCTGGCGCGTTCGCGCTTTGAATTTAAACAGTTTGTGTTGCAAAGCATTACCATCGGCGTGGATTCTTTCGGCGTAACGGCGCTGACCAGCCTGTTTACGGGCATGGTATTGGCCCTGCAGGCCGGGAATACCATTAACAATATTTTCGGCGACCCGATTTTTGTGGGTACCATTGTTTCCTTTTCGTTAATCCGTGAGCTTGGCCCTGTGCTGACGGGCGTGGTGGTGGCGGGCCGCGCGGGCGCAGCCGTGACAGCGCATATCGGCACCATGGCCGTAACGGAACAGCTGGACGCCCTGTATACGCTGGGCACCAATCCGACGCAGTACCTGGTCATCCCGCGCATGGGGGCTTTTCTATTGACTATGCCGGTGCTGACGGTGTTCTCCAATATTTTCGGCGTGATCGGCGGGTATTTGGTGGCCGTGTATGCGCTGGGCGTGCCCGGGGAAGTGTATTTAAGCGACATTACCACCTTTATGGACGCGAAAGACTTTATGCACGGGTTTATTAAGGCGTTTATTTTTGCGTTTATGATAGCCACGGTGTGCTGCTATAAAGGCGTCAGCACGCGCGGCGGCGCCGAAGGGGTGGGTAAGTCCACCACCGGCGCGGTGGTAACGTGCATTGTGCTGATTTTGGTGCTGGATTATTTTTTAACCGCCATTTTGACGGCGTTCGGGATTTAAATGATAGAGATAAAACATCTCAAAAAGAGCTTTGGCGCGCATCATGTGCTGCGGGACGTAAACCTGAAAATAGAGGACGGCAAAATCACCTCCATTTTGGGCGGTTCCGGCTCGGGCAAAAGCACGCTGATTAAATGTATGATGCGCCTGCTGGACAGCGACGGCGGGGAAATACTGGTCAATGGCAAGGATATTACCAAGGTAACCAACCCCTTCCGCCTGGCCGCCGTACGCCGCCATTTCGGGTATTTGTTTCAGGAAGGGGCTTTGTTTGATTCCATGACAGTGGGGGAAAATGTGGCTTTCGGCCTGTCTTATCTGACGGATATCCCCAAAGAAAAATATCCCGCCGTAATTAAAGAAAAACTGGCCATGGTGGGGCTGAAAGAAGAAGTGGCCAAACTGAACCCTTCCGAGCTTTCCGGCGGCATGCGCAAACGCGTCAGCCTGGCGCGCGTGCTGGCCATCAGCCCGAAATGTATTTTGTATGATGAGCCCACCACGGGGCTGGACCCCATTATGTCGGACATTATCAGCGATTTGATTTTGGAAATGAAAAAGAAAATCGGCATTACGTCGGTGGTGATTACGCATGACATGCACTCGGCGTTTAAAATCTCCGACTATATTGCTTTTTTGTACGAAGGGGAAATTATGCTCTACGGCACGCCGGAAGAGTTTAGAAAGACCGACAACCCGTATGTGCGGCAGTTTGTGGACGGCTCCAGCCACGGGCCCATACAAATGAAACTGATGCGGGAGTGATTTTTTTTAACTTTATTTAAGGTAGAATGAAATTATGAAACCGGAAACAAAACTTGGCTTATTTACCGTGCTGGGGCTGGCGGCCCTGGGGTTCAGTTTGTATTTTTTGGGGGGCTTTTCCATTACGCGTTCCTATGATATTAACGTGCAGTTTGCCGACGTTTCCGGCCTGCCCGTCAAAGCGGCGGTGAAGCTTTCCGGCGTGGAAGTGGGGAAAGTAAAAGAGATAAAAATTGAGGACGGCAAAGTCATTGTCGTGGCGGCGGTCAATGAAAGCGTACCGCTGTACAAAGGAAGCCGCTTTTCCATCGGGATGACAGGCATTATCGGCACCAAATACCTGAAAGTGGAACAGGGCGACGAAAGCCTGGGCCCGCTGCACGCGGGGGAATACGTGCATGGCGTGGACGAAGTACCCATGGACCAGCAGATTGCAGATACCATGACCAGTGTCAAAGAACTGGTGGACAGCATTAACCAGCGCGGGCAATTCGGCGCGCAGCTTAACGACGCCATGCGTGATATACGCCAGCTGTCGGCCAATGTCAACCAGCTGGTTATTACCATGCGTCCGTATGTTACCGATTCCATGAAAAATTTGCAGGAAATCACCGATAAATTAAACGCCGTCATGGACAGCATTACCAATGAAGAAGGCGTGCTGGGCAGCCTGATTAAAGACAAAGAAATGAAAGAGCAGGTCAAGCAGAGCGTCAGCGAGCTGAAAACCACCATGACGGAAGTCAAATCTTTTGTGGGTAAAATGAGCCGTTTCCGCGTCTACTGGGATTATGACTTTTTCTACGCTACGGAACCCGGCATTTCCACCAGCGACCTGGCCCTGGAAATCTTCCCTTCCAGCGGATACACCTATTACCGTGCGGGTATTGCCAATATCGGCAATGAAGATGACAAGCTGGGCGACGGGGATTATGTGGAGCGCAATAAACTGGATTTGCGTTTTGGCCTGTATAACCAGTGGGCCAACCTGTCGGCGGGTATGATACGCGGCGCAGGCGGCGTGGCACTGGAGTTGAAACCGTTCTACAATCACGAGTTTTTACAGCGCTTTACCGTCGGTGCGGAATTTACGGACTGGGGCCGGGACCGCGTTATTAACGACCGTTTGTTTGATAAGCCGAATATTTCTTACGGCATAGATTACCGCGTCAGCAAATATTTCTCGGTCGGCGCGTGGATGCGCGATGTGATGGAAACCAACTATTTCAACGTCAAGGCCAATATTTCGTTTAATGACCAGGATATATCGTCCTTCTTCGGTTTGGCTACGATGGCCAATTAGGGGCATGTATGAAGTTTAAGACGGTGTTTGTATGCCAAAAATGCGGTTATGAGTCGCCCAAATGGGCGGGCAAATGCCCCGAATGCGGGGAATGGAATACGCTGGCGGAAGAGGTAAAACAGCAGGAAAGCAAGAAGGAAAAGCGTACCCGCTCGTTTACGGATTTTTCTTCGGAAATTATTAAACTTTCCGACAGCCGCGCCGTAAAAGAAACCCGTATCCCCACGGGCATCGGGGAGTTTGACCGCCTGCTGGGCGGCGGCCTGGTCAAGGGGCAGATTACCCTGCTGGCCGGGGCTCCGGGCATAGGCAAAAGCACACTGATGCTGCAGGTGGCGGACGCGCTGGCCAAAAACTTAAAAGTGCTGTATATCTCCGGAGAGGAAAGCATCAGCCAGATTTCGGGCCGCGCCCAGCGGCTGGGCGTGAACAACCCCAATATTTTTCTGCATTGCGAAACCAATATTCAAAACATCATTGAGTCCGTGGAAAATGTCAGCCCCGATGTGCTGGTGCTGGATTCCATTCAAACCGTTTATCATCCCGAGTTTACCTCCTCCGCCGGTACTGTCGGCCAGGTGCGCGAATGTGCGGCCGAGCTGGTGCGTCTGTGCAAGCCCAAAGGGATTATTACCTTTGTGCTGGGGCATGTCACTAAAGACGGCGAATTGGCCGGCCCCAAAATTTTGGAACATATGGTGGATAGCGTATTGTATTTTGACACGGAAAAAGACAATGTCTTGCGTTTGCTGCGTCCGCATAAAAACCGTTTCGGCTCCACGGCGGAAATCGGTCTGTTTAAAATGACGGGCCACGGCCTGGAAGGGGTGGAAAACGCGGGTGAATATTTCGCGCAGACGTCCGCACGCTCCGCTTTAAAAGGCCGCGCCTATACGCTGGCTTTGGAAGGCTCGCGTCCGCTGCTGACCGAAGTGCAGGCTCTGGCCAGCCCGACGCATTATCCGTATCCGCGCAGGGTAACCACAGGAGTGGATTTGAACCGCTGTCTTATGCTGTTTGCCGCGCTGGAAAAACATGTGGGGCTGTCTTTGGACAATAAAGACATTTACGTCAGCATTGCCGGCGGGGTGAAACTCAAAGACCCCGCGCTGGATTTGGCCGTGTGCGCCGCCGTGATCAGTTCCGTCAAAGACGTGGCTATTCCCCATGAATGGGTGTTTTTGGCCGAGGTGGGCATTTTGGGACAAATAGCCAAAGTGCCGCTGATGGAGCGTCGGCTGGAAGAAGCGCAGCGGCTGGGATTTAAAACGGCCTTTACCGCCCCGCTTTCCAAACAGGAAAAACAGCACCTTTCCGGCCTGACCCTGCAGGAAATTACGGAAATTAACGAACTGGCTTTAAAGCTGCGTTAAAAGGTTTGGCCCATTATATACCCGTGCGTAATGGACAAAGATATGCCGCTGTGGCCGCTATTGTTTGCGGGAATTTTTAAGTTTTTGTTATACTGACTGTAAGTTATGTAAACGGAGGATGAAGCCGTTATGGAAAAAAATACCGGTTTTACGTTGATTGAAATGCTGGTCGTGGTATTGATTTTGGGGATTTTGACGTCTATTGCCCTGCCGCAGTACCAACGCGCGGTCAAGCGTGCCCAGGGGACGGAAGCGCGGATAGCGGGCAAGGCCATTGTGGATGCGCAAAATATTTATTATATGGAAAATAAAAAATACGATGCCCAGTTTGTTTCCAACGGGGGGTCTAAGTTGGCTATCCGTTATCCGGAAATGAGGGATTTTACGGTGGTGGGAAGCACGTTTACTCCTTCCACGGCTACTGATACGACGTTTTATATCCGTTCTACCGAAGATCCAACAGTACAGCTGGTATACTATTTAAACCGCGGCCGCCTGTTGGACAACTATTGCACGGGCAGTGCGTGTATGGATTATTTTGCCTGTCATTTTATTGGTTCGGGTATAAACGCCAAATGTGAACTGGATTAAAGAATGGGCCGTTTTGTCCGTAAGTTTTTGTTGTTTTTATGCGCGGCATGTATCCTGGCGGGGATTGCCGCGCGTTTTTTGTTGCTGAATGCCTCCTATGAGTATGATGAGCTGTTTACTGCCGTCACTTCCAACCCCGCCCTTTCTTTCGGCTGGATATGGACAAACTGGCTGATGCCGGACGTACACCCCCCGCTGCATAATTTTTTGTTATATATTTACAACCATTTTGTTCCATATGGCCCCGAATGCTGGCTGCGGCTGCCCAGCGTGCTGTTGGGGTTAGGGGCTTTGGCCTGGGCCTGGTTCGGCTTTCCCAAACGCTTTGGCAAAACCGCCCGCCTGCTGTTTGTGGGCATGCTTTCCTGTCAGGCATATGGTATTTTTTATGCCCAGCATGCACGGGCATATGCGCTGGTCCTGTTTTTGTCCGTCCCGCTGACATTTGTATTTTTGGATATTGCCCGCGCCGCGTTAAAGGGCAGGAATGTACCTGCCGAGCAATGGGCAGCCTACGGCATTTTGTCTTTACTGCTGTGTTGGAGCCATTATTTCGGCGCATTGCTTTACGGCGTGTATTCCGTACTGTTGCTGGGGCTGGCCGTAAAATATAAACGCCGTTTGTGGCTGTTTATTTGTGTGCCGGGGCTGGTGTTTCTGCTGTTTTTGCCCTGGCTGCTGCCAAATTTATGGGCCAATATTTCCCTGCAGCGTTTTGACGGCGCCTGGTGGGGCAACCGGGTTCCGTCAGATATGATTATGCCCGGGTTGGTTGTTTTCTTTTTTTCCTGTTATACGGGTCATTTGATTGTGATGGTTCTGTTGCTGGCCGGGTTGCAGGGGGCCATAAAACAATACCGCAGGAGGGGCTGTTTCGCCTATGAGACGGAAGTGGCACTGCTGACGCTGGCCTGCCTGACGGCGCTGGCCATTGTGGGGCTTTTGTATATTAAAATTTATTTATTTTTCGGGCGTTACTTCATGCCTTTTGTCCCGGCGATGTATTTGTTGTGTTCGCTGTTGGCCGCGCCCATCGTGCGCCGGCATTTATGGGCCCTGGGACTGTTTGTGCTGTTTTTAATCATGAATCTGACGACGACGGGGATGTTTTGGGTGTTGAGCTCCGTGGGGGATATTATGCCCGCCCGCATGTCCATGCAGGCTTACCGGGAGCTGTGGCCGGAAAAAGAACTTTTTGTTGTGGCGCTGGAGGCATTTCCGCCTTCGTCCATGGAGGCCATGTATGCGTTTTATCCAAATCAGGTATTTGGTATGAATACGCGGGTAACGGAGCTGTGGCAGATGGACGAACCCGCGCGTGAAAAGGCTTTAGCCCGCCGGGAAAACGCCGTTATCTGGATGCCCAACTGTAATGTCCATAAACTCAGCCGCTTAACCCGGCAGTGGGAACGTGCGGCTGCGGTGGAGCTGCGGGTAAAAACGTCCTGCTTCCTGAAATTGGCGGACAAAGGCACCCGGCCGCCGCCGGACTGGCATCCCGCTGATGAGCAATATTTACAGGATTTGGAAGGATGGTGATATGACGCAGCTTTCTTTGGTAGTACCGATGTATAATGAGCAGGAAATGGTGCCTTTGTTTTTTGCGCGGGCGGAAGAAGTGCTGCGCGGACATTTTTCCTATGAATATATTTTTGTCAATGACGGTAGCAATGACGCCACACTGAACACGCTGAAAAAACTGGCCCGGCAATGCCCGTATGTAAAAATAATTTCCCTGTCGCGTAATTTTGGCAAAGAGGCCGCCGTTACTGCGGGGCTGGAAGCCGCCGCCGGCCAGGCCGTGGTGATTTTGGATGCGGACTTGCAAGACCCGGTAGAACTGGTGCCCGTATTTTGGGAAAAATTCCGGGAAGGTTATGAAAATGTGTACGGGCAACGCATAGATCGCAGTGCGGACTCTTTTTTTAAGCGCTTTACCGCGCAGGCGTTTTATAAAGTATATAATAAAGTGGCTGATTTCCCCATGCCGTATAACGCCGGGGATTTCCGCCTGCTCAGCCGCCGCGCCGCACAGGCGGTGGCGGCCTTGCCGGAGCGGGAACGCTTTATGAAAGGCCTGTTTTCCTGGGTGGGCTTTAACAGTGTAGCTGTGCCGTATTGCCGCCGTCCGCGTGCGGCTGGCCGCGGGAAATGGAGTTATTGGCGTCTGTGGAATTTTGCATTGAGCGGCCTGACCTCCGCCACCTCCTGGCCGCTGAAACTCTGGACGTATGCAGGTATGGCGGTAGCCCTGTTTGCCTTCATATTTGCGGCGTGGATTGCCTATAAAAAGCTGGTTTGGGGCAACCCTGTCAGCGGTTATGCGTCCCTGATGGTAACGATTTTGTTTTTCAGCGGCGTACAGCTGATTACGCTGGGGGTCATCGGGGAATATTTAAGCCGTATTTTTACGGAAGTCAAACGCCGCCCCGCATATCTGGTGGATGAAAAAGTAAATTTTTAACCTCTCGTACTGCTTGGTCTTGCGTTTACTGCTCCGTCTATTTTTCAGGCGGCAAGAATTTTGTGCAATCATTTCTAAAACTTGCCGTATGGCCTGTACAGAACAATGGCGCTTAAAACAACAGATAATTATCTTGTGGTCTATAAAAACATCCCCGGCCTTACCGGGGATATTTTTAATTACTTTCTGCCATAAAGCCCGGGCGACCCCGGGGAGTTTTTTGCCTATTTGGCGGAAAACTTTTTGCTGAAGAAAAAGTTCTGGCGGTATTTACTGAAATATCCGCGCAGCATCAGATAAGTCAGCGTGCAAGAAAGCACATCGGCTATCGGAGGGGCAAAAAATACCCCGTACAGCCCAAAGAGCATGGGCATAATCAGCACCAGCGGAATTAAAATAAGCACCTGGCGCGACAGGCTCAGCACCGCCGCGCGGAAAGGTTTATTGATGGCCTGGAAAAAGCTGCTGCCCAAAATTTGCAGCGCGTCAAAAGCCGTAAAAATATTTAAAATGCGTACTGCCCGTGCCGCCATGGCAATAAGTTCCTGGTCGGTTCCGTTAAAAATACGCACGATATACGGGGCAAAACACAGGGCAATCATGGACCCCGTGAAACCAAAACCGATACCCCAGCGTATGGCCATTTTAAGCGTTTGGAAGGCAGTGGCGTATTTGCGGGCGCCGTAGTTGTAACCAATAATGGGCTGCGCGCCCTGGCTCAGGCCCAAAATAGGCATCAGGAAAATGGCGTTGGCGCTGATGGCTATACCCATGGCCGATACCGCCACATTGCCGCCGTATTTTAAAAGGGCGTGGTTAAGCAGAAAGTTCATGGCGCTGGAAGCGAGCTGAAACACCATTTGGGATACGCCGATCAGCATGCTGGCAGACAGAATATGCCATTTTAAACGCATATACCGCCAGTGCAGTTTATATTTGCTGCGCGGCCCCAAAAAGAACAGCAAAATCCAAGTAAACGACACCACCTGCCCGCATACCGTGGCCGCGGCCGCCCCGCGCATGCCCCAGTTTAAGACAAAGATGGTAATCGGGGCAACGGTTAAATTTAAAAACGCACCGATAAACTGGGTGGCCATGGCCGTCTTGGGGTGGCCGGAAGAGCGGATAAAATTGTTCATGCCCGCTCCGACGTTAAACAGAGCATATCCGGGCAACACCATTTGCATATAGGGCGTAACATAAGGCAGGGTTACTTCATCTGCTCCCAAAAAGAGCAGAATAGGGTCCATAAATATATATCCAACCGCCATTAATAAGCCGCTGATGAGGAACAGTGCCACAAACGCATTGCCCAGAATCAGCTGGGCTTCGTCTTCCTTTTTTTCTCCCAGGCGGATAGAAAAAAGCGCATTGGCACCCACGCCGATCAGCACGCTGAACGCCATGAAGAAAAACCCCATGGGGAACAGCAGCGTAATGCTGGCTATGCCCGGCGCGCCGAATTCATGGCCGACATAAATGCGGGAAATAATGTTGTACAACGCACTAACGAACATGCCTGCCACGGCCGGCGCGGAAAATTTGATTAACAGACTGGAAATTGTGCGGGCTTTAAAAGGATTACCTTCCTGCTTGTGTTCTAACTTCTTGCTCATAAATTTAGACGAACCAAGCCGCCCGGTACCGCGGCGGCTTGTATGCTCCTGCCTCAAATCATTATATATATTCTACTAAATATAAAAATAAAGGGCAAAAAGAAGGCAAAAAACGCGCGGTTTAAAAACCGCGCGCAGAAGAAAGAGGCTTTACCTAAGCCAGGAAGGTGCGTACGGGGCGGAACTCCGCGTCAAAAAGCGTAATATCCGCATCCATGCCTGTGGCCAGGGAGCCTTTGTTTTTCAGGCCCAGCAGGCGTGCCGGATTGGCAGAAGCGCACGCCACGGCCTGCGGCAGCGTCAGTCCGAAGGACACCAGGTTTTTGATTCCCTGCAGCATGGTCAGGCTGGATCCGGCTATTACCTGGTCCGACGTGCGCCGCCATACGCCGTCCTGAAGGATAACGTCCTCGTCATTGGCGGTAAAAGGCGGCTGCGGCTGGCCGGTAGGGCGCAGGGCGTCGGTAATCAGCACCAGGTTTTCCGGCGGTTTGACGCGAGCCAAAAAGGCCACCACGTCCGGGTGTACGTGTTTGCCGTCGGCAATGATTTCGGCGGAAATCTCGGGGTGCATCAGCACCGCCCCCGCCGCCCCCGGCTCGCGGTGGGTAAACTCGCGCATGGCGTTAAAGGCGTGCGTGGCATGGGTAATGCCCAAAGAAGCTCCGTGCAGAAATTCCGCATAAGTGGCATCGGTATGGCCGGCCTGCAGCAGAATGTGGTGTTCTTGGCAATATTTTACCAGCAGTTCAATGCCGTGCAGTTCCGGAGCCACGGTCATGTTGGTAATGTGCCCCTGTGCGGCGTCATACAGCCGTTCCAGCGCGGGAATGTCTATCAGGGAAATGTCCTGCGGTTTCATAACCCCGGGTTTTTTGGGGGAGATAAAAGGCCCTTCCAGATGATAGCCCAGAATATGCGCGCCCTTTTCTTTGCCAAATGCTCCCACGGTGTTTTGAATGCGCCGCAGCATGTCCGCCGGTTGGCCGCAGTACAGCGTGGGGCAGAAGGCCGTTACGCCGTTTTCCGCCAAAGCTTCAGACATATACAGCAGGGCTTCTTCCGAAGCCAGCTCCGGCCCGAAACCCGCAAAGCCGTGAATATGCATATCTATCAGGCCCGGGGCGGCGTAAGCGCCTTTGGCGTCAAAAATTTCCACGCCTTCTTCCAGCGCCTGCAGGCGTTCACACGGGAATACGACGGCAATTTTGCCGTCCTTGATTTCAATGCAGTGATCCGGCCATATTTTTTCCGCCGTTATGACGCGGGCGTTAATAATCAGCTGGTGTTTCACGACTTCCCCCAAGGTTATAAAGTTAAAATGACGTCTTCTTCCGGCTGCCGGAGCAAAGCCTGCTCCAGCTGCTCTTTGGCAGGGCCCGTCAGGGCGGACGCTGCGGCCGGGTCGGCCAGCAGGGCCGCGCGCGGGTGCGTCTTTAAGGCCGTAATGGGCCATTGCTGCGTTACTTCGCCCTGCGTCAGACGCGCCACGGCTTCGGCCTTGCTCTCGCCGCTGGCCAGGAACAGCAGTTCCTTGCTGTCCAGTACCGTGCCGATGCCCACCGTTAAAGCGCGGGAGGGCACTTGGGTGGGGTCATTGCCAAAGAAGCGGGAATTAGCTTGCTTGGTGCTTTCGGTCAGCTCCATGACACGCGTGCGGGAGTCAAAGGAAGAGCCCGGCTCATTAAACGCCAGATGTCCGTTGCGGCCCACGCCGCCCAGGAACAAATCCACGCCGCCGGCCTGTTTGATGGCGGCTTCGTAGGCGTCGCATTCGGCGTGCAGGTCGGTTGCCTGGCCGTTTAAAATATGCGCGTTTTGCGGCACGATATCCACATGGTCAAACAAATTGTGCTTCATATAATAGTGATAGCTTTGGTCATGCTCCGGCGGCAGGCCTACATATTCGTCCATATTAAACGTGACAATATTTTTAAAACTCATCTTTCCGTTTTTGACCAGACCCGAAAGGGCGGCATACATCTCCACCACCGTGCCCCCCGTAGGAAGGCCCAGCACAAACGGGTCTTTTTCCCGCGCGGCCCAGCGGGCGCGAATATAAGAGGCGGCCCAAAGGCCCAAATTATGTTTTGTAATAATCAGTTTCATATTATTTCAGGTATTTTTTAATCTCGTCGGAAATCAGGTCCGCTTCCGGCCCGATAATCACCTGCACCGCGCCGCCGGCGGCTTTGACTACGCCGCGCGCGCCCAGGGCTTTTAAAGCGGGGGTATCCACCTTCTCCGCATCGTTTACTTCCAGGCGCAGGCGCGTGGCACAGGCGTCTATGGTTTTGATATTGCTTTTCCCGCCCAGCCCGCGCAGGTAACCCGCGCCACGGCTTTGGTCGTCCGCCGGCGGGAAATCTTCGCCCGTGGCGGCAGGGGCCTGTTCCGGTACGGCGGTGGCGGCGTTTTGTGTTTCCTGTGCGGCGGGCGCGGCTTCCTGGTCGGTTTCTTCCGGTTCGCGGCCCGGGGTAGTCAGATTAAATTTGACAATCGCCCATTTAAACAGGAAATAATACACCACGCCGTACACGATGCCGACGGGGATTAAATACAGGCCGTTTTTGCCCAGGCCGTAACTGAGCAGGTAGTCAAACAGTCCGGCGGAGAAGGTAAAGCCCAGTTTTACGTCCAGCGTATTCATGATAACCATGGACAGCCCCGTCAGCAGGGAATGCAGCACATACAGCGGGAAAGCCAGGAACATGAAGGAAAATTCAATAGGCTCGGTAATACCGGTTAAAAAAGACGTCAGCGCCATGGACAAAAGCAGGCCGCCGATGGCTTTTTTACGTGTGGTTTTGGCCGTGGCAATCATGGCCAGACAGGCCGCCGGCAGACCGAACATCATGACGGGGAAGAAGCCTGCCATAAAAGGGCCGGCCATGGGGTCGCCCGCAAAAAAGCGCGTCAAATCCCCGTGCAGGACGGTGGCTACGCCTTCTTTGATAATTTCAAAATCGCCAAACTGGAACCAGACCAGGTTGTTTAAAATGTGGTGCAGGCCCAGCGGGATGAGCAGGCGGTTTGCAAAACCGTAGAAAAACAGGCCGATATTGCCCGAGGTAATCGTCCAGTCGCCAAACGCGCCGATGACGCGTGCAATGGGCGGCCAGACAAAATAAGCCAGTCCGGCAATAACCAGACAGACAGCGCCCGTTACAATAGGCACAAAGCGCCGCCCGCCGAAAAACGCCAGGTAAGACGGCAGCTTAATGCTTTTATATTTGTTGTACAGCAGACCGGCGGTAACGCCCACAATGATACCGCCCAGCACGCCCATGTCAATGCTTTCGTCCAATACATGCAGGGAGGCGGTCAGAATAATGTATCCCACATACGCGGCTAAGGCGGCAGCGCCGTGGTTTTCATCGGCAAAGCCGATGGCGATACCCAAAGCGAAAATAACCGGCAGGTTGGTAAAAACCGCCTGTCCCGCTTCGGCTACGAAAGCAATGTTTAACAGGTCCGGCTGGCCCAGGCGCAGCAGAAGCCCCGCGATGGGCAATACGGCAATGGGCAGCATGAGGGCTTTGCCCAGTTTAACCAGGCCCCTTCCGAAGGGAGCCAAAAAGGTTTTTAGGGTTTGCATGTTGTTCTCCTTGCGTTATATACCAAATTCTTTTTTAACCAGTGCACGTACCTGCTGTGCGCTTTCCAACTCACAGGCCCGGGCGGCTGTTTCAGCGCAGCGGGATTTGTCCAGCGTGCGTACCAGTGCTTTTACCTGGGCAATGGCGTTGGCGCCTACGGCCAGTTCCGTTACGCCAAGGCCCACCAGCAGCGGTACAGCCTGCAGGTCGCCCGCCATGGCACCGCATACGGCCACGGGGCGGTTACGGGTCTGTGCGCCGCGGCAGGTAAGGCCGATTAAATCCAGCACCGCAGGGTGCAAATGGTCCGCCCGCGCACACAAGGTTTTATGCCCGCGGTCTATGGCCAGGGTGTATTGCGTCAGGTCGTTGGTGCCCAGCGAAAAGAAATCCGCATATGCGGCAAACTGTTTGGCGGTCAGCGCGGCGGAGGGGACTTCCACCATCATGCCCACTTCCACGGGGGAAGATACGCCCAGTTTTTTCTTTTCTTCTTCAATGAGATTTTTGTAATACAAAAATTCATCGGCAAACGCCACCATGGGCAGCATGATGCGTACGCTTCCCGCCGGCTGCACGCGCAGTATGGCGCGAATTTGGGAGAGAAAAATATCGCGGTATGCTTCATAATTGCGCACGCCGCGCAGACCCACGATGGGGTTTTCTTCCGGCGGCAGCGGCATATACGGTACGGGTTTATCTCCGCCGACATCAAGCGTGCGCAGGGTTACATGTTTTCCCGCCAAGGCGCCGGCGATGTTTTGATATAGTACAAACTGCCGTTCTTCAGATGGGGGTTCGTTGCCCTGGAAAAATAAAAATTCCGTGCGCACCAGTCCCAGGCCGTCCGCGCCGTTTTCCGCCGCGGCCAGCGCTTCACGTTCATTGGAAGCATTGCCGCAGACATATACGCGTACGCCGTCTTGGGTAAGGGCGGGCTCTTTGGCTGCTTTTTGGTTTTGTTCGCGTTTTTGTTGTTCCAGCAGCTGTAAATCATCCAGCTGTTTAATTTGCTCCGGCGTAGGCCGGACATATATCAAGCCTTCAGCGGCGTTTAATCCCAGCTCCGTGCCGTTTTCTATGGACAGCACGCATTCACCCGCGCCGACCAGCGAGGGCATGCCCATATTGCGCAGTAAAATAGACACATGCGCCGTGGGGGAGCCGTAAGCGAGCAATACCCCGTGTACGCGGCTGTCAAACAGGGCTAAATCCGAGGGGAGCAGTTCATCGGCCACGATGATGCAGCCTTCAGGAAATTCCGGCTTTTTCACTTCTCCGCCCGTCAGTTTAAGCAAAACACGGCGGCGCAGGTCTTTAAAATCAGCGATGCGTTCCAGCAAAAAGCGGTTTTTTGTTTTTTTCAGCACGTCAATACTGGCGCGTACGGCTTCGTTAAACGCAAAAGGCGCGCTTTTGCCCTGTTGGATGTGCTCCTGGGCCTGTTGCGCCAAGAAAGGGTCCTTTAATAATTCCGCATGAGCCTGTAAAATCTCTTTGGCGGATTTGCCAGGGGCGGCGGAAATTTCGGCGGAAAAATCATTCTCCGTTTCTTTCATCGCCGTTTGCAGGCGGGCCTGTTCGGCGGCGGCGTCCGCGGCGGTTTCTTCAAATTCTACATCGGCCGCCGTAAATAAATAGGCTTGTCCGCGCGTAATGCCGGCGCAGGCTGTCAGGGCCTTGAGCGTGGCGGGAGCGGAGAGGTCCACCGGCTGGTTACTGCACAGGCAGGGATTTTGCGGCGTGCAAACTTCAGCTTCGGCCTCGCTTTCTCCCAGTCCGCTTTCTAGCAAAGAGGCCAGCTCTTCCAGCGCGCGTGGCGCGTCTGGTGCGTCTGCCGGCGTGCGCAAAAATACTTCACTGCCGTGCATCAGGGATAAACCCATCACTGCCACCAGGCTTTTTGCGTCGGCAGTGTTTTCCCCGCAGACCAGCTGCACGGGAAATGAAAATTTCTTAGCGGCGTCCGCCAAACGCCCGGCGGGGCGGGCGTGCAAGCCGTTTAAATTGGGAATAATGACCTTGCGCGAGGCAATCCACTCCTGCGCCTGCGTTTGTGCGGCGGAAGAGGTTTCTTCCTGTGCGCAGGGCACGGTAAACACGGCGTCCTGTCCTGCTTTTACTTCGGACAAAGGGAGTTTATTCAATTGCGCTCCGTCCGGAGAAGTGACGATTAAAATGACCAGGTTGCTCGGGGCGTTTTTAGCCAAAAAACCGGGGTCAAATTCGGTAAGTTTTTGGCCCCGTTTTACTTCGTCTCCTGCTTTGACTAAAGCTTTAAAACCTTTTCCCTGTAAATTGACCGTTTCCACGCCCACATGGATTAGCACTTCCAGTCCCGGGCGGGCAATAACCACGGCATGCAAAGCCTTGTGTACGCTGACGATTTTTCCGTCAAACGGAGCCGCAGTAAAACCGGCGGCGGGTGCGACGGCAATGCCGTCGCCTAACATGTGTTCACTAAAGGCCGGATCGGGTACCTGTTCCAGAGGAACCAGCTTGCCGTCGGCCGGCGCAAAAACCTGTAGGTCGGACATGAGCACTCCTGTTTAAAGAGGATATTTTCTTTATTATAGTATTTTCTGCGGAGCTTTCAAGAGGGAACAAATTTGAAATTTTCCCTAAAAACCTATATACTTAAAGATAATAATAAGATGCATAGGAGAATACTATGGAAAAATTTTTGAACCGCCGTGCTTTTACGCTGGCGGAATTGTTGGCCGTGGTGGCTATTTTGGCTATTTTGGCGGGAATTGCCATCGGCTCATACCGCAGGTCGGTGGATCGCGCCAAATTTTCGGAGGGGCTTTCTTTGGCCGAGCAGGTGGCGGCGGCACGGGATATGTATTATTATGACCGCTTGTACGGAGGGGCCACGGCCTCCATCCCTACCAGTTTCAGCCTGTTGCCGTTGGAGCTGGATGGGGCCAGCGGAAGTACATATACAGGGAGTAACTTTACTATTTCCATCAGCAATACCGGTTACGTACAGGCCACCCATAAGGACAATGATTATGGGGTTTGTGTTTATCAGGAGGCCGCTGCAAGCGGGGCCATATCCCAGCCCAAATGTTTGGGGCTGACAGAAGAAGGTAAAGGGATTTGCAAAAGCATGGGGTATACTTCTCCGGTCAGCAGGTGTTAATCTGAAAATGAGCAGTATTTGGAAGAAAGTCCCCGGGTTCATGCCCGGGGTTTTTGTTTCCAAATATCAGCATTGCTTGATTTTGCACGACGCCGGCAAACAAAAAGAAAACGCCTTTTTCCTGCGGCGGGATTTTTTTATCCATCCCCGGGTTTACACACGGGATATTTGGTAAGGATTCAATAAAAAAGGCTCCACCGCAAGGCGGAGCTTCTAATATATCAAATCGGCCTGGTTTTAGACGGGAAAGAAGAAATCTTCTTCCCGTCTGCCAAAAGGGAGTAGCCCCGTTTGGCTAGGCTGACACGGCCTTATTTGCTGCGGTAGGTCGTGTAGTGAGCGCCGAGTACGTTGTCCCCTACTTTTGCAAACGCCTCAGCGATGATGTCCAGTATGTTATGTTTTTTCATGTTCATTCTCCTTTTTTAGAAATCCGCTTGTTCAGGGGACCGGGAGAAACATCTTGGACATATTTATTATACAAAATTTTATTCTTTTAAAAAAGAAAAGTCAGTATAACATTTTATTTTGCCCAAACGCAAGAAAAAAATGTACTTCTGCATATCTGGCGCTGTAAGGGTTTTTATATAATATGTATATGAAAATACAGGAAACGGATTGTTTGGTCATCGGGGCGGGGATTGCCGGCTCGGTGTATGCATATGAAGCAGCGCGGCGCGGCCTGCGCGTGATGCTGCTTAGCTGCGGCGACTGGGATACTGCCAACAGCGACTTGGCCCAGGGGGGGATAGTTTACGAGCCGGATTTGGATGTGGAAGGGCTTTTAAAAGATGTGCGTCTGGCCACAGCCGGACTGTGTAACGAAAACGCGGTGCGCACGCTTTCTGCCGCCGGATGTGAAGCGGTGAAAAAAATTTTCCTGACGGATTTGCATACGGATTTTTCGCGCGATGAAAAAGGCAATCTTCTTTTTACCCGCGAAGGAGCCCACACGAAAAACCGTATTATTTATTGGAAAGATACCACCGGGCACTCTTTGCTTTCCTCCATTCACAAGGCCCTGCGCAAAGAGAAAAATATTACCGTGCGGGAAAATGCCGCCGCGGTGGATTTGCTGACCCTTTCCCACAGTTCCACGGATATCATGGACCGTTATGCCCCGCTGACGTGTTTCGGCGCGTATGTGCTGGATAACAAAACCGGCGAAGTATATGCCGTAAAGGCCAAAAAAACAGTGCTTGCCACCGGAGGTGTGGGACAGGTGTACCGCCATACCACCAATGCCGCGCACGCATACGGACACGGCATTGCCATGGCCTACCGCGTGGGCGCACGCGTAATGAATATGGAATTTATGCAATTCCACCCGACGGTATTTGCCAAAGGGAAAAGCTTCTTGATTTCCGAGGCCCTGCGCGGGGAAGGGGCTGTGTTGCGCAACTGCAAAGGCGAAGCGTTCATGGCCAAATATCATCCGCTGAAAGATTTGGCCCCGCGCGATATCGTCGCCCGCGCCATAGAGGAAGAGCGGCTGAAAACATCGCATGACTGCGTGTATTTGGATATTACGCATGAGCCTGCGCAACATATCAAAGAACGTTTCCCCGCTATTTATGAAACCTGCCTCAAAGAAGGGGTGGATATTACCAAACAACCCATTCCCGTGGTGCCGGCGGCGCATTATTTTTGCGGCGGCGTGTACGCCACGCCGGACGGACGTACGAATATTTTGCACCTAAATGCAGTTGGAGAAACGGCCTGCACCGGCTATCACGGGGCTAACCGCCTGGCCAGCACTTCGCTTTTGGAAGCGGTGGCCACGGGGTTCCTGTGCGCGGCGGCGGACGCGGCAGATATACAAAAGGAAACCTTTCGTCTGCCGGAACCCAAAGAGTGGGTGGTGCCGGACAAACAGCCGGATTTAAATTTAATTAAGCAGGATTTGGCTACCCTCAAAAGTACGATGTGGAATTATGTGGGGCTGGTGCGCAGTGCCACGCATTTGAGCCGTGCCGAAAAGATTCTGCGTCATCTGCACAATGAAATAGATGTTTTTTACAAGGGCTATGCGCTGAACCAGGATCTGTTGGATTTGCGTAACGGAACGCAGACGGCACTGTTGATTACATATGCGGCCCTGAAGAATAAGCAGAGCATCGGCTGCCATTATATCAAGTAACCGGGAAACGCGGGCTGCCGGCAACATTTTGCCCGATGAGGGCGCGAGGCTCCAGTCCTATAAAACCGCTGGGCCTTTTGGCCCTCGCTGTTCGGGGCTAAAGGCTCTTGTCTGATAGGGAAGTTTTTTCCATAATACAAGAAACGATATGACGGTGGAATAGGATTATGAATGTAAACCGTTCTCTTTTTTACGCGATGGTTGCGTTTATTATTTTGATGTTAATGGGCCTTGTCTTGCTGTGGAAACCGGCTGCTGAGCCGGCACCCGGGGAGGCCGTGGCAGGCGTTTCTGCCCCTTCTGCTTCCCGGACGGATTTTACTTCTTTGGTACAGGGAACGGATAGCTTCGCGCTTGCTGCACAGCCGTTGTCGGATAAAGGGGACCATGTTGCCGGGCAGATATATGGCCGCCCCGTCGTTGCCCCGCAGAGAAGTGCCGCCGCGCCATTATTTTCTCCACCTCAATACCCCACCCCGGCGGATGTTTATCTGTCAAACCCTTTTACGGCGGCGCCCGCGAGCTCTATAACGGGGGCGCCTGCCGCCGGTACTGTTTCTGCGGGCCCTGGGAAGCAATCCCGGCGTTATCCTTCTTATGCGCCGCCGTCATTTGTTCCTTCCGCAGGGACGCCCGCCCATACCGGTTCCGAAGAGAAAAACCGGGAAGAAGATATCCGGCGCATTTGGTCTTCGTTTGCACCTCTGCAAACACGTCGCGAACAGCAGGCCATGTCCCGCCGCCTGCAAAATTTTTCCAGCGGGATGGAGCGCGCCATTGCCTCGGCCTTATTGCCCAAAAGCAAAAGAGAGCGCAATATTGAGAAATATTTGTCCCGTGCGCGGGGGGAAGCCTCCGTTATGGATAATGCCGTGTATGCCGCCGATACTCGCGGCGCGGGCGGCCCAGCGGAAGAAGTGGTGCGCCAGCTGGCTGCCCAATCGGCGGGGATAGTGAAGGATGTCGCGGCCAATTACGGCAGCGCCGCCGCTGCGCGCGCCGAAAGTATCATGAAAAACTATCAGCAGGAAATGGCCCAAACCTTAAATGCCCCCGGCGATCCGCAGGAAAAGCAAATACAGGCCCAGGCCGTCAATAATAAATATAACCAGCAGCTGCAGCAGTTAAATAATGAAGAGTCTTTGAATAAGATGGAAATGCAGATGCGTGCAGAAAATGAGCAATACTTGCAAAAGATAGAGCAAGCATACGGGGGAACAACCTCCGGCGCCATGCGCCCGGTGCTGGATGAATATGTGGCCAAACGTATGGAAGTATGGCGTACGCCGCAAAATGCCGCTGCGGCGAAGGAAAAGCTGTTGGCCCTGGAAGAAGAACAGCGTAAATCCTTGGAGCAGGTGGTGCAAAGTACGGCCCCGGAAGACGGCCCCGCAGGCCTGACCCGGCTGCGCAATGACGTTATGAAAGAAGAAATTTTGAAAGCGGCGCAACAGGAAGAAAGCGGGGAGCGGGTTTCCCCGGTCTTTAGGCAAGACCCGGAGTCGTTGGAAAAAGAGGAAACGGCCTGGAAAAAAGAAAGTGAGGCCCTTGTCAGCCAGATTGAACAGCAATTTGGCCCGGAGGCCGCGTCCGAGGCGAGGCCGATAACGGACAGCGTGACGGCTTACCGCCGCAATGTGCGCCAGCAGGCCCAGGAAAAAGGATGGAGCGTGGCGGAGGTAAACCGGCTGGATATGGAAGCAACGGAAAAAGCCAATGAAGCGCTGCAGGATTTAAATGTACGTTACACCTGGCAGAAGTATGACTCGACCAATGACCAACGCATTGCGGCGGCTGTGGCCCAGATGACGGGCCTGCCGGAAGAGGCCCGGGCGGCCTGGGCCCAACAGGCCCGCTCCGTCATGGAAAAGTATAACGGCCAGCGGGCGGAATTGTTAAAAACGGTACATACCAATGAAGAATATCAAAAGGCCCTGCAGGACATTGCGGCCCAGGAAGAGCGGGAATTACGCGCAATAGAAATCCCGGCTACATCCCGATTTGTCTAAAGCGGAAAATTTTTTTGTTCCCCGGGGTGTTGGACCGGGGAATTTTTTGTATAGGCTGTCCGGTGCCGGTGTGATACGGCATGACACGGAGCCGCCCCGAAATGCACCCGTCCCTGCTGGTCAAGTGTTTTTTTAGGGGTATATGCTATGGACGCTTTTTAAAATATTTATTTGACCCCAGCCAAAAAATCCAGCGCGCGTTTTTCCAGCCAGCCAAACTCCCCATGCCACCCGCGGGGGGAGGCATAGGCCTGTGTGCCGTGCGGGGCCAGGCGCGCCAGCGCCGCGCTCATCTGCCAAGGAATGCGTTCGTCCTGTCTGCTGTAAGCCACCAGCAGGGGGGCTTTCACGCGGGGGATTTGGCGCGTATTGTTCAGTTTCCGGTTCCACAAAATCAGATAAATAAACGGCAGCAGGATTTTTTGTTTCCAGTCCCAGGGTTTGTAATGTTTGCTGACGCCGTAGGCGGCCATTTCCGCGCTGGAAGTAAACGGGCTTTGCGCTACGACAGCCTTAAACGGCAGGCCGGCGTTTTGCACGGCCGTGTGCAGGCAAATGCTGTTGCCCAGCGAAAAACCCCACAGCACGATGTTTTGCGGGGGGATTTTTTTGGCGTGCAGCAGGTAATTTAAGGCCGTTTGCCCGTCCTCAAATGCCCTGCGCTGGCTGACGCGGCCCGTACTTTGGCCAAAGCCGCGGTAGTCAAACATCAGCACCCCCAGCCCGTGCGCGCCGTAACGTTGCGCAAACGGCGCAAAATGGGAAAGGTTGCCGCTGTTGCCGTGGAAAAACAGCAGGGTTTCTTTGCCTTCCCGCGCGGGGATATACAGGGCCTGTATTTTGCCGTTTCCCGAAGGCAAAAAGAAGGTTTCCCCGGGCAGGCGCCCGGCCAAAAAGCCGCGTACCGGATGGAAAATAAATTCATCGGCTTTGCGCGTCAGGATAAAATATACGGCGGCTAAAATAATGACCGCGCCCAGACAGTAAATCATTTGCTTTCCGGCCAGTGTAAAATTTGGTTTTTGTCCTGTTTTGCGTACCAGGCGGAAAATTCTTCCGGTGTGCGCACGCCGTCACGCAGCACGGCGGCGTATACCCAAATCCCGCCGATGTGCGGCTGCGGGGGCAGGGTTTTTTTGATATGCAGAATAGCCGCGCGCGTGTCGTCGGTCAGCATCTCTTTTATGGCCTGTGCCTGGCGTTCAAAATATCCTTCGTAGCGGCTGGCGCGCAGGATATGTATAATGTCCAGCGTCCACAGCCGTTTTTGGGCATCCTCAAATTGCGCGTGCCATTCCACGCAGGCGTCCGGCGCGTCCAGCAGGTTGGTGCAGGTCAGGCCTTTAAAGCCTTTTTGGGAGGCAATCATGCCCATGGCCGCAAATCCGGCAGACATATCAAACGGATCCGTATATACATGCAAATCAATATCGCGGCTGTCATAATACAGCCCGCAGGCCAGCGAGCCGACCAAATGTACATCCGCCCCCTGCAAATCCCACGCCGTAACGGCGCGGCTTTGGCGCAGCATGGCGAAGGCTTCTTTTGTATTTTCTTGTGCTTGTTGTAAAATAGGGTCCATATATGTATTATAGTAATTCGCGCGGCGGTGCGTTTAATGCTACAATAAACGGTATGAAAGCGTTTTCTTCTTTTTTCCGTCCCGTGTTGCCCGCTTGGGTGGCGCCGCTGTGCGGCGTAACGGGGGCAGCCCTGTTTTTGGCCGGAGTGGTGTGTTTGGTGGCTTATAACTGGGCCGCGCTGGGCACCTGGCTTAAATTTGCCTTCCCTCTTTTGGGACTTATACTATGTGCTTCCTGCGCGTATTACAAAGGATTGCAGACGGGGGCGGGCAAGGTGTGTTCTTTTGCCTGCGGATTGTTTGCCGGCCTGTTTTTTGCCGTGTACGGACAGGTATATCAGACGGGCGCATTTGCCTATGAATTTTGCTTTGCCTGGGCTTTGTGCCTGCTGCCGCTGGCCGCGCTGGCGGGCAACCGCTGGCTGTGGCTGCTATGGGCGGCGGTAGCCAACGGGTATTTGCTGTCTTATTACGGGCCTTTTTTGTACCGGGACGGGACAGGGACGGTATTGTTCCTGTGGGTGTTTGCGTTCAACGCCGTGTGTTTTGCTTTTGCGGAACGGGCCTGGTTTAAAACGCGGCGCGGCGGGTGGTTTTCGCTTTTCTTTTTGGCGGGTCTTCTGGCGGCGTGTTTTGTGCGCGGGCTGAATAACTGGGGGCCGTGGTTTTGGGCCTGCCTGTGCCTGGTTTTGCTTTTTGCCGTATATGCCTATGCTTTCCGCCGCGGCGCGGCGCAGCTGGGCTTTTGCGCGCTGGCGGCGGACTGTCTGCTGGCCGAGCGTATTATTTCCGGGCTGCGCGTGGGCGGGTTTTTAGTTACGGTGGTGGCTTTGCTGCTGCTGTTTGTGGCCAGCGCGTGGGGCGTGTATATGTTAAGCCGCCGGGAGGGAAAACATGCCTAAAGAAGAAAAAGTGCCTTTCATGGTGTCCGTCCTGCTGGCTTTCGGGGCCTGGCTGGCGTGTTTGGCGGCGCTGTTTTTCTTTGCCCTGCGCAATATGATATGGTTTGGCGCGGCTTTTGTGCTGGTCGCCGCCGCATGCCGGTACGGCGCGGGGCGCCGGGAAGGCGCGCTGAAAGCGTTTTTGACTCATGCGTCGCTGGCCTTTTCTTTATTCGGCAAAGGCATGCTGTTTTTTGGCATTACCGACTTGTGGGGCTTAAATGCCGGCGGCTGTTTTGTGTTGCTGACGGTTATGGCGGCGGTCAGTTATCCGCTGTTTACGCAGGGAATGGACCGCGCTGTTACGGTTTTTGCCGCCGCTTGGTGCGCTTTTGCCTGGCTGTGGGAGCTGCGCGTGCCGCTGGTGTATATGGAAACGCTGTCCATGGCGTTTTTCGCCGCCGCATATGCTTTGTTGATGGGCAGCCGCGCTTTATGGCGGCCGCTGGCGTGGGGCCTTTTGCCCGCCTGCGCCATGCCGGTATTTATCGGTTCTTTCGGGCCGGAAGCGGCCGCGGCTTTCGGCGGACTGAACCAGGTGCTTTTGGGGGCTTTGCTGTGCGGTTTTTATGCGTGGCAAACGCGCAAGGATTTTAATATGCTGCTGGCCGCATTGATTTTAGTGTTGGCTTTTGTCAGCAACAGCGGCGTATGCATGGGCGCAGCTTTGCTGGCGCTGGGCTTTGCCCAAAATAACCGTTTGCTCAAAGCCGCGGGCGTAGGGGTATTTGCGCTGGCTTTGTGCTGGCTGTACTTCCATTTGCAGACTACACTGCTGGTGAAGGCCTATTATTTGTGCGCCTCGGGTGTTTTGCTGCTGGGGGCGTACGCCTGGCTGAAAAGGGGGAGCTATGCGCGCTAAACTGTTTTTCTTCTGCGCCTGCCTGCTGGCGGGCGGTTTAGGCGGGTATGCCGTCAGCACACAGCGCGCGCTGGCTTCTGCGCGCGTGGTGTATTTTAAGACGGCCCCGGTGGATCCGCGCGCTTTGTTGAGTGGGGATTATATGGAGTTGTCTTATGACTTTGAAGCCAACCGCCCCTGGGAAAAAGACGGCCCCCTGACGCTGTATACCGATGAGCGCGGCATCGCCCGCACCGAAGGGCCCGGCATGCCGCTGACGCTTGCGGCACATTTTCTGCGCTACCGCGTACCGCACCAGTTTTATTTTCAGGAAGGCACGGGGAAAAAATATGAGAATGCGGCCTATGCCAAGGCCGCTGTGCTGCCCGGGGGCTCGGTGCTTCTTTTGGCCCTGACGGACGAGAATTTGAACGAGCTGTAAAATCCTTTTATTTTTGGCCCCGACTTAAAAACCCCCGCCAAAAGCGGGGGTTTCAAATATTTTTATCGGGTCTGCGGAACGGGAGGAGGACATTTCCCTCTGGCACCGGAGGTGCAGCATGACTCATTTACCGCCAGAGAATCTATCTCACAGAACATTGCACATATAACTGCCCCGTATTCATCCTTGCTTTTGCAGGTAATGTGGTTGTCCCAGTAATAACGGGAAAGTTCATAGGGGCTGCTGCCACTGGTGTTTTGGCGTACGGCGGTTACGTTTCCCTCGCTGTACCCTGTGCCGGATAACACCAAGGTAAATAACCCGTTTTGCCAGCGGGTGCCGGATGCGCCGGAAGGTACGATGTCCAACTCATTATATGTCCGTGCAAATTGACCCCGGCGCATAAACTGGCGTTGTTGGGAATGACTGATGGAGTTCATAAGGGTGGCGGTTTGCTGCAAGCGGGCGTGTTCCGCCACTCCAAAATATGCCGGCAAAACGAGGGCGATAGTGATCCCGGCAATGAGAAGGCACGCAAATAAGGGCACAAACAAGCCCAGCAGCCAGACCCAAAAGGGACTTTTCATTGTGCCGACGGGGCCGTCCGTGGGTTGGTAATCTTTGCTGACCACCAGGCAGCCGGCCATGATATCCTGCAGGCATTGTTTTTTATGTGTCCAAATGCACATTAAATACCCGATATACAGTATGGCGGTGGAAAGATATTTTCCCGCCCAACGCCCCGTGGCCCGGGCAAAAGAAATGCGCTGTCCGTTTAAATCCGTTACTTTTATGCCCAGTGCTTTTTTCCCGGGAGTAGCTTGCCAGGAAGAAGATTCAAAAATGGCAAAATAGCACAGGTTTACGGCTATACCCAACAAAAACGAAAACAAATAAAAGCCCAGGCTCCGATCTGTCCCAAAGAACAGGATAGCGAAAAACCCCGACGCCAGTCCTATTAAACCACCGGCTATGCTAACAATAATATTGTCTATCACAAACGCGGCTGATCTTCGGATAAATCCTGCGTACATATTGTCCTCCTGTAATGGTGATTTTAATTTCTATTTTAATGTTTAAATTGTACAATAAACGTAAATGATTTAAAAGGAGATTTGAGATGAGCGATTGTAATCATGACTGCGCTTCCTGCGCGCAAAACTGCGGCGAACGCACGGAGCCGCAGAGCCTGCTGGTTCGTCCCAATCCGCATGCGCGGGTGGGCAAAGTCATTGCCGTGTGCAGCGGCAAAGGCGGCGTGGGCAAAAGCATGGTAACCGCCCTGCTGGCCAGCGCCGCGCAGAAAAAGGGCCTGCGCGCCGGCGTGCTGGACGCCGATATTACGGGCCCGTCCATTCCCAAAATGTTCGGCGTGCACGAACGCGCCAAAGGCGACCAGAGCGGTGTCTATCCCGTGCCCAGTGCCGGCGGCGTACAGCTGATGTCTTTAAACCTGCTGCTGGATAACGAAACCGACCCCGTCATCTGGCGCGGCCCGCTGATCACGGGTACGGTCAAACAGTTTTGGAGCGAAGTGATTTGGGACGATGTGGATATGCTGTTTGTGGATATGCCCCCGGGCACCGGTGACGTTACGCTGACGGTATTCCAAAGCCTGCCGGTAGACGGCATTGTGTTTGTAACGACCCCGCAGGAGCTGGTGGGTATGATTGTGCAAAAAGCCGTCAAAATGGCCCAAATGATGAATTTGCCGCTGGCCGCACTGGTGGAAAATATGAGCTATTTTGTCTGTCCGGACTGCGGAAAAGAACATGAAATCTTCGGCCCCAGCCGTGCAGGACAAACCGCGCAAACCTTTCATATACCGGCCGTGGCGCGCCTGCCCTTAAATGCCGATATTTCGGCGGCGGCGGACCGCGGCGGGGTGGAAGGTCTTTCCCTGCCGCAGCTGGAGCCGGTGCTGGCCGTGTTGGAGAATATTAAAAAGTAAAAAGTCTTTTGGCGGATTTTTTTATAAAATACCCTTAAGAGGTTTTATAAATGTCTGATTTAACCCTGAGCAAACGCGCACAGTGCATAGGCGACTCTCCCACCCTGAAAATCAATGCCCTGGCGCGCGCCATGAAAAAAGAAGGCAAACCGCTGATTCATCTGGGCGGGGGGGAGCCCGTCTTTCCCGCGCCGCAAAGCGCCGTGCAGGCTATTATTAAGAAGGCCGAAAGCCGTAAAATTAAATATTCCCCGTCCTCCGGCACGCCGGAACTGAAAGCAGCCGTGGCGCAGTATACGCTGAATAATTACGGCCAAAAAGTAGGGCCGGAAAATATCATCGTATCTGCCGGAGCTAAGCAGGCTTTGTTTAACTTTTTGCTGGCGGCGGTAAACGAAGGGGACGAAGTGGTCTTTCCCGCGCCGTACTGGGTCAGTTACCCCGAAATGGTCAAACTGGCCGGCGGTACGCCCGTTATTGTGCGTCCCGGGCGCGGATTGCAAATTACCTTTGAAGAACTGGCCGCCGCGGTGACGGCGCGGACCAAAGCCGTGCTGATTAACAGCCCCTGCAACCCTTCGGGCCAGATTTTTGACGCGGATTTTATTTCGCGCGTAGTGCGTCTGACGGAAGAAAAACATATTTTTCTTTTAATGGACGACATTTACCATAAACTCGTTTTTGACGGCAACAGCTGCCCCAACCCGTATGAATATGCCACAGACGGCCAAAACCTGGTGATCGCAAACGGAGTTTCCAAGGTGTACGGCCTGACGGGGCTGCGTATCGGGTGGGCGGTGTCGCAAAACAGGTCCTTAATCGGCGCCATGGGCCGCATGCAGGCCCAGAGCACCTCCTGCAACAGTGATTTATCCGAGGCCGCGGCCGCGGCCGCCCTGACGGGCGACCAGCGCTGCATTGAGGACCTGCGTTCTTTGTTGGAATATAACAGAGATGTCCTGCTCCAAGAGCTGGGGCAAATACCGCATGTTACTGTACAAAAACCACAGGGGACGTTTTACTGCTTTGCCGATTTCAGCCGCTACAACCCTGATTCTCAGGCGCTTTCGCACTACCTGCTGGAGCAGGCCCTGGTGGCGGTGGTGCCCGGTGCAGCCTTTGGTATGGACGGATATTTGCGCATCAGTTTTTGCGCTTCCGAAGAAAGCATCGTGCAGGGCGTGCGCAGAATAAAGCGGGCGCTGGAAAATATTTCCGTAAAGGAAGGATAAAAATATGGACATGAAACACCCGAAACCGGACTTTTACAAGCCGGATTACGGCCTGGAACATTCCGGCCTGAAAACCGATAAGACCGTGTACTGGAACTATTCCACGCCGGCCTTGTATGAAGAAGCCGTCAAACGCAATGAAGGCAATATCGTTTACGGCGGCCCGCTGTGCGTCAGCACCGGCAAACATACCGGCCGCAGCCCCAATGACCGCTTTTTTGTCAAAACGCCCGATGTGGAAGGCAAACTCTGGTTCAGCAAAGGCAATGTGGGCATTGAACCGAAATACTGGGATATTTTGTTTGCCAAAGCCCAAAAATATGTAGCCGACAAAGAGCTGTTTGCGCGTGACGCGTATGTGGGCTCCAGCGAGGCCTCTCGTCTAAAAGTGCGTGCTATTACCGAATGCGCATGGACGAACCTGTTTGTCAAAAATATGTTTATTGAGCCCAAAAAAGAGGAGCTCAAAGGCTTCGTGCCCGAATTTACGCTCATCTGCCTGCCGCGCATGAAAGCCGCCCCGGCCACGGACGGCACCAACAGCGAAACCGCCATTTTGATTAACTTTGAAAAGAAAATGGTGCTGGTCATCGGTTCCGAATACGGCGGCGAAAATAAAAAAGCTCTGTTTACCGTCATGAACTATCTGCTGCCGCAGAAAGGCATTATGACCATGCACTGCTCCGCCAATGTGGGCCCGAAAGGAGACAGTGCTATTTTCTTCGGCCTGTCCGGCACGGGCAAGACCACCTTGTCTGCCGACGTGTCCCGCGGGTTGATTGGTGACGACGAACACGGCTGGGACGAAAGCGGTGTGTTTAACTTTGAGGGCGGCTGCTATGCCAAGGTCATCAAACTCAGCGCCGAGGCCGAGCCGCAGATTTATTCCACCACGCACCGCTTCGGCACCGTGTTGGAAAATGTGGTGTTTGACCCCGAAACCGGCAAGCTGGACCTGGACGACGGCTCCCTGACCGAAAATACGCGTGCCTGCTATCCGCTGAATTTCATCAGCAATGCCGTGGAAAGCGAACGTGCCGACCACCCGAAGAATATTATCTTCCTGACCTGCGACGCTTTCGGCGTGATGCCGCCGATTTCCAAATTAAGCCCCGACCAGGCGCTGTACCACTTTATCAGCGGATACACCGCCAAAGTGGCCGGTACGGAAAAGGGCGTCAAAGAGCCGCAGAGCACCTTCAGCACCTGCTTCGGCGGTCCGTTTATGCCGCTGCATCCGGACGTGTACGCCCAGCTGCTCAAAAAGAAAATCAAAGAGCATAATGTGGACTGCTGGCTGGTCAATACCGGCTGGATCGGCGGGCCGTACGGTGTGGGCAACCGCATCAGCATTAAATACACCCGCACGCTCTTAAATGCGGCGCTGGACGGCAAGCTGGCCAAAGTGCCGTTTATTACTGACCCTGTGTTCGGTTTCCAGATTCCGACGCAGTGCGAAGGCGTGCCCAGCGAAATTTTGAATCCCATGAACCTGTGGCAGGACAAAGAAGCGTATATGAAAAAATACGAAGAACTGGCCGAAGCGTTTGTGGAAAACTTCAAAAAATACGCCGACGGCGTCAGCCAGGAAGTGCTGGCCGCCGCGCCGAAAGTGAAAGCCGCGGCGAAATAACGGCTCTTTAACCGCAAATTGTAAGAGGTTTTACCGCCTCTTACAATTTGCCTTCTAATTTACTAAAATAAAAACAGATACCCCCTGGGGTATGTATATCACCCAATACAGGAGATTTATTTATGGCAAAAGCTAACGCTAAATTTATGGCCCCTCTGACCCCGAGCGCTGCTCTGGCAGCCGTAGTGGGCAGCAACCCGCTTCCGAGAACGGAAATTGTCAAAAAGATGTGGGATTACATCAAGAAAAACGGTTTGCAGGACAGCACCAACAAACGTATGATTAACTCTGATGACAAGCTGGCCGCTATTTTTGAAGGTAAAAAGCAGATCAGCATGTTTGATATGAGCAAATACATTTCCAAGAACGTCAAATAAAAGGACGACGCTGTTTGTGTTTTAGGCGGGCGGGGCAAAATAAATAAAGGTTGGCCCCGCCTGTTTTTTGGGGAAAAAGGGCACATTTGTCTTCTTTGCGTTCCGGAGGGGCGGAAGGGAGATGGGGTTTGACAGAAGGAGTGTTATATTATAAAAAATAAATATGGCTTCTCTGGAACAAATGTATGAAGGTATTACCCGCCATTGCGGCGGGGCGGACAATATCGCCACGCTGGGTTGCTGTATGACCCGCCTGCGCTTTACGTTAAAAGACGGGCAAAAAGCGGATTTGGCCGCTTTTAAAGCAGTGCCCGGTGTCATGGGCGCCGTACTGCAAAACGGGCAGTACCAGCTGATTGTGGGGCCTTCCATGGCCACCAAACTGGCGGATTATTTCCAGTCCAAAGGGAATTTTGCCCCGCTGGGGACGACCTCGCCGCAGGAACAGGCCCCGGCCACAGCCGCCGCGGGAGGCGCTTCCGCCATCGGCAATACCAAGGAAAACAAAGCCGCCGTCAAAAGGAAATATTCCAGCCGTTTAAGCAAAATTTGTTCCGACATCGGCAATATTTTTGTGCCGCTGATCCCGGCCTATATCGGCTGCGGGCTGATTTTGGGCCTCAATAACCTGCTGGCGCGCACCTTGTTGGAAAACCAGCCGAATATGACGGCTATGCTGGGTGTATTTGGCAATGCCATTTTCTTTTATTTAAATGCCGTGGTGGGCTATAATGCCAATAAGCAATTTGGCGGAACTCCCGCGCTGGGCGTGGTATTTGCGGGGATTTTAAATTCCTCCGCCCTGGCCGGCGTAACGCTGTTTGGGGAATTGCTGACCCCGGGTAAAGGCGGTATTATTGCCGTACTGCTGGTGTGCTGGCTGGGCAGCCGTTTTGAGCGCTGGCTGCGCGGCCTGGTCAAAGGAAGCCTGGAAATGTTTGTTACCCCGACGGTTACCATATTGGTGGTGGGGTTTGCCTCGCTGGCGGTGATACAGCCCGTGGCGGGCTGGCTGTCCGAGCAGTTGGCCATACAAACCCAAAACGCCATAGAACACGGCGGCGCCCTGACGGGGTTCCTGCTGGGGGGCGGTTTTCTGCCGCTGGTCATGCTGGGTATACACCAGAGCCTGGTGCCTTTGCACCAGCAGTTGGTGGATGCTTTGGGTAATAACCCGCTGTTCCCCATTTTGTGCATGGCCGGGGCCGGGCAGATAGGCGCGTCTTTGGCGGTGCTGTTCAAAACCCGTAACGAGCGGCTGAAAACGGTGATTAAAAACGCCCTGCCCGTAGGGATTTTGGGCATCGGGGAACCGTTGATTTACGGGGTAACGCTGCCCTTGTTCAAGCCCTTTATCGGTGCGTGTTTGGGGGCGGCCGTAGGCGGGGCGGTGGTGGCGGCGCTGCACGTTACTTCGGCCATCCCTTTTGGCGTATCCGGCCTGGTATTGCTTTTGGTCATGAGCAATGCCCACAGCCTGGTTTTTTATCTGGTGGGCTTTTTGGCCGCCGTTGTGGCGGGCTTTGTTATCAGCTGGTTCATGGGATTTGACGACCCTCCCCAAGATGCCTGATTCTGCAAAACTCCCCGACTTGGAGGAGGCGCATGACGGCTGTTAATCGGCCGGTGTACAGCGGATTACCTTATCGCAGAGAGGAAATATTTTTTCCCGTTGCAGTTCCCCTTCTCCGGGCCCCGCTTACAGCGGGGCCTTTTTGACGGTTTTCAGGGTTTTTTGTATGGACGGGCTTTTTTGTATGGAGGTAGCGGAAAAATATACTTCGCCCTTGACCCCCGGGCAGGAAGGCAGTGCCTGTATTTGTTTTTGCAGTTCCAGAGGGTCTTTCCAGGTTTTTTCCTGCTGATATGCCCCCAAACCAACGTAAAACGCCGTATCCGGGTATTTGGCCGTTTCCCGGCACCACCAGTCCAGCAGGGTGCCGAACGGGGCCGCCTTGTGGCCAAAATGCCAATACAGCTGCGGGATAATATAATCCACCCAACCGTTTTGCATCCAGGCCCGGCTGTCTGCATACAGCCCGTCGTCATAAGCGGAAAAGGCCCGCGTATCCGAACCGGTGGGGTCTTTGCTTTTATTGCGCCAGACGCCGAAAGGGCTGATGCCGAAACGGACGCCGGGTTTTAGGGCTTTTATTTCGTCATGCACCCGCTTTACCAGGGCATTGACGTTGGCCCGGCGCCAGTCGTGTATATTTTGGCCCCGGCCATAGCGGCGGTAGGCGTCCTGGTCGGGGAAAGGCACGTCCTTTTTATTTTCTTTTACCGGGTATGGATAAAAATAATCGTCAAAATGTATGCCGTCCACATCATAGTTGCGCACCACTTCGGCCACTATATCCGCCATGTGTTTTTGCACCTGGGGCAGGGCGGGGTTGAAATACAGCCTGCCCCCGTAACGGACTGTCCAGGAGGGGTTTTTGGCGGCCGGGTGGTCTTTGGCCAGGGCGGCTTTGCCGCTTTGGCTGACACGGTAGGGATTCAGCCAGGCGTGGAACTGCATGCCGCGCGCATGGGCCTCTTTAATCATAAAGTCCAACGGGTCGTAACCGGGGTCTTTGCCCTGTGTGCCTGTCAGATAACGCGACCACGGTTCCAGCTTGGAAGGCCAAAAAGTATCCGCCGTCGGGCGTACCTGTACAAAAACGGCGTTAAAGCCCAGCGCCTGCAGGGTGTCCAGCAAATCCGTAAATTCTTTTTGTTGGGTCTTGGCGGGAAGGCCCGGTTTGGAAGGCCAGTCTATATTGTCCACGGTGGCAATCCACGCCGCGCGCAAATAGGTATCCGGCTGTGCTTGGGCCTGCCCTTCTTCCAGGACGGACGGGGCGGGCAGAGAGGCCTGCCCTGCCAGGCAGGCGCAAAGAAATAAACCGGGAAGAATCAAACAAAGCCGCTTCATGACGCTTAAGGGCCTTTTGTTTCCGGGGCGTCTACAATGTCCGTCTGTTTGTAGGCCGACAGGGGGGCATCCGGCAATACAACGGGCAGGCGGCCCTTGGCCTTTCTTTGCCCCAGCAGGATTTCCGCCGCCGTGCGGAAACTTTCCGCCGTGGCCCCGTACAGGGCCAGCACGGCTTTTGCCTGCGGGTAATATACCGCGTCATACGGGCTGAGCACGGACAACAGTACCGCGTCCGGCCGCTGGGCCAGCACGGCGTCTATGATTTTTTTCTGCGCTTCATCCGGCGTGCCGTATTTTTGTGTGCTTCCGATGACGACAAATTGGCTGTTTTTGGCACAGGACAGGGCCCGAGGCAACAGCTCCTCTCCCGGTGTATAATCGCCGCGCACGCTTTGCACACTGTGCCCCGCCTGCCGCAGGACGTCATCCAGGGCCAGGGTCTGGCTGTGGGTAATCGGCTCCGAGAAAACGACCGTGCAAATATCCGCCCCTTCCGCCGGCGGCGTAAGCGTGCCGCGCACCAGCGTCAGGCCTTTGCGCGCCGCTTCCAGCGCATATTTGGAAAATTTGTCCGCCTGCGGGCGGCCGTCCTGTTGGTCAAAAAGCCCCATTTTTTCTTTTAGCTCCAAGATGCGCTGCACGCTGGCCCGCAGGGATAATTCATCTAAAGTAATCCCCAGGCGGCTGATCAGATAAGGCAGCATTTCCCGGGGGTCATTGCGGGAAATCATGGGCATGTCCGCCCCGGCAATATAGGCTTCTTCGGCGGCCTGCGCCACGCCGTGCTCTTTTTGTGCGCCGCCCATATCCAGGCTGTCGGTGACTGTTACCCCTTTAAACCCCAGTTCCCCGCGCAGCAAATCCGTCAAGACAGAGTAAGAAAAAGTAGATGGATTGTTGGGATCCAGCGCGGCATATAAAACATGGGAGGACATCACGCCCCATACGCCTTTTTTCACGGCCTCGGCAAAGGGGGCTACGTGCTGGGACTTTAACTCTGCCAAAGGCAGGTCCATTCGGGGGATGCCCAAGTGGGAGTCTGCCTGCGTATCCCCGTGGCCGGGGAAATGCTTGACAAAAGCGGCCACGCCCCGGCTTTGCAGCCCTTTAAAAGCAGCCGTGCCCAGGCGGGAGGTTTCCTGCGGGAATTGCCCGAAAGAGCGCGTACCGATAATAGGGTTGACGGGGTTGGTGTTTACATCCAAATCGGGTGCGTATACGGCATTGCCTCCCAGGCTGAGTACTTCTCGGGCGGCTTGGCCAAACATGCGTTTGACGAGGCCTTTGTCCCCCGCCGCGGCCAGCAGCATGTTGGAGGGCATTTGTTTTAAACCCAGGTACATGGGGGACACTACGGAGCCGCCCTCATAATCAAAGGCAATAATCAGCGGGATTTTGCGCGGGCTTTTGGCCGCCCAGGCACGCAGGTCTTCTACGGTTTTGCGAGTCAGCTCCCGTTTTTGTGCGGCGTGGCCGTCTTCCAGCCCTTCGCCTTCAAAACGTTTGATGAGCACCGCACCGACAAGGCCTTGTTCCACGGCGGCTTTCATAAGCTCCTGCCGGCCTGCATCCACGCGCACGACAAAAGTCTGGCCGAATACTTCTTCAATGCTCCAGTCCGAAATATCCGGTATCTGTCCGGCCCACAGTTGGCCGGATATCAATAGACAGCTTAACAGACAGCCTGATAAAAGTAATATACGTTTCATGTTTTCATTCTAACAAATTTTTGAAAGGGCGCCGAATGGGGCGGCCGGAAATTTTGTTTTGTGCAAAAAAATAAACTATACTGTTACCTATGGACCTGTTTATTATCTGCTTTTTGTTTGCGGTGGCAGTAGGCAGTTTTTGCTACGGTATTTGGAGGAGGAAGTATCCCTCCGCCAAGGCCAAAAAAACCCTGTATAAAGATTTGGAACAAAGGGCCAAAACCGGCGACAAAGAAGCCATGTATGCCTTGGCCGAACGCTTTTATCACGAAAGGGATGCAAAATATTATCCTGTGATTTTCAAATGGGTCAGTATTCTGGCCGCACAGGAAAAGGATCCCGCCGTATGGCTGCTGTTGGGAGATTTATATGCTTCCGGCTGCGGGACGGAGCGGGACCCCAAACGCGCTTTAAGCAGTTACGAGCAGGCCCTGACGGCCGACATCGCCTCCGGCCGCAATACGGATTTAACCAAAGAAGCGCACGACTACCTGGAAAGCTGTATTATCCGCCTGCGCAAAGAATTATCCAAATAATTTATTCCCAGAGGTATTCCTATGCCGCAAGCCGTAAATCAAAAACGTCTGCTTTGGGCGGATGTACTGCGGGATTTATCCGCCTTGGCCGTTGTACTTATTCATGTTTCTTCTTATTATGTGGAACAGTTGCTGCCGCACGGGTCCTTCGGCTGGTTCTGCGCTGATTTGTATTTAGCCCTATGCCGTTTTGCCGTGCCCGTGTTTGTGATGATCAGCGGGTTTTTCTTTTTAAATCCCGCCAAAACTGTTTCCGTTAAAGATATTTACGGCAAGTATATTTGGCGCATGCTTACCGTATGGCTGTTTTGGGCGGCGGTGCATACGGCGGTGCTGTCCGTATGGGTGGGGCAGGTGCCTCCTGCGGGCTGGCTGCAGGCGTTTTGGATGAGCCTGATTACGTACTGGTTTTTGCCCATGATTATGGCCCTGTATGCTTTTACGCCCGTCTTGCGTGTGCTGACGGCGGCGCAGGATAAAAAAATCCTGCTTTATTTTATCTGTCTGTGCTTTGTTATGGCCTTGTGCCTGCCGGTTTTGCAGGGAGTATCGTCCGGTGGGTGGGGGAGTTTTGTGACACTGTTTAATACCCTGCTGAAGCTGTCCCTGCCGGTGTTTGCGGCACATTTTATGTTTGGCTATTATGCGGGTACGTTCGTTCTGGGCCGCCGCGCCAAAACCTGGCTGTATGTGTCTGCCGTTCTTTCCGTCCTGCTTATGGCGGCGGGAGGATATGCATTCTTTGCCGACAAATCATCACGCTGGTACTACTACGCCATGCACGGCTCCAGCATTTCCCCGCTGGCTTTTTTGCTGGGGGCGGCGGTATTTGTGCTGGCCAAGGATATGCTGGAAAAAGCCCGGTTTTCGCCGCGTTTTATTTCCGCGGTGCAGCGGGTGGCCTATTACAGTCTGGGCGTATATATGCTGCATTTAATCGTGGTGGAAACGCTGGGGCATTTCAAGGTGTTTGACTGCGTGTCGGCGCTGCCCGTGCTGACGGTGCCGCTGTGGGCCGTATTGATATTTGCAGGCAGTGCGGCGGTCATTGGCCTTCTGTATAAAATTCCGTTTTTCCGCAAATACTTCCTGTAAAAAATCCCACCTTTGGGCGGGATTTTAAATCAGGCGGGTTTCTTTTTTTCTCCGGCGCGCGGCCCTTTGCGCGGCCAGCCGAAACAGGCCGCCGTCAAAACGCCTATTCCCAGCAAATACGGATAATACAAATACTGCATAATAGCGATGGGAGAAATGTTAGCCAGACCTGCCGCCATTAACAGCTGCGCCCCGTAAGGAATGATACCCTGCACAAAGCAGGAAGTAATATCCAGCAGGCTGGCGGAACGGTTGGCCGGGATTTTAAAACGCGTAGCAATTTCTTTGGCAATGGGGCCGGCCATAATCAGGGCAATGGTGTTGTTAGCCGTGCAAAGATTGGCAAAGCCCACCAGCCCGGCAATGGACAGCTCCGCCCCGCGTACGGATTTGGTGCGTGCGGTCATCTTTTGGATAATCCAGGCAAAACCGCCGTTTAAGCGGATCATTTCCAGCATGCCTCCGGCCAAAATAGTGACCACAATCAGCTCGCCCATGCCGTTAATGCCCGCGCCCATGGCGCCTGTCCAGCCCCAGGCGTCAAAGGAGCCCGTCAGCAGCCCAATCAGGCCTGCCAGTACCGTACCGCCCAGCAATACGGCCATCACGTGTATGCCGGCCACCGCGGCCGCCAGTACGGCGATATACGGCAGCACCAACATCCAGTTCACCGGGCCGGGCTCATAGGCCCCGGCGGCGTTTTTGCCTATAAAGAAATATAACAGTACCGTCAGTACGGCAAAAGGCAGCACAATGCGGAAATTAGTGCGGAATTTATCCTTCATGCGGCAGCCCTGCGTGCGCGTGGCAACGATGGTGGTATCAGAGATAAAAGATAAATTGTCGCCAAACATGGCCCCGCCCACCACGGCGGCTGTAATCAGGGCTGTTGCCACGCCGGTTTTGTCCGCAATGCCGGCGGCCACGGGGGTTAAGGCTACAATGGTGCCCACAGAGGTGCCTACGGACAGCGACACAAAGCAGGCTGCCACGAAAATCCCGGGTACCAGCAGGTTTTGCGGCAGCAGGCGCAGGGTTAAGTTGACAGTGCTGTCCACTGCGCCCATATCCTGCGTGGTCTGTGCAAATGCGCCGGCCAGAATGAAAATGAGCACCATGAGCATGATGTTTCCGTCCGCCGCGCCTTTGCAGAAAGACTCTATTTTGTCGGTAACTGTACCGCCCTTGGACATCAGTACTGCCACCACGGAGGCCAAAACAAAGGCCACCGTGATAGGCATTTTGTAAAAGTCACCCGCTAAAACGGATACCACCAGATAGGCGATTAGAAATACCCACAGCGGGGTCAGTGCCCAGGCATTGGGTTTTGCGGGAGTAAGGGGTAAAGAAGAAAGAGGGTCCATTGTTCAGTTTCTGCGATTACATAAAAAATCCCCAACCGGGGATATTTTAAAATAAATCCATGCGCCCGGCGGGAGTCCCCTGCGGTAAAATCCCTGACGGGATTTTCCTTCGGGCCGGGCCTCGCGGTTTTTGCCTTTCGCGGCACAGATGC
>CASFOP010000005.1 GCA_949296525.1 uncultured bacterium | reverse complement strand
CAAGACTGTATCAAAGTGGAATAACGCTGCCACTCTGGCGGGAACAGCCCTCACGGATTCTGCAACTATCGGATCGGACGACTTCAAGGCAATCTACTATGGAATGACGACGGTCACTCTGAAGATTGAAGGTCATGAAAACGTGAAGATAGACATCGATGGAGTAGAACGCAAAGAAACGAGTGTGGTGTTGACATTGGGTAAGCATAACATCAAGCTGTTTGCAACCGGTGGATCTGCTACTGCTGCTATAGACTCAACACCAATCAACGGTGATTTTGATGTCACATCCGAGATGAACGGTAAGACAATCAAGATTACGTATACTGCTGACTCAGGATCCGGAGGTACTACAACTCCTGACTCAGGAAATGAAAACGATAGTGCCAAAGAAGACGAGACTAAAACGCTATTATAAACTGGGCAACTTGCCCTTTCTTTCCAAACATTTTAACCCAATTTTTCTATTTTCAACTCATGCAGAAGAATAACGTCAAGATCATAGCTGTTTCCGCGGTTGTGATTGTCATCTGCCTCCTGGCGTCCTGGCAGTATACCGCCGTCGACGAGGACGCCGGCGATTCCCGCCCCTTCGCCGAGGCGCTCCTGGGCGGTGACCCCGAGGCTGCGTACGACCTGCTCTCGCCCGAGGCCAGAGAGATGTACGACCCCCTGGGCGGAGCCGAGTACTTCGGACTGCTGCTCCAGACGTTCGAATACACCAACGAGGTGCAGTACGGACCCTACGTGTCCACGGGCGAGACCTACTCCCCCGAAGCCGGCATCTCGTGCACCGAGATGGCTTACGCCTACTCCGGAGCCCTCGTCTGGACCCATTCCGGTGAGGGAGGTGTCGATGCGTTCTACATCACGCCCCGCGAGCTCCCCGACTCCAACCCCCTCCCGGAGGGGATCGTCGAGACCCCCGTGCAGGTGGGCGCCGACGGCATGAAGAAGCTGGACGGGGTGATCGCATCCTCCGAGACATCCGACCACACCGTCGCCGCCGTGCTCGTATCCGGTTCCGGACCCAACGGCATGGACTGCGCCTTCGGCGAGAACAGGATATTCCAGCAGATCGCCTGGGGACTCGCCCAGCAGGGCGTGGACGTCCTCAGGTACGACGACAGGACCTACGCCTATCCGTGGGACTCTGTGGCTCTCGGGAACACCCTCGACATAGGGTACGAGACCGTGGACGACGCCGTCTCCGCGGCGGCCCTCCTGAAGGGCATGGGATACGGGAAGGTCGTGGTCATCGGCCACAGCCTCGGAGGCATGATGGCCTCCGCCATCGTCCAGGAGTCCGACGGCCTCTACGACGGCATGGTCTCCATGGCCGGAAGCCCCAGGAGCCTGGCGGAGATCTCCTACGACCAGAACATGCTGCTCATTGACACGATGCCCGAAGGGGAGCTGAAGGAGCAGAACATCCAGTACGTGGAGCAGCAGCTCGCCCTCGCCGGCACGCTGGACTCCATGACAGAGGAGCAGCTTCTGACCACCACTGTGTTCGGGATGTCCGCGTACTACCTGAAGTCCATCGAGGACTACGACATCCCCGATATCGCGCTGAACCTCGACGTCCCGATGCTGTTCCTTCAGGGCATGTCCGACTGGCAGGTCTCATACGAGAAGGACTACGGCGCCTGGATGGACATCCTCGACGGGAAGGACAACGTGCAGGGTCAGTTGTACATGGGCCTGAACCACCTGTTCTGCATCCCCGGACAGTACGACGGCGACGGCGCCGACTACTACATGTCTCAGATGACGGTGAACCCGTCGGTCATCGACGACCTGGTGGGATTCGTCCTTTCCGTCTGAGAGGTAAAACCGGGAGGCTCCGGCCTCCCTTCTCACTCCTTTTTTCTAGAGAACAGTTCGGACATCAGCATGCTAGTGACCGCCGTCTTTCCGGAGCGCAACGACCTCTCCATGAGCTCCCTGATCGAGGCGTCGTCGAACATTCCGGTGGAGATGAGCTCTTTCAGCCTACCGGTGTCCCCGGAGGTGACGGCCTGCTCCGCACGGGGCATGATTCTGCCGGAGAGGTATCTGCGGTAGCGATCCTTGCAGTTCGGCGTCAGCAGAATCGGGTCCCTCAGCCTCTTCACCGCGATCTCTTGGGTCATCTTGAAAGACATGGCGAGCAGGGCCTCGTCGAAAGCCGGGACCCTCATAGGGTAGCCGGACAGGAAGGAGAACGTGTGCCCGTCGGAGGTGGTGACGTCCACGTCGTACTCCGCGTCGAGCCCGAAGGAGCAGAACTCCTCCATGCTCCCGCCGTAGGTTATCTCCCTGATGCCGATGATGCCGCCGAAGGCGTCACTGTCGACATCCTTCACCGATCCCGGGACGGTGACGGTCCTGCCGTCAGATGCGGGCGAGCCGGTGAGGAAGTACGGTCCGATGGCGACCACGGGGGTTCCGTCGATGGTGTCGGGGACGACGATGTCGCGGTCCGTGGATACCAGCCTGGTCATGCGGCAGCCGCCTGCGCAGGGCTCGAAGTCGATCTTGTTCGCCATCGCAGCCCCTCCGTCATCTCGACCAGGCGCCTGTCGCGCCCGGACGTGAGCAGTTCCTCGTTGTACCTGTACAGCGGGCCGTCCGTTTCGGAGAACATCACGACGCTGTAGCATCCGATGAGCCCAGCCAGCAGGGACACGGGCTCCTGGCCCTGTCCGAAGGCGGAGATCATGAACGACATGGCGTTCTCCAGATGGGAGTCGAACCTCCTCCTGACATCCTCCAGCGCCCTGGAGCACCCTTCCCTGGCGGCATCGGCGTCGTCGGTGTCGCTGAGGGCGGACAGGCAGTACGCCGCAGTGCGCCTGGCGTCCGATGTCTGGTTCCCGTCCAGAATCCTCCTGAGGTCGTTCCTGACGGCCTCCAGGCCGTCGGACGGCACGCCGTCCAGCCTTCTGCCGAGATCCAGGAGGTCCATGCCCTCCTCCGCCTCGGCGTTGAGCCTGCCGATGATGACAGACACCAGGGAGATCTTCTCCTCGGCGCCTGCCTCGGCGACCTTCGAGACGTCCCTCGTCCTTCCTTCGAGGATCGCATCCACGTCGTGGTCCTCGGAGTACTTCCTGTGGAAGTTCATGTAGTGCTTGAACTCAGCGGCGATCTCGGGGTACCTGACGTACTGGGATATGAGGTCGACATCCGTGTCCAGGCCAAGACGCTCGTGCTCCCTCAGCACCATGGAGAGGTCCTCCCACCCTCTGGGCGTGACGAAGACCGGCCCGTCGGGGGTGTTCTCGATTCTGAGCAGGTTCTGGGGTTTGACCTGCAGGGGGTTTATTTTTTGGCGGACTGGCTTGCGGCCGGTTTGTCTTTTGGCAGTGAGTATTTTGACCATGACATTGCCAGCGGCTGGGAAATGGATGTGGATACAACCGTATTAAACTTTCTGTTTTTAGCGCGTATATTTTTAAATCCATCCCAAAAATACAAAATATATATCCCGCTGGCGGCCGGACTGAACCATATTATGTCCAGCATAGATATGTATCCTGAAGAACATTTTCATTATACGGGTTTTGCCGGGCATTTCGGTTTGGGGGTGGAGCGTATTCTGAATGAGAAATGGGCTTTGGCATTGGAAGCGCGATATAATTACAATAAATTCCATAAAAGCAAAACTAATGCCGTTGGTCATCATATGGTGGTTTATCCGGAACTGAATTATATTTCGCTTTCACTCCGGGCAGATTACCGGTTTTGACGGGGGAAAATCTGGGGAGAATGCGCAGGGGCCCAGGCCTCTGCGCTTTTTGTTGGGCAGGGATTTTTAAAAGGCCTTGCATTGTTTTTTTTTTTTGATAAATTTTGCATATGGGCAAAATTTATCAAAAAATGTATCTGAGAAATAAAAACCTCCCCAAAGGCGTTTTAGGCGGGTTTATCCGTACAGCCATTTCGGACAGTTTTTACTTTCGTCCGCCGGCCATAAAACGGGCCGGCTTTACGCTCATTGAACTTTTGGTGGTGGTGCTGATTATCGGCATATTGGCCGCGGTGGCATTGCCTCAGTATCAAACGACCGTATTAAAAAGCCGCTTTATGAGCTTTATGCCTACCGTGCGCGCATTAATCAACGCACAGGAAGTCTATTATATGGCCAACGGCCAATATGCATTTGATATGGGGCAGCTGGATGTGCAAATTCCGGCGGATTGCCATGCGCGCCTTGATACCAGTGTCCCCAATGAAACGTTATGCGGGACGGACTGGCTGTTGGATAATACCGGCGGTGCCAACCGGGTTGCCCAGGGATATATGAAGGTCAGCTATTGCCCCGGGGAAAACGCCAGCGGAAGCAACTCCTGCCCACAGGCAGCCGATGCCGTTTTGTATTTTTATTATGCACGGCATGCGGAAAAACCCGGGCAGTTTGAATGCGTAGCCCGCAATAAACAGGGAACCCTGCTCTGTAACACGTTTGAAGGGATTTTTTAGCGTCCGGAAAACAGCGTCATAATCACGCCTTTGATGGCGGTTTTGGGATCGGATACGGAGGAAGTTTTAAAGGATTTGTCCGTTTCAATAATGCGGTCCAGGGTTTTTAAAAATACCGCTTCGGACGGAAAATTGCGTACATTGTTTACCAAAGAGGTTTCCCAAAACATCAGTCCCGCCGCCCGCGTGATTTCGGCCGGGGCCATGCCTGCCTGCGCCATGCGTTTAATGCGTGCCATTTTTAACACCGGATAAGAAATTTTGCCCAATACTCCGACGGGCTCTTCGCCGCTGTCCAGCAGCTTATCCGCCAGCGCCAGCGCGCGGTTCTTGTTCATATACTGTATGGCATTGGAAAGGGCAAATGGGTTTTCTTCCTTGGAAAAGCCCACGCCGGCCAAAACGTCTTCTTTGGAAACCGTTTTGTCTTCCCTGTCTGCGGTATAAAGCGCCAACTTTTCTATTTCTTGCGCCAAAGCGTTTAAATCCCCGCCGACGGCTTCGCAGAGCGTTTCCACGGCATCAAAACGCGCGTTTAAGCCTTGTTCTTTGAGGCGGTTGGTGACCCACATGGCCAGCTCTTCGCGTTTGAGTTCGTCAAAGTTGGCTGTTTCCCCGTGGGCGGCTGCGGCGGCCGCGAGGGCCTTTTCCGTTTTAAATTTTTTGGCGTCGTTATGCGTCAGCACCAGCACGGTGGTGTCCAGCGGGTTTTCCAAATAATGGATTAAAGCCTCTTTGGGGTCTTTGCGCAGTTTTTCTATACCGGTTAAAATAACCAGGCGGCGGTCTGAAAATACGGGGGCGGTATTAGCCAGGGCCAGCACTTCGCCCATATCTGCTTTATCAGCGGAAGAAGAATAAATATTAAAGTCGTCCGGGTGCACTGCCGCGGTGATTTTTTGAATAATTTCCCGTTTGCGGAACAAATCTTCCCCCGTCAGCAAATAGACGGGGGAGATTTGGCCTTTTTCAAGCGAAGCGGTAATTTTGGCGGCAGTGGATTTAGGCATTATTGGGTAATGGTCGTATATTCAGGGTTCTGCATGACTTTCTTTTTGTTTTCGCTCATCACCGAGCCGAACCCTTCCACTGTGCGTTTGACGATGTCTTTGGAAAGTTTTTCCCAAATGCGTTCGCGCGCCTGCTGTTCGGTCAAGCCTCCGGGCAACGTGGAAGCGGAATAGGTCTGCGTACCGAGGAAAGCCGGCTCCCGCCAGACTGGCTGGTTGGTGGTTTTGTCCATCAGCACCACATCCAGCCATACGTCCATTTTATAAACGGTGGGAATGAGCTGGCTGTCATACTGTATGGGCACGTTTAAATAACGCGTAATCGTGGTGACGATGACGCCTTCGGCCCCGTTGTCCTCATTGACGATTTGATAGGTACCGTTTTTGAGGAATTCGTCATAGAGCTCAATATACAGCTTGTCTTCCAAAGCGAAGATTTCTGTCTTGTTAAGAATGGGGCGGATAGCTACTTTTTTAATGTGTTGCGGCATAATTTGCGCCTGGGGTTTATAATAGGCCCCTTCGCTGGCACAAGCACCGACGCACAAAGCCCCCAGCGCGGCAAAAAATAATTTTTTCATGGGATCTCCTATTTTTTCGGTGCGGCGATAATGCTGACGATGCGTGCCGGCACGACGATAATTTTTTTGACTTCCATCCCTTCCAGGTTCTTTTTGATTTTTTCGGAAGAGAGCGCGGCTTTTTCCATTTCGTCTTTGGAAGCGCTGGCCACGATTTTGATGCGGTCACGCACTTTGCCGTTTACCTGAATGGCCACTTCCACCATTTCCTGGGAAATGAGGTGTTTGTCCGCCTTCGGCCAGGCCTGCTTTACCAAAAAGCCGCTGTGCCCGCTGGTCTGCCAAATTTCTTCGGTCATGTGCGGCGCAAACGGATGCAGCAGCTTGAGGAATGTGTCAAAAGTGTCCTGACTGACGGTTTCCAGCTTGCTGATTTCGTTGAACATCACCATCAGCGCGGAAATGGCCGTGTTGAAGTGGAAGGTTTCTATGTCTTCGGTCACCTTGGCTATCGTTTTGTTAGTCAGGATTTCAATTTCTTTGGGATTGCTGGCCGTAGTCAGTTTGACGCTGTCATTCCATGTCATAATACGGCGCAAAAAGCGCGCAATGCCCTCTATGCCTTTCATATCCCAGGGTTTGCTGGCCTCAAAGGGGCCCATAAACATTTCGTACATGCGGAATGCGTCCGCGCCATACTGGGACAGAATGTCATCGGGATTGATGACATTTTTCTTGGATTTGGACATTTTTTCCACCATAGGGGAAAGCTCTTCCCCGGTGGTTTTTAAGAAGGCCTTGCCGTCTTTAAATTCTATATCCTCATAGCCGTGGTAAGCGCCCATTTTGTCGCGGTAAGAGAAAGCTAAAATCATGCCTTGGTGGCGCAGTTTTTGGAACGGCTCTTTGGTGTGCACCACGCCCAAATCATAGAGGACCTTGTGCCAAAAACGCGCATACAGCAAATGCAATACCGCATGTTCCGCCCCGCCGATATAGCAGTCCACGGGGCCGTAAGCCTTTTCAACTTCGGGGTCTACCAGTGCTTTGTTATTGTGAGGATCCATATAGCGCAGGTAGTACCAGCAGGAACCGGCCCACTGCGGCATGGTATTGGTTTCGCGTTTGGCGGGCCCTCCGCATTTGGGGCAGGTGGTGTTGACCCACTGCGGCGCATTGGCCAGCGGGGACTCCCCGTTACCGGACGGCTCAAAATTCTTCATATCGGGCAGTTTCAGAGGCAGCTGATCCTCGGGCAGCGGCACGACGCCGCATTTTTCGCAGTGTACCAGGGGAATGGGCTCGCCCCAGTAGCGCTGGCGCGCAAAAACCCAGTCGCGCAGTTTGTACATGGTTTTGCCCTGGCCTACGCCCTTTTCTTTCAGCCACTCAATCATTTTGGCTTTGCTTTCACGCACTCGCAGCCCGTCTAAAAAGCCGGAATTGATCAGCTCTCCGTCTCCGGTAAAGGCTTCTTCTTTGACGCCTTTGTCGGATTTAATCACTTCAATAATTTCCAGGCCGAACTTTTTGGCAAAGGCGTAGTCGCGCTCATCGTGCGCCGGCACGGCCATAATGGCCCCCGTGCCGTAGCCCATCAGCACATAGTCCGATGTCCAGACGGGTATCTTTTTGCCGTTGACGGGGTTAATGGCATAAGCGCCGGTAAATACGCCGGTTTTCTCTTTATTTAAATCTGCGCGTTCCAAGTCGCTTTTGGAGGCGGCCTGCGCCTGATAGTCGGCCACGGCCTGTTTCTGTTCTTCGGTCACAATGCGCTGCAAAACCGGATGTTCCGGCGAAACGACCATATAGGTGGCGCCGAACAGCGTGTCGGGCCGTGTGGTAAAGACGGTCAGTTTGTCTTTGGTGCCGTCTATTTGAAACTGGACTTGCGCACCTTTGCTTTTGCCAATCCAGTTTTTCTGCATGGCCAGCGTGCTTTCGGGCCAGTCCAATCCGTCCAAATCTTCCAACAAACGTTCGGCATAGGCGGTAATTTTCAGCATCCACTGGCGCAACATTTTGCGCTCAATGGTATGGCCGCAGCGCTCGCATTTGCCGTTGAACACTTCTTCATTGGCCAGGCCGGTTTTGCAAGAAGGACACCAGTTTATGGGCACGGTGGCCTCATAGGCCAGTCCCTTTTTGAAAAGCTGCAGGAAAATCCACTGCGTCCATTTATAGTAATTGGGGTCGGTGGTGTTGATTTCACGGTCCCAATCATAAGCCAGCCCCAGGGATTTAATCTGGCGGCGGAAATTGTCTATATTCTTTTGCGTGGTAACGGCCGGATGAATGCCGGTGGCAATAGCGTAATTTTCCGCCGGCAGGCCAAAAGCGTCCCACCCCATGGGGTGCAGTACGTCAAACCCGTTCATTAGTTTGTAGCGCGTAAGGATGTCCGACGCGGTGTATCCTTCCGGATGACCGACATGTAAGCCCGCCCCAGACGGATAAGGGAACATATCCAGGCAATAAAATTTTTTGCCCTTGGGCAGGCGGGGACTGGCGAAAAGTTTTTCTTTTTCCCAGCGCGCTTGTTGTTTTTTGTCAATTTCTTGGAGGTTTTCGGTACTCATAAAATTATTCTAACAATTTTTATACGAAAAATCTGCCCCTTCGGCAAGATTTTAGAGGGATTTATCCCTGCGGGGGGCGCGGTAAAAGCCGCTTGTTTGCTTTTCAATGAGCTTTCCTTATATTTTAGTAAGCAATATAGCCTTTTGCCGGGCCGCAAACGGTCTCCTCTTGCGCCGTTTTTTTTTTTTGATACCCTATACGGGCGGGAGACAAAAAGATGCCGTCATTTGTTTTACCGCATGTATTTTCTGATATATTAGGAGCGAAAAAAATGAACAAAGCCTTTACTCTTATTGAATTATTGGTAGTGGTGCTGATCATCGGCATATTGGCCGCCATCGCCGTACCGCAATATGAAAAAGCGGTGCTCAGAGCCCGTACGGCGGAAATGCTGGTGTGGGCGCGCAGGTATTGGGATGCCCAACAGGCATATAAAATGGCCAACGGTTCCTTTACCAACTGCCTCAACGACTTGGACTTGGATTATTCTTCCGCATTCCCAGAGGAGCTGGCAAGTTCCTCCGGCTGCGTTACAAAAGTGAGTTCTGGGCAACACGGCTGGAAGGATATACAGCTGATAGGGGGCGGTGGAAGTCCGCGCGGTGCGGTATGGGGCCCCAGCAGCCCCTATCCCGGGCATGGATTTGGTTTTTTTCCTGACAAAGAGCCGTGGGGGGCGTTAGTCAAATTGTGCGCTCCGACTACGTCCAACGAGGCCGGTTGGAGAAAAATCATCAAATCTATGAGATATACAAGAGTAATACAAGGCAACCAATGGTGTTATGCGCAGTATAATTTGGAATAACCGGTCGGAGTTGCCGGGCATTACCCGCGCGGGTGGGTTTTGTATTTGGACGGAGAGGGGCTATATTTATTTTTTTTTTTTGATAAAATTTTTGTATCTTGTTTGGGAGGATAACTTATGGAACAAACAGCTTGGTCCGTGCTGTGGCGGGACAAATATTGGTTGTTGGGGATTGTGCTGCTCTGCGGGTTCATTCCTTATTTGCTGAATGTGCTTTCCGGTTATTTTTATAATTTGTTGGGGAGTACGTCCGTCAAATCGGTGGCGGGTTTTGGCTTTTCTTTTGTACAGCAGCTTGTCTTTGTGATACTTTCTCAAATATGCGTTCTGTGGATATATAAAGGCGGCGCTTTGGGCAAAGACGTCTGGGTATACCTGGCGGTCATCGCGGCAGTACTGTTTGTGCAAAATTTTTTCAGCCAAGCATACTTTTCCGGCCTGGGTTCCGGGATGGGGCTGCAGGAAAAGATACAGTATATGCGTAGGTATCAGCTGCTCACGCAGATGTTTTCTCTGGGTATGCTGTTTTTATTTTTCGGCTTTGTTTGTGCAGCGCAGAACGGTGTCGGGTTAGGCAGAGGTATAGGCATGATGTTTACCGTCCCGAACATACTGAAATTTTTACTTGTTGTAGTGGTTCTGTATTTGTTTGCGAAAGGTTTAAATGTGGTGCAGTATAAAGTATTTGAGGGCGGAAGTGTTCCTCGCGGGGCATTGCAACTGTTTTCCGGCTTGAACAGCATGTTCAGAGCTTTGGTATGCATAGTGGTGGTATATCAGCTTGGTTTGGGGCTGAACTGGTCCTGTGTCGCCACGCAGAGCCCTTTTAAAGCGGCCCTGATTTTGACAGCGATTGTGATGGGAATATATGCCATAGGGTGTATGATTATGATGCTGCTTCTCGGAGGCGTTGCGTTTATTATTCCTATGTTTGTCTTGGGGTTAGTAGTGGAAATAATTCTGCTTCCCATACACTATTGTATCTTTCGCTTTATTCCGCTGTCGGCTTTTGTGAGTGGATTTATTTGTTTAGTGATAGAGACAGTTCTGCTTTTGCGATATACTTGGCACGCAATAGTAAATACGAAGTGGATGTGATGCGGCGGTTTACCCGCGCGGATGGTATTTTTTATGCTTGGCTTTCAGGTCGCTGACGTCCAAATGCGTATAAATTTGGGTGGTGGCCAGGCTGGAATGCCCCAGCATTTCCTGCAGACTGCGCAGATCCGCCCCGCCCTGCAGCAGGTGGCTGGCAAAAGTATGGCGGAATAAATGCGGGTGCAGCGGCTGGGAAATGCCGGCCTTGCGGCCCAGCGCGGCCAGTTCTTTCCATACGCGCTGGCGGCTGATTTTTTTACCGCGGTTGTTTAAGAACAGCTCCGAACCGATGTCCGTTTTGGCGGCAAAATGCGCCTCTCTCACGGACAGATAATATTTCAGCCGCCGGCAACAGGCGGGATGCAGCGGCACAAAACGCTGCTTGCCGCCTTTTCCCAGTGCCAGCACCCACCCTTCGTCCAGGTTTACATTTTCCAGCTGCAGGTTAATCAGTTCGCTGACGCGCAGTCCGGCGGCGTATAGGAGCTCCACAATAGTCAGGGTGCGCACCTCGTCAAATTTTTCGGCGGGATAGGACAGCAGTCTTTCCATTTCCTGGCGGGACAGTTGCTCCGGCATGTGCTGGGGCATCCTGGGGGATTTTAAAAAGCGGGTGGGGTCTTCCCGGATGCGGCCTTCAATAAGCAAAAATTTATAAAAGGATTTGACGGCTTCCAATTTGCGGAATACGCTGGCGGCGGAAAGGTTTTCCACGACACGCAGCTGATAGGCATACTGATCCAAAAACTGCGGCGGCACGGCTTCTGGGCGCAGCTCATTGGCGGCGCAATATTCCAAATAATGCGCCGCGTCGGCCACATACGCCGTTAAGGTGTTTTGGCTTAACTGACGCTCAAAAGACAGGTGGTTTTTAAAATCTTCCAGTATCGGGTCCGCGGTTTCCGCCATAGGTTGGCCGCCTTTGGTTGACATAGTATTAATCATATTATAGGTTTTTTGGCGGGAGGCCGTGTCTTGGTGCGGCGGGATATTTAAAAGTCCTTGCATTGTTTTTTTTTGATAAATTTTGCGTATGCGCAAAATTTATCAAAAAATGTATCTGACAAATAAAAGCCGCTCTAAAGGCATTTTAGGCGGCTTTATCCATAATGTTGTTCTGAGAAGTTTTTACCCAGAATCTCATCTGCTTTTCTTCAAACGGGCCGGCTTTACACTGATAGAACTTTTGGTAGTGGTACTGATTATTGGCATATTGGCTGCTGTCGCCGTGCCGCAGTACCAAAAAGTGGTCTTAAAAAGCCGGTTTATGAGTTTTATGCCCACCATGCGGGCCATTAAAGACGCACAGGAGCGGTATTATATGGCCAACGGGTATTATGCGTTGGATGTAAACGCTTTGGATATTGCCATCCCCGGCAGTTGCCAAATTTGGTCCGACTCCCGTATTCCCAATCAAATCCAGTGCGGCACGGACTGGCTGTTGGATAATTTGGGCAACGGGGACAGCAGCAACCCGCAATCCGAAAGCGTTTTAGTGCTGTATTATTGCCCCGGGGATAATCTCGGCACGTCATCCTGTGGCAATTCCGCTAATTTACAGGCACGCATTCACTGGTATTATGACCGGCACCCAACAAAAGGCGGGCAAATAACCTGTGATAGGGATGACTCTTCCCAGTTGTGCAGCACGCTGATGGGTGCTTTTTAACTGGCAGATAGCTGATAGCACAACGCTCCGCTTGAAGCGGGGCGTTGTTTTGGGAAAGCAAACCTATTTTTTAGCGGTTTTCTTTTCAGCCTTGGCTTCGGCGGGCTTGTCCGTTTCGGCCGGCTCGGCGGCTTTGCCGTTGTAGTGGTGGCCCAAATATTTGACATAGAGCTTGTCTTCAATTTCGGCCGCCAGCTGCGGGTTGTCCTTTAAATACTGGCGGGCATTCTCGGCGCCCTGGCCCAGTTTTTCATCGCCGTAAAGGAACCAGCTGCCGCTTTTTTCCAAAATGCCCGATTCCACGCCTTTGTCCAGCAGGCAGGCCTCGCGCGAAATGCCTTCGCCGTGCAGCATGGTAAATTCGGCCTGGCGGTACGGAGGCGCGACTTTGTTTTTGGTCACTTTGGCGCGCACGCGGGTGCCGATGATTTCATCGCCTTTTTTCAGGTTTTCAATACGGCGTACGTCAATGCGCACCGAGGAGTAAAATTTCAGCGCCAGCCCGCCCGGGGTGGTTTCGGGGTTGCCGAACATTACGCCGATTTTCTGGCGCAGCTGGTTAATGAAAATAATGCTGGTTTTGGTTTTGTTCAAAATGCTGGTCAGCTTGCGCAGGGCCTGGCTCATCAGCCTGGCCTGCAGGCCGACGTGCGCGTCGCCCATTTCGCCTTCAATTTCCGCGCGCGGCACCAGGGCGGCCACGGAGTCAATGATAATCAAATCCACCGCACCGGAGCGCACCAGTTTTTCGGCGATTTCCAGGGCCTGCTCGCCCGAGTCCGGCTGGGAAATGAGCAGTTCGTCCACATTTACGCCGATGGAAGACGCATAGACGGGGTCCAGCGCGTGTTCGGCGTCAATAAACGCCACCACGCCGCCGTTTTTCTGCGCCTGGGCGGCCACATGCAGGGACAGGGTCGTTTTGCCGCCGGCTTCGGGGCCGTAAATTTCAATCACGCGCCCGCGCGGAATGCCGCCCACGCCCAGGGCCAAATCCAAAGACAGGGCCCCGGTGGGGATGGCGTCCACTTTTTTCACGTTGGCGCTGCCCAGGGTGGTAATGGCCTCTTTGCCGAAGGCCTTTTCAATCTGCCCCAGGGCCAAATCCAAAGCTTTTTGTTTATTTGCGTCCATGAATCCTCCGATGTCAAAACGGTCAGGCCGCCACCGGCTGTGAAGCCGCCGCGCCCGAAAAACCGAGTTTTTTGGTTTGTTTATCTAAGTTTACAATAATTTTCGTTCCCGCGGGATACTGCTTGACCAGTATGTTTTCGGCCAGCGGATCCTCCAGCTGCCGCTGCAGGGTGCGCAGCAGCGGGCGCGCGCCGTATTTTTCGTCAAAGCCCTGTTCAATGAGGAACTCTTTGGCCTGCGGGGTCAGCTCCAACTCCAGCCGGCGGTCGGCCAGTTTGGCGGCCACTTTTTTAAGCTGCAGGTCCAAAATGGCGCTGATGTTTTGTTTGTTCAGCGCATGGAACACCACAATTTCATCAATACGGTTGATAAATTCGGGGTTAAAGGTCTTTTTGACCTCGTCCATGACGGATTTGCGCATTTCGTCATACTGCTGTTCTTCCGTGGCCGACGCGGTAAACCCGAGGCCGGAGCCCTTGTTGGTAATTTCCCGCGCGCCGACGTTGGAGGTCATAATAATGACGCAGTTTTTAAAGCTCACGCGGTGGCCCAGGTTGTCGGTCAGCGCGCCTTCGTCCAGCACCTGGAGCAGGATGTTGTAAATGTCAGGGTGTGCTTTTTCCAGCTCGTCCAGCACCACCACGCTGTAAGGGCGGCGGCGTACGGCTTCGGTCAGCTGGCCGCCTTCTTCATAGCCCACATATCCCGGAGGGGCTCCGATCAGGCGCGACACGGCGAACTTTTCCATGTATTCGGACATGTCTATGCGCACCATGGCGTCCTCATCGCCGAACAGGAACATGGCCAGGCTTTTGGCCAGCTCCGTTTTACCCACGCCCGTGGGCCCCAGGAACAAAAATCCGCCGATGGGCCGGTGCGGATTGCCCAGGCCGGTGCGGTTTCTGCGTATGGCCTGGGAAACGGCGCGCACGGCTTCTTCCTGCCCAATAATGCGCTCATGCAGGTGTTCTTCCATGTGCAGGATTTTATCCGTTTCGCTTTGCGTCAGGCGCGTAACGGGGATACCCGTCCATTTGCTGGCTACCAGCGCGATGTCCTCTTCCGTCACTTCCACGGTTTTGGCCGCGCGTTCGGCCTGCCACTTGGCTTTGAGGTCGTCGAGGCGTTTTTTAAGTTTGTCCTCTTTGGTTTTGGCCTGGGCGGCTTTTTCAAATTCTTTGTTGCGTATGGCCGCGTCTTTTTCCGCCGAAGCGGCCTGGTATTTCTGCTGCTGCTCGCGGATTTCGGGCGGCAGGGCCGCGTTTTTCAGGCGCGCCCGCGCGCCGGCTTCGTCAAAAAGGTCTATGGCTTTGTCCGGCAGGGCGCGGTCGGTGATATAGCGGTCCGAAATAGCGGCGGCGGCGCGCACGGCGTCGTCGGTATAATGCACATGGTGGTGCTCTTCGTATTTGGGGCGTATGCCGGTTAAAATGGTAACCGTCTGTTCCACGTCCGGTGGGTCCACCGTGACGGGCTGGAAACGGCGCTCAAAGGCGGAGTCGGCCTCAATGTATTTGCGGTATTCGTCAAAGGTCGTTGCGCCGATGCACTGTATTTCCCCGCGCGCCAGGGCGGGTTTGAGCATATTAGAGGCGTCAATAGAGCCTTCCGCCGCTCCCGCGCCGATGAGCGTGTGCAGTTCGTCAATAAAAATGATGCTGTTTTTGTCTGCCGCAGCTTCGTCAATAATGTTTTTCAGGCGTTGTTCAAATTCACCGCGGTATTTGGTGCCGGCCACCACGGAAGCCAAATCCAAAGCCAACAGGCGTTTGCCAGCCAGCACGTCGGAAATGTCGTCTTTGGCCATTTTCTGGGCCAAGCCTTCCACAATGGCGGTTTTGCCCACGCCCGGGTCGCCGATTAGAACGGGGTTGTTTTTGGTGCGGCGGGCCAAAATCTGCACCAGGCGTTCAATTTCCTCTTCACGGCCGATGACGGGATCTAAGGCATTTTTGGCCGCCAGCGCGGTTAAGTCGCGCGTGTATTCGTCCAGGGTCGGGGTTTTGCTTTTTTGCGGGCGGGGCGCGCTGTGCTGCGGCTGCGGGGCCGGACGCGGTTCTTCGGGTTCTTCCGGTTCTTCGACGCGGTCAAAGGCAGAGGAAGAAACGGTTTCTTCCGTGATTTCTCCCTGCGCTCCTTCCAAGAATCCCAGCGTGCTTTCGCGCACGGCGTCCAGCGTGACGCCCAAATTCTGCAAAATGGTGCTGGCCAGGCCTTCTTCCTCGCGCACCAGCCCCAGCAGGATATGCTCCGTGCCGATGTGCTCCATACCCAGGGACTGCGATTCCTCCACCGCGTATTCCAGCACTTTTTTGGCGCGCGGCGTGAACGGGATTTCCCCCATGAGCATGATGGCGTCCCCCACGCCGACCATTTTTTCTATTTCCAGGCGTACTTTGCGAAACGTTACTCCCAGCGAAGATAAAATTTTATGGGACACGGTGCCGTCCAGGGCCGTCAGCCCCAGCAGGATGTGTTCCGTCCCTACATAATCATGATTTAAGCGTTTGGCTTCTTCCTGCGCGATGAGAATAATTTTTTGCGCATTTTCAGTAAATCGTTTAGGCATTGAAAAACCCCTTAATAAGTGTACTTATATTATATAAAAACTGCCGCGCTCGGAGCGTGGAGTGCGGAGGTTTTAAAAAGCTTTACATTATTTCCTTATTTTTGATAAATTCTACATATACGCAAAATTTATCTAAAAAAAGCCCCCGCGGGAAAAACCCCGTTAAAAGCATTTTGACGGATTTATGGGCAGAAATACCCGGGTATGTGTTTGGTTGTACTGCCCCCGTGAAAGGACTTTGCCGCATACGCGCAGGTACGAAGCGGTTGTTCTTTTAAGGGAAAACAGATGAAAGGAGGTTGTATGGGACAGTTAGAGCAGAAGTTGCATGTAGCCGTAAATGGCGGGAACTTGCAGGAAGCAAAAGATTTATTGGAAATGGGTGCCGATGTAAATGACGACAGGGTCGGGCTGAAAGCGGCCATTTGCGCCCCCTGTGAAAATAAAAAGGATATGGTGTTGCTGCTGTTAGAACACCAGGCTGACATTAATAAAGCAAGCGGCCTTTCCAATTATACGCCGCTTATGGAAGCCGTGAGCCGCAAGGAAAAAGAAATTGTTGAAATTTTGCTGGAGCGGGGAGCCGACCTCTCTGCGGTGAATAAAAATGGGGAAACCGCTTTGGATTTAGCCAAGGCAAAAGGCGATGTGGAAATTATCCGCCTGTTCCAAAATAAATAATAGGCAGTTTTTTCCGTAAATGTGGAAAGGAAGGACTCTTGTGAAAGAGTCCTTTTTGCTATAATAGGTATATATGAACGAAGAGCTGCTGGCGCGCGCGCGTAAAATCAAAATCCTTTTAAACGATGTGGACGGCATTTGGACGGACGGGAAGCTGAATTTTTTCCTGACGCCGCAGGGCCAGGTGGAGGAAATCAAATCCTTTAATGCCCTGGACGGCATAGCCGTTATGCTGTTGCGTTCGTCGGGCATTAAAAGCGGCATTATTACGGGGCGGCGGCATGAAACCACCGTTTCCCGCGCGCGCAATCTGGGCATGGACTATTTTTACCAGGGATTTTTAACCAAAACCGGCCCGCTGGAAGATGTGCTCAAACGGGAAAATCTGACCGCCGAAGAAGTGGCCTTTATCGGCGATGATTTGACGGATTTGCCCCTGCTGGAACGTGTGGGGCTGGCCGCCACGGTGCCCAATGCAGTGCCCGCGGTAAAAGATGCGGCGCATTATGTTACCCAAAGAAAAGGCGGCGACGGCGCCTACCGCGAACTGGTGGATTTAATCGTTACCGCACAGGGCAAAATGCCCGCCATACTGACCGATATCCGCGCCTCCCGCTGGACCCGCCCCGCCGCGCCGCAGCTGCGCATTGTTACTTCTCAGGAAGGGATTGTATAGTATGAAAGGGAAATTTATCGTGCTGGAAGGGCCGGACCGCTGCGGCAAGTCCACCCAGGCCAAGCTGCTGTATAATTATTTGTTAGAGCGCGGGTGCGACGTCATCCTGACGCGCGAACCGGGCGGAACTCCTGCGGCGGAGCGCATACGCCAAATCGTGCTGGAGCCCGGGCTGGATATCCGTCCCGTGGCCGAGCTGTTGCTTTATGAAGCCAGCCGCGCCCAACATACGCAGGAAAAAATTATTCCCGCCTTGCAGGCCGGAAAAATTGTCATTTGTGAGCGTTATACCATGTCCACCTGTGCTTACCAGGGGTATGCGCGCGGGCTGGACTTAAACATGATTGAAACCGTCAACCATATCGCCACCACGGGGCTGAAGCCGGATTTGACATTGGTGTTCTTGATGTCTGACAAATATTTTTCTTCCCGCGGCGAATACCTGTTCTCGGACCGTTTGGAGCGGGAAGACCGTGAATTTAGACAAAATATGCGCCACGGATACCAGAAATTGGCGGAGCGTACGGAGAATGCGTATTTAATAGACGCCGATGCGGACGTGGACGCCATCCGTGCCCAGGTGGCGGAATTGGTGGAAAAGCACCATATTTTGGATTTATGCCCTTCTCGGAAGTCTTAAACCAGCCGGCCGCGACGGCCTATTTACAGAAAAGCGTGCTGGGCCGCGTGCCGCAGGCTTTGCTTTTTTGCGGGCCTTCGGGCGTGGGTAAAAAGAAGGCCGCGCTGGAATTTGCCAAAGCCTTAAATTGCCTAGACCCGCAGGCGCGGGAAAAAGGCGACGCATGCGGTTTGTGTGCGCATTGCCGCGCCATAGACGCGGGGACTTATGCCGATGTTGCGGTGGCCGATTTTCTCTATCAGGCGCGGCTGGAGCTAAAAAAAGAACCCGGCGACAAAAGCTACGAAGAAGAGTTGGAAAAGGAGCTGGCCAAACAGCAGCGTATCAAGGTGGACACTATCCGCGACATTACGGCCAAAAGCCAGCAGAAAAGCGCCGTCGGCGGCTGGAAAGTATTTATCGTGGACGAGGCGCAGAGCATGCAGGCCGAAGCGGCCAATGCATTGCTCAAATTTATAGAAGAACCGCCGCAAAAAACCGTCTGGATTTTGCTGACGGATAAAAAAGCGGCCATGCTGAAAACCATTTTGTCGCGCTGCCAGCCCCTGCAGTTTGCTCCCCTGCCGGACAAGACGGTGGAGGAGCTGCTGCGCCAGACCGACCCCGAAGCGGCCGATCCGGCCCTGGCGGCCAAATATGCCCAGGGATCGCTGACGCGCGCGCGCCGCGCGGCCGAGGCGTTGGAAATTTTGCAGTCCGCCCCGCAGGGCCCCGCGTGGCCGGCGGCGTGTGCGGCGGCTTTGCCGCGCACCATGGCGCAGGCGCGGCAGAGCGCGCAGGCGGTGCTGGACGTGGTAACGCTGGCCGTACATAACGCCTGGACGGCCGCGCCGGACGAAACGGCGCGCAAAGAATTGCAGCAGGCGTTGAAAAAGCTGGAAAATTACAAAGTTGCCGTGGCGCGCAACGTGTCGCCCGCGCTGACGGTGGAAACGGCCCTGATGGGGCTGGACAAATGGCGCGTGCAAATTTAACGGAGAGAATATGAGCAAGAAATTTTTTATTACCACCCCTATTTATTACGTGAACTCGGTGCCGCACATCGGCCACGCGTACACCACCATCGCGCTGGACATTCTGGCGCGCTATAAACGCCAGCAGGGCGCGGACGTGCATTTTTTGACGGGTACGGACGAACACGGCGCCAATATTGAAAAATCCGCCGCGGCCAAGGGTGTCAGCCCCAAAGAATGGACCGACGAAGTATCCGCCCAGTACCGCGCCATGTGGAAAGAGCTGAACATTTCTTATGACGATTTTATCCGCACCACCGACCCCAAACACGAACATGTGGTGCAGGCTGTGTTTGAAAAACTGTTAAAACAGGGCGATATTTATAAAGGCTCCTATTCCGGCAAGTACTGCCTCTCCTGTGAGCAGTATTATGACGAGAGCGAAATGCTGGAGGGCGGCCTCTGCCCCGTGCACAAACGCCCGCTGACCGAAGTGCACGAGGAAACCTATTTCTTTAAGCTTTCCAAATACCAGGACGCACTGTTGAAATTTTACGCTGACAATCCGGGCTTCTTAAGCCCCAAGTTCCGCGCCAACGAAATTATCAACTTTGTCAAAGGCGGCCTGCGGGATTTGTCCGTTTCTCGCACGAAGGTCAAATGGGGCGTCACGGTGCCCTCCGACCCCGTGCATACGGTGTATGTGTGGTTTGACGCACTGATTAACTATATTTCCGCCACCGGCGCGGGCACGGTTTTGTGCGAAGATAAAACAGAGCATGAAGAACATTTAAAGAAACTCGGCGCGGAAAAGTTTGAGGATTTCTGGCCGGCGGATCTGCATTTGGTCGGCAAAGAAATTTTCCGTTTCCACGCGGTCATTTGGCCTGCCATGCTGATGGCGCTGGGCCTGCCGCTGCCCAAAAAAGTGTTTGCGCACGGATGGTGGACAGTGGAAGGGGAAAAGATGTCCAAATCTCTGGGCAATGTGGTCAACCCCGTGGAGCTGGCCCATAAATACGGCACGGATCCCGTGCGTGCGTTCCTGTTCCGCGAAGTGCCTTTCGGGCAGGACGGGGACTTTTCCATGACCAGCTTTAAAAACCGCTATAATTCCGACCTGGCCAATAACATCGGCAATTTGCTTTCGCGCACGCTGAACATGGCCGCCAAAAACGTGGGCGACCTGCCGGAACAAGCGGGGGAAGGTACGCAGACGCGGGCCCGCGCGCAGGAAACCGAAAAAGCCATAGACGGCTTTTACAAAGAACTGGCTTTTGACAAAGTGCTGGAAAGCATTTACGCTTTTGCCGGGGATTTGAATAAACTGGTGGATGAGAAAAAACCCTGGGAACTGGCCAAAACCGATAAAGCCGCCGCAGCCGCGGTGCTGCTGGAGCTGGTGTGCGGCCTGCGTTTTATTGCCAAATGGACAGAGCCGTTTATGCCTACGGTGGCCGAGGAAATGCAACGCCGCCTGGCCCCGGGCCCCATACAAAAATACCCGCCGCTTTTCCCGCGGTTGGAAGAAGATAAAAAATAAAATCTAAAACCCCGCCGAAAGGCGGGGTTTTCATATGGCGGGTACAGTCTTTAGCTTAAATCAATCAGGTGCCAATTTTTTTGGTACAGCTCCAGCAGGCGTTTTTTAAAGGCGGCGTGTTCGGGCTTTTGAAGCAGGGGGTCGGCGGCCAGCAGTTCGTCGCGGTCCTCTATGGCCCACTGCAAAATGTTGCGGTCCTTAAACAAATCCCCGGCCTTAAATTCCAGCTCTCCGCTTTGACGCGTGCCCAAAATTTCCCCCGGGCCGCGCAGCTGCATGTCCCGCTCCCCTATTTTAAAGCCGTCGCAGGTGTCGCAAATAATCTTCAGCCGTTCGCGTGCCACGGAGCCCTGGTGCTGGGCGACCAAAATACAGCGGCTGTCGTGCTCTCCGCGGCCCACGCGCCCGCGCAGCTGGTGCAGGCTGGCCAGGCCGAAGCGTTCGGCGTTTTGTATAACCATTACGGTGGCGTTGGGCACGTCTATGCCCACTTCAATGACGGGCGTGGCTACCAAAATATCCGTCTTATGCGCGGCAAAGTCTTTCATCACGCTTTCTTTTTCCGTGCGGCTCATCTGCCCGTGCAGCATGGCCAGTTTGTACTTTGGGAAAACCGCTTTGAGCTTTTCAAATTCTTCGCTGACCGCCTTGGCGGAAATATTTTCGCTTTCTTCAATCAGCGGATACACAATATAAGCCTGGCGGCCCTTTTGCACCTCTTCGGCCACAATATGGTTGGCGCGGTATTCGTCGGCCATTTGCGTGGCGATGGGGCGGCGGCCAGGGGGCAGCTCCGTTAACGTGGATACGGCCAAATCCCCGTACAGGGCCAGCGCCAGCGTGCGCGGGATGGGCGTGGCGGTCATGGTCAGCAGGTCCAATTTTTCGGTTTTTTCCTTGAGTTTGCCGCGCTGGCGTACGCCGAAGCGGTGCTGTTCGTCAATAACGGCCAGTTTTAGATTTTTAAACTGTACGTCGTCCTGTAAAAGCGCATGAGTGCCCACCACCACGGACAGCGAGCCGTCCGCCAGCGCGGACAGGATTTTTTTGCGCTCCGGCGTTTTGGTGCTGGAGGTCAGCACCGCCACGGATACCTTGAGCTTTTTAAGAATTTTTTGAAAGGTCAGGTAATGCTGCTCGGCCAAAATTTCCGTCGGGGCCATGAGCGCGCTTTGATAGCCGTTTTCCGCCGCCAGCAGCATGGCCGACAGCGCCACCAGCGTTTTGCCCGAGCCCACGTCTCCCTGCAAAAGCCGGTTCATGGGGCGGGGGGACTGTAAATCGGCAAAGATTTCATTAATCACTTTTTTCTGGCTGTTTGTAAAATCAAAACCCAGGTTTTTCCTAAAAGGCGTCAGCAAATGTTTTTTGATTTGATAGGTGTAATTTTTGGCGGAAATGTTCTTTTGGGTGCGCTTGATGCCCCAGGCCGTGGCCAGCAGCAAAAACTCTTCATAGGCCAGCCGCGCCCGCGCGTTTTCCAGTTCGGCCAGGCTGCTTGGAAAGTGTACTGCGTGCAGTGCCTGCGCACTGCCCAGAAACTTGCGCTTTTCGGCCAGGGACGGAGGCAGTATATCCGGCTCGCCTTCCGCTTCTGCCGCCGTCAGGGCCTCATGCATATACTGGCGCATCTGCTTATTGGTCAGGCCTTCGGTCAGCCCGTATACGGGCGTAATGCGCCCCGCCTGCCACGCGCTGGCAGGGTCGGCGGCCGGATAATACTCTTCCACATTTATTTTATTGTCAAAAAAATTGTTGCGGTTTTCCCGCCGGCCGATGACCCATATTTCGGCGTTCATTTTAAAATCTTTTTTAAGCTGGGCAAACGGGTCAAAACGGAAGTTGCGAAACGTCCGCCTTTTAAACCAGGTGCATTCTATTTGATTGTTTTGCGCGTCGCAGAGAAACGCTTTGAAAATCAGCACCGAGCGCGCCGGCACCGTATGCGCGCGCAGCACACGGCCTTTAAACACCACCAGCGACGGCGGATTCAGCCCCGCATTGGGGGCGTTTTCCCGCCGGTCCTGGTAGGTGCGCGGGTAATAATGCAACAAATCCTCGACGGAAAAAATTTCCAGCCGTTCAAACAGTTTGGCCTTGGCCGGCCCGATGCCTTTTAGATACTGCACGGAGCTCATACGTCTATTTTAGCAATTTAAATTTTGCTACAATGAAAAAAAAGGAGGCGCTATGAACATAGAACTTTTGTCATCGCGCGTGAGCGAACATTTTTTAACGCTGGCCGAACATTCGGCCCGCGTCTTGGGAGCTTTGCTGATTGCGGTTTTAATTTTGGTTATCGGACTGTATTTGTCCCGCTTTGTGGGGTCTTATGCCAAGAAGCTGCTGAACAAAATTTCTTTTGATGACAAAACCTCCAAACTGGGCATTAATGAGCTGTGTGTACGCTTTGGGTTGGGCAAGTCCCCCACTTACATTATTTCTTTTGTGCTGGCCTGGGCCGTGATTTTCTACGCCGTCGTGCTGGCGGCAGATGTATTGCATTTGGCCATTATCCGCGATTTGTTTACGCGCTTTTTGGAGTTTATCCCCACGCTGTTTGTGTCTGTGCTTATTTTGTTTGCCGGTCTGCTTTTGGGCAAGCTGTTGGGCAACATTATTGAAAATTCCGCCAAGGCTAATAATTTAAAAGGCGGTCTGCTCATTTCCCGCGCGGTATATGTGTTTGTGGTGTTTTTCTGTGCGCTGATCGCCGTGGAAAACCTGGGTTTTGCCAGCCAGCTGGTGGGCAATGTGGCGGTGGTAATTTTGGCCTCTCTGGGTTTGGCATTTGCCATAGCGGTTGGTTTGGGGGCCAAACCTTTGGTGGAAGAATTCCTGCGCGGCGTGTTTGAGCAGGAATTAAGTAAAAAAGATAAATAACCCTTGTTCCGAAGTATTTTGAAATCCCGCCCGAAAGGGCGGGATTTTCCCTTATCTTTTTTCTGTTTTTCATTATACTTTGTAATATAAAGTGTTTTTATTATATATAACGGCTTATATCAGGGCAGCGTCGGCTGGCCCCGGTAAGCGGAGGAGGTGTCTATGAAAAAGCTCTTTTTCCTTTTGTTTATTCTTTTTCCTCTGTCTGCGGCGGCCGCGCCAAACGGATTTCTTGAGAACTATTATGAGCCCCGGGATGGGCAAACGAAGGCCGAACGGCCGGGCGAGCGGTATTTAATGGGGCATATTGTGGACGGGAAACCGGTTCGTGTCGGGCTGTTTTTTCATTCTAAAGAGATAGGGCAGGATATTCATTTTTATAAACAGCTGATTGCGGACAGTTATGCACAGTGGTTTGCCTCAACGGCCAAAATCATTCGCCGGTCGGGCCGGGAGAAAGAATTTGGCGATATATTGGAGCTCCTGGACCGGGGTGTCCAAATCCAGTTTCCTGCCCAGACTTCCGTTGCCGGGAGAGAGAATGTGGATATAACATTTCACATTGTTCCGAAAGATACAATATCAATGGTATGCCAACAAAACGCAGCTGGCGGCTGTTATGCGAATATGGACGGAATAAAACCCCGTATTTATTTACCTGCGCATATCAATAGGCGAAAGCTGGCATGGATAACCCGCCACGAAATTGGGCACTCCCTGGGGCTCAGTGACCAGTATAAACAGTCGCGCAGCCGTAATTCCCACGCTCTTTCCAGCACGGAAGAAAGCACCGAAAGCATCATGAACCAAACCCCCAGGTTGACCTGTGATGATGCGGACGGTGTGATCAGGCTGATAGATTCCGTGTATTTTTTTTCCCGCGGCGGAGAGCTGGGCTGGCGCAGCCTTTGCAAATCATGGGATGTAACCTATGTACACAACCAGCCCAGCACCAAGGGGCCTTATGTAATCATCCCTTCCGGGAAACAGTGGCGGCTGGATAAGTTTCAAAATGGGCAAAAAATATCGGAGGTCCTGTATTCTTTTGATACAGAATATAATAGATCCCCTTTTGAAGAAGAGGAATACGAAACCGTGCTGGAGCTGGACGGGGCCGGCCGCGTGGTCCGCGCCCGTGGCAGCTGGGGGGAAGATATTTATTACTCCTATGCCTATAACCGTAAGCACAAATTGGCCTTGAAAGACCACAAAATTGCCTGGGCCGAAATCTATCTCCCGATGTATGTGTATGACGACCGAGCCCGAGAAGATATTTATAACGGCTGCATTAAATATTTTGCTGAGAACGGAAGCGTTTCCGGGATAGGCTATCTCCGCTCTGAAGGGATAAAAGCGTCGGACTACGACAGGGCCTGGTATGAAAGCGATTTATTTGAAACCGATAAAAGTGGCCTCAACATAGAGCTGACCTTTACCCGCGCTGGATATATGTTTGGCAAACAAATTACTTTTCCTGACGGGAGCAGTAGAAATAATATGAATATCGGGCAGATCCCGGCGTCTTCCCGCCCGACCAGGGCAGGCAAGGCATTGGGGAACGACGGCCGTATAGCTGCCCTGGTGCAGGAGGTTTCCAAACGAACGAAAAAAGCCGCAGAGAAAGCTGCCGCTGAGCAAAAAGCAAAATTGCTGAAAGAATGGTATTTAAAACAACCTTGACAGAGAACAGCCCCGGATACTCCCGGGGCTGTTTGTGTGTTACTATTCCTGATAGTCTTTGAGCATTTTGGTGCGGCTGGGGTGGCGCAGCTTGCGTATGGCTTTAGCCTCAATCTGGCGCACACGCTCGCGTGTGACGTTGAACATTTTGCCCACTTCTTCCAACGTGCGCGGATAACCCGAATCTATACCAAAGCGAAGGCTGATAATTTTGGCCTCGCGCTCCGACAGCGTGGCCAATACATCGGCCACTTCCTGTTTGCGCAGGAAATCCACAGCCGATGTGGTCGGGTTCGGCCCGCTTTTATCTTCAATAAAGTCTTCCAGGTTGGAATCCTCGTCCTCGCCGATAGGCGTGGACAGGGAAATGGGATCCTGCATGATTTTCAGTACGCTTTTGACCTTTTCCACCGACAGGCGCAACGTTTTGGAATAATCTTCCAGCGTCGGCTCGCGCCCGTGTTCCTGGCGGAATTTGTTGGTTACTTTGGTCAGTTTGGACACCAGCTCTTTCATGTGCACCGGAATACGTATGGTGTTTGCCTGGTCGGCAATGGCGCGGTTGATGCTCTGGCGTATCCACCAGGTGGCGTAAGTGGAAAATTTAAATCCGCGTTTATATTCAAATTTTTCCACGGCCTTCATCAGCCCCAGGCCGCCTTCCTGTATGAGGTCAGACAACTCCAAATTGGAATTGACGTGTTTTTTGGCAATGGACACCACCAGGCGCAGGTTGGCTTTGATGAGTTTCAATTTATCCTGCAAAATCATGTCTTCAAAAAATACGATGCGGTCGTTAAAGGCCAAAAATTCCTTTTCCGTCATGGGCAGGGCTTCCACCATGCGGTCGTGGCGGGCGCGGACGGATTCAATATTGGCCAGGGCCCGTTCCAGTTCTTCCAGCGAAAATTTGGTTTTCTTCTTAAAGTCTTTCTCGCTGATTTTTTTGTTTTTGAACGCATTGACCAGTTTTTTCACTTCATTGTAAGGACCGAAATATTCGTCAAAACGGGCCATGTCGCCGCGGGTTTCGTTTAAGCGGTCGGCCAGGTTTTTGATTTTATTGGTCAGACGTTTAATTTTGTTCTGGTTTAAATTCAGCTTGATAATGCGCGCCACCACTTCTTTTTGTTTGGCTTCCAACAGTTCGGTGTAGTGGTTGCGTTTTTTGTCGGTCAGGTTACCGTCGCGCAGCTCTTTCATGAGCTTGGTGATTTCCTGCTCGCGCTTGCCGATAAACTGCGCCGCTTCTTTAAGTTTTTTACGCATGTTGTTTAGCTCGCGCGTGGTGCGTTTGCCGCGCGGCATGAGCTCTTTGGTGGTCATTTCTTCCTGGTCCACCAGTTCTTCCCAGTTGCAGATTTCGCGCATGGTGATGGGGGATTCCAGCACCAGTTTGCGCAGTTCTTTTTCCCGCTCGCGGATATTGCGCGCCAGGGTGATTTCTTCGTCGCGCGTGAGCAGGGGCACCTTGCCCATTTCGGACAGGTACATGCGGATAGAGTTGGAAATGTCGGGGTTGGAGGAGGCCCACTCGTCGGTGTACACCTCTTTGTCGGCCAGGGAGGCGGATTTGATTTTTTTGTCGTCCACCACCTGTATGCCCATGTCTTCCAATGTGCCCATCAGGCCGTCAATGTCTTCGGCGCTCATGGAATTGGCGGTCAGTGAGCGGTTGATCTCGTCCAGCGACAGCATGCCGCTTTCTTTGCCCGCGTCCACCAGTTCTTTCAAAACTTTGTTTCCCGAATTTGCCATGTGTGATGTACCTCTTTTCCGCTAATTTTTTAATTTGTTCTGTAACTGCGTCATCTGCTGTAAAAGCTGCGCCGGCACCTGTCCGGCTCCGGCCGTTTTAATTTGCTGGCGTACGGCGGCCAGCTGCCGCTGCAAAGCCTCCCTTTCCACGGCTTTTTTGCAGGAGGCAATATCCCGCTGCGGCTGGAAGTCTCGCGGTAGTTCCTGCATGCACAGGCGTACGGCCAGTTTATGCTGCGCCGGCGCCAGAGCGCTGACGCGGTCCGCAAATCCTTCCGGCGCGGGGTTTTCCTCCGCCGCGCGGCACAAAGCCTGCAACAGCTCTCCCAGCGCGCGGCTGTCAAACTGGGGGGCCAATCCTTCACATCCCCCGGCATACTGCGGGAAGCGCAGCAGCCAGCCTACCAGATTTTCTTCTGCCGCATTGAAATGTTCCGCCTGCGGCGCGGCGGACGGCGCCCGGGAGGCGTTAAAACGCTGCTGAAAGCGCGCCGCGGCCTGTTCCCTGCCGCGCAGGCGCTCCAGTACCAGTTCTTCGTCCACGCCCGTTTGTTCGGCCACATATTTGGCCCATTCGCGCCGTACAATCGGGTCCGGCTGTTTGAGCAAGGTTTCCGTCAATTCACTGACTACGGCCGTTTTGGCCTGCGGGTTCAGCGGGCGCGGATATAAATCCAGCTGCAGGCGCGTATGAAAAGCGATTAAATCCTGCGCCCTGTCCAGCACTTCTTCAAATTTTTCTTTGCCGTATTTGGCAATATATTCGTCCGGATCCAGCCCGTCGGACAAAGACGCCACTTTGACAAACAGGCCCTGCTCAATCAGCACCAGCGCGCCGCGCAGGGCGGCTTTAATGCCGGCGGCGTCCGGATCAAAGAGCACGACGGCGTTGTCCGTATAGCGTTTGAGCAGTTTGGCGTGTTCGGCCGTCAGACTGGTGCCCAGCGGGGCCACCGTGTTTTCAAAGCCCGCCTGGTGGCAGGCGATTACGTCCATATACCCTTCCAGCAGTACCGCGCGGCCCGCTTTGCGTATGGCGGGCCCCGCAAAATTTAAGCCGAAAAGAACATGGCTTTTGCTGAAGAGCAGGGTTTCGGGAGAGTTTAAATATTTAGGCTCTCCGTCGGCTAAAATGCGTCCGCCGAAGCCCACCGTTTCTCCGCGCTGGTTGATGATGGGAAATATCAGCCGTCCGCGGAAATAGTCCCGCGTGCCGTAAGCGGTTTGTACGCACAGGCCCACGTCTTTAAGCTGCTGGGCGGTATAGCCGTTGGCTTGCGCGGCTTTACATAAACCGACGGCGTCGTTTTTGGCAAAGCCCAGCTCAAATTTTTGTACGGTTTCTTTGGTCAGGCCGCGGCTTTTGACGTAATTGCGGGCAAACTCCCCGCCCGCGCTCATCAGGTTTTTATGATAAAAGCCTTTGGCCCAGTCCAGCGTTTTGCGCGCGTTGATGCGCTGTTGCTCCGCTGCCGAAAAGCCGCCCTGGGGGCGGTATTCCACACCGGCAATGTCGGCCAGTTTGCGCACGGCTTCGTTAAAGGACAAATTTTCCATTTTCATCAGGAAGTCAAAAATATCGCCGCCTTCCTGACAGCCGAAGCAGTAATACAGGCCTTTTTCGCTGCTGACGGTAAAAGAGGGGGTTTTTTCTTTATGAAACGGACAGCAGGCTTTCCAGGTTTTGCCGGCCTTTTTCAAATGCGGCACATACTGGCGCACAAATTCCACCAGGTCTATACGCTGTTTGATTTTTTCAGCCAGATTTTCCTGCATGATGTTCCTGTTTTACCGTCGTATCCCCGTACGCGCGCACACGCCCGCGCGCATAGGCCAAAGAAGGCAATAGCCCCCGGGTGTCCGTGGACTATTGCCTTGAAAACTGCTGATATTAATAGCGCCGGCGTTTGGTGCGGCGGGCGCGTCTTTGCGCTTCCTGAGATTTGATTTTGCGTTTCACGCTGGGCGGCATGTAGGTCTCGCGGCGTTTGATTTCCTTGAGAATGCCGTTTTTCTCGCACTCGCGTTTAAAGCGTTTGAGCGCTTCTTCCAGGTGTTCGGCGTCTCTGACTTTGACAAAAACCATTAACTTTTTCACCACCTTCTGTTGCCAGCAAAAAATCTGTATACATATTATATAAAAAAATATGGTTTTTGTGTTGTTTTTGTCGTTTTTGCGCAGGAGATTTTAAAAGGCCTTGCATTGTTTTTTTTTTTTTTGATAAATTTTGCTCATAGGCAAAATTTATCAAAAAATGTATCTGCGACATAAAAACCGCTCTAAAGGCGTTTTAGGCGGCTTTATAGATAATGTCATGCTGAGAAGTTTTTACTTCGAATCTCATCCACTTTCTTTCAATCGATCCGGTTTTACACTCATTGAGCTTTTGGTAGTGGTGTTGATTATCGGTATATTGGCGGCTATAGCCGTGCCGCAATATCAGAGAGCCGTTTGGCGCAGCCGGGCTGTTCAGTTGCAGGTCGCTATTAAAAAGACTATGGATGCGGAAGAAGAATACCACTTAGCTAATAATGCCTAGGGCTCGCTCAGCCAGCTGGATTTGGGTTATGCCAAAAATGACGATGGAACATACGGCAATGATGACTTTTCTATATCCATTATCAATGATAATTTTTCCGTTCATTTGGTGAAGGCAGTTTTCCGGGACGGCCCGTACAAAGGCTGCGGTTTTGTATACAGCCGCTTGAACCGTACTACGGGGTTGTGTGAAATAGGCAGCAGTGCAAAGGGGCCTTTTTGCAAAAAGCTTTTCGGCGCCACCCCCTTGCGCAGCGGACATGGACAAATGTATTTCCGTATGCCCAATGAAGATTGTACAGAAACCATGTCTCGGTGTTGAACTAAAACGGAAGGAAATATTTTGCTGTTGCTAAAATCCCCGCTTATATAAGCGGGGATTTTAGTCGGAGGAAAAAATTACTTCTTCAACTCTTCCACAAAGGCGTCCGTCTGCGCCAGGTCCTTGCGTACGGCGTCTTTGTCGGAACGGCGCTTGTATTCAAACTGACCGTCTTTGACCGTGCGGCTGCTGATGACCACGCGGTGCGGCAGGCCGATAAGGTCGGCGTCTTTGAATTTTACGCCCGGGCGTTCGTCACGCTCGTCCATCAGCACGGTAAGGCCGGCCGCTTCCAGTTTGGCACACATGTCATCGGCGGCCTTTTTGACGTCCGGATTGGAGTCGTAGTCAATGGCGATTAATGCCACGTCAAACGGCGCGATGGGCGCGGGCCAGATAATGCCGTTGTCGTCATGGCTTTGTTCAATGGCGGCAGCCACCACGCGGCTGACGCCGATGCCGTAACAGCCCATGATAAACGGGTTGGCCTTTTGTTTTTCATCCAAAAATTCGGCTTTCATGGCGGCGGAATATTTGGTGCCCAGTTTAAATACATGGCCCACTTCTATGCCGCGGGTAAAATTGAATTTGGCTCCGCAGCGGGCACAGCAGTCGCCTTCGGAAGCGATTTTTAAGTCGCAGTAGGCGTCCACGGCAATATCGCGCGACGGATTGACGTTGATGACGTGTACGTCCACCTCATTGCCGCCGGCCACGCCGTTGACTATGCCTTTGATGTAATTGTCGGCGAAAATTTTTACTTTCGGATTGCGTTCTTTCAGCCCCTGCGGCCCGGCAAATCCCACGGGGGAGCCCGTTACCTGCGTATATACTTCTTCGCTGGCTTTGACCAGTTCGGTGCATTTTAAGAGCGCGCGCAGTTTGGGTTCGTTGAGTTCGTGGTCGCCGCGTACCAGGGCCACCACGGGCTCGCCGTCAGCCGTAAATACCAGCAGCTTAATCAGCTTATCCGCGCCGACGTGCAGCATGTTGGCCACGTCATCCACCGTATAGGCTTTGGGCGTGGGGCGTTTTTCCATGGGTTTGAAATCAGCTTCGTTTACGGTAAATTCCGGCGCTTTGATTTCGGCTTTTTCCGTATTGGCGGCGTAACCGCAGGAGGGGCAGTCGGCGATGGCGTCTTCGCCATTGTCGGCCAGTACCATAAATTCGTGGGAGAAGTTGCCGCCGATGGCGCCGGTGTCGGCCTCCACGGCTTTGAATTTAAAGCCGCAGCGCGTGAAAATGCGCTGGTACGCGTCATACATGCGCTGGTACCAGTCGGAGGCTTGTTCGTCGGTGGCGCAGAAGGAATAGGCGTCTTTCATATAAAATTCACGTGCGCGCATCACGCCGAAGCGGGGGCGGATTTCATCACGGAATTTGGTACCGAACTGATACAGGCACACGGGCAGCTGCTTGTAAGAAGAAATATCTTTGCGGGCCAAATCGGTGATGACTTCTTCGGCGGTCGGTGCCACGCAGAACTCGGCCCCTTTGCGGTCTTTGATTTTAAGCAGCTGGTCGCCGAAGTGTTCCCAGCGGCCCGTTTCCTGCCACAGCTCTTGGGGCTGGACGACGGGCAGCCAGACCTCACAGGCGCCGGCGCGGTCCATTTCCTCGCGCACGATGTTTTCCACCTTTTTAAGCACTTTCAGCCCCAGCGGCAGCCATTCATACAATCCGCTGCCCAGCTTGCGTATGAGGCCGGCGCGTATCATGAGTTTGGCTGACAGGTTGTCGGCGTCTTTGGGGGCTTCTTTTAAAGTGGGGATGTAGTAATTAGAAAGTTTCATTTTAATCCTCTTTATATAATGGCTTTTTCAGTTATTCAGTTTATTAAAGCAAACTATTTTCCATTTTTGGGCCACTGGCCTCTGCCTTGGGGCTTACGTAACTGCCATTATGCCGCGCCCCAACTGACGGCGCCCATTTGCCTCAAAAATGAAAAATCATGCCGGCGGGGCGAAATTTCCAGTTAGGCTTTTTCAGTTGTTTAGTTTATGCAAGCTGTTTTCTGTTTTTGACTAATGGCTTGCTGCCTGTGGCGGCTGGGTTATTTCCGTCCAAACTCATTTATTTTTTCAATTAAAAAGTCTACCCATTTTTCCTGCGGCAGTTTGAACATGGTCTGGCCTTTTTCAAAGTACAGGCCTTCGCCTTTTCCGCCGGCAATGCCGAAGTCGGCGTCGCGCGCTTCCCCGGGGCCGTTGACTACGCAGCCCATAACGGCTATTTTCAGCCCCGTGGCTTTGCGCAGCAGTTCCTTGTCGGAATAAATGCGCTTTTCCAGTTCGCGCACCGTGCCGGCCACATTTACCTGCGTGCGGCCGCAAGTCGGGCAGGAAATCAAATTCGGCCCGTACTGCCGCAAATGCAGGGCCTTTAAAATTTCATAGGCGGCGCGCACCTGCAGGGAGGGGGCTTCGGTCAAAGATACGCGGATGGTCGCGCCGATGCCTTTTTGCAGCAGTGTCCCCAGCGCGATGGCGCTTTTGACGGTGCCGCTTAAAAAGCTGCCCGCTTCGGTCAGGCCGATATGCAGCGGAATATCCGACTGGGCGGCAAAAAGCTCATTGGCTTTGACGGTGCGGTTGAAATCGTCCGACTTCAAAGACACGACCACATTTTTAAAATTCAGCTGTTCCAAAATATTGGCCTGTTCCAGGGCTTCGTTTACCATGACTTCGGCCCATTTGTCATCAGATAAGTCCACCTGTCCGGCCACACTTTTGAGGTATTTGACCGAACCGGCATTGACGCCGATGCGTATGGCCACGCCTTTATCGGCGCAGGCCTTGACTACCTCTTTGGTGTTTTCTATGGCGCCGATATTGCCCGGGTTAATGCGCACCTTGTCTACGCCCTGTTTGACGGCTTCCAGCGCCAGTTTGTAATCAAAATGAATATCGGCCACCAGCGGGCTGTGTATGCGTTTTTTGATTTCGCCCAGGGCCAGCGCGGCCTGCATGTCCGGCACGGCCACGCGGTTGATTTCGCAGCCGGCGTTTTCCAGCATGTTAATTTGGGCGGCGGTGGCGGCGGCGTCGCGCGTGTCGGTATTGCACATGCTTTGCACGCGCACGGGCTGGCCAGAGCCCAGAGTATAGGGGCCTACTTGCACAAGTCTGCTTTTATACATTTATTCACCTTCCTGCGCGGGGGCCTGCTCCGCCGGAGTGTCCGCCGTTTGGGTTTGCACGGCGGCGGGCTTGGGCGTAAAGAAAATGCGTTTAATGTCGGCGTACGAAGCATACACCACCAGCAGCATCAACAGATAAAAGCCCACATTGGCCGCGCGCATAATGTTTTTGGTGGAGGGGAGTTTGCCTGTCAGCCCTTCCCATAAATACACCAGCGCATAACCGCCGTCCAGTATGGGAATGGGGAACAGGTTAAACATGCCTACCGCCAAAGACAGCATGCCGATTAAGAAAATAAAATCCATCAAACTGCGGTGCGTGGCCTGGTGAATGATGTTGACAATGCCGATGGGGCCGGCCACGTCCGGCGCTTTTTTATGGGAAATGCTCTGCCACAGCGATGAAAGCGAAAATTTCGTCCAGTACCAGCACTGGTACACACCCAGCCAGGCCGATTCAAATATCCCCACGGGTTTTAACTGTGCAGCCACCACAATGCCCAGTGTATAGGGTTTGTCTTGTAAAAAGTCTGCGTCTTTGGCAGTCAGCTGCAGGGTTTCGCCGCCGCGCTGCACGGTCAGGGCCAGGTCGCCTTTGCGCTGCTGCATGGCTTGGGTCAGTTCCTGCCAGTTGGCGATGGGGGCGCCGTTTAAAGAAGTGATGATATCGTCAGCCTGCAGGCCGATTTTTCCGGCGGGATAATTTTCCACCACGCTGCCCACCTGCGCGGGCAGTTTGGCCGGGGCTGTTTCCGGCATACCGCGCCAGTAAATCAGCCCCGCAAAAATCACCGCCGCCAGCACATAGTTAAACAACGCCCCGTTGACCACCATAAAAAATTTGGCGTACCATTTTTTGGCGGCAAATTCATTGGGTTTGGGGAGCTCTTTATTGTCGTCTTCCAAAAACATCTGCCCTTCCGGTTCCACAAAACCGCCGAAGGGGATGGCGCGGATTTGGAAGTCCGTTCCTTTGGGCGATTTTTTGTGCCACAGGATTTTGCCAAAACCGAAGGAAAACTCCTTGACGCCGATGCCCGTTAACCGGCAGGCGATAAAATGGCCGAATTCGTGAATAATCACAATTGGGCTTAACACGACAATGACGGCAATAATGGAAAGCAACATATATACCCCTTATAAAATGACTTTTTTGTATTTTTTATCGGCCAGGTTGGCCAGGGCTTTTTCGCGGCCCCAGGCGTCGGCTTCCGCGGCCTGGTTGAGCGTAATGCGTCCGGTGCGGCCGTAGGTTTCTTTGAGCACGCTGTAAATCAGTTTGGGAATATCGGTAAATTTAATGCGCTCTTTTAAAAACGCGTCCACGGCCACTTCGTCCGCCGCGCTTAACACGGCCGGAAACACGCTGCCGCGCCGCTGGGCCGCCAGGGCCAGGTCCAGGCACGGAAAGCGGTCAAAATCCGGCTCAAAAAATTCCAGTTTCTGCGCTTCAAACAAGTTCAGCGGTTTGACGGGGCTGGGCAGGCGTTTGGGATAAGTAACGGCGTATTGAATGGGAATGCGCATGTCCGGCTCGCTCATTTCGGCCAAAATCGCGCCGTCGGCATATTCTACCGCGGAGTGAATCAGCGACTGCGGATGAATGACGATTTGCACCTTCTCCTGTGGCAAGGAAAACAAATTCATAATTTCTATGGCTTCAAAACCTTTGTTCATCAGCGTGGCCGAATCCACGGTGATTTTTTTGCCCATTTTCCAGCGCGGGTGGTTTAAGGCTTCTGCCGGCGTAACGGTGGAAAGGGCTTTTTTGCGCCGCGCGAACGGCCCGCCCGAAGCGGTTAAAAAAACGCGGGAGATGGATTCGTTGGCGCGGTCGTAATTGTTGGCGTCGGTTTCTTCCATGCACTGGAAAATGGCCGAAGGCTCGCTGTCCACGGGGATAATCGTGGCGTTCCAGCGGCGGCACTCCTGCATGATGCTTTGCCCCGCCATGACCATGGGTTCTTTATTGGCCAGCGCAATGGTTTTGCCCGCTTTAATGGCGGCAATTAAGGGCTGAAAGCCTACCGCTCCCACCAGCCCGCTGATAATCAGGTTAGCAGACGGCAGGGAAGAGAGAAACACCAGGCTGTCCATATCCGGCGGCAGCAGCTGGGTGCCCTTGGGCATTTGGGGTTTTAAAATTTCGTAACTGGCCGCGTCCAATACTGCGGCAAAACGCGGCTTAAAGGAATGCACCTGCTTGATAAAAAGCTCGGTGTTTTTGTTGGCGCTCATGCCTATGACGCGGTATTGCGGCCCCAGCCGCGCAATGACGTCCAGCGCGGAAGTGCCTATGGAGCCGGTGGAACCCAGTACGATAATGTTTTTCATAATGTGGTGTACAGCACGACGTAATAGAAAACGGGCGCCAGCAGCAGGTACGAATCAAAACGGTCCAAAAATCCGCCGTGTCCAGGCAGCAGGTGGGAGGAGTCTTTGACCCCCGTGCTGCGTTTGATGACCGATTCGGCTAGGTCGGACACCTGCCCCACGACAGCTACCAGCAACCCCAGCCACACGGCTTCCTGCACGCTGAACAAATCCGGCAGGAACAAATGACGCATTAAAAGCGCCCCGCCCACGGCCAGCACGGTGCCGCCTGCGGCGCCTTCCCAGGTTTTCTTGGGGCTGACTTCTTTGTTTAGTTTGTGCCTGCCCAAAAAACGGCCCGTAAAATAGGCGCCCGTGTCGCAAATCCACACGGTAATAATCATAAACAGGGTCAGGTATTCGCCGTGTTGGGGAATATCGCGTATATTAATAAGGTGTGCCAAAGACCACGGGATAAAGAACACGCCCGTAAAGGTATTGGTCACGCGCTCCCAGCTGCGGTGCGGGGTCAGCACTTCAATAAATAAAACGCCGAAAATCACGATACTGACGGCAAAAGGGTACAGATTGTCTGGCAGTTCCAGCGCGGGCAGGTTTGCCCGCCCCAAAATGGCCACGGCGGCCATCAACAGCCCGAAAAGCATCAGCGAAAGCATATGCACGGGCTTTTTGCCGGCGGTAAGCACCAGGCCGTACTCATACAAGCACAGCAGGATGACACAGGCCGTGAAGGCCATAAACACCACGCCGCCGAAATGAATGGCGGCCAGAACAACGGGAATGCCGATGACGGCGGTTAAAATACGGGGTAGTAGCATATTGTCATTTTAGCAAATATAGGCTGGCTGGGGAAAAAATCAGTGACCGGAAGAAAATTTTTTTGTGGGTTTTTGCTCCCAAACCCCCAAAATTGGTATCATTTACATATATATATTGTAATGGAGATATTACCCCATGGCAAAAAATGACCTGACTACCAGGAACCTGATGTTGGACAGTTTGAAGCAATACGCCAAGAACAGGATTTCCCATGAGTTCATCCGCGAACATGATGCGAAGAACGAAATTCCCCTGGACATTTTAAAAGAGATGTACGACCATGACGTGCTGGGCGTGCATCTTTTGCTTATCCCCGAAGAATACGGCGGTCTCGGCGGCCAGACCACCGAAATTTACCGCGTGTGCGAACAGCTGGCCCGCATTGATTTAGGCATCGCTACGGGCGTTTTCGCTACGTTCCTGGGCAGTGACCCGATTAACGTGGGCGGCACGCCGGAGCAGAAGGCCAAATGGTTTAAGAAAATTGCGCATGAAAACAAACTGGTCGCTTACGGCGCGACGGAAGCCGACGCCGGCTCCGACCTCGTTTCCCTGCGCACCCGCGCCGAGCGCGTGGAAAAAGACGGCAAAATCGTCGGTTACAAAATCACCGGCAGCAAAATGTGGATTTCCAACGGCGGCGTGGCCGATATTTATACCGTGCTGGCCCTGGCCCCGGGCGGTCCGAGCTGGTTTATCGTGGAAAGAGGCACCCCGGGTTTTACGCAGGACGCGCACGAAGACAAACACGGTATCCGCCTCTCCAACACCGCCGGACTGGCCTTTGATGAAGTGTATGTGCCGGCCGAAAATTTAATCGGGCTGGAAGAAGGCAAAGGCTTCCTGCAGGCGCAGGCCGTATTTGGCTATACGCGTCTGATGGTGGCCGCTTTTGGTTTGGGCGGCGGCGAAGAAGCCGTGGAAACCGCGCTTGTTTACGCACAGCAGCGCATACAGGCCGGCGGCCCGCTGGCCGAAAAGCAGGGCTTTATGCTCAAGCTCATTACCCCGCATTATGTGCGCTTTGAAGCGGCCCGCGCCTATATTGACTGGACGGCCAAACAGCTGGAAGTCAACAATCACGGCCTGGCCACCGAAGGCGCCATCGCCAAGCTGTACGCCACCGAATCGGGCAACAAAGCCGCCGAGGACGCTATCCAGGCCATGGGCGGTTTCGGCTACACCAAAGAATTTGCGGTGGAAAAAATCAAACGCGACGTTAAGATTACCTGCATTTACGAAGGCACCAGTGAAGTGCTGGAAATGACCATCTTCCGCGGCCGCTGGCAGGAACACCTCAAAACCCGCGGCCAGTATTACATCAAACAGGCCGAGGAGTTTGAGGCCATCCACGCCCAGCACCCTGATGTGGGGGCCGACAGCGTGGCCCTGGGTTTCCGCGCTTTGGCCCGCGTGCTGGAAGACTGCCGCGCGCAGAAACTTACGCGCCACCAGTACATTACCTTTATGCTGGGTGATTTAATCAGCGAAGCCGAAGTGGCCGCCGTTTTCGCGCGCGAATGCGCCGAAGGCCGCGTCACCGAAGGCAGCCGCTTTGATTTAAACACCCTCAAAATTATGTCCCGCGTCAATGCGCGCCTGAGCGCGTTTAAGATCGCCACCGAAGGCATGAAACTCATCCTGGGCGTGGGCGCGGCTTCGGCGCAGGACCTGTCCGCCGGAGTGAACCTGGTCGGCATTGAAGAGAAAATGACCGGCCTCATCAACGATGAGGACCTGGTGTCGGCCAAACTCAGAGAAACTTTTAAAGCATAAGGAAACCCCATGAATATTATCGTATGCATTAAACAAGTCCCCGATTCCACCCAGGTAAAGGTGGATCCGAAAACCGGCACCCTGATCCGCGCCGGCGTACCCAGCATTTTAAACCCCTACGATCATTACGCGCTGGAAAAAGCCCTGGCTATTAAAGCCAAAACGGGCGCGAAAGTAACCGTGCTGTCCATGGGCCCCAACCAGGCCGTGGCCGTGCTGCGCCTGGCCCTGGCCCTGGGCGCCGACGAAGGTGTGCTGCTTTCCGACCGCGCTTTTGCCGGTTCGGACACCTGGGCCACTTCTTACGCGCTGGCTACGGCGGTAAAGAAAATCGGCCAGTATGATTTAATCCTCTGCGGCCAGATGGCCATTGACGGCGACACGGCCCAGACCGGCCCCGGCATCGCTTTCCACCTGGGCATCCCGCAGCTGACGTTCTGTGACAGCGTGGACAGCGACGGGCAGCGCGTGGTTGTCAAAAAGCTGATTGAAGGCGGCCACCAGATTATGGAAGCCGACCTGCCTGCGCTGGTAACCATGACTATGCCCGTGGATTATGTGGCCAAATATCCGTCTTTCCTGGCCGCGCACAAGGCGCAGGACAAGCAAATTTATATCTGGACGGCGGCCCAAATCGGTGCGGACGTGCACAAGCTGGGGCTGGAAGGATCCCCCACGCGCGTATCGCGCATTTTCCCGCCGGCTGCCAGAGCCAAAGGCGAAATGATTAGCGGCTCGGCCGAAGAAATGGCGGCCAAGTTTGTTGAAATTTTACAAAAGGAGAGTTTTGTCAAATGATTCAGGTAGCTTCTAATTGCGTAGGTTGCGGCAAATGCGTGTCCGCCTGCCCTTTCGGGGCGCTCTCCCTAGTTAACCGCAAAGCGGTGCCCAACAGCAGCTGCACCATGTGCGGTGCGTGCGTGTCCGTCTGCCCGGTCAAGGCTTTGTCCCTGCCCGCTGCGGGCGCGGCGCCGGCCAAAAAAGACCTCTCCGCTTATAAAGGCGTGTGGGCCTTTATTGAAATTTCCGACGACGGAAAAACCCAAAAGGTCCGCCCCGTGGGCTTTGAGCTTTTGTCCAAAGGCCGCGAACTGGCCGACCAGTTGGGTGAAGAACTCTGCGCCGTGATTATCGGCGACGGGGTGGAAAAATATTTTGCGGAGCTGTCCTCTTACGGCGCGGACAAAATTTACGCCGTCAGCGGCCCCGCGTACCGCGACTACAACACCGCCGCTTACGCCAATGCCATGGTGGCCTTGATTAAAAAGTATAACCCCAGCGTGGTGCTGTATCCGTCCACCTATATCGGGCGCGATTTGTCCCCGCGTATTTCTTCGGAACTCTTTGTGGGGTTGACGGCGGACTGCACGGGCCTGTCCATTGCCGACGGGCTTTTGATACAGACCCGTCCGGCTTTCGGCGGCAACATTATGGCCGATATCAAATGCCCGGATTACCGCCCGCAAATGTCCACCGTGCGCCCCAATGTGTTTAAGAAAGTGGTTACGCGCCCGGGCAGCATGGCGCAAATCGTCAATGAAACCATTGCCGTGCCGGCTGAAGCGGGCCGCGTGCGCATCATCAGCAAACACTTTGACGAAACCTCCGCGCAGGACAAGCTGGACGAAGCCGAAGTGGTCATCGCCGGCGGGCGCGGTATGAAAGACAAAGCCGGTTTTGACGTGCTGGAGCAGCTGGCCGCCGAACTGGGCGGCGCGGTGGGTGCTTCCCGCGCGGCCATTGACCTGGGGCTAAAGCCCAAAGAAAAACAGGTCGGCCAGTCCGGCGTTACCGTAGCGGCCAAGCTGTATGTGGCGTGCGGTATTTCCGGAGCGGTGCAGCATATCGTGGGCATGGAACACAGCGACGTGATTATCGCCGTGAACAAAGACGCCAACGCCCCCATTTTCAACGTATGCAAATACGGGTTTGTGGGTGATGCGCGCCAGTTGATGCCCAAGGTGGTGGACGCCGTTAAAAAAGCCAAAAATAAATAACGGCTTACGGACGAAGGTTTGTACAGGCGGGGCAAAATTTTATTGTGCCCCGCCTGTTTTTATAAATTAACCCGGACAAAGGGGATGGTGATTAAATCCGCAATGACATTTTATTTTAAAAGTCAGCCCCGATGATTTATTTTATACAGTCATTCTTACAGTATAATATAGTCCCGCCCTGTACTTTTTTTAGGAGTTCTTCCTGTTTTTTGTCTTTGTTGTTAGGTCGTTTGTCGTGGCTGTTTATTTGTTGAAAATACCTCTCCCCTTGACTTGTTTTTTTTTTTTGATACCCTATACATGAAAAAAATAAAAAGCCGTTGCAGGGCTTTTTGTTGGATTGTATGCGTATAGGAGATAAAATGAAAAAAGGCTTTACGTTAATTGAACTATTGGTGGTGGTGTTGATTATCGCCATATTGGCGGCGGTGGCGCTGCCTATGTATAAGATGTCGGTGGAAAAAACCCGTGCATCAGAAGCGCTTATGTGGATGTCTTCCATACATGGGGCTACGGTGCGTTGGCATTTGGCTAACCCCGGGGATTTTAACGGATTGGATTTAAGCCTTTTGGATATTAGTATACCTGGACTTTCTGAAGATAAAAAATATTTTTTAACAAAAAACTTTAAAATTAGCGCGGAAGTAACGAGTTACGGACAATTTTTTGATATAACGTGCGACCGTATCTCAGAAAGCGGAGAAGCCGTGACGGGGAAGGATGGGTATAGTTTGCATATGCGTATAAAACTGGATAATAGTTACAGACGATACTGTAAGGGTAAGGTGTATGGCGCTTCCAAGTATTGTAAAGGGATTACCATTGTATGCAGTGGTGCGGACTCCGGCTATTGTAGTTTTTAACAAAAGCCGTTCGTGTGCGGGGGGAGTATTACTGGTATTTGGCGATAAACGCCTCTTTAAACTGCATAAATGTGCCGTTTTCTATAGTTTGGCGTATGTTTTCCATAGTACGCGTTAAAAAGCGGATATTGTGCATGGACAGCAGGCGGTGGCTGGTCAGCTCCCCGCTGCGGAACAAATGACATAAATAAGCACGCGAATAATTGCGGCAGGCAAAGCAGTCGCAGCGTTCGTCCAGCGGCCGTTCGTCCAAACGGAAGCAGGCGTTTTTGATGTTCAGGCGGCCTTCTTCCGTCATCACCAGCCCGTTGCGCGCCACGCGCGTGGGCCAGACACAGTCAAACATATCCACCCCGCGCTCCACGCAGTTTAAAATTTCCACCGGCGTACCCAGCCCCATAAAATAGCGGGGTTTTTCTTCGGGCAGGTTGTCCGTGACGGCCAGGACGGAGTCATTCATCTGCTGTTGTGTTTCCCCCAAAGACAGGCCGCCTATGCAATAGCCGTGCGTCGGCAGGGAAGCCATGTGCAGGGCTGCTTCTTTGCGTAAATCGGGGAAAACGGCCCCCTGTATAATGCCAAATAACAGGGAATTGCCTACCGTGAAGGAGCCGTCCGCGTTTTGGGTAATGTTCTGCGCAGGGACAGTTTTTTGGTATTGTCTGGCCGCGCGTTCGGCCCAGCGTTTGGTTTGTTCCAGGGCCTGGCGCGCTTCGTGTTTGGCCGGATCCTTGGCGTGGATGCATACGTCCAGCATCGTCCAAATGTCGGAGCCTATTTCTTTTTCAAATTCAATGACATTTTCCGGCGTGAACAAATGTTTGCTTCCGTCGTGGTGGGAACGGAAGAGGACTCCTTCCTCGCTGATTTTGCGAAACTGCGACAGGCTGTATACTTGGAATCCTCCCGAATCGGTCAAAATGCTTCCGTCCCATTTCATAAAGTTGTGCAGGCCGCCCAGCTGCTGCAGGGTTTTTGTCCCGGGGCGCAAATATAAATGATAGGTGTTGGACAGCAAGCACTCAGCATGTACTTCGCGCAAGTCGGCCGAAGTAAGGGCTTTGACGCTGGCCTGCGTAGCCACTGGCATAAACACCGGCGTATGCACCGCGCCGTGTTTGGTGTATAAAATACCCGTGCGTGCTTTGCTGGCAGGGTCTTTGGTGAGGATATGAAAGGGGGAAATCATATATATATTTTATCATATGCTTTATACGACCGTCCTGCAAGGAAGATGCTTAATCCCACAGTAACAATATAAAAAAGGGAACCTCTTTCCTGTGTTGGCATGGAAATAACGTTCCCTTTTACGACATGGGTACAACTCACCCTTTTCCCCCCGGAAAAGCAGCTTTATATATCTATATATAACAGAATAATTAAAATACATCAAGTATAAAAAATAATTAGATTATTTTTTTACTTATATTGACGGGCTTGTAAAAAGCCGGGTTTTGCCGGCAGGGGCAAATAGAAGAAAAGAGGAGAAATTCGATAAGTTTTGGCAACAGTGAAAAAATATACTCCTTTGCGCCATTTACATATGTAATAAACACGGAGACGAGAATATTCGTATGCACAATCTTACAAGGCCGACCGCCGCCGCAACCGGCTGAGGCTGGGCAGGACATCACAGTATCAGCATACTGTCGCCAAACGAGTAAAAGCGGTATTTTTTTTCTACGGCCTCGCTGTACGCACGGTAAATAAAATCTTCATCGGCAAACGCCGTTACCATACATAGAGGGGTGGAATCCGGGAAATGAAAGTTGGTAATAAAGCAGTTTATGGCTTTAAATTGATATCCCGGGTAAATAAACAGGTCCGTCCATTTTTTGCCGGCGGAAGTAAGGCCGTTTTCGGTAAAACTTTCCAGCGTGCGTGTGCTGGTGGTGCCGACGGAAAAAATGCGTTTTCCTGCCGCGCGCGCCGCATTGACGGTTGCGGCCGTTTCAGGCGGCACTTCGGCCAGTTCGGCCAGCATGTGGTGCTGCTGCGGTTCCCCGCGCAGGGGTTTAAAGGTGCCCCAGCCCACATGCAGGGTAATGTAAGCAATTTGCACCCTTTTGTCTTTTAGCTTTTGCAGAAGTCCTTCGGTAAAGTGAAACCCCGCCGTCGGTGCTGCGATGGATCCCTCATATTTGGCGTATACGGTTTGATAGCGTTCTTTGTCGCCGGCCAGGCTGGGGGACATGCCTTCATGCTTGCGGGCTTTTTCAATATATACGGGTAACGGCATCAAACCGTGTGCGTGACAAAAAGGCAAAATGTCTTCCTGATTAAACTGTACCAAAACTTCGTTGTTGTCGGTTTTGCCCAGCATTTTGCCGCTTAAGCCGTTGCCGAAATCCAGTTCTGCGTTTTCTTTGTAATCGCGCGTCAGCACCGTCCATACATGCGGGTCTTTTTGCGGGCGCACCAGCAAAATTTCCACTTTACCGCCTGTTTTTTTATGTGCAAACAGTTTGGCGGGGAAAACTTTGGTGTTGTTAAGCACCAGCACGTCCCCGGCATTAAAATATTCGTGTATGTCACGGAAAATGCGGTGTTCTATGATTTGGCTGTCGCGGTGCAATACCATCAGCCGCGCGCTGTCGCGCGGAGTGGCGGGCTGCTTGGCGATGAGGGGGTCAATGTTGAATTTTTTGAATCGTTCAAATGCCATATTATTGTTTGGTTATTTTGGAGGAAGGAAAATATTTGTCCAAAATCTTTTTATAATTTTTACCGTCTTCGGCCATGCCTTTGGCCCCGTCCTGGCACAAACCTACGCCGTGGCCGTAGCCGCGGCCGGAAAATGTAAATCCGCCTGCGCTTTTGTCTATATCCGTGATTTTGCAGCTGCGCAGCACGCTGCTGCCCACGGCCAGGCGGAATTTGGGGCAGGAAAGTTCCTTCTTGCCCTTATTGGTAATAAACTCTAGTGTTTCGGCGCGTTTGGTGCGGCTCTTTTTGGCCACTTTTATTTTTTTGACGGAACCTTTTAGGCCATTTCTGTTGACAAAATTATTGATGGATTTTTGCGGCACTTTATGCGTCCAGGAATAGCTTTTGCTGTGCCTGTCGGTGGAGCAGGAAGCGCCCCGGAGAGGTTTTATCGTGGCATCTTTGGAGCCTGTCCAGCTTTTGGCGTCATCGGTGCCGCCGCCGCAGTTGGCATGGTAATAGGTGTAAAACGGCCGGCCTTTATACGTTAAAATTTGATTTTCGGTGGCAGTAACGGCCTGGCACACGCTGTCATACACTTTCCCGGAGCCTTTGTACATTTGACTGCGTACGTCATCATATACATCAAACTCGGCATTTTGGCGCCGCTGCACTTCCATCAGCGTATAGGTGCGTGCGGCCACTGCCTGCGCCTTTAAGGCTTCCAGCGGCCAGGAAGGGCTCATTTCATACGGCAGCACGCCCAGCAGGTAATTTTCCATATCTGCGTATTCTATGATTTTAAAAGTCTTACCGTTTGGCACGGCATAGAGTTTGCCCGTATAGGTATTTTTTTGAAAAGCTAAAGTAACGTTTTTACTGGGTTCGATAACCAGTGTCCCCCGGTATTTTAAAGCGCCGATACGCACGGTTCCGTTGCCTGTGGATTGTACGGTGATGGTTTCCGGTTTGCTGACTTTATATTTTTTCTTGCTGTTTTTTGCGTATATATACACCAGGCCGGAACTTTGTATTTGGGCGTTTTTCAGATTTTCCGCCAGCAAAATGCGCACAGTCTGCCCGGCGCAGGCGGGCAGCGCAAAAGAGGCCAGAAAAACAGCAAGCAAGATTTTCTTCATTTAAAACAGCAACCCTTCGCCGCGTTTCTTACCCAAATGGTCATAGGCTTTTTTGGTGGCTACGCGGCCGCGCGGCGTGCGGGCGATAAAACCGGCTTTAATGAGGTAAGGCTCTATGGCGTCGGTTAGCGTGTCCACAGCTTCGGATACGGCAATGGCCAGGTTTTCCACGCCCACCGGTCCTCCGCCGAAGCGGTCTATCAACGCTTCCAAAATGCGCTTGTCCACGCTGTCCAGGCCTTCGGCGTCAATATCCAAAGAGTTCATGGCCGTTACGGCAATGTCACGCGTGATGACGCCGTTGCCTTTGACCTGTGCAAAATCCCGCGCGCGGCGCAAAAGCCGGTTGGCGATGCGCGGCGTGCCGCGGGAGCGTTTGGCCAGCTCCGTCAGGCCCTCGCGGTCGGCTGCGATGTTAAGCAGGCGGGCCGAGCGGGCCAGAATATCGGTAATTTCTTTTATCTCATAAAAACCTAAATTAAATACAATGCCGAAGCGGTCGCGCAGCGGGCCCGTAAGCAAGCCCGATCGGGTGGTGGCGCCCACAAGCGTAAATTTCGGTACGGCCAGTTTCAGCGTGGTGGAGCCGGCGCCTTTGCCGGTGTTGATAAAAAATGTGAAATCTTCCATGGCCGGGTACAGGGCCTCCTCCACGGCGGGGTTTAGGCGGTGTATTTCGTCCACAAACAGGATATCCCCGTCGGAAAGTTCCGTCGTCAGCATGGCGGCCAAATCTCCGGGGCGCGCCAGTACGGGGCCGGAAGTGGTTTTAATGTTTACGCCCATTTCTTTGGCTAAAATATTGGCCAACGTGGTTTTGCCCAGGCCCGGGGGAGAGTAAAACAGACAGTGGTCCAGCGCTTCGCCGCGGGTGCGGGCGGCCTCAATAAAAATGCGCAGGTTTTCTTTGAGTTTGTCCTGGCCGACAAATTCGTCCAATGTGCCCGGGCGCAACGCCGCTTCCAGGCCGTTGGATTCTTCGGCCAGCTGGTTGACGTCCAGGACTTCGTTTTGGTTGTTCATTTTTTCAGCACCCGCAAAGCTTCTTTAATAATGTTTTCAATTTTATCGTTGGGATTTATCCCTTCGTGATACAGCTGTTCTATGGCACGGCGGCTTTCCGGCGCGGAATAGCCCAGCGCGATCAGCGCTTCCAGCACGCCGCTCATATACGGCGCGTCGTCCAAAACTTTAATTTTGCCGGCGCCCTGTACGCTGACGGCGTCCATCTTGTCTTTGAGCGAGGTGATGAGCTTTTCGGCCGTTTTGGCCGTAAAGCCGAAGATGCCCGTCAAAATTTTCGGGTCGCGTTTGATAATAGCCGCATGGAAATCCGCCACCGAGCGCAGGGCCTTGTTTAAAAATTCCAGCGCTTTTTTGGCTCCCGTATTTGGGATGGCGGTCTTAAACAGCGTCCACAATTCTTTATCCTCTTTGGACAAAAACCCATACAGCACCGTGCCGTCATACGGGGAAATGGACTCGGCGATATACAGCGCGGCCTCGCGTCCGGCTTCCAGTTCGGCGGCGCTGCTTTTGGTCATGTTTACTTCATAACCCACGCCGCCGCACACGATGATGACGGATTCTTCGCGCGTTTCCAGGATTTGGCCTTGGAGGTATGCAATCATAAAGTTATTTTAGCAAATAAAAGGCGGTTTCTCCTGCCGCTGGGCCTGTGGGCGGCCCCGTACGGGCCGGTGCGGGATCTTTTTGGAATAGGGCCTTCCTTATCCCGAAAAGGGCCGGCGGGGCGGAAACCCCAAAGGAAATTGTTGGGGCCGCTATGCGGCGGGCTGTTTTCTGTTTGTCGTTTAATCGCCGGGCCTTGACCTGTTTTTTTTTTTTGATACACTTTTCGCATGAAAAATAAGAAAAACGCCGCATTTACCCTAATAGAGCTGTTAGTGGTGGTTTTAATCATTGGTATTTTGGCTGCCGTGGCTTTTCCCCAATACCAGCGTGCCGCGGACAAAGCGGCTGTCTCCTGTGTGATGCCCATACTGCGCAGCCTGGTGCAGGCCCAGGCCGTGGCGGCTATGGAACAAGGGGGCTATCCCGTCCCGAATAAAGAGGATTTGGACGGCAGTTATTTCCATTTTTCGGATCTGTCTGTTAGCATCCCGGCCGATAACTGGGACAGCTGCCAGGACAGCAGCCTGTGCGCCGTTACATGCGGCGGACGGAGGTTTAATTTGGTGCTGCGCAGCCGTGCTGCCTGGGCCAATTTTTATTGGACCTCCGGGAGCTTGGCCCGTTTGGTTTACGAAGAAAGGAACGGCCGGCGGCAGTTTGTCCTGCAGTGCCCCCTTTCCGACGGGCGTTGTATAAACCTGGGCCGGAGCCATGGGGCAGAGGCCTGTAACTATAACGGGCAAATAGACGAAGAAACCTCCGGGTTTGTTTTCTATTGTTGGTAAGATGTAGTGTTTTGCGCCTTGTTTCTGCCGGGCGGGAAACTGCTATAATTTTATCATGCCCGAAGAAAAACTATTGCTTTTGTCCTGCTGCGCCCCGTGTTCCTGCGGCGTTATCCAACAACTGGCCGCCCGGGGGCGCAAATTTACGGTATTGTTTTATAATCCAAATGTCACTCCGGAAGAGGAATATCAAAAACGTTTGGAAGAGAACAAACGCGTCTGTATGCGTTTTAACGTGCCGTTTGTGCAGCTGCCGTATGAGCCCGAAGTTTGGCATCAGGCTGTACGGGGACTGGAGAATGAGCCGGAGCGTGGCAAACGTTGCACTGTGTGTTTTGAGTTGCGCTTAAAGCAGGCCGCGCGGTATGCCAAAGAGCACGGCTTTACGGCGTTTTCTTCGGTATTGGGCATTTCGCGCTATAAAGATTTAAACCAGGTAAATGCTGCCGCGCAAAATGCCGCGCAGGCGGCGGGCATAGCGTATGATATGACCAACTGGCGTAAAGGAGGCACGGAACAGTTACGCGCCGCCCTGATGAAGGAAATGCAGATTTACAGCCAGAAATATTGCGGCTGCATTTATAGCCGCCGCTCGGTAAAAAATGAAAAAAGCATGTGACGTATTATATGTTGTACTGGCCGCGGCTGGAGGGCTGTGGCTGTCGGTACAGGTGTTTTTCCATTGGCTGCTGCCGTGGCAGCCGGTGCAGGATTTTTTACAAAAAGAAATAAGCCGGGCTGCCGGGCGCCCCGTGCAAGTACAGGATATTTCAGCGCGTTGGACGGGGCTGGATCTGCATGGCGTGGAAGTGGCTTCTTCCGCCTCTGCGGAAGAGGCGGGAGCATTGCTGCGTATGCAAAATGTACATTTGCGCTGGAGTCTGGCCCAGCTGCTGCGCGGCAAAATAGTTGTATATGCCGCTATTTTAAACGGGCTGGAGGTGCATGTTATCCGCTATGCAGACGGGACATTTAATTTTGACGGCCTGTTCGGCGCGGGGGAGGCGGCCGCAGAGCCTGCTGCGGCGGAAGAGGGCAAGCCTTTTGGCTTAAATTTGAATGTTCGTCAGCTGCGCCTGACCAACGGACATATTTTGTTTACCGATGAGCAAAAGGGGCAGTCGGCGGAAATCGGCGGGTTGTTTTTTTCGGCACATAACTTTGGGTTTGACGGGCAGTTCCCCGTCAGCGTCAATGCGGCCCTGACGTATCAGGCGCCCCGGGTGCCCGCGCAAACGGTGCAGCTGGGCCTGACCGTGTGGCCGGATTTGAAAAATTTGGATTTGGCGGCCGCCTCTTTGCATGTCAAACGGTTGGTGCTGAAACATGAAGGCGGCGTTTTTGTGGCGGAAGGGACGGTGCAAAATTTAGAAAATCCTTCCGCAACCCTGCAGTTGGACGGTAAAAAACTATCAGACGCCTTGTTGCGCTTTGCCGTGCCGGATGTGCCGGCCTTTGCGGTTAACGGGGCCTCCGTGCGCCTGGCGGCGTCGGCGGATTTGGCCGCGCAGCGGGCGGATATTTCGTCGTTAGAAGCGCACATACATTCCGCTGCCGTATATTCTTCCGGCACAGTCTCTGCGCCGGATATTGTCCTGCCGGACGCCTCCGTTTTTGTGTCGGCCACAGCCAACTGGGGAGAAAACCGGGCGGACATATCTTCGTTTACCGCGCAGGGGTTAAACTCTTTTATTTCGTCCTCCGGCACCGTTACCTGGGCGCCGGAGCTGGATTTTAACCTGTCCGGCTCGTTTAAAGCGGATTTGCAGGCGGCGGGGGAAGCACTGGCCGCCCTGGCTGCATACCGCCCGCGCGGCAGCGTAAGCGGTACGGCGCAGGGTACGCCGTCCACGGCCTCTGCGGATGTGTCGCTGGAAGCAGTGGGCGCGGTGTTGCCTTATGCGGGCACTTTGTCCGATTTCCGTATGCGTGCCGTGCTGACGGATTTGAAAGATTTGCAAATACCCGCTTTTTCCGGAAAGTTAAACGGCGGGGATTTTGACGGCAGCCTGGCCGCAGCCTATAACGGGCAAGTTGTAGATGCCGAGGTGGCATTCCGTTCGCCGCGCCTGGCCCTGCCCGCGCTGGAAACGGATTCGGCGCAAACGGAACTCCCCTCTGCCGGGGGACAGGTTCCCGCACGCAGCGGCAGCGCCGCATTTGCCCTGCCGCCTGTTAATTTAAAGGCCAAAGCGGATATAGGCTCTCTGGACGCTCCGTATATTTGGGGCAATGATATCCATTTTGCCGCGGATTTGCAGGGCCTGACCCCGGCACTGGACCGGGCCCATGGGGAGCTGGCCTTGGAAACGGGAAAAGGGGAAATAAAGGATTTAAACAAACTGACCAATGCCAACATATTGACCAAAGTGATGTTTGGCTCATTAAGTGCGGTCAGCAAGGCCATTAACAGTTTAAATGTGTTTTCCGTATTGAACGGTTTGGGGAGCGGAGTAGTGGCTGCGGTGTCTGACAAAGGGGATAAGCCGGCCGATATGGTCGTGCAAACCGTCAAGGACGAAAACGGAAGTGACATCCAAATCATGGTGCCTTATACGGATCAGAAAGTGGACGGGCGGCTGGCCTTTGAACTTTTTTCCACGGATATGACATTTACCGACGGGAGTGCAGATATTAAAAAGGGGACGTTTGTATCCGACTTAATCTCTTTTAACCTGACGGGCAACATGGATTTCCGGACGCAGGCGCTGGATCTGAAAGTCAATGCCGCCCCCGGCAAACATTATGAGGACGGCATCATGCCGCTGACGCTGGGCATAGGCGGCACGCTGGATGAGCCGAAAGGCAGCATGAGCATGGCCTCCTCGGTAACATCGCTGGTAACGCAGGGGGTGGGCAATAACTTTGTCAGCCGTGGCGTTAAAAAGACCCTGGGAGGCTTCTTTGGTTTATTTAAAAAGAAAGAAGAAACGGCGGAAGGAACTTTGCCCGCCGGACAGAGTGAAGGGCTTCCCCCTGGGGACAGCCTGCCTGAGGAGGCCGCCGCGGAGGTTTCTGTGCCGGTAGCCGATGAGTCCGGCCTTTAAATAGAGTTGTTTCTTATGAACCCCCCGGGTTTACGCCCAGGGGGATATTTTAAGAAGATACAAAAAAATTTATTTCCCTTCTTTGTAATAAATTTCTTTTTTGGTTTTCTGCGCCGCTTCTTCTCCGGCTACGGCCTGCAATATGGCAAAGCCGAAATCAATCGCGGCCGCCGCGCTTTTGCCGGTGATAATGCGCCCGTCCGTGACGGCATAGTCTTCGCGGTACGTCCCGCCGAAGTCGCCATTCATGGCGGTAAAGCAGGTATAGTTTTTGCCTTTTAAATAGCCGGCGCGGCCCAATATGGTCGGCCCGGCGCAGATGGCGCAGAGGTAACGGCCCGTATCGTCAAAATCCCGCAGCAGCTGCTGCACCTGCGCGTTGGCTTCCAGCTCTTTCCACTGCGGCCCGCCGGGCAAAATAACGGCGGCGTAATTGTCGTCTTTAAACTGCGCAAACGGTTTGAGCGCGCAGCAGGTTAAGCCAAAGCGGCCCGTGGCTTTGTCCCCGCGCAGGCTGTATACGTCCACGTCCAGCCCGCCGCGGCGCAAAATGGCATAGGTACCCACAGCTTCAATTTCTTCAAATCCGTCCGTTACAATCATACATGCTTTCATAGGCTCCCCCTTTTAAAAAACTTTATTTTTCCAAATAAAACGATTAACCCCGCCAGCAGCGGATACAGGCACAGCAAAACAACTTTCAGATCCAGCAAATGCGACGGCGAAAAATTGTCCGCCGCCATGCATACCCACGCGGCCATGCCGCCCGCCAGCAGGGCCAGCAGGGCCAGGCGCGCATATTCATACGGCACGCCATACACTTTTTGTGTGAAGGCAAACAGGCAGCAGGCCATGACAAAATAACTGGCCGCCACGGCCCAGCCTGCGCCGATAATCCCCACGCGCGGTACCGCCAGCAGGTTGACGGCAATGCTGGTGGCCGCGCCGGCCAGCGTAATCCACATCAGCACGCGTGTGCGTTTGGTAATCACGGGGCCGACCATAAAATTAATGTACAGGCCGTAGAAAAAATATCCCGCCAGCACCAGCGGAATAACGTGCAGGCCGCCCCAGTACTGAGGGGAAATCAAATGAAAAGAGCCGAAGATGTCGCTTTTAATAATGTCCGGCATTAAGAAAGCCAGCCCCAGCAGCACCCAGGCGGAAAAGGCGGTAAAGAAAGTCAGCACGCGCGCAAACAGGGGTTTGGCGTTGGCGTCTTTGGCGTGGGAGAGGAAAAAGGGCCGCCAGGCCTGGTCAAACATAGACACAATCAGCATCATAAATACGCCGATTTTAAAATTGGCCTGATAAACGCCCACTTCCGACAGGCCGACCAGCTGCACCAAAATCGGTTTGTCTATCACGCTGACCAGCAGGCTGGCCAATCCTGCCGGCACAAAAGGCCAGGCAAAGCGCAGCATGTGTTTTTCCAGTGCGGGGCTGAAGCGGCAGAACCCGCCTTTAAGCTCCTCCCACACGATGGGGGACAATAAAAGCAGCGAGGCCAGCGAGCCCAAAATATTGGCCCAGAAAATGGACGCCATGCCTAAGTGGAACACCGCAATAAACAACACATTGCCCGCCACATTGACGACGATGGACGCCGTGCGCACTCCCGCAAAGTACCACGCGCGCCGCTGCAGGCGCAGCTTGGTGAACGGGATCATGTTGAGCATGTCCAAAAATAAAATAAATACGGCCAGGTGCATCAGGTGCGCGTTTTCCTCGCCGATGCCCGCCAGCTGCGCCAGTGGCCGCGCAAAAAGGTAAATCAGTGCGCCCAGCAGGGCCCCGTAACACAATAGCCCATAAAAACAATGCTGGAACACTTCCCGCTTGTCTTTGGCTTCGCTGGCAAAGCGCAGGTAGCTTTGGTCCATGCCGAACAGAAACACCACGCTCAGCAGCGCAATAAAAGCAAACAGCGTGGCCACCACGCCGTAATCGGACGTGGCCAGATAATAGGTGTAAAACGGCACCAGGCAGAAGTTCAGCAGCCGCGCCACTACCGTGGACGTACCGTAAACCAGCGTTTCTTTGCCGAGGCGTAAAATGTCTTTAAACATAAATATACCCCGCGCCGCATGTCGGCGCGGGGCCTTGCGCATATTTTACAGTTTGGGCAGTATGGCTTCCAGCAGGTCTTTAAACTTGCCCTCAATTTTTTTGGTTTCGCGTATGGTCTGCGCGTGGGAGAGCGGCTCTTTGGCGATGCCGCAGCCCATATTGCTTACCCAGGCCAGGCCCAGCACCAAAATACCGCACTGGCGGGCGGCCAGCACTTCGGGCACTACGCTCATGCCCACCACGGTGGCGCCCAGCTTTTTAAACGCGCGGATTTCCGCGGGCGTTTCAAAGTTCGGGCCCGTGGCGGCCAAATATACGCCTTCGCCGGCGTTGATTTTCAGTTTTTTGCAGGCGTCCAAAGCGGTTTTGCGCATTTTTCTGTCATACGCTTCGGAGAGGTCAAAAAACATCGGGCCAAAGGCGGGGTCGTGATTGCCGATAAGCGGGTTGTTGCACATAAAATTGATGTGGTCGTTTAACACGCACAGGGAGCCGGGTTTGAGTTTCATGTCCAGCGAGCCGACGGCGGCGGACACGATGAGTTTCTGCACGCCCAGCATAAACATCGTGCGCACGGACACGGCCAAATCTTTCATGGGGTGCCCTTCGTAATAATGAAAGCGCCCCTGCATAATCATCAGTTTACGGCCTTTGTAGCTGCCGAAAATCAGGTTCCCGCTGTGGCCCGGGACGGTGCTTTGCAAAAACCCGGGAATGGCGGCATAAGAAATAACAACTTTTTTCTCCAGCGGCGGCACCGAGCCCGCCAGGCCCGAACCGGTAATCAGGGCGATTTCGGGCTTAAAGTTTTTAGTCTTTTTGTTGATGAAAGCGACGGCTTTTTTGACTTGCTGCAGTTGGGTCATACGGCCTCCGTGTTCATAAAGTGCCGCGGGCGGGGGAAAAGGCGTTTTTTATATGCGTCAGTTTCCCGCCCAGCAGGCATATGACGTCAAATCTTATACTATCAAATTTGGGGGCGTTTTCCTTGATAAACAAATGCGCCGCCAGCGCGATTTTGCGCTGTTTGCCCGCCGTTACCGCCGCCAGCGGCCCGCCGAAAGCGTTGGACGCGCGCGTTTTCACCTCGGCAAACACCAGCGTTTTGCCCTCCAGCGCCACGATGTCTATTTCCCCGCAGGGCCTGCGCCAGTTGCGCGCCAGGATTTGGCAGCCCTGTTTTTGCAGAAATGTACAGGCTGCGTCCTCGCCCCGCGCGCCGGTTTGGGTGGTGTTCACGGAAAGAGCGTGGGCTTAAAAAAGCGGTTGATGGGGGAGAAAGTTTTGCGGTGTTCGCGGCAGGGGCCCAGCTTTTCCACGGCGGCGAGGTGCTTGGGCGTGCCGTAACCCTTATGCGCGGCAAAACCGTAACCCGGGTAAAGCGTGTCCAGCGTGGCCATGTAGCGGTCGCGGACCACCTTGGCCACAATGCTGGCCGCGGCGATATTGAGGGATTTTGCGTCCCCGTCTATGACGGGGCGCTGGCGCAGCGGGAAATCGGCAATGGGGTGCGGGCCGTCCACCAGTGCCACCGCACCGGGAATGACAAAAAATTTTTGGCAGGCGCGGCGCATGGCCAGAAACGTAGCCTGCAAAATGTTAAGCCGGTCTATTTCCGCCGCCGAAGCAAATCCTACCCCGTATAAAACGCCCAGTTTGTTCATGCGTTCAAACAGTTCTTCGCGTTTTTTGTGCGTGAGTTTTTTGCTGTCGTTGACATCTTCAAAATAGGTATATAAATTGGAGCCGATATAGCAAGCACAGGCCACCACGGGGCCGGCCAGCGGGCCGCGCCCGGCTTCATCCACGCCGAACAGCGTGGCTGTTTCCAGCTCGAAAGCCATTTTTTTATCAAAATCCTGCAGGGGTGTCTTCATGTGAAAGGGTCCTTTGTGCTATTGTAGCAATTTCCCGCCGTGAAAGGGAATAATAAAACGCCCCGCCAGAAGGCGGGGCGTTTTATGTGAAACTAAAACTTTATTTTTCCACTTTAATGCCTTTGAACGCGCGGTACAGCACCGCCAGCAGTCCAAAGGCTACATAAGCAGACATGACAATAAAAATCACGTCCTGCGGGTAACGCACCAACAGCACCACCAGCACGACAAGCAGGAGCAGAAACCATACGCTCATCTTTTTTTCACGTTTGGCTTTAAAGGCCGCATAAGGCACCGTGGACACCATCAGCAGGGCCATGACAATCATCGCGATGGCAACAAAATTATACAAATGCGGCAGGTATACTTCCATAATGCGCAGATTGTGCCCGCCCATGTTGTATTCCATAATGCTGTAAGAAATGGCAAAGGAGGCGAAAATGCAGGCCGGCGCCGGCACGGGCAGGCCGGAAAAATACTTTTTGGAGCCTTCGCCCGCGTAAGCCATGGCGTTGAATTTGGCCAGGCGCAGCACGCCGAAACACGCATACACGCAGGCGATCGGCGCGCCCCAGAGCGGATACTGCTGCAAAACCATAAAATACATCAGCAGCGCCGGAGCCGTGCAGAAAGACACCGCGTCGGCCAGGGAGTCCATCTCCACGCCGAAATTGCTTTCCGTGCCCAGCAGGCGCGCAATGCGCCCGTCAAACAGGTCAAATACGGCTGCAATAAGAATCAGCCAGCCGGCTTTGCTGAAGTGGCCGTTGCTGGCAGACAAAATGGAGAAAAATCCGCATGCCAGATTGCCCAGCGTAAACAGCGACGGCGCCGCCGCCGCGCCGGTGCGTCTGAGTTTTTCCACATTCGTGGGTTGGTGTTGCTCTTCGTTTGTCATAATTTACTTAACAAAAAAACGGCGTTGTGACGCCGTTTGTAAAAAAGATTATTTCCACAAGGCCAGCACTGTGTTGCCGCCCTGCACTTTTTGTCCTTCTTTAACGATAACGCGCACCGCGTCTTTGGGCAGGTATACAGCCACCTGGCTGCCAAAGCGCACCAGGCCTATCAGCTGGCCGGCTTTGACTTCCTGGGCGGGTTTGACCCAGCATTCAATGCGCCGTGCAATGGCACCCGTGATTTGTTCCACATGGGCAAAGCGGTCGCTGTGCGGGCGGAAAATCTGAATCAGGTTGCGCTCGTTGTCTGCGGCGGCTTTGGGATTGTTGGCAAAGAGGAACTGCCCTTTGTGATAGAAAATATCCCCGATAACGCCGTTGACGGTAGCGCGCTGCACATGCACGTCAAAAATGGACAGGAAAATGCGGATAACCACGGAGTTGGGATCGTCCTCTGTTTTGATGCTTAACACGGTGCCGTCTGCCGGGCAGGCGATTTCATCCTCGGAAAACTGGACGTCGCGTTTGGGGTTGCGGAAAAAGAAAGCGCAAAAACACGCGATAACCAGGAACAACGCCCCTAATAAACGGAACCCCAAAAGCAAAAAGAAAACGGAAATTAACAAAGCGATGGAGAAAAAGCGCAGCCCGATGGGCAGCACGGTAAACACCCAGCCGAAGGCCTTAACCAGCGTTCTTTGAAAGTCCTCTAACATACACACCCCTTTTCCGGCTTTGACCGGCCGGTTATAAGAGTGGGCAGGGGGGGACTCGAACCCCCACGGCCTTGCGGCCAACAGATTTTAAGTCTGTCGCGTCTACCATTCCGCCACCAGCCCTCTGTATTTATTTTAACAAATAATCACGCCTCCCGCACGCGCGGATTCGTCAGCGGGAAGAAAGTTTGAGAGAATTATAAAATTTTTGACAGAAAAGCGCCTTGACGCCGATGTCCTTCAGGCGCGCCTGCAAATCCCGGTCGGAAGTAACGGCAATCACGCGCGTGCCGTTTTGGCTCAAATAGTCCGCTTCCTGAAAAATATAATCGTCTGCGGTGATGTCTTCGGAAAACACCACATGCACCCCGCCGCGATACAGCGGCCCCACGGGGCGGAAGGCGCCGTCAAACACCACGCGGTATTCGTGCATGGCGTATTTGTCGTCCAAAGACACTTCTTCCAAAAAGTCCAGAAAATCGGCCGTTACGTCTTCTTCCGTGCGCGCAAACTGCCACAAAAAACTGCGCACCAGATTCAGGCCGTCTATCAAATAAATGGTGGGTTTGGTGGTAACGTACATAATTTCGGATGCCGGCTATTGTGCCGGAAGCATAAAATTGATATAAGAAAATGATACAATATAATACCCTTTTCCGGCACGGCCGGAAGGTTCTTTGACAATTTCCGTATTTTCGGGGGTGTAATAGATTCGACGGGTATCTGTTACGGCTCGGGAGCAGGTATTGGTTGGCCAGGCCAATTCAAACAGGGCCAAAAAAATAACTAACGACCATCAAGTCGCTTGGGCTAACGCTTAGTCCACTGCCGCCTTTGCGCTTTCCGCACGCGGAGGCAGGGCAGTCATCATGCGGAATGCGGCGAGGCTGGCGCGTTTCGTCTTGCTTCGCTTAAGACCAACGGAACAAATCACGGGGGTGCCTCCGCGCGCTTACCCCGCGATTATCAGGCGCGGATAAACCTGTAGGGCCTGAACTGTTAGGATGTTCGGACGGGGGTGCGAATCCCCCCACCTCCACTTTTGATTTTGTAAAAAGGGGCATGTGTGTCCTAGCTTTTTCAGTCTGTGAGCCGGCTGGTTTTGCCCCTTTTCCAACAACGGGCACAAAGGCAGGGCGAACGGAAAATATTTTCTTAAAAAGGATATTTTAATCTGTTTCAAAGACCTTTTTGCCCTTTTAATAAAATTTTACGTTGCTTGTATGCAGAAAAACGGAAATTGACGGTTTTGGATAATACACGGAGGACTTTATGGCCGCTGACATTAGATTTGGCACTGACGGTTGGAGAGGCGTTGTAGCCTGGGATTTTACGTATGAAAACGTGCGCCGCCTGGCGCAGGCTTTGGCCGATTATATTAATGAGAACGCCCCGTCTGATGAAGACGGCAAAATGGCCAAAGTTTTTGTGGGCTATGACCGCCGTTTTATGTCGGATTTGTTTGCAGCGGACATTGCCAGCATTTTGCGCTCCAATAAAATAGACGTGACCTTGTCCGACCGGCCCGTCACTACGCCCATGGTCAGTGCGCTGACCGTGCGCAAATTTTGGCTGGGTATTACCGTGACGGCCAGCCATAATCCGCCCCAATATAACGGCGTCAAAGTCAAGTGGGCCGGCTGTTCCGCGCCAACGCGTGAAACGCGCGAAATTGAACAGCTGATAGATGCCAACCCCGTCTTGTTTTTATTCGGGCAGAAAGCGGAACAAAAGAACCTGACGGATTTATATCAAAAATACCTGGCGGGAACAGCCAACCTGAAAAAAATTGCCGGGCTAAAAGGCAATATCGTGGTGGATTATATGTACGGTGCGGCGGCGGGCTGGATGGAAAAACTGCTGCCGAAAAATAAAATTATTTCCTTGCATGAAGAACATGACCCTACTTTTCGCGGGTTGCAGCCGGATCCGTCTCCCAAGAATTTGGATGAACTGAAAAAAACAGTGCTGGCTAAAAAGGCCATTGCCGGCCTGGCCTTTGACGGGGACGGCGACCGCTTCGGCCTGATAGATGAAAAAGGCAATTTTGTTACGCCGTGCCTGCTGGCGGCGGTGTTGCTGGACTATTTAATTAAAACTAAAAAACTAAAAGGCAAAGTGGTGCAAACCGTGTCCATGGGATATTTGCCCAAACGTATTGCGCGTCAATACGGTTTGCCCTACGAAGAAGTGCCGGTTGGGTTTAAAAATGTGGCTGAACGCATGGCCTTGGAAGAAGTGGCCTTTGGCGTGGAAGAAGCCGGCGGTTACGCCTGGAAAGGCGGCGCCTCCGACCGTGACGGTTTGGCCGTGGCGCTGACCTGGCTGGATATCATGGCGTCCACCAAAAAGAAAGTTTCGCAGCTGTGTGAGGAAGTGTCCAAACAATACGGCGCATCTGTGTACTTGCGGAGGGATTTGCCGGCTGCCAAGCCGATAGACAAAGCCGCTTTTGTGGAAAAGCTGCGCAAAAAACTGCCCAAAAAAGTGGGAGCCTTTAAAATTGCGGAAATCAGTACGCTGGACGGGTTGAAAATTTACTTTGAACATGATGAATGGCTGATGGTCCGGCCCTCCGGCACGGAGCCGTTGGTGCGTGTGTATGCCGAAACGGCGACGAAAAAAGATACGCAGGCTTTGTTGGACTTTGGTGAAAAGTTAGTTGCCCAATATATTAAATAGGGGAGTATATGTTACAGATAGGTTTGGTGGATGATTCCGTTATTTTGCGTTCCGCCATTAAAAATGTGTTGGAGTCGTCGGGTTATGAAGTAATTTTGGAGGCGGGCGGGTCTAAAGAACTGTTTGAAAAGCTGGAAAAAGCAGAACCCGGTTTATTATTGCTGGATGTATTTTTCCCGACGGAAAACGGCTTGGATATGCTGGCCCGCCTCAAAAAACAGCACCCGCATGTTAAAGTATTAATGGTAACGGGTTTAAAACAGGAAACCATTGCCGATGAAGCCAAACGCCTGGGGGCCGACGGAGTGTTGTATAAGCCTTTTGACAGCGACGAATTGTTGAATACTATTAAACAAATAAGCCGCTAAGAAGTTGGTTTTACTTTTTTCCCGCATGTATCCCATGCGGGATTTTTATGTTATTTTTTCCGTTTTGCCTTTGGAGGAACGTGAAAATATAGTAAGCGGGATACCCCGCTTTATAAATATTGCTACAATAGCATATATGAAAAAAACGGTTTTCGCATTTGTTTTACTTGTGTTTGCCGCGCCGCTGGCGCGGGCGTTTTTCCCGTTTTCCTGGGGGCGGCAGGAGCTGAAAACCGACTATTCCCAGACGGTGTGGGACCGCATTATGCTGGACCAGTCCGTATCCGACATGCGCCGCGGCATGGGGGAAATGTCCCTGGCGCGCTACCGCGACGCTGCCAATTCTTTTGCTAAAGCCATTATTAAAAACCCGTCCGACCCGCTGCCGCACCTGCTTTACGGCGCTTCTTTATACTGGAGCGGCAAAGTGGACGACGCTATGACCGAATACCGTGAGGCTTTGCGTCTGGATCCGGGCAATGCCATGGGCTACCAGCTTTTGGGTATTGCCTGGGGCTGGAAAGGCGATATCGGTCAGGCGCAGGAAAATTTTCTCAAAGCCGAAAAGTTAAATCCTTATAAAGCCGATACGCACATGAACCTGGGCTCCACGTATGCCGCGCAGGAAAAATTTGACCGTGCACTGGATCATTACCGCCGAGCGGTGGAGCTGGCCCCGCGGGAGGCCCTGTATCACTATCAGCTGGGTACGCTGTATGATTTTATGGGGCGTGACGCACAGGCGGAAGCCTCCTATAAAAAAGCCTTAAAACTGTTTTTCCGTTATGAAGACGCCCAGCTGGCGCTGGCGGCTTTATATGAAAAGCGGGAAAATTACGGCGATGCGCTGAAGTATTATAAAAAAGCCGTCAAAACCAAACCCGGGGATTTCGTGGCGCGCCTGCGTTATGCGTATTTGCTGATGCGTCTGGGGGAAGTAAAAGACGCGCGCGAAGTGCTGGAGGGGGCTTTTTCCATTGTGCAGTTTGATGCAGACGGCCTGGCCCTAAACGCCGTTTACCGCGCCAGCGGCCGCAACGGGGAAACATTCCGTAAACAAATTGAAAAGTTCAAGGACAATTTGCTGAAAGTGCCCGCGGCCAAAAATGTGAGCGTGGAAGTGTCTTTGGACTATAATCCCGTAGCTCCGCCTTCGGCGCCCGAAACGGGCGGCAGCCGCTTTGCCGAGGCCTACCAGTCTTTGCGCAGCAGCCAAAACCCGTCCGCCGCGGCGGACGGCACCTCGCCGATGTCCTTTAAACGTGCTTTTGTATTAAATGCCGGTTCCGACGCCGAGCGTGAAGCGCAGGTGGAGGAGCTGGTGTCCGAGCTGGAGCGCGCCGTCAGCGCCGCGGCCGATAAATATGACGTCAACATGACTCTGCAGGGCCGCACGATGGATTATGCCTCTCCTTCCGCGCTGACGCAGGACCGCACCTCCGCACCCAAAGCCGTATATGACCCGCGCATTGTGGGCAACGATATGGGACTTTGGGTCATGGGCAAAACCTGGGTCAAATATGTAGACGACATAGAGTCGGACTTAAATGAACAGGTGTTGCAAACTCCGACGGCGGAATATTTTATTTTGCAGGGGCTGGCCGCGCTGCTTGCCGGCAATGCCGGCGCGGCGGGAGAGGCTTTTGAAGCCGCGCAAAAACAGAATGCTGCCGACCCGCTGCCCCTGCTGGGGCTGGGCACGGCGGCCGTTATCGCCGCGCAGGACGAAGCCGCCGCTTCCTATTACAGGCAGGCTTTGGAAAAAGACCCGGGCAATAAAACCGCCAAACGCAATTTAAATGTGCTGGAGGGGGAGTGAGGAAATACGGCCAGCATTTTTTAATCAGCCCGCAGGTTATTGAGGCTATTGTGTCGGCAGTGCCGCAAACCACGGCGGATCTGGTGGAAATCGGCCCCGGGCGCGGCGCGCTGACGGAAGAACTGCTTCAAAAAAACTTCCCTTCTTTTACGCTGGTTGAAATTGATCCCGCCATGCGTGAGGTCCTGCTGCGAAAATTCCCGCAGCTGCAAGGTCATATCATTCTGGCCGATTTTTTGACGTTTGATTTGGATACCCTGCCGCCGCGCCCGACTTTTTTTGTCAGCAATCTGCCGTATATTGACGCGGCGGATATTTTGGATAAAGTATTGTCCTGGCCGCATTTTGCGGGGGCGGTGTTTATGTTTCAAAAGGAACAGGCCCAGCGCATTTTGGCCTCCGCTGGGCAGGAAGGATACGGCCCCATCAGCATTTTGACGCAGCTGCGCGCGCGGCCCCGCCGCTTGCTGCGCGTGGGGAGGGCGTGTTTTAACCCGCCGCCGAAGGTGGAAAGCATGGTGCTGACTTTTGAGCCGCTGCCCGCTGTTCTGACTCCTTTGGAATATGTGCGTTTTGCGCGCCTGGTTCGCGCGGCCTTTGCGCATAAGCGCAAGACTTTGTTTAATTCGCTGGTGCTGTCAGGCTGGGATAAAGAACGCGTAACGGACGCGTTGGCCCGCGCGGGCGTGGCGCCTGCGGCGCGGGCACAGGAAATTTCGTTGGAAAAATTTTTGGAAATATACCGTCAGTTTTCTTAAAAAACGCTTTTCCGAAAACCCGCTTTGTATTCCAAAATTTGCTCCCGCGGGTCAAACGGTTTTACTTCCGTTAAATGCAGGCCGCGCACGGCGGCCGAAATCAAGGCGTCTTCCCGCGTTTCCCGCGGTGCATAATGACGTCCCGCCTCCAGCAGGGCCGCCAGCGGCGCCAGGCCGACCAGCTCGCACCCCGTGGCCTTCAAGCCCAGCGCGGCGGCTTCTTGTTGGCAGGCTTCATACACGGTGTGCAGTGGTGCGGCGTGAAAATCGGTAATATTGCAGGACACCTGCGCGCGGGCAAAATTTTCCATATACCAGCCGATGGCCTTAACGCCCTTTAATCCGCCGGAGCTTTCGCGTATTTTAGCGGCGATGATTTTGGCCGGCGCGGGGTCTTGGGTATTTAAATTGATATTAAACGCAATTAAAATATCCCGCGCTCCGATGACGCAGGCGCCGCTTTTGGCCGTCGTTTCCGTCCATTGTGCAGGGCCGAAATCCGGCGGCAGGGTGCGCAGTTTTTCGCGCAGGCCTTCGTATTCCCCTTTGCGGATAAAGGCCAGGTTTTTGCGCTGCGGCGTTTCGGCCGCCGCTTCGTACAAATATACGGGTACGCCCAATTCCGTGCCGACACGCCGGCCCAGCCTGCGCGCCAGACGGGCGCATTCTTCCAGGGAAACTCCTTCCAGCGGCACCAGCGGGCATACGTCTGCCGCGCCCAAACGCGGGTGCGTGCCGTACTGCGTGCGCATGTCAATGAGGCGGCAGGAAAGCGCGATAAAATCAAACAAAACACCGGCGACGGCGTTAGGCTCTCCGGCCAGGGTAAAAACGGTGCGGTTGGCCGCGCCGTTGGCGTCCGCGCCCAGAAAACGCACGCGCGGCGCGGCGCGCAGCAGGTCTTCCAGCGCGCGCAGCACGGCGGGGTTTTTCCCTTCGGATACATTGGGCACGGCTTCCAGAAAAGGCATACCTACATTATAGCCCAAAAAAATATCCGGCGAAAAATTCTTCGTAGAATATTTTGATTTTTCAAAACTTTTGCTATAATACATATAGATAGCTATTAAGCTTAGCTATCCGAAATAATTAAAACAAGGAAGTAAAAAGTAAAATGGCAAACGGAAAAGTGAAGTGGTTTAACGACCAGAAAGGTTATGGTTTCATTACGCCCGAAGACGGTTCTAAAGATCTCTTTGTGCACTATCAGGAAATTCAGGGCGATGGTTTCAAAACCTTAGCCGAGGGCCAGGAAGTGGAATTCGAAATCGTCGAATCCGAAAAAGGCCCGAAAGCCGTAAAAGTCGTTAAAAAATAAATTTTTATTTTTTTAGACTTTTCAACCCCGTGCCTTCGGGCACGGGTTTTTTTAGGTATTCAAAGCTTCATTTCGGGGTTGAGCTCCGGAAGGGGTTTTGAAAAAATACGTGCCGCCGCAGGCCCTTGCCGCGGCGGAATTTAGAAGGTAAATTACCGGAGGTGGTACGCTATGGGTGTGAAAAAAGCAACCGTGAAAGAGGCCTCTCTTTCCGAGTTGTGGCTGTTGTCTTATCCGCTGATTGTTACAATGGCGGCTCAGGTGGTCATGCAGTTTGCAGATCGTATGTTTCTGGCGTGGTACAGCCATGATGCGCTGGCGGCGTGTGTGCCGGCGGGCGTGCTGGCCACGACATTTGCGGCCCTGTTTATGGGGCTGGCCAGCTATACCAGCGTGTTTATTTCCCAGTTTTATGCGCAGAAAAAATATGCGTCCGTGACCATATCTTTGTGGCAGGGGATTTTTCTGGCGGTATTGTCGGCCTGTTTGTTGGCCTCGCTTACGCCGCTGGGCGGTGCGCTGATACGCTGGTTTGACCACGGCCCGGCCGTTACGCCGCTGGAACTGAAATACTTCGGCATTTTAAATTTATTCGGCGGTTTTGCCGTTATCAATAATGCCCTGGCCAGCTTTTTCAGCGGACGGGGCAAAACCAAAGTACCCATGTATGTGGCGGTATGCGGAAATATCGTCAATATCGTTTTGGATTATGTCATGATTTTTGGAAAACTTGGTTTCCCTGAAATGGGTATAGCCGGTGCGGCCTGGGCCACGGTGATGGGATCGGTGTCGATGACGCTGGTGTTTGCGGGGCTGATTTTCGGCGGACGCGTGCGCAAACGCTTTAAGGTGGCGCGCCTGGCCGGATTTTACAAGCCCGTGTTTTCGCGCATGCTGCGTTTCGGCGTGCCGAACGGATTTGGGTTTTTGATGGATACGGTATCCTTTACGCTTTTTACGTTTATGGTGGGGAACATTGACGTAATTTCCCTGCAGGCCAGCAATGTGGTCATGTCCATGCAGCCGGTGGTGTTTATGGTATTGCTGGGGCTGGGTGTGGGCATACAAATCCTGGTCAGCAAGTACCAGGGTCTCAACCGGCCCGATTTAAGCGTGCGCGTACTTAAAAACGCCTGCGTTATCGGCTACACTTATGCCGGTGCGGTGGCGCTGGCCTTCTTTTTTGCCGCGCCGCTGTTTGTGGGGCTGTTTATTCCGGCCTCGTCTGCCGATGCGGCGGCCATTACGGCCAAAACCTATCCGCTGATGAAACTGGTCAGCATTTTTGTGCTGTTTGACGCGACGTATTTAATCTTCGGCGAAACCATACGCGGCGCGGGCGACACCAAATACTATATGTTGGTCATGCTGGGCTGTGCGTGGCTGCTGCTGATACCGGGTACATGGCTGATCGTGTATAAGTTGCACGGCAGTGTATTTGCGGTGTGGAGCTGGCTGACCTTTTACGCCGGACTGACGGCGGTATTTATGCTGTGGCGTTTCCTGTTGGGCAAGTGGAAAAACATACGCGTTACCGCATAACGGAATATAAACGATAAAAACCCCCGCTCTTTGGAGCGGGGGTTTTTGATGCCAAGGGTATGTATATTTTACTTTTCCAAGGCTTGTACGGTCAGCCGGTCTGCACCCGTATGCGCCGAGAATTCCGGCGCGTACATGGACTGCACTTGCGCGGGCAGAGCATGGTAATCACCGCCCAGCGTGGGGCGCAGGGTGTAACGCAGCGTATAGGTGCCGGCGGGCACGCGGTCAAAGAAGAAGTTAGTGGCCGCATCACGGTTTTCGCGGTAGAAGCTGAGCACGTCGCTGCTCCAGCCGCTTAACAGTTCCGTGCTTTCAAAGCCGGCGGGCTTGGGGTCGCTCAACACCACGAAATCAAAGGCGGAGGAAGCCGTCAGCGTCAGGCGCACTTCTACCTCGCTGCCCACGGGCAAGGCTTCCCCTTCCTGCAGAGGGCGTACTTTTTCCGTGCCGTTTTCCGTATATTTGAGCAGATACTGGCGCGTTACATTGAGTACGCCTTCGGGGGAAGGCAGGGCATTGGCCGTAGTATAGACCGCGTCCAGCGTGACAAAGCCCGTCAGACCGCCGCGTTTGGTCACGGAAGCCGTATAATATTTGTCCTCCACGTTTTGACCCTGCTGCGTCCAGGCCAGCTGCTGGCTCCAGTCCAGCGGTTCAAAGTGCAGGGTTTCCTTTTTGTCGCCCCATTGCAGGGTATATTCGGCGGGGTCGTCCAGCAGGCCGTTGCGTTTCATATAATCCAGCAGGGCGTACACCGCGTCTGCCGTAGCGGCGGAAGAATCCCAGGCCTGGGCTTTGCGGTTAAACAGCAGCCATTTGACCAGTCCCTGCGCTTTGTCCGATTCGGGGCGTACTTCCAGCAGCGTGCGCAGCGTAGCCGTTTGCGTAGCCAGGGTGTCGTTGTACCACAGCCAGCTTTGCGCTTCGGGTGCGAAATAAGAGCCCGTCACGGGGTCCGTGCGCATTTGTGAAAGCACCACGTCCAGATAATTCTGCGCCTTGGTATTTTTGCCCAGGCGGTAATAGGCCGCGGCGGCGTACGTCTGCCCCAAAGGCGTCATATACCGGGCGTGTTGGTCGGCGTAATCCAGCCAGTTTTGCACGGGGGCTTCTTTAATTTCTTTCCAGTCCTGCGGGAAAGCCGTAAACACATACGCGGCGTACAGCGCCTGCGCCACGGTGGAAGCGGAGCCGGCGGATTCTTTCAGGCTTTTTTCAATGCGCGGGGCCAGCCAGACCAGGGCTTTTTTGGCCGAGGCCTGCGGGATTTGGCCTCCGTAGCGCAGCGCCTCCGCATATGCGGAAAGCAGGCGCAGGGTGATAAATTCGCTGGGCGTGCCGCCGGGCATCCAGCTGTATCCGCCGGAAGCCGTCTGGTATTTGGCCAGGTCTTTTTCGACTTTGGCGCGGGCTTTTTCCACGGCGGAAGGATTAAACAAATCCGTCAGGAACTCTTCGCGGGTTGCCCCGCCCAGGGAGTCCTGCAGCCACGGCGTTTGCGACAGCAGCATCAGCCGCGCCGGATCCTGTTCATTCCACGAAGGGGTTTGGCTGTCGCGTTTGGGCAGTTCCGCCACTGCGTTTTGCAACAGCGGATACGTCTTATAAAAACCGTTAACCACCGACAGCGGCACATAGCGGTCGGCCACGCTCAACGCGTCCTCATGGCGCGGCTTTAACAGCTGCGGCATGGCATTAAACACCGACAGCAACAGCCCCGGATCCACCCGCAGGGTAACGGAAGAAACTTCACGCGTGGCGTCGGGTGTCAGCAGATTGTCCAGTTTCAGGGTTTGCGTGCCGATATCCAATGCCGCCGTAACGCTTTCTGCCAAGCGTTCTTTGGCGGGCAGCAGGGGCAGCTGGCGGCTTTCGGCGTCGCTGTCCTGTGCGGCGCGCACCGTGGCGGTGACATTTAAAATGCCCACGCCCTGCGGTACGGTAACGGCCCAGGTGACTTCTGCCGTGCCGCCCGCGGGAACGGACAGGCTTTGCGCCGTTTTTTCTATGCCGAATTTTGCCGCGGCGTTTTGGCCGTCCTGCATCAGGTCAAGGGTTACTTCGGCGGAGCGTTTTTTATCCGTTAAATTGGTGACCTGCGCTACAATCGTGCTGACGTCACCCTCGCGCCAGAAGCGCGGCAGCGACAGGCGTACCATAATGTCTTTTTGTGTGACGGTCTGCGCCGTATAAGCACCGAAATTTGCGTCGCGCGTCAGCGCAAACGCCACCAGGTTCCATGCGGTCAGGCTTTCAGGCATGGTAAAGGTAAGGTTCCCTTTGCCGTTTTGCAGCGGCACCATGGGGTTAAAATACGCCGTTTCCGAAAAGTCCGTGCGCGGCGCGCTTTGTGCCGTTTCGTTTTCCGCACTGCCTCCGGAAACGCCGGCGTCTGCCGTGACGGCGGACTCTTCCACCGCTATTTCCATACCGTCACGCGCCGCCGTGTCAAAGACGGCGGAATTTTGCACGGACGCCATGGCGGGCGCGGCGGCTTTAAGCATGACGCCGCCTGCCAGGGAACGGGACGTGGCCCCATATGCGCGGAAGTACGGCTGCAAATTCAGCCGCGGCATTATCGGCGCGTTTAAGATTTCCGTTTCTTTTTCCTGCGTGAACAGGGACGTGGCGTATACGTTAAAACCGCTGTCGTTCAGGCCTGCGCCGAAACCGTAAGAAGGATACAGGCCGTTTAATGACAAAACGCTTTGGGCCGAAGAGGCATAATAGTCCAGCGATTTGTCATATACGCGTGCGGACAGCTGGCCCTGTACGGGGTCGCCGGCGGCGTTTTTGGCCGTTACGCTCCAGGATACTTTTTCGGCGGGTTTAACCGCGGCAGGCACATCAATGTGCAAAGACAACTCCTTATTGTTAAAAGGTACATTGATAAATGTCTGCGCTGTGTAGAATTTATAATCGCTCGCGCCGAACCAGCGCAGGTACACGCCGCCGCGCCAGCCTTCCTGTATGGGCAGGCTGTACACGCCGGCTCCCGCGCCCGTCAGCTCGCGCGCGGCCAAAAATTCGCCGCTTTCGTACACTTCCACGCGTTTGGCGCCGTTTAAGCCCTGCGCGCCGATAAGCACTTTAGCCTGGGAGCCCGGATAATATTTTTCCTGCTGGGCAATGGCCACGGCGGGCAGCGCCAGGCGGGAGGTTTTGTCCGCCACCAGGAAGACCAGTTCCGCGTCGTCGGCGTTTTTGCTTTGCAGTTTGAGTTTATAAATGCCTTCGGGCAGGGCTTCTAGGTGCAACTGGGCTTCTTCGCCGTTTTTGAGGCTGAAGGATTTTTTGGATATGCGGCGCAGCTCTTTGTTCTTTCCATAGAGCTGTTCCAGACTGCCCTGTTCGGAATACGGCAGGATATCCTGACTGTTTTCCGGCTCGGAAAGTACGTTTTCCAGTTCGTAAATTTCAGCGGTAAATTTTCCATCCGCGGCCTGGCCGTTAACATCGGTCAGTTTAATGCGGGCCAGCGGGCTTTCGGTATTGGCGTCGTAGAAACCTTTGTCAAATGATGCCTGGAAGAAAAGCGGCTGACGGCTGGCTTTGTAAGTATGCTGTGTTTCAATGACGCGGCCGGAAGCGTCCATCACCTCGGCATGCACCGTAAACACGGAAGGAAACCCGTCGTCCTGTCCCGCTTCGGGGGTAAACTTGACGGTAAAATTTCCTTCTTTATCCGTTTGGGTGGACCCTTCGGCGATAAACTCGCGCGCGGCGGTCAGATTAAACGGCCGCCACCACCAGAACGGCGGGCGGAAATAGGTGCGGTGTACGCTGTACTTGACGGAGGCCTTCTCCAGCGGTGCGCCGAAATAATATTTGGCGCTGCCGGTAATGGAGGCTTCTTTGCCGTATTGCAGTTTGGCCGCGTCGGCCAACGTGATTTCGTATTCAGGGCGTTTGTATTCGTCCACGCGGAAACTGGCGTGCCCGTATACGTTGCGTTTATTCCATTTATAAGCGGTTTCCACGGTGTAATAACCCAGCAGGCCGTCTTCGGGCAGGGTGATTTCATCGCGTGCCGTGCCGTAGGCGTTAAGCGTTAAGGTTTTTTCGTGGATTTTTTGGTGATTGGCGTCGCGCACCGTCAGCGTCACACGGGAGTTTTCGTCCATGGTTTTCAGGCCGCGTCCGGCTTTTTCAAATCCGTATACCGCCAGCTGTACTTTTTGCCCGGGGCGGTAAATGGCGCGGTCCATTTCGGCGTAGAGGCTGAACGGGGAGGAACTGTAATAATTGAAATACAGCGCATTGGTCATAAAAGCGGTGCTGGCGCCTTTGACCGCTTTGGGCAGTACGGAATAATTGTTGTTGCTGTCGCTGTTTGTTTTGATTTTGCGCGCCAGTGTCAGCAGGCCGTTTTCATTGGTTTTGTCCGTTTCGGTGTTGCCTTTCCAGTCCGTATAATACACCACGTCCGCATCTGCCACCGGTTCACCGGTTTTTAAATCCAGCGCGTAAATGCGGAAAAGGTTGGGGGTAAACGTTTTGCTCTCTTTGGTGCGGTAATCGGCGGGGTCGCCTTCAATCGCCGCGGAAGCAAACAGCGCTAGGTCCGTGCTGTTAAGCACCAGCGCCTGCACGGGGGCGGTGTCGGGGTTAAAGTCTTTGTCATAGGAAAACAGCACCGCATAAAACCCACGTTTGTCCGGTAGGGGCAGACGTATATCGGTTTGTTTAAAGTCATGCGGCTTGTCATAGGTCAGGGCCGCGTCCGTTTCCGCCACGGGCGTGCGCGCAAGCAGCTGCGGGATTTGCTGGGCGGGCACGGTGGTCAGATAACGCCAGGAATTAACGGTGCCGGGATATTGTTGTTTATACCATTTTTTCAAATCGGCCTCACTGGCGGAATAAATGCGTACATATACCTGGTTAATATTGCGCGCGGTAAACGAAACTTTCGTCTGGGCGGGATCCTGGCTGAAGGCCGACGCGTCCAGGTTTAGCACCGGCGCGCGGATACCTTCGGCAAACCGGGCGCAGGATTTAGCGTAATATCCGCCGTCCAGTTCCGCCGAGGCCCAGTCGCACACGGCGGCGGCTTGCTCATATTCTTTGGCGTCGTTTAACAGGTAGGCAGCCTGTTGGGCAGCGTAGGCTTTGCCGTACGGCGCGCCGGAAGAGAGCAGCGCCTGGCTGATTTTGGCCAGGAAGCCTTTTTTCTCTTTGGAATACCCCGACAGCGTTTGCAGCAGTTGTGCCGCTTCCAGCCGCTGTGCATCCTGGTTTTCAAAACTGAACAGATTGGGGTATTCAAACGGAAGCGTCAGCCGCTGGGCCTGCCAGATGATACGCGCATCGGCGCGGCCTTTGCCGCCCAGTTCGGCCGCTTCGGCCAGCAGGGAAACGGCTTTTTGCGCGTCGTCTTTTGCCTTGGAGGGGATTTTGTAATCCAGCGTCAACACCGAGGCCGCGCGCAGGGGAACCGGCACTGCCGGGGAGGACAGCAGGCGGTTTTTCCATTGCAGCACCACAAAATCAAACAGGGTGGGGATGGCTTTTTGGTCGGTATCTTTTATTTCCAATACCAGGGTTTCCTGGTCAATGGGGGCGTTGATTAGAAAGGTGCGCAGGTCCCACAGCTGCTCATAACATTCATCTATTTTTGCGTTCCATTGCTCTTTGCTCAGCTGCGGCAGGGAGGCTCCGTCTTCGGAAGCATCGGGCAAAATGGGGTTGTAAAGGGTACTGACGCGCTGTGCCGTCTGCGTGCGGTAAAGCAGGAAGCGGGCTTTCCACAGCGGGTTTTGAGGCAGTTCAAAAGTAAACGCGCTTTCCGCCGCCGCCTGATAACGTCCCAGCATATACTGGCTGGCGATGACGCGCAGCTGCGCCTCATATAAAGAGTTGCCTTTGGCCGTTTTTAACTCTTCCTGGTAAAAAGACAACGCTTCGGCAAAGCGGCCGTTTTCAAAGGCCGCGTCGGCCGCCTGTCGGTTTTGGGCGCATAGTCCCATGGGCAGCAGGCACGCCGCCAACAAAATAATTTTTTTCATGCTTCCTCCCTGTGTTTCCATAAGACGGAAAAATCCCTTTGCGTTAGACGCCGAAGAGATTTTCCGTATTCTTTTAAACTGCACAAAAGCGTGTGCGCGCTTACATCTTTTCTGGAGCGCTCACGCCCAAAAATTCCAGCCCTTTCTTAATGCGTTCCGCCACGCGCTGGCAAATCAGCAGGCGCGAGCGGGTAAGCGGCAGGTTGTTTTCGTCAATGACGCGGCAGGTGTCATAGAACGAGTGGAACAGCCCCGCCAGTTCCATTAAGTAAGTGGTCAAATGATGGGGGCTCATATCCCGCAGGCAGTTTTGCAGTACGGGTTTAAACCACACCAGTTTGAGCAGCAGTGCGCGTTCCTGCGGGGTCAGCGGAGTCAAAATATCCGCCGCCGGTTCCAGCCCTTTTTCGGCCGCCGCGGCAAAAATGGAATGAATGCGCGCATGCACATACTGCACATAATAGACGGGGTTTTCATTGGACTGTTTTTTAGCCAGTTCAATGTCAAAAGTCATTTGCGCGTTGGGCGTGCGGCTGGCGAAAAAGAAACGGCAGGCGTCCGCACCCACTTCGTCCACCAGTTCGCGCAGGGTGATAAACTTGCCGGCGCGTTTGGACATTTTGACCTGTTCGCCGTTTTCCAGCAAATGCACCAGCTGGTGAATGATGGGCACAAAGGATTTTTCTTCTTTGCCCAGCGCGTGTACGGCCGCTTTCATGCGCGGCACATAGCCGTGATGGTCCGCCCCCAAAATATCCACCAGCGTGCCGTAGCCGCGGTCGTATTTGTTTTTATGGTAGGCGATGTCCGCCATAAAATAAGTCGGCCGGCCGTCGGCGCGCACAAGCACGCGGTCTTTGTCGTCTTTGGCTTCTTTGTCCTGGGTGGAGCCGAACCAGACGGCGCCTTCTTTCTCATAGGCATAGCCGTTTTTTTCCAAATCTTTTAAAGCGGCCTGTACGGCGCCTTCCTGATGCAGCTCCGATTCGCGGAACCAGCGCGTAAACTGTACGCGGAAGGCTTCCATGTCGTCCTGCTGGGTTTTAATCAGGTATTCCATGGCCCAGCGTCCGTAATCTTCTTCTTTTAAATCTTTGGGTGCCTTTTTGGCCATTTCAATCAGGTAAGAGCCGTGATAGCCGTTTTCCGGCGGTTCTTTTCCTTCTATGCGGGCCTTTAAAGACTGCGCCAGCAGCTGGGCCTGATTGCCCGCGTCATTAACGTAATATTCGCTGTCGCACAAATATCCCAGGGCGCGGTGAATGCGCACCAGGCTGTCGCCCAGTGCCGCGCCGCGGCCCGAAGCCACATGCAGGGGGCCGGTGGGGTTGGCCGATACAAATTCAATCAAAATCTTATTTTGCCCGCCGTAACCCAGACTGTTGTCTTTAATGCGGCGGTCTTTGGCGGCGGCGATGATAAAGCCTTCTTCCAGCTTGATATTGATAAACCCGGGCGCAGCGGCGGAAGCGTCTTCAATGCCGTTGACCTCGCGCAGCAGCACGGCGGCCTGTTTGGCAATTTCCATGGGGCTCTTGCGCAGGGTTTTTGCCGCGGCCATCGCCCAGTTCAGGGACAGATCCGCCCCCGTATGTTCCGGTGCGGGGGAAAGCTCCGCCGCAGGCAGCTGCGCCCCTTCAAAAACGGGCGCGCTGGAAAGTTTTAAATCAATTTCTTTTTTCAATTGCTCAAACATGTTTATTTGGATACCTTCTTGGCAGATTTTTTGGCCGCCGGTTTTTTGGCGGTTTTGGTTGTTTTTTTGGCTGCGGTTTTGGCCGGTTTTTTAGCGGCGGTTTTCTTGGCGGTCGTTTTTTTCGCCGTCGTTTTAGAAGCAGATTTTTTTACGGCTGCTTTTTTGGCAGATGTTTTTTTGGCCGCGGTTTTTTTGGCGGCTTTGGGTTTTTTGTAATTCAGTTCCGTGGCGAAACTAAAAATTTTGTCCAGCGCATAAAAATCCCGCGCTTCCTGTGTCATAATATGCACTAAAAAAGAACCGTAATCGGAAACGCGCCAAATCATGCTTTCTCCGCCGTCACGGTTTAATTTATAGACGCCTATTTTTTTAAGCTGGGTGCTTATTTCGTCTTCCACCGCCTCCAAATGGGGCTTGGAAGTTACGGTGGCCAGCACAATATAGTCGCACAGTGAAGAAAGGCCGTTTAAATCCAGTAATCTTACATTTTCGGCCTTTTTCTCGTCCGCGTAGCGGGCCGCCAGCACGGCAATATCTTTTTGTTGCATAAGCACCTCTTCTTAAAATATATATATCAGCATAGCATTTTTACGCCGTTTTTACTATACAGGCGGCCCCGGTGCGCGGCGGAATTTTATATACTACATCTATGCTGTCTATTGTGCCCACCCCGCTGGGGAATTTGCAGGACATTACCCTGCGCGCGCTGGAAACGCTTAAAAGTGCGGATTTTGTGCTGTGCGAAGATACGCGCCGCACACAGGTTTTGCTGACGCATTTTGGCATATCCAAGCCTACGGTGCGTTATAATGAAAACGACCCGTCTTCCGTTCGGCGCTGTCTGGATCTGCTGCGCCAAGGTAAACGCTGTGCGCTGGTGTCTGACTGCGGCACGCCGTGTATTTCCGACCCGGGGTGGAAGTTGGTCAAAGAAGCGGCCAAAGAAGGCCTGCCGCTGACTTCCCTGCCCGGGCCCAGCGCGGCTGCCTGCGCATTGGCGGGGGCCGGCTTTACGGGCGGGGCGTTTACGTTTTTGGGGTTTCTGCCGCGCAGGAGCGGCAAAGCGGCCAAACTGCTTTCCGGCGCTTATGCGCAGAAGCACCCCGTTATTGTATATGAATCGCCTTTCCGCGTGGTAAAACTGCTGGAGCTTATCGCGGTGACGCTGGGGGAAAACACGCCCGTGGTGGCCGCGCGCGAAATATCCAAGATATATGAGGAGTGGCTGCGCGGCACGGCCCGTGAAGTGGCGGATAATTTGGGCAAACGCAAGAAAGTGCAGGGGGAATTTGTTGTCGTTATCGGCCTGCCGGAAACGGAGGAAAAGGCCTATGAAGAGCCGGATTTACCGTATTGAGCAAATGACGCCGCAGCAGCTGGAGCAGGCCGCCGCGCTTATAGACGGCGGAGCCGTGGCCGTATATCCCACTGATACAGTATACGGCATCGGTGCGTGTGCGTTTGACGAGGCGGCCATACAGCGCATTTATCAAATAAAACAAAGACCTTCCGGCGCGGCCTTGCAGATTTTAATCGGTACCGTAGAACAGGCGCGGCAAATTACGCAATGGAACGACGACGCGGAAAAGCTGGCCGCGGCGTTTTGGCCCGGGGCGCTGACGATGATTTTGCGCCCGAATGAAAAAGGGGAACCTTTGCGGCGCGGGTTTGAAGGGCTGGGCCTGCGTGTGCCGGCACATCCGCCGTTGGCCTGCCTGCTGGGCGCCATGAAATATCCGCTAGCTTCCACCAGCGCCAACTTGCACAGCCGGCCCGTATTCACGCGGGAAGAAGAAATAACAGAATTTTTTGACGGGAAAGCCGACATTATTTTTACCGGAGGGACACTGGGGGCCAGGGCCTCTTCCGTGTTGGACCTGACGGGCCCGCAGCCGCTACTTTTACGGCAGGAAGCTTTATCCCGTCAAACTTTGGAAAAAGTACTGGCTAAACCCATAAAATAGATATAATCTAAAATATGGCAATTATTGAATTTTTTAAACAGATGAGTTATCCCATTTATTACACAGTGCTGACGCTCACGCTGTTGATTTTGACGTTTTGGATTGCTCGGCGTTTTGCCATGCGTAAAATGAAACGCGCGGTCATGAAAGCGGAGCACAGCTACCAGCAGCAGATAGCTTCCCTGCAAATGCAGCTTTCAGGTAAAGTCAGTATGTTGGAAAACATGGTAGAAAAGCTGAAACTTTCCAACCAGGAATTGAACCGTTTAAGTGAAATCCGTTCTAAATTTATGTCCATTGTGGCGCATGATTTGCGCCAGCCGTTGACGTCCATCCAAGGCTTTACATCCGTATTGATGATGGATAATCCGCAAGGAGGCGGCAATAACGACCAGGTGGCCCTGAACAACATTTTAAAGGCCACGGACAATATGAACCAGCTGATGGCCGATCTGATGGATATTTCCATGATAGAATCGGGTAAATTTAAAATGGATTTTAAAAGCTTTAATTTTAACCAGCTGCTTAATGATGTGTTTAGCCTGCAGCAGGTCAATGCACAGAAAAAAGGTATTTTTCTGACCAAGTATGAATATCCCAACGACGTTACCGTGTTTGCAGACCGGTTCCGTATTTCACAGGTGTTGAATAATTTGTTGGGCAACGCCATTAAATTTTCGCCTCAGGGCGGCCGCATAGAGATACGCTACTTCCTGCAGGACAGTTGGCTGATTTGTTATGTGGATGATGACGGGCCGGGGATTGCTTTTAATGAACAAAGTAAAATTTTTCAAAAATTCCACCAGTCTGAAAACGAACGTTCCGGCCGCAAACAAGGCTGGGGGCTGGGGTTGTCCATTGCGCAGGAAATCATCAACGCGCATAACGGCGAAATAGGCGTGGAAAGTGCGGGCTTGGGGCAGGGATCTCTGTTCTGGTTCCGTATACCTGTGGAGCCTGCAGCCTATAAAGCATAAATGCCGGGGTGGGTTCGGCAGGATTTGTTGTTGTAATTAAACCGATGAAACGCAAGACATAACGCTTTGCGCTTCTTTGTTATACATCAAGAGCGGTTCCTCCGGCAATTTTGGAAATTCCAGTTTTTCCTGGAAGCCTGCCCCACATCCCCCGGGAGTATGCATTAAACGGAGGTGTTTTTTGTCGTTTAACCGACCAGTATAGACCTGTTTTTGTTTTTTTGATATACTTTGCGTATGAAGAACCAAAAAAATGCCGCATTTACCCTAATAGAGTTGTTAGTCGTTGTTTTAATTATTGGTATTTTGGCTGCCGTCGCTTTGCCCCAGTATACCAAGGCCGTAGCGCGTTCGCGCGCTTCTGAAGCTTTTATAAATGGGGCCGCTTTGGTGCAGGCTCTTCAGCGTTATTTTATGGCTAATGGCCAATATACAACGGATTTAACCCTGTTGGATATGCAAGTTCAGGATTCAGATTCTTATCGGTACCAAGCTTCCAATTATGATGACAATGCCGCCGGCGGAGAAGGGACCTATTACCGTTTGCATGTGAATAGTCGAAAAAGCGGTTTGCCCTCTTTTGAATTTAGCCTGCAGTCCGGGAAAGTATGGTGCTTGGCCAGTCAAAATGATTCTATGCAAAATGCGGTCTGTAAAACCTATGCTGCGGATATAGACCATACGGGAAACAACATAAATTATTATTTGGTCAAATCCTGATCCGGCAGCAAAAGCAGTTTTTTTAGAAGCTCTTCATAAAACCGGTTGATGTCCTCATTCTTGTCCAGCAGGTTGTTGGCCATAAAGGCAAAGGCAATCAGCCTGCCGTTTTTGTCCTTTACATAGCCGGCCTGGGCTTTGACGCCGTCAATGGTGCCTCCTTTGACGTGTACGTCCCGCCCGCGTTTAAACGGATTCAAAAAGCGGCGCAGCAAAATCAAATCTCCCCGGTCGTCCGGCGTAGCCAGCGAGTCGTAATAATAGGAAAAATAAGGGCTGGTGCTCATCAGGGACAGCACGTCCAGCAGTGTTGCGGCGGTAATCTGATTGTCGCGTGAAAGCCCGCTCCCGTCATATAAGAGCATATTTTGGGTGTCTATGCCGTTTTTATTTAAAAAAGCATACAGCTGTTTAACGCCCTCCTCCACGCTGCCCGCCTTGCCCGCCTGCACGGCCAGCATGCGCAGCAGCATTTCCGCATAGAAATTAAAACTGCGTTTGTTGACGATATACAAAATATCTTTCAGCGGGGGTGACTGATGCGTAAAAAGCAGGTTCATGGCGGTATAATCGGGCGTCTGATCCAGCAGTATTGCGCTGCCGTCTATGCCGACGCCGTCCTTTTCCAGCTGTTGTTGCAGCAAATCTACCAACAGCTGCGGTGCGTCTGGCAGGGCAGCGCGTATGGTCAGACCGCGCAGGGAGGCCGTCGGTACCGTGCCGTAAATTTCCAAATCGTACTGGCCGGGGGCCGCATAGACATAGGCTTGGTCGCGGCGGTCTTTTTCGCTGGCGGTAACGAAAGAGCGTATTTTCAGCCCTTCTGTTTCCGGCGAGAAAGATGCCACCTCTACGGGGGCGCCGTCCCGTGGCTGGGGGGAAAAAGTAATTTCAAAGGAATTGTCGTTAAACGCCAGCGCCGTAGCGGGTGCGGCAAAATAATTGCCTATATTCTGCCAGTTAAATTTGTCCGGCAGGGAAGGACCGGAAAAAAGAGAAATATCTCCGTAAATATTGCCCGTGATTTGTTTAATGCCCGCACGGCGTATTTTTTGGCTCCAGCTTTCCAGCAGCTGCGGCCAGGCCGGGCTGCCCGTTACGCGCGCAGAGCCCAGCGTCGGGTCGCCTCCGCCGCGGATATACAAATTGCCGTGCAGGACGCCGTTTTCGTCCGCCGCGCCGTCGGCGTAAATTTGCGTTTCAAAGCGGTGAAAAGGGCCGAAGGTTTCCAGTGCGGCGGCGGAAGTAAGCAGCTTGAGTGAAGAGGCCGGGGCAAGGCGTAAGTCCGGGCGGACGGAAAAAATTTCTTCCCCGTCCGTATAAGAGGCCGCGGCCGCCCAGGACGTCCCGCGCAAAACGGGCCTGTCCGCCAGCGCCAGTACGGACGGGGTCAAATCGGCCGCAGCCAGCGGCCCCGCGCCACAAATCAACAAAAAACAGGCTAGTAACCTCATATATATAAAATAGCAAAGTTGCGCCTTCAGGAGAAAGGGCAAACAAATGCTACAATAAACCGGAGGAGTATTTATGCTGACTATACCCCAGACTAAAAACATTGCTTTGGTGGCGCATGACAATAAGAAAAAAGACTTGTTGGAATGGGCCGTTTATAACAAGGGTTTGCTGAGCAAGCACCATTTGTTTGCCACGGGCACTACCGGCGCCCTGCTTACGCAGGAACTTGGCTGTCCCGTATATTGTTTTAACAGCGGCCCTTTTGGCGGGGATCAGCAAATCGGTGCGGCCATATCAGAAGGGAAGATACATGCGCTGATTTTCTTTTGGGACCCGCTGAACCAGCTGCCGCACGACCCGGATGTAAAAGCCCTGCTGCGTTTGGCGGCGGTGTGGAATATCCCGGTGGCCTGTAACCGTGCGACGGCGGATTTTTTGATATCTTCACCGCTGTTTTCCCGGGAGTACACCAAAGTATTGCCCGATTACAGCCCGTATTTAAACCGTTTTAAGAAATAAAAGGCTCTCCGCTTGCGGCACCAGGTTGGGCAGAAAATTAAAAAACGGGCGACAAGCCCCAGTTAGCCGTACGGTGATTGGCAGAAAATGGGCCCTCGTCTGCGGCGATGCCCGTGCCAGGTGGCATCAGGGCCAGGGGTACCATTTATCCCGGTCGCGGATATTTATGATAAGGGAGGCAACCAGCATGTCCCGCGCGGGTAGTGCCTGGGGTTTGTCCATTTGGCAAATAAAACGGTTAAATGCGCCCCGGGCATTTTCTATGCGTCCGCTGCTGCCCATGGGGCCTTCAATGCGGTAACAAGCACGCAAGAAGCCCCACAAATGCCCCGTAAATTTGCGTATCAGGGCCCGCCAGGGGCTGTCCTCCGTAATTTGTGCCAGTACACGCTGTTCCTTGTCCAATATTTGCCATTTATGCAACCAGGAAAAGCGTTTCCTTTCCAGCACAAGTATCTCTTTTGTCTTTGTAAAGTAAGCTACATAGCGCTCTTTCCGGAGGCTGAATCCTCGTTGGGTAATATAAACAACACGATGGCCTTTTGCATTGTAAAACGTAAATTGCCTTAATATTAGCAAAGACCACAACAGCCCGCAGAAAAAAACGGCAAAACCCAACGGGATAATTAAAGATGCAGCCGAGTAAATAGTGTTATATGTAAATGAGCTTAACGGTATCAGGCGCGTATGTTCCAGCACGCCAGTCAGCGCCATAACCAGTGTGGCCCCGATTACCAACATCAGTCCGCCAAAGAAAAACAAATTTTCCCAACGGGTGGTTAAGGACTGAAGGACATGGCCCTGATTATCTCGTGCGCGGTAAATCAGCGAGGGCGTTCCGTAGAGGCGTCGGCACCGTATGGGATAAAGGGAGTGCGGATTGGCTTGGACGGTCAGTTTGCGGGGCTTTATAAACGGGCGTATGACCAGTGCACCTGCCTGTACCAAGATATATAGGAAAAGCAACAACACCCATATGTCAAATCCGTGCCCCAGCCGTTTGATGTAAGGAGGCATATTATCCGTTACCAATGTGCGCAGGCGTTTGAGCCGCACGGGTTTGGCGGCAGGTTTCACGGGTTGCTCAGTCGGGAGAGGGGTTACAGACTGAAGGGGTTGGTCCGTCAATAAAATTTCCTGGGAAACGGCAGGCAGGGCTTCAATGTCATAAGCACGGGCGTCAGCCAGGTCCATTTCCATGACAGGATTTTGCTCCGCTGTCGTACTTTGTACGGGGGAAATCAACGAAAAAATCAAATCCGTCTGTGCATAAGACAAGTCTTTAGCTAATACGGAATATGCTTTTCCTCCAATGAGGAAATAACCGGAACTGAAATCATTTTTGGAAGTGAAAAAACTAATATAGAAAAAAGGCTCCCCGGTGGAGAAATCAATACGCTTGATTTCTTCCCCGGTATAGGTGTTGCCCACTACCTGCATCTTTTTGTTTTTTACTTCCACCAGGTCATCCTGGGTCTTTTGTTCAATGCAGGCTTCATCCCGGCATTCGGGGACGGTTTTCATGTCTATGCGGGCGTTGTCTTTGACGACAGACAAGACAGAACCCTCAGCCGGTTTTTGTGCTTTTGCCCAACCGGACGGCAAATCGATGGTAAACCGCCCGTCAGCAGAGGTAAAAACCGCCGCGTGCAATGTGCCCGCCAAACAACACGCAAGGAAAAGGCCCAGCAGTCGTTTCATAACTCAGACCTGTTATGTATCCATAATATTTTCTATTATATATAATTTCCCGGTTTGCGGCATTGTCCAAAACGCAGGAAAAGTGATATATTATATTGTATAGAGAAAAAGGAGCCAGATTTTATGATTTTACAACAAAGAATCATGCAAAAGATCGCCGCGCTGAAAAATTTTATGACCCATGACGGGTTGGACGGGCTGGTAATTACGAATAATATTGACCAATTTTATTTGCTGGGTTTTTATTTTTATCTCGGGGAAACGGTGCTTTTGCTACATGAAGGTGGGCTGACCTGTTTTACGCGGCAGTTGTATGTAGAACCGATGAAACAGAAATACCCGTTTATGCGCACTGTCGGCCAGGATAAGCAAATGGCTGCCGCGGCCGTGGCTGAAGCAGGCCGGCTGGGACTTAAACGTGTGGGCTTTGACGCCGGCAAGGAAAGCTATATGGCCGGCAGCCTGTTCAAAGCGGCGGGGTTTGTGGAGGCGGAAAGTTATATCAGTGAGCTGCGCCAGGTCAAAGATGAACATGAAATTGCCATTCTGCGCGACAGCAACCGCATCGCTTATGAAACATACGAATATATTAAACCTTTGCTGAAAACCGGCGTAACGGAATTTGAAGTGGCTGCCGAAATGGAGAAATTCATGCGCGTGAAAGGCGCGTCGGCCACATCGTTTTTAACCATTATCGCTTTTGGGGAAAATACCTCCAATCCACACCATGAAACTTCGCACCGCGCGCTGAAAGACGATGAAGCGGTGCTGATGGATTTCGGCTGCATTTATAACGGCTATTGCTCCGATATGACCCGCAGCTGGTGGCACGGGGACAATGAGCCCGAAGAATACACTAAAATTTGGCATGTCGTGGACAAGGCGCGCCAGACCGGCATCGCCGCCGAAAAGCCCGGCGCCGCCGCACAAAAGGTGGACGCCGCCGCGCGTGCCATTATTACCGACGCCGGATACGGCGAATATTTTACGCACCGCCTGGGGCACGGCGTAGGCCTGGAAATCCACGAGGAGCCCTGCAACGACCAGACAACGACGGCTATTTTAAAAAAGGGTAATGTTGTTACTGTGGAGCCCGGCATTTACCTGCCCGGAAAATTCGGTGTGCGTCTGGAAGACACCACCGTCATTACCGAAGCGGGAGCGGATATTTTAACCCGTAAATAATTATGAAAAACCTCGGTTTTCTGCGTCTGAAAGATTTTCAAAAACTTCTGAAAAACGCCCAGCTGGACGGATATATTTGTCTAAGCGCGCTGGAACTGCGTTATTTTTCGGGGGTGGATGTGGACGCGGAAGAAGCGGTATTCCTGCTGACGCCGCGCAAGGCTTATTGTCTGACCAAAGAAATGATTGTGCCCAAAATGGCTCCGGCGGCAGATTTTATGACGGTCAAAGCTGTGCAGGGCGATATGCTGGGAGCGGCGCTGGATTTGGCGACTAAAAGTAAACTGACGCGTCTGGCCTTTGACCCGCAGACGGCGGACTTTGCCCGCGGGGAGAAACTCTCCCGCGCCGGTCTGTGCCGGCTGGAAGGCGGCACGGCGGAAATGCGCAAAGTTAAATACGAAGATGAAGTGGCTCTTATAGAAAAATCCTGCCGTATCGCCGCCGAAGCGTTTGCGGAAGTCAAACCCCAAATTAAAACCGGCATGAGCGAAGAAGATGTGCGCGTGCTGATGGCGTTGGCCATGATTAAACGCGGCGCGGACAGCGTGCCGTTTAACATTGTATGCTTCGGCGAAAACTGCGCCGACTGCCACCATACGCCTTCGGCCAAACGCAAACTTAAAAAAAATGATGCGGTGTTAATGGATTTCGGTTGTTTTTATCAGGGGTATTGCTCCGATATGACCCGCAGCTGGTGGCACGGGGACAAAGAACCCGCTGAATATACGAAGATCTGGCACATTGTGTCCATGGCCAAACAGGCCGCGGACGGACTTTTGCGCGCGGGCCTGCCCGTGGCAGAAGTGGACAAAGCCGCCCGCGACGTTATAGAAGACGCCGGCTACGGCAAGTATTATATCCATACCACCGGCCACGGCATTGGCCTGGAAGTGCACGAAGCCCCCATTGAGCGCAAAGGCGCCATCGGGGAGCTGGAAGAAAATTTCATCGTCACCGTGGAGCCCGGCATTTATTTGCCCGGCAAATTCGGCGTGCGCCTGGAAGACAGCTACCTGGTGACTAAAACCGGAAGCAAAAATTTGACGCAATTAAAAAAACATTCCGCGCGGAAATAACAGCCCGCGCGGCTTTTTGACGCAAAATTAACGGGCCCGCCGCAAGGCCGCCCGCAGAGAGGTACAAGATGATCAACACCACTCAGTTTCACGACGGACTGATTTTTGAGGATGAGAACGGACAGATTGTGGAAATCGTGGAGTTCCAGCATCACCGCAAAAGCCAGGCCCGCGCCGTGGTGCGCGTAAAACTGCGCAACATTCACACCGGTTCTTTGATTGAAACGGCCTACCGGCCCGAAGACAAATTTAAAGAAGTGGAAGTGGAAAAACGCCCCTTTACGTATTTGTATGACGAAGGGGATATGGCCGTATTTATGAACAGCGAAAACTATGAGCAGGTGTCCGTGCCGCTGGAAAAGCTTAAAGACCAGAAAAAATATTTGAAAGACAATATGGAAACCACGGGCATTTACATCAACGGCGAACTGCTCAATATGGAGTTGCCGATTAAAGTGCCCCTGACGGTGGCTTCCACCGTGCCGGGCGTGAAAGGCGACACGGTGGCCAATATGACTAAAATGGCCACGCTGGAAACGGGCGCCGAAATCAAAGTGCCGCTGTTTATCAACGAAGGCGACAAAATTTTGGTGGATACCCGCACCGGCGCTTATGTGGAGCGCGTGGTGGAGCCCAAATAATGTTTTGGCGTAAGTGCGCGCCGGCGCTGCTGTGCTGTCTGTTGGCCGTGCCGGCGTGCGCTTTCACTTTTTCCTACGGGAACGTATTTGACGTACAAGACGTAAAAAATGAGGGCGGCGTGCCGGTATTGCCGCTTTCGGGCGGGAAATACAAAAATGTCAAAGTGTTGGACAAAGACCTGTATGATTTCCTGCTGCAGTGCAAAGCGGACTGCCGTTATCCGGCGGAAGAAGTCAGTTTCGTCTCCGCCGATTACCGCAAGGCGTTTACCAATGAGCGCATGCTGATTGCCGATGTGGATTTTAACGGTGAAATAAGCCTGACGTTTCTGGTGTTTAAAAATAAGGACGGGTTTTCCGTCAAAACGCCCGCAGAGGCGGTTTTTAAAGACCGGAAGCTGGAAAAGCAGGTAAAAACATATTTAATCCGGCTGGCGGAGAAGAATTTATGAAATGCGTGCTGGAAAACGGGGACGTACTGGCGCAGGAAGTGGAAAGCGCGCGCAGTTTTTTTAAGCGGCTTAAAGGCCTGATGTTCCGCCCGTCCATGCTGCCGGGGGAGGCCTTGCTGCTGGCCCCGTGCCCGCAGATACACACCTGTTTTATGCGCTTTTCCATAGACGTGCTTTTTCTGGCCGAGGACGGTACCGTGTTGTATGTAAAGGAAAATATGCCGCCCTGGCGTATCAGCCCCATTGTATACCGTGCGGTGCAGACGCTGGAATTTGCCGGCGGTACCCTGCGGGGGCGTGTTAAGACCGGTATGCGCGTGGATTTTACGGAATAAAACGCTTGCGTTGCCGGCGTAAAGCAGATATACTGGACGTAAGAGGATAGCGATGAGAAAAATTTTACTGGCCGTGATGGCCGTTGCCGTATTGGGCCTGCCCGTGCAGGCGCGTAATATTTGGGACGATTTTGCCGCCAACGTGTCGCAGGACAATGTCCGCGCGTTTACCAAAGATTTAGGCGGCCTGATGGGCTCGGGGACTTACACTACCGGCCGCGTGCTGGGCTGGGGCGGCTTTCAAATCGGGCCGCGCGGCACCATGATTTTTAAAATGAGCAAAGGCAAAAACGACACCACGCACACCGCGCTGGGCGAGCGCGACGAAGTGGGCGAAGTGTTTTACCCGTGGATTCAGGCTGATATCGGCATGCCGTTCCGCCTGGACGGATTTATCCGCGCCAGCAGCTATGAAGGCATGACCATTGCCGGCGGCGGCCTGCGCTGGGGCATTACGCGCCCCAATGAAATGCTGGGCTCTTTCCAGCCGATGCTGGTGGTGTCTGCGCACAGCGCCAGCGCGCGGGACTTTTCGGCCACGCATTACAATGCCAGCCTGGTGCTGTCCATGAAATTTAAATATTTCGTGCCCTACATCGGCGGCGGGGTAGACTACACGACCTTGCACATTAACCAGGCCGACAACGCCCCCGAACTGGTCGGCGAAAACGAATATGCCGCCACGGCGCGCGCCACGGTGGGGCTGAACTTTAAGCTTCCTTCTTATTTGGATTTGAGCCTGGCCGCCAACTACGCCTATTACGGTTTAGGGGCGGAAGCCTCCGTTTCCCTGCGTTTCTAAATTACCTGCTGTTCAAGCCGGAAGGCCTATGGAATAAATAGGCCTTTTGACTCTTGTCGCCGTATGGTTAATTTTTTATCCTAAAAGAAAATCACAGGAGCGTGTTTTATCATGCAAAAGGGAACAATTTTTGCCATGTGTCTGCTGGTGGTTTTCTGCATGTATTCTTCTCCTTTGCAGGGGAAAGGGGTACCGCGCAGTTTATTGCACCGGACTGCGCAACAGCAGGAAAAAGATGTGCGGCGAGGGATTGATTTTTCCGTGTTAAAAGGATATTTGCGCCAGTTGCCCGTGCAGGAAAAAAATTTTATTTGTTTTCTGCTGTATAAAGATATAACAAGCGGAATAAATATGCAAAAAGAAGGGGCTTATTTCCTGTTCTTGTCCGGGGAACAGGCGGGGGCTTTTTTCCACCAGGCGGCGGATGAAGATACGCAGAATGAGATTTTTTCCGACTTTTCCGCTTTGTTGGCTTATCTGGAAAAATTGCCGGATGAGAAGAAGAAAAGCCTTTTCACCTGGCTGTTGGAAGATTTGTATGCCCAGTATGCCAAAAAACTGGAAGCCCGCCTTACCCAGAGGGACGCATCTGGCTTCCTGAGAAAAATATAACGTCAGCCTGCGCAGAGATTTATTTTCCGAACGGACGCCCCGGGTTTGCGGGGCGTTCTTCTTATGTATAACAAACAGCTAACCGAGCCGGAGTATTGGTTGGATCGGGCCTTTTAAAAGGCCTTGCATTGTTTTTTTTGATAAATTTTGCATATGGGAAAATGTATCCGGTCAATAAAAACCGCTCTGGAGGCATTTTAGGCGGTTTTGCTTGCCGCGGTCGGCGTGCCTGCCGTTGAATGTCGGGGGAAATAGTATAATTTTTGTAAATGGCATGAGGGGCGGAATGGATTGCCCGGGCGGAAAAGGCAGGATACGGGGCAAGGCGGGTATATTTTGATAGCGGGGAGGCACCAAGTATATGAACGCAACGAATGAGTTACTGGAAGCCGTGAAAGGAAACAATCTGGATAAAGTAAAAGCGCTAATAGAGGCGGGTGCCGATGTGAATGCCAAAGATAAATGGAGGGGGCGTACAGCGCTTCTGGAGGCCTCAACCCTGGGTAATGCGGAAGTCGTAAAAGCCTTGATAATGGCCGGAGCGGATGTGAATGCGGAGGATGCCTGTGGGGAAACAGCGTTGCAGGCGGTTTCATTTAATAATCATTTAGAAGTTGTAAAAGAATCAATTTCAGCCGGGGCCAAAATAAATGCTGCAGACAAAGATGGAAAAACGCCGCTTATTTCAGCTTCCTATAAAGGCCATTTGGATGTGGTAATGGCATTGCTAGCGGCGGGAGCAACTGTGAATGACGCAGACAAATTGGGCGCTACGCCGTTTATGTATGCTTCCCAGGCCGGCCATTGGGCAGTGGCCAAAGCCCTGATAGCGGCGGGGGCAGATATAAATGCTCCGGACAAACGATGTGGAGGCATGGCGCTTTTAGAGGCCGCTTGTGAGGACAATTGGGAAATGGTAAAGACATTAATAGCGTTAGGAGCGGATGTAAACGCTAAAGATGAAAGGAGGGGTACGGCACTTCTGAAGGCTTCCCGTTCGGGAAATTTAGAAATGGTAAAAGCTTTAATAGCAGCGGGTGCAGATGTGAATGCCGTGTTTATATATACGGAGTGTGATGAGCGCAGTCCCCGCCAATGGGAGAAAAAATAGCAGCCATAGGGGAAGCTTTCCGTTTGGGATATATGGAAGTGGTACAGGCTTTAATAACAGCGGGGGCGGATGTAAACTTTGTAAATGAGCAAGGGGATACGATGCTGATGAGGGCCGCCGGTGCAGGGAATTTGGAAAGAGTGAAAGCGTTAATAGCAGCGGGTGCGGATGTAAACGCTAAAGGCAGGTATGAGTATACCCCACTGATGGAGGCCTGTAGGAATAATCAACGGGAAACGGCCATGGAATTAATCGCTGCCGGCGCGGATATAAACGCTAAAAATTACAGAGGCGAAACCGTGTTAAGCATAGCTAAAGAGAGTGGGGCCACCATGCTGGCAAGGTATCTGCAGTCTATCGGCGCCCGGGAAGAATGAAGAGTTCTTTACGGTTGGTTATAAAAGCCCCGGCCATGCCGGGGCTTTTGGTATATGCCGAAAAGCGGAGGAGATACTGAAAACAAGTCCGGCATGGCCTGTTTGGCAGGAAATAAAACAAGGTCATTCCCGAGGTTGTAGTCGGGAATCTTCCGATGGAAAAGTGGTTGTTCTGTTTTGATAAAACAGCATTCCAAAGGAAGATCCCCGGCAAAGGCACCCGGGGATGACTCTTAATTTTTTTACAGCCTTTATAAAAACAAAAGCGGAGGAGATGCTGAAATAAATTCAGCATGACTCATGCAGTGGATATGCCGAAACAAGGCTGGCATGACCCTATCAAAAAAGCTGTCGTTTTCCCGTCGGTGTTTTTTGCCGTTTAACTGCCCAGCCTTGACCTGTTTTTTTTTTTTGATACACTTTTCACATGAAGAGAGAGAAAAACGCTGCATTTACGCTCATAGAGCTGTTAGTCGTGGTTTTAATTATTGGCATTTTGGCCGCCATAGCCTTACCGCAATATCAGGTAGCTGTGGCCAAGAGCAGAACCGTGGATGCCCTGGTGCAGTTAAAAGCTATAACCGATGCCCAGGAGCTGTATTATTTAAGCAACGGGAAGTATACTAATGATCTGGCGGACTTGGGAATAAAAACCCATGCAAACGGGTATTTGTACACGGCAAATTATTATTTCCAATGTTTTCAAAACCGGGCCTGTTCCGCCGCTCCCCGTACCGGAAAAGGGCCTGTTCTGGAGTTTACGTTACAAAATGACGTTACGTATCACGGTAAACACTGGTGCCATGCCCTGACGGAAAGCGACAAACGGATTTGTGCCAGCCTGGGCCCGGTGGATACGGAATATGGGAACGGGAAGTATTTCCTGCTTAATTAAATCCCCCCGCGGAAGCGGGGGTTTTGTTTGACGCGTCGGGCGCAGTTTTATACCATATACAAAAGACCCGGTTTTTCTGGGCAGGAGAGGTTTTTATGAAAAAAATTATTAATTCGCCCCAGGCGCCCAAGGCCATCGGCCCTTATTCCCAGGCGGTGGAAGAAGGCGGTTTTATTTTTACTTCCGGCGTGCTGCCGGTGGATCCCGTAACGGGGGAAATCTTTGGCGGGGACGTAAAAGGCCAGACGGAGCTGGTGCTCAAAAATCTGGAAAATGTACTCAAAGCTGCCGGGGCCCAGCTCAAACATGTGGTCAAAACCACAGTGTTTATGACGGACCTGACCGCTTTTGCCGATATGAATGCCGTTTACGCTTCTGTCTTTAAAGAAAATCCGCCCGCCCGTACCACCGTGCAGGTAGCGGCTTTGCCCAAAGGGGCTTCCATTGAAATAGAGGCCGTTGTCCGCAAATAGGCGGCAGAGGGGAAAAGGGTTATGAGCGTACATGAGGAACTTTTGGCGCGGCGTACCAACGGGATATTGTTGCCGCTGGCGGCCATGAAAACCGAGCAAGACTGGGGAGTGGGGGACTTCACCTCCCTGTGTCAGTGGGTAGGTTTTTTGGGCGGTTTGGGGGCAAAGATTGTGCAAATCCTGCCCATTCAGGAAACGGCCCCCGGCCAAACCTGCCCGTATTCGGCGCTCAGCGCTTTTGCCGTAGATCCCGTTTATATTGACGTAAGCACCGTGCGCGAGGTAAAGCTCTCTCCCCGCGCACAGGAAGAAGTAAATAATTTGCAGGGGGATATTGCGGCCTGGCGGCTGTATCACCGGGCCCCGTTCAAGGCTGTAAAAGAGGCCAAATTAAAAGTGCTTTGGCAGGCTTATCAGTTTTTCCTGGAAAATGAAATGGCCCGCGGGACGGCGCAGGCACAGGCCTTTGAAGCATATCGCTCCGCCAAGGCACAGTGGCTGCGGCCGTACAGTATTTTCCGCGCGTTAAAAGAGTTTTACCGCTGGCAAACCTGGACGGACTGGCCGGAAGGGCTGGCCTCTTATGACAAACAAGCCGTGGCCGCCTTTGAGTCACAGTACCGCGAGTATGTGGATTTCTTTGCCTATGTGCAGTGGCAGGCGGATCTGCAGCTGCGTGCGGCCAAATCCTGCGCCCAGGCCGCCGGCGTGTATTTATTCGGGGACATCCCTTTCGGCACGAATTTGGACAGCGCCGAAGTCTGGAGCGAGCGTGAAAATTTCCGCCTGGAATGTTCCGTCGGCGCGCCGCCGGACCAGTTTTCCGAAAACGGACAATGCTGGGGTCTGCCCGCCTATGACTGGAAACACATTCAGGCGGATAATTTCGGCCTGTGGCGGCGCAAAATCCAGCGCGCGGTGGAACTGTATGACCTGTTCCGCCTGGATCATTTGGTCGGTTTTTTCCGCACCTATATTTTCCAGTCCGGCAACAACAAGGGCGGCTTTGACATTCTGGTGGAACAGGAACAAATTGACCGCGGCTATGCGTTTTTAAGCATGGTGCTGGAAAGCGCCGGCGGGGCCATGCCCGTGGGGGAAGATTTGGGCGTTATTCCCAACTATGTACGCCATATGCTGGTGGAAATGAAAATCCCGGGGTATAAAGTGTTGCGCTGGGAACGGGAAGACAACGGCTATTACCGGGAGCCGCGCAATTTCCCGGCCGTATCCCTGTGCACCACTTCCACGCATGATACCGAAACGGTGCGCGGCTGGTGGGAAACCATGGATCAGCGCGAAAGGGCCAATATCTGGGAGATGATTTCCGCCCAAAAAACCGACGGCAATGTGCCTTTTAATCTCGACACCCAGCGCGCCATTTTGCGCCGGGTGCTGACGTCCGGCTCCGCGCTGACGATGTTTTCCTGGCAGGATATTATCGGTACGCTGGACCGCGTAAACGTGCCCGGCACGGTCTGTGATGACAACTGGACGTACCGCAGCGAATATACGCCGCAGGAAGCGGAAAAAGTATATGCGCTGCAGCTGGAAAGCTATAAGGAGCTGCTGAAAGAAACCGGGCGGGGATAAGCGGCTTTTTCATAGGTGTGGTACTTTATACGCGGGACAAAATATTATTTTGTCCCGCATTATATTTTTTGGTTCTTCATGAAAAGCCGGTTTCCCTTTGAAGGCCCTAATCTTTTTGCTATACTAGCTATATGAGTAATTATACAGCCATTATCCCCGCGGCGGGCAAAGGCGTGCGCCTGCTGCCTTTTACGCAGCATTGCCCCAAGACCATGCTCAGCGTGGCGGGAAAGCCCATTATTGCGCATATTTTGGCCCAGATTGAAGCGTGCGGCATCCGCAAGGCGGTGTTTATTGTCGGCTATCAAAAACAGGCCCTTATAGATTATGTGCGCAGCCATTACCCGCATTTGCAGGCCGTATTTGTGGAACAAACGGAACCCAAAGGGCTGGGCCATGCCGTGTATATGGCCAAAAACGCCGTGCAGGGGCCGTGCCTGATTGTTTTGTCCGATACCATTATTGACGGGGATTTGCGCCCGCTGGTGCAGGGAGGCCGTAATGCCGTGGGGGTAAAACCGGTGGAAGACCCGCGCCGCTTCGGGGTGGTGGAGATGAAAGACGGGAAAATAACGGGTTTTGAAGAAAAGCCGGAACATCCCAAAAGCAATTTGGCCCTGATTGGGGCGTATTCATTTTTGGAAGCGGGCCAGTTGTTTTCCTGCCTGGAGGAAGTAATTGCCTCGGGCAAAACGGTAAAAAATGAAATACAGCTGACGGACGCCCTGTCCCTGCTGTTGGCGCGCGGGGCCGATATTGTGCCGGTGGAAATGGACGATTGGTTTGACTGCGGCACCGTGGAGATTATGCTGCGAACCAACCGCATTTTGCTGCAGCGCCATGCCCGGGTGCCCGCGAAGTTTGCCCGCGCCAACCGCATTATTGCGCCCTGTTGGATAGATGAAAGCGCCCGGCTGGAAAACTGCGTGCTCGGGCCTTATGTTTGCGTCGGGGAAGGGGCGGAGCTGACGGGCTGCCGGCTGGAGGATGCCATTGTTTCCCCGCAAACGCGTCTAAACGGCCTGCAGGCAAAACATTTGATGTTGGATAAATATTCCAAATAAAAACCCCCGCTTTTAGGCGGGGATTTTGTTAGGTTATTTTTTGTTTACGGGCTGGCTGGAAGATGCCGTTTCAGTATTTTGGGAAATTGTAGTTGTTGAAACAGCCGTTACCGTGCCGCTGGAGGCTTGGGTCTCTTCCGCAGGGGCAGGCGGGAAAAGCTGGTCGGCCAGTTGTTCCGTGTATGTTTTGGCGGCGGTATAGGCCTCCGCTGCCGCCTTATATTGTCCGGTGGGGGACATGCCTCCGGCATTTTTGGCTATTTCCGCCGCATAAGCGGCTTTTTTAAGTTCAAAATCCTGTAAGGCCAGAAATAAAGACAATTCTTTAAACAGCCTGTCCCGTTCCGTTTCTACCACAACGGGACAGGAACTTAGCGCCTGTGTCAGGGCTGTTATATTGCGCTGTGCCTGTTGCGGCGTAGCCATATCCAGGGCCGGGTTTAAGCGGTCCAAGTCCGGCACGGATACAGCTGCCGCCTGGCTGCTGTTGCGGGCGGGAATATAAAAATTCCCGGCCAGCATCCCGGCCGTAAACATGAGCCCCAGCGTGAGAAAATATAAAACATAGCGCATATACATATTCTAGCAAAATACGCCTGTTGTGGCGGATAAAAATTTGCTATAATAAATTAACAAAATCTGAAGGAAAAACGAAAAACTTTTCTTACGGATAAAATTTTAGTATAATATTTATGTTGAGGGTTTGACCCGAAGCACCCAAACCCTTGAAGTTATTTGACCGTTTTTCGCGCTCGTAGCTCAGTGGTAGAGCATCCGCCTTTTAAGCGGGGGGCCGTGAGTTCAAGTCTCACCGGGCGCACTTTTTGCCCTCTTCGTCTATCGGTTAGGACGTCGGATTTTCAATCCGAAAAGAGGAGTTCGATTCTCCTAGAGGGCGCCATTTGAACCACGCTGCAAGGCGTGGTTTTTTTATGTCTTATAATGGGCGCCCTCTGGGGCAGAAGCGAACTCCGGCCCCTTTTAAGGGGCAGCTGCAGCGGAGCGCAGGCGGGGTATAAATGAGAACAAAATCCGGCAGTTTTGCACGCAGTGCATAAGGATTTTGCGCGTTTTGCCGCAGGCAAAAGGCGGTTTTCCTAGAGGGCGCCATTTGAACCACGCTGCAAGGCGTGGTTTTTTTATGTCATTATAACCCACTGTCATTTCACGGACTTGTAGCATGTGAATTTTTGTCTATAAATATAGGAAATGGCATCGCCCAAAGGATAAAGAGCGGCGCGGCGGTATTTACATTCAGTCAAAACGTTTTATGCGCCGGTGACAATAGGGGCGGCTTCCGTGGCGTTCATAATAATGCTGATGGTGCGTTTCAGCCGGCCAGAATTTGCTCAGCGGCAGCAGGCGGGTGCTTACGTTTAGGCCTTTTGTTTGCAATATCCCAATAAGATTCCGGGCCGTTTCTTTTTGCAATGGGTTGGCGTAAAAAACGGCGGAGCGGTATTGGGGGCCAATGTCCGGGCCCTGTCCGTCGGTTTGGGTCGGGTCGTGGATTTCAAAAAAAAGTTTCGCCAATGTTTCATAGTCGGTGCGGGAAGGATCAAACAAAATGCGTACGGCCTCATAATGGCCCGTTTCCCCGCGGCAGACCTGTTCGTAAGTTGGGTGTTCGGTTTCCCCGCCGGTATAGCCGCTTTGTACGTCCAGCACTCCGGGGGCCTGGTTCATTAAATATTCTATTCCCCAAAAGCAGCCCCCCGCAAATACGGCATATTGCGTTTCTCCGGAATAAGGCTTTGGTGGCGGGAATACGACCGGGGCCGGCGAAAAGGGCCTTCTGTGGGAGGAGTCATTTTCCGGCAACGGAACAAAGTCCAGCGAAACGGAGTTGACGCAATGGCGCGTATCGGTGGGGGTAAACCCTTCCCCTTCAAATACATGCCCCAAATGGCCGCCGCACCGGGCGCAGATGATTTCTGTCCGCACGCCGTCTGCATCGGGGACGCAGAGTACTGCCCCGGGGATGGCCCGGTCAAAGCTCGGCCAGCCGCAGCCGGCATTGAATTTGTGTTTAGAGCGGTAAAGCGGGGCCCCGCAGCGGCGGCATATATACGTTCCCTTTTCCGTATGGTGGCAAAATTTACCGGAAAAAGGAGGTTCCGTGGCTTTGTATAAAATGACGTCTTCTTCTTTGGGCGTTAGTTTCCTCATAGCGTTATGGTAGCACTTGACCCCACCTGCACGCAATGAAAAAAAAGATAAGAATTCTGCCGCAGAACTCCACCATCCCTCCGGAAATGGCTCTTCTCATAGCGTGCAATAGCGGGGAAAAGAGAAAGGGAATAAAAAACCCCGCCCTTTCGGACGGGGGATCTGACTAATTCTTTTTTTCGTGGGAGTTAATCTCCATCTCCATCTGCATCGGTACCGGTAGAGCTTCCGCCTGTCGTGCAGCTCGCGCCAGTCAGCGAATCAATACCGCAGTATTCGGCGCAGATGGCCGCATCTTCGGTAGAGGTACCCGGCGTGCAGGTTACAGCCGTGCTCTGGTACGGGCGGCTGAGCGTATAGGTGTATTGGGCGTTGCCCACGCGTACCGCTTCTACTGTGGCAGCATTCAAATTGCCCGCGTTGGCCTGATCCAAAATCATGGCAAAGCCATTGGTGGTGCAGGCCGTTGAATCCGTTTTGTTAGCAGTCGTCCCGCCTTTGGTGCAGAATACACCCGTAGCAATAGACGTAGGGGACACATCCAGGCCGCTGAACATTTTGGCATACAGGCCGCTGAACATTTTGGCATAGCTGCCCGTTTTCATCCAGCGTCTCTGCTGCGCCTGGGAAATGCTGCCCAGCAGCGTATCCGCTTCCGCCATGCGGGCGCGTTCAACCGACTTAAAATAAGCCGGCAGGGCCATAGCGGCCAAGATGCCGATGATTAACACAACCACCAGCAGTTCAACCAGGGTAAAACCCTTCTTATTCATAAAACCTCCTACAGTTTTATTGAGATAGAAGTCGTAGCCTGTGGGCTACCTCATTAGTTTAGCAGTAATGTTTTAGAAAATCAAGTATTTTTTTAAAAATATTCCTGTACCGTGCCGGGCGCTTTACCTGCGGGCATTTTTAGCTTGGCAAAACACATGGGAATTTTGAAAGGGGCTTGCGGTTTTTTTTTGGTATTCATTTAAAAATAAAAAAGCCCCGGGGTTTCTCCGGGGCCGCAAAAAGAAGGGGTGGGAAGGGAATGTTAATTGGAAGCTTCTGCCGCCATGGGGTTGTCCGTAAGTTCGTCGGCCGTATCCACGCCCATATAGTCCATGCACATTTCTATGTCTTTTTGATTGGTCCAGTCCGGCACGCAGACGGTAATATTGCTGTCAAACGGCCTGATCAGGGAGTAGGAGTATCCCCCGTGCCCCACGCGTTTGGCTACGGCAAACCAGCGGTTTGTGGCGTCCGTTTCAAAGGAAATGGCAAACCCGGCATTCGGCGTGCCGGACAGCATGCCGCCTCGCGTATAGAAAATAGTATTTTCCAAACCGTTGGAATAGTCGTTTGTGGCTTTGGCTTCGCGCACCATGACCGGGGCAGAATCCAGCTTATGCCAGGCGCGCGTGTAGTGTTGGGAACGCAGAAAAACATGTTCCTGTGCCGGGATGGCCGAACCGATGACCGTGTCGGCCTCTGCAATGCGCATGCGCTCTATAAAACGGCCGTAATAGCTGACGGATATGGCGGCCAGAATGCCTATAATCAATACGCAAATGGCCAGTTCAGTCACCGTAAAACCCTTTTTATATACATATCTTTTCATATATATTCCTTGTGTTTTAATTTCCCGGCAACTAAAAACGCTGCCCGACCTGTCCGTACGGTTGCGGCGATAAGGGGCAAAGCTGCTGCGCGGAATTATAGGCCGCCTTTAATAAATTCGGACACGCCGCCCATTACCATATCCACGGACATAAGCACCAGGATCATGCCGGTCAGGCGTTCTATGGCAATCAGGCCCCTTTTGCCCAGCAGTTTGCTAATAGGGAAAGACAGCATTAACACCGCCGAATTAATGGCAGAGGCCACCAATACTGCAGAGAGCGTAATAAGTTTGTTTGGCTGCTGGGCCGATAAAATCATGACGATGGACAGAACCGCCGGCCCCGCTACCAGCGGGATGGCCAGCGGTACGATAAAAGGCTCTTCTTCTTTGGGGTTGGCATGTGTTTCGTCTTCGTTGTTAAATACCAGTTTCATGGATATAATAAAAAGGATAATGCCTCCGGCAATACTCATGGAAAAAGAATGTATGCCAAACATGTGCAGGAACCATTTCCCAAAATACAGAAAAGCCAGCGTAATGCCCAGTGCAATAGCCAGCTCCCGGATAAGCACGGTCTTGCGCCGTTCCGGTGCCACCTTTTTCAGCGCAGAAATAAAAAGGGGGATGTTCCCGAAGGGATCCATGACCAAGCACAATGTGATGACAGAAGAAAAGAAAAAATCCATAACAGCTCCTTAGATAGATACGGCCGGTTTTGCACGGCATCATTTCGGTTGGATATCCATAGTATAGCAAAATCTTTCTGTGCTGGGTGGCCTTTGCGGCAAATATATGTGCTTATGAAAGGGATTTTGTACAATAATACGTATGTTCAGATATCCACAGAACAATTTTTGGAATATCGTTAAATGGTTTTTCCTGGCCACCTGTATCGGGATAGCGGTGGGGGTGTTGGATGCGCTATTTTTGAAAGCATTGGATGCGGCCATTCTCTGGCGCAACCATTTCCCCCTGTATTTTTTGGGTCTGCCCTTTTTTCTTTATGTGATATGGCTGCTTTCACGCCGGGTGGCCCCGCAGGCACAGGACTATTCCACCGATGCGGTCATTCACCGCATTAATGCATATCAGCCCGTGGGGCTGGTATCGGCCTTTAAATCATTGGCGTTATCTATTTTGACCATGACGGTGGGCGGTTCGGCCGGCAAAGAGGCCCCGTGTGCCGATGCCGGGGCCGGGGTTGCTTCCGCCCTGGGCCGTTTGCTGCGCGTCAGCCCGCAGTCTTTACGCAAGATGATGATTTGCGGCGTCAGCGCGGGGTTTGCCGGGGTATTCGGCGTGCCGATATCGGGGGCTTTGTTTGGGCTGGAAGTACTGTGGGTGGGGTATATTTTCTATGACGCCATGTTCCCGGCGTTTATAGCCGGTATTACCGCGTTTCAGGTAACCACATGGCTGGGGGTGGATTATATTTATCATCCCATGAATTTTGCCCCGGTGTTTGCGGAACAGTTTTTTCTGAAAGTGATTTTGGCCGGCTTGTTTTTTGGCATGGTGTCGGTCATGTTTACGGAAGTGATGAAATGCGCCAAAGTCGTTTTCCGCTATATTACCTTGCGCACCTCGCCTTTTTGGCGTTGTTTTATCGGCGGGGCCATATTGGCGGCGGTGGGGCTTTTGACTTCGCCGCTGTACTTGGGGCTGGGGCTGGACGGGTTTAACGGCGTATTGGCCGGCGGGGAGCTGCAATCCCCTTTTGGCTTTTTGATTAAAAGTTTTACGACGGCCGTTACATTCGCCGCCGGAGGTGTGGGCGGCGTTATCACCCCCATCTTTTTCGTGGGGGCCCAGGCCGGGGCGACGCTGGCAGAGGTGTTTGGCATGGACCCGGCCACCATGGCCGCGCTGGGGCTGGTGGCCGTATTGGCGGGGACGGCCAATACACCGCTTTCGGCCAGTATTATGGCCATAGAGCTCTTCGGGGCGGAAATTGCCCCGTACGCCGCCGTGGCATGCGTCATCAGCTTTTTGCTGACGGGACGGCAGAGCGTATTCAGCAGCCAGTTTATTTCGTTTGATAAGGAAGGCGAAGGGGAGCCTGTTTCCCCGTTAGATTCCCCGGATAAAATCCGCCGGATGTCCGGACGGAAAGGTTTATTGTTGCGGACTTTTAAAGATATGTCCCGGCATTTAATCCCGAAATTTGATGAAGATGACAAAAAATAAAAACCCCCACTTTCAGTGGGGGTTTTTATCGGGGCAAAAGGCCGGCCGATGCCCCATGTGTGGCGGGGAAACGGCCTAATCTTCAAAGTCTGTTTCTTCGGTTTCCAGATCGCGGGCAAACTGGCCCCACTGCTCGCGCGATGCTTCCAGTTTGAGGGCAAGCCCCGTATCGGAATATTCCGTATAAGGTTTATCTGCCAAAATGTTTTGGTCCAGTTTGATTTCCATAAAAAACGGCGTCTGTCCGGGCATTTCGCCGCGGCAGGCGCAGCCCAGGGCGTTTTTGGGAGCCATAAAAACCGACACTTTCGGCTCCAGCATAATCCAGTTGTCCGGCTGGCCGCTGGCCAATACGTTTAAAATGAATGCGGACAGATACGGCGCCTGGGCATCTTTAAGCGCCACGAATTTTTCGGCAAATTCGTCGGAAAACAGCGGCGTGTCCTTGTAGTACAGGCCGATTTCATATTCCACGCAGGGTTCTTCGCTCCCGTCATCGTACCAGCGGGAAACGGGGGTAATGTCCAACTCCAGACCTTCTTTACCGTATTTGATGTGTGCCATATTGTCCTCAAATGTCAAATATAAATTAGCTGTTTACAAAGCCGCTTTTTCATGTAAAAAGTCACCAAAAGGTAAGTAAGCGCCGCAAAAAGTGCCTACTTTACTGCCGCTTATCTGTTTATTATACTGAAAAACGCAATTTAACGCCAAAAGGAGGCAAGAATGAAAAAAGTAATAACTGTTTTGGCCGCCGTTTCGCTGTGTGCGGCTTGTGCGACCAATAAACCGGCCGTGCGTACCCAAACGCTGCATAAAGGCACGGTGCAGGTCTATGATTTCGGGGACGTAAAACTCCATGCTTATGATACGCGTGACGCGATGGCTGACAGCGTGTTTCTGCTGGAGAAGGACGGCAAGTTATTAATTATAGAACAGCCGGCCTTTTATGAAGGGGAAAAAGAACTGGCCGCTTATATGGACACTTTGGATGCCAAACCGCAGGCCAGGCTGCTTTCTTATCATATGTCCGGGGATTCTTTCCTGCCTGATGTGCCCGTATATACCACGCCGCAGGCGCGGGAATACGGCCATCACGGGGGCGGAAAAGCTTTGATAGACGGCTTTATTCAAACCTTCGGTGCGCCGTTTGACGGAAAAATCTCCGATATGGACCGCGAATTGCCTGCGGGGGAAACCCGGTTGGCCGGTTTTACGCTGCGTATTATTCCCACGGCGGAGGCCTTTGATGTGGAAATCCCCGAGATTAACAGCGTCTACACCCATATGCTGGGTGCGGATACGCATTCCATCATTGCAGGTCCGGCGCATGCCGACGCCATGTTGGACACTCTGCGGCAGTTCCAGCAGAAAGATTACCGCTATATTTTAAGTGCGCATCATATGCCGGAAGGGCAGGCAGAAGTGGCCGTAAAAATCGCTTACGTGCAGGATATTAAGCAGCTGGCCGCCGCCAGTAAAGATGCGGCAGATTTTAAGGCGCGGGTCAAAGCGAAATATCCTCAGTACCTGGGGGAAAATTACCTGGATATGACGGCGGGGTTTTTCTTCCCTGCCCAGTAAAGCCGCTTTATCTGTAAACGCCGCCCCGGTTTTTGGGGCGGCGTTTTTGCGGGAAAAGCAACGGAGTGTGTAGTATGGGCAGCAATATGCTGATGTTTTTCTTCCTTAAATTCCCTGTTCAACAGGGTAAATACAGGGAAAAACAACGAATTTCTTTTAAATTTTAAAGGTTTTTTGTACGAATGTCCAACTCATCCCGTTTCCGACCTTGTATGGCTTGCCCTTTTAATACCGCGCGCGCCTCCCGTTCTGTTAGAAAGTTCCCCTCAATAACCGTAGAATAGTGCGTAGTAACAATACGGGACGTTTCTTTAAGCCCATCCAGTACGCGCGGTGTTAATGGTATATTTTTAACTTGCTCTTTGATTTGGTCTATTTTATAAAGCTTTTCAAGGATAGATTTTGTAATTTGATAGTTCGGATGAAATGCTATTGGCATATATAATGGCACTCCTATATGCCATTATTGCGCCATTAAATAGGTGGAATGTTAATAGTTTATTTGGGAGTTGACATTTTGATTAAAACAAAGTATACTATTTTTGGTGTAAATTAGTAAAAATTAGTGTTAAAATGGATGCTACTATGAACAACAAAGAAAACTTTGGCCGTTTAGTACAGAGATTAAGGAGGGAAAATGGCTGGACTGTTAAAGATTTTATTGAAAAAATAGGCGTTATCGGAGAAGATAACAAATTACTGTCTCCTAGTTATATTTCAAAAGTAGAGATATATAATGAAATCCCACAGCCGTGGATAATATACCGTATGGCAGAAATTTTTGGAGAAGACCTACACAAATTTGCCGAAGTTGCTAAAGAACAAAAAAAAGAAGAATTCGCTCTAAAACTTGAAGATCGGTTTTCCGATGATTTTGTATTGTATCGAAAAACCAAGTTGAAAAAGAATGCTGGAAAATGATTTTGATAATGTGAGACAAGCGGAAGGACTTGCTAACAGGTATTTAATTACATGTAAGCAAGAGGGGCTTGTTCCCCATATTGATATTGATGAAATCTATACAGGGATAATTTATCCCGAATATAAAGAATTTGAGTTGCGCTTCGCGAACATTTATAAAAAGACAGATACAGAAGAAAGATGGGCCTTAACGGATGGGAAAAAGAAATGGATTGTATTAGACGAATCGTTAAGGCATATAAATCGATGCCGTTATGCATTCACATTCGCTCATGAAATGCGGCATGTAATTGATTTTTGTGAAAATCCTGACCTCAATTTAAGGCAATTAAGTGAAGAACAGCTAGCGGCCTTAGAACACAGAGCCGATGTCTTTGCTGCTCATTTGCTAATGCCGACGCAATTTGTAGTGCAGAAATTTTTGGAGAAGTACGGGCGGGGATGTGTTTTTGATTTCTTTGGCTCCGGAGATTATTATTGCGATGGCAAACGAAAACGCTGGGTACAAAGTCAGCAAGAGCTAAACCGTTATTTCGCGCGACCACTTACTCCTTATTTTTCACAAGTGTCCGCAACCAGTTTGTCTATCCGTTTGCAAGAATTGAGATTGTTGCCTAGGATATTTGAAGGTGGTTTCAGAGATCCCAGTTTCATAGAACGAAAGAATCAAGAAAGAGTGAATGACCTGAATCAAATCTTCTCCAAGTGGACAAATGCCGGCTTAGCACGTTTTTTATAGGGTAAATTTGTTGTCTTTGGCTAATTTTTAGAGAAGTTTCTTTGCTTTACGTTCTTTCATTAAAAGGTTCAGCATATCTATAATTCTATAATAGGTTTTTGTCGTTTGTAAGTTTACGTTTAATAAAATGTTTGATAAATAAATAATTTTTTAGTAAACTATTTACAAAGGAGATATTTAATGAACGATTTATCCCGTTACGGCATTAACCCCGCTAAGAACCGTCCGTATGAAAATATCACGTACGCTTTGGCGCTCATCTATAACGTCATTAATGTGCAAGTGGAAACCTGCTTGGCGCCCTGCGGCCTTACCCCCGTACAGTTTAACCTATTAATGTTGGCCGCTTATCAAAACAACGGAAACGGGCTAAAACAGGCGGAAATGGGCAAACGCCTCATCGCTTCGGCCAGCAATATAACCAAACTGGTGGAAAAATCCGTCAAAGAAGGGTTGTTAAGCCGCGTGCAAAACCCGCAAAGCCGGCGGGAAAACATCATTAAAATTACCGCAAAAGGCCAAAAGCTCATTGATAAAGTATGGCCGTCATACGACCAACTGGTCCGCCGCCTGACCGACCGTATTCCCGCCAAACAACAGCGCGTGGCGGCTGAAATTTTAAACAACTGGCTGGAAAACCTGCAACAGGAGGACAAATAATGTTATCCCTTATTAAAACTTTCTTTAACCATGCGTTTTTATCGCTTTTCTGCACGCAATACTTGGGTGCGTTTAACGATAATTTCTTCCGCACCGCTATGGCCACGTTTATTACCTATAAGGTAACCACGCTCAGCGCCAACAGTAAATCGGTCATTGTGGCGCTCGCCGTGGCGCTTTTTATGCTGCCGTTTTTTCTGTTTTCGGCGCAGGCGGGCGAATTGGCCGACAAAATCCGCAAAGACCTGCTGATTAAAATCACCAAAGGGTTGGAAGTGGTCATTGCCGTTTTATCCGGAATTGGCTTCTTAACGGTCAATGTGCCGCTGCTTCTTTTTGTGTTGTTCTTAATGGGAACGCAGTCCGCATTTTTTGGCCCCGTTAAATACAGTATCCTGCCCGATATTTTAAACGAAAAACAGCTCATTGCCGGCAACGGTATTATTGAAGCCGGTACCTACGGCTCCATTTTTCAGGGTACCATTTTCGGCGGGCTCATCATCACGGCGAATGAAATGCTGCTGCCCGGGATTATCCTGGCGGTGGCGATACTTGGTTTCGGATGCAGTTTATTTATTCCCAAGCAGCAGCCGGCCAATCCGGATTTGAAAATCGACAAAAATTTCCTGCGCAGTACGTGGAAAAACATTGCGTTTGCCAAACAAAGCCATGAAATTTTCTTGTGCATTTTGGGCATATCCTGGTTCTGGATGCTGGGTACGGCGCTTATCGCCCAAATGCCTTCCCTGGCTGCGGATATTTTAAACGGCACGCCGGGATTGTTTGCCTTTCTGCTGACGTTGTTCTCCTGCGGCATCGGGTTAGGGGCCCTGATCTGCCAGTTTTTGGTGAAAGGCGAAATTACCAGCAAATACGTCCCCGTCAGCGCGATTTTAATGACGGTTTTCCTGGCGGACTTAGCCTGCGCCGTGGCGGGGTTTGTCCGTCCGTCGGAAGCGATAGATTATAAAGCATTTTTGTCAACTTTTTCTGGCAAACGCATTACGCTTGATTTGCTCGGCTTTGCCGTCTGCGGCGGCCTGTATATCGTACCGCTTAACGCTATGCTGCAATTTTTGGCGACTGGGGATACTCGCTCTCGTGTGATTGCCACCAATAACATTATTAATTCGCTTTTTATGGTGCTCGGTAGCGGGTTTTGTGCGTTACTGCTCGCTATGCACTTTACGATTCCTGCCGTTTTTGGTGTGATTGCTTTTGCCAACGCGTTAGCTGCCGTATACATCTGCGGGCTCCTGCCGCACCACATCATCCGTATGATTGTGACACGAATTTTGAATTTTGTGTACGGCGTAAAAGTAAACGGGCTGGAAAATTGGAAAAACTTGCAAGGAAATGCGCTTATTATTGCCAACCATACATCCTTTTTAGATGCCGTTTTATTGTGGGTGTATATTCCAGGGCAGTTGTATTTTGCCATTGATACATATGTCAGTAAAAAGTGGTGGGTCAAGCCCTTTTTACACCTTATCAAATACTTTCCGATTGATCCTACTGCCCCGATGGCGGTAAAGTCCATTATTGAGGAAGTAAAAGCCGGCAAGCGGGTTGTCGTTTTCCCCGAAGGACGTATCACCACGACGGGAGGCCTTATGAAAATTTATCCCGGTCCAGCCATGATTGCCGATAAAAGCAACGCGCAGTTGCTCCCCATTTGTTTGGAAGGCAGCCAGTATTCGTTGTTCTCTCGGTTTGGCACTCAGTTAAAAACGCGGCCGCAAAGTAAAATTACGATGACCGTTTTACCGCCCGTAAAATTAGAAATCGGCGAAGACATCAAAGGGCGCGCACGCCGCCAGGCGGCCTTGCGCGGGCTGTACGAAATTATGGTTAATATGAAGTACGACGCGGGCAATACGGACGAAACGCTTTTCGATTCGCTCTTGGACGCCGAGGAACTCGTCGGACGCGGCAAAAAAATTATGGACGATATCAATCGACGCCCCGTTTCCTTCGGGCAGTTTTTAACCGCCGTATTCACGCTGGGGAAACAATTCGCCAAGCAAAACAAACAAGGCGATTTTGTGGGGCTGATGGTGCCCAACTCGGTCGCCGCGTCGGCCGCATTTTTCGGCCTCAGGGCGTTTAATTTAACGCCGTGTATGCTGAACTTTTCAACGGGCGTAAAAAATATGCTCGCCTGCTGCAGGGCCGCCAACATTAAAAAAGCGTACACCTCCCGCGCGTTTATCAAACAGGCGGGGCTGGAAGAAACCGCCCAAGCCATAGCCAAAAGCGGCGTGGAGCTGATTTATCTGGAGGACGTAAAACAACAAATCACTTGGTGGGATAAAGTATGCGGCCTGACGGCCTCTTACTTTCCGCGTCATTATTATAAAAAGGTGCGCGGAAACGTGAGCGCGCAGGACCCGGCGGTGGTGCTGTTTACCTCCGGCTCCGAAGGCACGCCCAAAGGCGTGGTCCTCAGCCACCAAAACATCCAGGCCAACCGTTTGCAGTTGCAAAGCATTTTGGATTTCGGCCTGAAAGACAAAGTGTTTAACGCCATGCCTATTTTTCACTCGTTCGGGCTGACGGCAGGCACGCTGCTGCCGCTCTTGTCAGGCGTACCCGTGTTCTTCTATCCTTCCCCCCTGCATTACCGCATCGTACCGGAACTGGTGTATGACCGCAACGCCACGATTCTGTTCGGCACGGATACGTTTTTGAACGGCTACGCCAAAATGGCCCACCCGTACGATTTCTACTCCGTACGGCTGGCCGTGGTCGGCGCGGAAAAGCTGAAGGAAGAAACCATCCGCAAGTATTACGATTTGTTTGGCCTGCGCATTATGGAAGGGTACGGCGCAACGGAAACCTCCCCCGTATTAGCCGTCAATACGCCGATGTATTTTAAACGCGGCACGGTGGGACGCTTACTGCCGGGGATTGAACACCGTCTGGAAACTATCCCGGGTGTGGAAAACGGCGGGAAACTGCTCGTCAAAGGCAAAAACATTATGGCCGGATACCTGCGCGATACGAACCCCGGCGTATTGGAACCGCCCACGGACGGCTGGTACGACACGGGCGACATCGTCAGCATAGACGGCGACGGGTTCGTTCAAATTTTGGGCCGCGCCAAACGGTTTGCCAAAATCGCGGGAGAGATGATTTCGCTCGCCGCCGTGGAAACGGAACTGGCCGCTATATGGCCGGACAAAATGCACGGGCTCGTGAACATTCCGGACGAAAAGAAAGGCGAACAGCTGATTTTGTTTACCACGCAAAAGGACGCTTCGCGCGCGGCCATTCTGGCGGATTTCAAAGAAAAGGGCCTCAGCGAACTGGCCGTTCCCAAAACGGTGCGCATAATGGACGAAATCCCGCTGACGGGTACGGGCAAAGTGGATTACGTTAAATTAAAAGAGATGGCGCAACCTTTGTGAACTTGTTAAAAAGAGTCTGGTATACTGGTTTTATAACATTAATTACGCTTGCATATTTTCGTAAAATTACGCTTTACGAAAAAGAAAATATTCCTGTAAGCGGGAGTATACTGTTTATCGGGTTACATAAAAATGGGGCGGTGGACGGATTTGTATATAACCGTGTATTATCGCCGGTAATATTTATGTTAGCTGCACAGTTGCGGTGTAACCCTATTATTCGTTTATTTTTTGACGGAATAGAAGTAACGCGGGATAAAGATAAAAGAGTTCGCAGCAATATTACGGCACTTAAAAAATGTATCTCGTTTTTGGAGCAAGGCGGACGTTTATTTGTGTTTCCGGAAGGGACCAGTACTTTAGGCCCTGCTCATTTACCGTTTAAGGAAGGGGCAGCCATTTTGGCTTCGCGTTTTAATTTTTCAAAAGGGAGGCCGCTTACAGTTGTCCCTTGTGCAGTTTTTTATGACGATCCCACTCATTTGGGGGGAAAAGCAGAAATAGTGGCAGGAAAACCGATGGTATTTACGCAAAGCATGCAACGGTCGGAAATTCATGCTGCCTTTACGCGTGCTTTGGAGGAAGTAGGAATAGACTATTCGTCGTTTGAACAGCAACAGATTACACAACAGGCTGCTGTACTTTTATCTTTATCTGGAAATCAGTCGTATCATTTTTTCTTGCGGAAAATTCACGAAAACGAGTCTTATTATCAAATAGTTGCTGCTGCCTTGTCAGAAATATCCAATTCCTCCTTAGGGAAGTACAAGGGGATAGCCATTTTCCCGCGCAGTATCATAGGCAGCTTATGGACATGGCTGATTACAGCTCCTTTCGTATTTTATGCATTTATGTGGAATTTATTACCCGTATGTGCGGGGTGGTATTGTTCTAAAAAATTTGCTGACGATGTAAATGTTATTTCTTTATGGAAAATTATTCCGGCTTTTACTTTGTGGCTATTGCTTACTGCGTTGGAAATTATACTGATGCCTCAAATAACAGTTTTATCACTGGCGGTTTCTCTTTTAGGTTTTATTGTTTACGGAGCGTGGAAAAAGCATACAGTCGGCTTATATAATTGGGTCCGCCATCCTCAAGGAATGAAAAAATTTAACCGATTACGGGCAGAATTATATGAAAAAATTATTCAGTAAAATATTACCGCACGAACTGCTGTTTAATTTGTTTTTGTTTATTACCGCGGGCCGCCTGTGGTATATGACAGGTTGTTCGGCCAGTAGTGTGTTGTATACGATACTGCCCATTATGCTGCTTATTTATGCCTATGTATTTCGTTCGCATTGGAAATGGCGGCTCTTGATTTATTTTGTAGTAATGAGTTTGATATTCGGGAGTTTAGAGTTTGTTTCTCCATTGATCAACCCGCAAGGGAAAATGGATGCGTTGTTGCAACATTGGGATAATTTGCTTATTGGCGGGAATATATCGGTATGGATAACTCCATATATGTCCTATTGGATGACGGAAATTTTAGCTGCCTGCTACATGCTTTTTATGATTCAATTACCAGTAGCTTGTTTTTACTATTTATTTCAACCGCTAAAAACCGCTAAAGGATTTTACGTTGGGCTATTTAGTTTGTATGCTTTGGGGTTTATGGCTTATCTATTAGTTCCGGCGGTAGGACCGTATTTGGCTATGGCGGATACTTTTGGCGGTCCTATACAGGCCGGGCCCGTGATGAATTTTTTGCACTATATGTATCCCAAAGGAACTAACTATACGGATGTTTTTCCGAGTTTACATTGCGCGGTATCATTGTTTATTTTGCTATTTGATTTCAAGTATCATAAGTTGCGCTTTTGGGGATATTTAATTCCATGTGTGGGGTTATGGGTTTCTACGGTGTATTTGCGGTATCATTATACAGTAGATTGCGCAGCTGGATTTGCATTGGCAATCTGTATGTTTGTATTTGCGGAAATTTACATGAAAAAATGGGAGGAATAACCATGAAAAACATTTTGTTATTTACCGATGAGCAAGCCCAAAACATTGCTTTTAGCGGTGGTAAAGGCGCTAATTTATCTAAAATGACACGGGCGGGTTTTCCTGTGCCGCAAGGGTTTATTGTAACGGCACAAGCCTATAGCCATTTTATTGAACAGGCCGATTTTTTAGATAGCGAAATTGCGTATTTTGATTATGCTAAACCACAGCGTTTGATTAAGCAGACTGAAGCTCTCAAAAAGAAATTGGCTGCTTTATCATTGCCAGTTTCTTTACGTAAAGAAATTCATCAGGCACTATCTAAATTCAAAAATATCAAGGCTTTCTCGGTGCGTTCCTCCTCTACCATGGAAGATTTATCCGGTGCCGCGTTTGCAGGACAACATGATACGTTTTTAAATTGTGTGGGTGAAAAGGAAATCACAGAAAAAATCAAACAATGTTTTCTTTCTTTGTGGCATGACCGTGCTGTGGCATATCGCCATAAACAAGGTTTTGATCAGCGCTCTACTACCATGGCGGTAGTGGTACAGCGTATGATTCATGCAGATACCGCCGGAGTAGGGTTTTCTATTAACCCTGTCAACGGGAATGTGCACGAAATTCTCATCAATGCCAATTACGGGCTTGGAGAATCGGTTGTTAGCGGGGAAAGTACCGTAGACCAATTTGTTGTCAGCAAGAAAGACGGGCAGATTTTGCAACGCGTCGTAGCGGAGAAAGAGGAAAAAATTATTTCGCTGGCTACGGGTACCAAAACCGTTCGCTTAAGTGGGAAAGAAGCATTAAAACCTTGTTTGACCGATAACCAAATTAAACAAGTGGCTGAGTTAAATGCAAAAGTAGAGAAACATTACGGATTCCCGCAGGATATTGAGTGGGCATTTCAAGGCCGCCAATTATTTTTGTTACAAGCGCGGCCCATTACCACGCTACCTGCCCGATGGACCCGCGATGAATCAGCCGAGAGATATCCGACAGTCATCACTCCGTTTACATGGGATTTCGTGGAGAAGGCCTTTCATATTTCACTTAACCATTCGCTTCGGTTAATGGGACTCCCACCTTTTGAAGGCAAGTGGTTTGCCATGTTTGATAATTACATTTATGGCAACCAAAATGCAGTATGGCTCTATATGGGGCAAACACCTGTACAAATTGCTAATTTAGAGGATTTGCGTGCAAAAATCGGTTTTCTGAAAGACCGTTTTGCTTATGTGCAGGAATTACCAGTTAAGTGGACCCGCAACTTGGATTCTTATTTATTAGGGGTGGGAGCGCTGATGGCGGAAGATGTATCTCAGAAAGATGTGCGTGGGGTGTGGAAATATATCTTGCGCGTAGCGGAACTCGGCACAAATTATTTCCGCCCGAATATTGCTATTTCTATTACACAAGCGTTGCTCTACAAAATGTTTCTATATTTCATTACGCTAGCGGTAGGAGAAGCAGAGGCTAAACGGTTGTTTCCGCTTCTCATCGCTACGACGGAAACAAAAACTAATTTAGTAAACACAGAACTGTATGGGTTGGCGCAACTGACGAAACAAGACAAAGCATTACTTAACTTACTTTCCAAAACGCCGTCTAAAGAAATTATTAAGAAACGCAGTTTGAAAAAATTCCCCGCTTTTGAAACTGCTTTTAGTAATTTCCTACAAATGCACGGTCATCGTGAAACGGACTTTGACTATTATATTCCTACTTGGGTGGAGGCTCCGTGGGTGGTGTTGGATAATTTAAAACTTATTATTACCACACCGCAAACCAAAACGCCTTTAGAAAAAGAATATGATGTTAAAATTGCCAACCAGGAGGCCCAGGCCCAGTTGTTTGCTAAATTACCGCAAGATTTGCACTTTTTCTATTACGAAATTTTGCGTTTGGTGCGGGCGTATACATCGTTGGATGATATTGAACACTATCAAACCACTCGTCTCACCTTGCCTATTCGCAAAGGTGTTTTGGCAATGGGGCAATTACTGAAAAAAGCAGGTATTGTCAAAGATCCGTATGATGTGTTCTTCTGTCATATGGATAGCCTGCAAAAATTTGTGGAAGGTAAATTGTCTAGTGCAGAATTGGCAAAAGTCATTCGTACGGAAAAAACAGCTTATCTGAAAAACAAAGAGCGTACTCCAATCTGGGATTTACAAGCGGAAGAACCCTCCGCTGAAGACGGAAATACAACACAGATGACGGGGCTTGCCGGAAGTCCAGGAACAGCGGAAGGGCAAGTGTTTATTGTGCGTTCTACAGAAGATTTTTCCAAATTCCCAAAAAATGCGGTACTGGTTGCCCGCACTACCAACCCGGCCTGGACACCGCTATTTTATAATGCTTGTGCTCTGATTACCGAAAGCGGCGGACCTTTATCCCACGGGGCCGTGACTGCCCGTGAGATGAAATTGCCGGCAGTGATGTCTGTGAGAAATGTCCTCAAAACACTTCAAAACGGACAAAAAGTGCGGGTAAACGGCAATAAAGGAACGGTAGAAATTTTGAAGTAAGTATTTATAGTAAAGCCCCTGAGTGAAAACTTGGGGGCTTTAGTTGGGTAAGTGATAGGAATTTACGTGCGTTGTTTGCCAAAGTTAAAATGCCAATAGAATAAGCCGCACGCCACGATAGCACCCAGGGTATCCATGAGCATATCTTTTTGGGCATCCCATATATCACCCTGCGATCCTAAAAAGGCAAGTCCAGCCGAGCCGCCATCAATTTCGGCGTATGTCCATTCTACCAGTTCCCAAAAATTAGCCACGGCCATAATAAACACAATTCCAAAAAATGCCGCCCACTTAAAAGATGGGATAATTTTTTTTCGCCAAGTAAATTCGCTAACAAGGAAACTACTTAGTCCGATGGTAAAATGGGCTACTCTATCATAATGATTACGCTCAAAGTTGAAAAGCTGTGTTACATAATCAAACGGTACACGTTCAAAAGTATAATGCGCCCCTATAATTTGCAGAAAACAAAATAAAAAAATCAAAAAATAGGCCAAATTGGAAAATTGAAATTTTTTATACGTACACACGAGCGGTACAACCAGAAAGCATGCCGTTAGAAACTCAGTCCACCATACTTGTACATCATACGGTGAACAAGCAGACCAAATAGTCTCTACTAACAAAATAAGCAAAAGAGTTAACAGAAACTTCTTATCTTTCGTCATAATTAAAGTATTATACATCATAAAAAGATGGTTGTCAGTAGAATTATTAGATTTTTTGATATTTCCCTTAATTCTAGGTCGTTATAAGCGTTACTGTGTATAGGAGGGATATGACCGCGATTAGACACAGTGAACCGCGTGGGAATTACGCATCAAATGGGGTGAATTGACATGCTTCCCAAAGTCTCTAATTCATCGTAGGTTAATTGTCAAATATCTAATCTGGGATGAACAAGTCAAGCAGGAGTAGATGCCTTCCCTCGGCTTGTTTAATGAGGGCAAATAAGCTGCCAAAAGCGTGGGCTTCCTTCCTAAAGACATATTAGAAGTGGGCTCCAAAATGCTTTGGTCATATTAAAGCGCCAAATACGAAGTGGAAATCATCCCACAGGGCTATTTGTATAAACAAAAAACCGATAAGTTTATTCGCTGTAGCCAAAGCCATTGTTGGGAAGAATTGAAGCGGTAAAGTGTTCTTCGGAGTGAAAGGGGAGAGGTGAAATCCGGTGGGCCGCCTATACGCGTAAATCTTCGGAAAAAGGGCTAGCGTCGGAGTTTGACAGTTTGCAAGCCCAGCGGGAAGTCTGTGAATCCTATATAAATAACCAAAAGCATGAGTATTGGCTTATTGCTTGCCGAGTATGATGATGGCGGGTATTTGGGTGGTAATATGGAGTACCCATCTTTAAAACGCCTATTTACAGATATACAGAACGGACTTATGGATATTATCGTGGTGTACAAGATATACCGTCTAACATGCAGTTGAATGGATTGTAGAGGTATTAGATAAACACAGGGCGTCTTTTGCATCTATCACCCAACCTTTTAATACCACTACCAGTATGGGCAGATTAACGCTCAATATGCTTTTATAGTTTGTCCTGTTGAAGATGAAAGTAACAAGGGAACTGTTAAATGCCCTCTTGTAATCCAAAGGGGCACTCCTATACGGAAAATTATAATATTGGTGTCATGGACAACGGGGCCAAGGTACTGGTAGGAAAGGAGATTAAACCTACTCCCCATAAAGAAACGAACCTTATCAAGATGTTGGCACAGGCATTCAAATGGCACCAAGACATATTAAAGGGACAAACCTTAAAAGAAATAGCAAGAAGGAATAATGTATCCGAGCAATATGTGCGGAGGATCCTTGAACTGAGTTTTTTATGTACGCTCAATCCTAGCTGGTAAACAGCCTGCAGATTGTACTCTAAAAAAGTTATTATCTATCCATACGCCAAATTGGCGCGAGCAGGAAGAAATCTTCTTCCGTTAAACAACTTTCCCCATAAAAAGACAGCATAAAATTATAAAGAACGCCGTAAAACGGAAAAATCCACACAAAAGGGCCTGCTATAAGTTGTACAAAAGAAAATCCCCGTTGGGAAATAACCCGAACGGGGAATATTGCGTATAGAGCAAAACTAAAAAACGGAAGGGGAGGGATTCGAACCCTCGGTAGGGTTGCCCCTACATCAGTTTTCAAGACTGACGCCTTAAACCACTCGGCCACCCTTCCCTGTTTATGTATTTTAGTAATTTCGCCGCATTCATGAAAAGGGGCCCGCGGCGGCGGAGATTTCGCGGCGGGATGAAACTGCTATAATACATATAAGAGGTGTAGTATGTCAGAACCGACGATTGTATACCGCTTTAAAAACGGTTTGTATATTAATTTGACCAACCGCTGCCCCAATCTGTGTGCATTCTGCATTAAAACCAAATGGCATATGCAGTTTGACGGGCATAATTTGGATTTGGCCGGCAAAGATCCTTCCGTACAGGAAGTGCTGGCTCTGCTGGATAAAGAACTGTCTGCCGGCCCCGCCGTGGAAGAAGTGGTTTTTTGCGGTTATGGGGAGCCGACCATGCGCCTGGACGCCGTGCTGGAAATCGGCCACGCGCTGAAGGCGGCGCAGGCGGCAGGCAAATATCCCGCTTTTTCTGTCCGTTTAAATACCAACGGGCTGGGAAACTTAATTAACAAACGCGATATCGTGCCGGATTTGAAAACCGCCGTGGACAAGGTTTATGTCAGCCTGAACGCGCAGAATGAAGAATTGTGGCGCAAAATCGTGCGTCCCGCCCCGGGATACGAAAACGGTTTCCCCGCGGTGCTGGAATTTATTAAATCCTGTGCGGGGGCCGGCTTTGTGCGCGTGGCTGCCAGCTGCGTGGAAAACACCGGCGCAGACCCCGCCGCGGTGGCGGCTTTGGCCCGCTCCTGCGGGGCGGAATTCCACGGGAGGGAATACCTGGATGAACAGTAAAAAACCCGGCGCTTTATTTGTGGTATTTTTACTCCTGCTGTGTGCGGGGCTGACGTGGTTTTTTGTCGCGGGGGAAGATTATTATGATTATGCTTCCGGCGCGATAGAAGGCTCCGCCCAGGCCGCCCCGCTGGATAAAGATGCTATCGTCAGCCTGTTCAAAGCGCCCAAAGAAAAATTTAATACCGAGATTAAATTCCGCAACTTTTTTATTACCGCTCCGGGAGCCAAAAAAGTGGAGCTGTTGGCCGATTTTAACGGCTGGGGGAAAACGCCCATTGAACTAAAAGCGTATAAAAAAGGATATTTTGAAACTTCTTTGGCGTTATCCGCCGGTGAATATAAGTATGTGTTTTTGGTAGACGGCAAAGAAGTGCCGGATCCGACTAATACCGACCGGGTGGAAGAAAAAGGACATACGGTGTGTATTAAAACGGTGAGATAATGAAAGAAAAAATTTTGTACACTTCTTCCCCGCAGCAGACGCAGGAACTGGCCCGGCGTTTTGCTTCGCTGCTGCACGGGGGGGAAATCGTGTTTTTGCGCGGTCCCATCGGTGCGGGCAAGACCGTGTTTGTCAAAGGCGTGGCCGAAGCGCTGGGGATGAAAAGCTCTCCCACCAGCGCCAGTTTCAGCCTGATGAAGCGTTACCAAAAAGGCAAACATACGCTGTATCATATAGACCTGTTCCGTTTAACGGAAGGGGAAGTGTTTAATCTGGGTTTTGAAGAAATGCTGGAAGATGAAACGGCCGTCATTTTGGCCGAATGGCCGGATCCGCTGGCGCAGATGATGCCGCAGGACCGGCTGGAAATGGATTTTGTGCTGGAGGGCGGGGATAAGCGGCGCATTATGCTGCGTGCCGGCGGGGCCGTGTCCCGCGCGCTGGCGGAGGGTTTATGCAAATAACCATGGGAATGGACAGCTCCGGGCCGACGCTTCTGGTTTGTGCATCAGACGGAGAAAAAACTTGGTCTTTACACCACACGGGCATTAAGCAGGAGCAGTTCCTGCTGCCGCTGGTGGAGAAGCTGTTGGGCAAAGGCGGAGCGGAACTAAAAGACGTAAAGAAAATTTTTATCGTGCGCGGCCCGGGACGTTTTACGGGTATACGCATTTCACTGACGTTTGCTTCCATGCTGCAGTCTTTAAACAAAACGGAAGTTTGCGGAGCAACGCTGTTTGAGATCATCCGCCGACAGGTGGAGGCTTCCCGGGTGTTTGAAGGGTGGAAACAGGAAAACCCTTCCGGTGTCCTGGCGGTAGTTCTGCATGCGTTCCGGGAAGAATATTTTTTGCAGTTCTTTGATGGAAAGAATGAAGGGCCTGTTTGGCTGTCCAAAGAGCAGTTGCTGGAACGCCTGGCACAGCGGACAGAGCCTTTATATTGTGCCGGGACGGACAAAGGCGGCGTATCCCTGGTGGAATTATTGGGGGATAAATACCGCCTGGCCCCCATGGCTGACAGCCATGTGCGGCCGCAGACGCTGTTGGAAATGTCTGCCGATTCCGTTTATAAAAAAGACGCGCTGGAACCTTTGTATTTAAAACCCGCGCGTTTTGAGCTGGGCCGATGATTGTGCGCCGCGCCGTGCCTGACGACGCTTCCGCGCTGGCGCGGGTGGAAAGCACCCGCCCGCAGGCGGCCGGTTGGAGGCAAAGCGGCTTTGAAAGCGAGCTGGCGCAGCCCTGCGCGCAAATTTGGTGTGCCTGTGAAGATGACAAAATAATCGGTTTTGCCGCCCTGCGCGGCGCGGCGGGCAATGCAGAAGTTTTGAATGTGGCTGTTCTGCCCGGCTGTGCAGGAAAGGGTGTCGGCTTTGCGTTGTTGTCCCGCGCTTTGGAAGAATTGAGAAAAAGCGGTTCCTGGCGCGTAAGCCTGGAGGCGGCGCAGGATAATGGGCCCGCGCTGGCCCTGTACCGCAAGGCGGGATTTAAGCCGTTTGGCCGGAGGAAAGATTTTTACGGGCCGGGCCGGGATGCGCTGGTGCTGGGGGTGGAAATATGAAAACAATTTTATGTTTACTGTTGGTCTGTTGTGCCTGTACGGGTGTTGCCAAGGATTTGCCCCTGAGCAGGGAAGGGCGGGAAGAAGCCGCCCTGTATATGGATTTTATGCGTGCGGCGCAGGCGGAACTGCGGGGCGACCCCAAGGCCTGTAATTATTATCGGAAAGCCTTTTCCCGTGCCCCGCAAAGCAAATATTTGCGCCGGATTTTGACGGTGTGTGCCGTGGCGGAGGGGGATATGGCGGCTGCGGACGGCTATTCATCTTATATTGAGGACGGGGAAAACGACGCGGAAGATTTGGCCGTATATGCTTTTTACAGCTGGCGCAAAGGGGAGCTTGCCCGCGCCCAGCAGTATTATGAACAGGCGCTGGAAAAATCTCCGGATGATTTGCGTGTTTTGTATCAGTATGTCCTGTTGCTTACCTATATAGACCCGGACCGGGCCGCCGAAAAACTGCAGGAACATAAAGCCAATTACCCTTCCATTGCCCATGCCATCGACTATGAAATAGGCAATATTTACCGCCGTAAAGGCCAGCCGCTTAAAGCCCTGGAATATTATAACTCCGCCACCCAAACGGACCCCGAATATGCAGAGCCCTATTTGGCCCGGGCGGAAATGTATGAGAAAGCATCGCAGTATTTTTTAATGCTGCATGAACTGGAACAGCTGGAAAAAACCGGTTATGAAAGTGCGGCCATGTATTCGCGTATGGCATCAGTATATGTCATTGTCAAAGATGATGCCCGTGCCCGCGCCTATTTTTTAAAAGCCAAAGCTTTGGACAGTGGGGATATCCCGGCGGGATATTTCCTGGCTTTGTATGCCGAACAGGACGGGGATTATGCCGCCGCCGCCCGGTATTTGCGCGAAACGGAAGATTTTAACGAGGACGCGGGAAAGTGGGTTCAAACGGCCTTCTATGAACAACAGTCCGGCGATATGCCCCGCGCGCTGGATACCTTAAAAGAAGCGTACAAACGTTTTGACAAAAATGTGGAAGTCGGTTATTTTTATGCTTTGGCCCTGCAGGATGACGGCCAGTACCGCCGCGCCGTGCGCGTGCTTAAAGGCATCCTGAACACCAATCCCGATTATGAGCAGGCCCGCCTGGCCTATGCGTTTGCGTTGGAAAGCCTGCATAAATATAAGGATATGGAAGAACAGCTGCGCCTGGTGCTGGAGCAAAATGCCGACAATGCGGCTGCCTATAATTTATTGGGCTACAGCCTGGCCCAGCGCAACGAACGGCTGGACGAAGCGGAACAACTGGTAACGAGGGCCCTTTCCCTGAGCCCGGGTGACCGAGCTTTTGCCGATTCGCTGGCTTGGGTATATTACCGCAAAGGGGAATATCAAAAGGCCCTGGATTTGTTGGAAGGACTGGATAATGAATTTATAAACGCAAATGCTGATGTGTCTTACCATCTGGGGGCTGTGTACGCCGCTTTGGGCATGACGCAGCAGGCCCTGCCGTATTTGCAGCAGGCCGCGCCGGGAATAAAGGACGCCGCCAAACTATTAAAGCGCCTGTCTAAAACAAAATAGGCCTTTTGTCCGGTTGCGGGATATAAACAGATTTGATAACATAAAAGTTCAGAAGATTATGGACGCAAATACTACAACAAGCAGTATCAGCCGTTTATTGCCGCCTGACCGTATCTTTATGGTGCAGGGGCAGCCTGCCAAGGCCGAGGTCATCAAGCGCCTGGTGCAGGCCGTATGCAAAGATGAGCCCAACCTGGATGCGGACGAAGTGCTGACCCAGGTGCTTAAGCGTGAGGAAGGTATCAGCACCACGCTGGACACGGGGCTGAGCATTCCGCATGCACGCCTGGAAGAGCTGGATGGTTTTAAAGCTGCGCTGGCCGTTTTGCCTTCCGGCATAGAAGAGCCCGCCGGGCCCCATCTGGAAATCAAGGCAATGTTTCTGTTCCTTTCTCCGGCCAGGCAAGCTTTTTTCCAGCAGCACTTACAGATTTTGGCCTCTCTGGCTGAAGTCTTTAAGCCGGACTTTATCGCTTCTTTAGCTTCCTGCCGTGATGCGCAGGAAGCGGCGCAAAAAATAGCTTCCAAAGAATAATTTTATGACTCCCACTTCTGACCAACCGGACAGTAAAAGCCCGCTCCGCGTAAAAAAAGTCATCGTGCTAACCACGGCCATGCTGACCTTTATTCCCTTTTGGAAAGCGGCTGCCATCGTATTGTGCGATTTTGGTTCCAGCGCCTTTTATGCCGGCGGTATCGCCATGCGTGCGTTCGGCCCGGCATTTCCGTGGTTTATTTTGGCGGTTATGCTTTTTGCCGGCGTACTGCTGGCAGTATATGTGGAGTCTTGCTCGCTGTTTGTGCGCGGCGGGGTGTATAAAGTCGTGCGTGACGGGCTGGGGGACAATGCCGCCAAATTTGCCGCCTCTGCCATGGCTTTTGATTTTCTGCTGACGGGGCCTATCAGTTCGGTGACGGCGGGCCATTATTTGTCGGGTTTGGTCAATTCTTTTTTGCTGCAATTCGGTGCCGGTTTTGAAATCCCCGAAAAAGCTTTTTCCGTGGTGTTTGCCCTGCTGGTAACAGCCTATTTTTGGCGGCAAAATGTAAAAGGAATAGAAGAGTCCAGCGGCAAAAGCGCCAAAATTATTGCTTTTTCGCTGGCAGTGTGCTTTTTGCTGGCTATTTGGTCTTTTATTACTATAGGTCTGCGCGGTATACAGTGGCCTCCGATGAGTTTGCAGTTTTCGCCGGAATCTTTGGGTTGGCTGGAAGGGCTGGACTGGCATAAAGCCATAGGCGCTCTGGGGATGATGATTGCTTTTGGCCACAGTGTGCTGGCTCTTTCGGGATTGGAGACACTGTCACAGGTATATCGCGAAATAGAATATCCCAAGCCCCAGAACCTTAAAAAAGCCGCGTGGCTGATTTTTGCCTTTGCCCTGCTTTTTACCGGGGGGCTGACTTTTCTGTCCGCACTGGTGATCCCCCAGGAATTAATTGCCGGAAAATATAATGAAAATTTGCTTTCCGGGTTGGCCATGTCTTTAGCCGGGCCGAACTTTTTGAAACTCATTATGCAGACGCTGGTGGTGGTGGCGGGCGTGGTAATGCTCTCCGGAGCGGTAAATACCGCGCTTATCGGGGCCAATGCGTTGCTAAACCGCGTGGCGGAAGATGGTATTTTGACGGACTGGTTCCGCAAAATTCACCGTAAATATGGTACCACTTATCATATCATTAATATCGTAGCCGCCTGTCAGGCTGCGGTTATTTTGGTTTCCCGCGGGGATGTTTATTTGTTAGGCGAAGCTTATGCATTCGGCGTAATGTGGTGTTTCGTGTTGGAGACGGGATCTATTATTATGTTGCGTTTTAAACGTGCGGCGGAAAAACGGGATTTTGTCTTTCCGTTTAATATTAAATATGAGAATTATTATATACCTGTCGGCATGGGCTTGGTATTTCTGTTTTTGTTAGGCGTAGCATTGGTAAATTTGCTGACCAAACAGATTTCCACTGTATCGGGTATTTGTTTTACGGCCTTTTTATTTACGGTATTTAAAATTTCCGAACGTTTGAACGCTAAAAAAGCGAATACCATGTTTGAAGAAGGTTACCGCGAACGTATGAATATGTCCAGTGCGTCGGATTTGCAGAGTGTAGTCCGGGAAATCGATAAACCCAACCGCGTACTGGTGGCTGTAAAAGATCCGGACAATTTATACCATTTGGAGGATGTCCTTAGTACGGTGGATGCCGATAATACGGAAGTTGTTGTGTTGTATGCCAAACCGGTGGAAAATCTTTTATTGCGCCAGGATATGCGCAGCAATGCCGCTGATGAAAATGAAATTTTTACGCAGGTTATTTTTCTGGCGGAAAAATACGGAGTCCCTGTCCTGCCTGTTATGGTGCAGTCTAATGATGCATTTTATGCCATGGCGCAGGTGGCGGCGGCTGTGGATGCCGAGGACATCGTGATGGGTGTGTCCGGCCGCCACGGCTCCAATGTGCAAATGGAACGTGTAGTGATGGCATTTAGTGCCTTGAAGGAAACGGAGCTGGCACACCCGGTGACGGCGCGCATAGTGTGGGAAGGGCGCGAAGTCAGCTACCGGTTTAATAAATAACGGCTTCTTTGGCTGCTGAGCCGTTTGGACGCAAACCATTTTCCAAATTTAAGCCCTTTTGCCGTCTCTTGCCGCTTACATAGCTGGCGCTATGCGGTGC
>CASFOP010000004.1 GCA_949296525.1 uncultured bacterium | reverse complement strand
CATTAAAACATCCATGTTGTGTTTTAATTCAGGAGTATTTTTTGATGGTTTATTTTCAATTTCTTGTTTTAATAGTAAATATTTAAATAATGAAGTTTTTAATTTTTGTTCTAGTTTGTGCCCTTTTTTAAGAATTGAGTCTAAAGCTTCATCTTTGTTTTCAAATTCATCTAATGCAACATAAATTGCATTAATATCTTTTTCCATTTCTTTTAATGAAAGAATAGAATCTGGAGTATAAATATCTACTAATTTAGATTTTTTAATAATTGCTTCACTTGCAAATATTCTATCAATTTCATTTGAACTCATACCAAAAGCTTTTAAGAATTCAACAACATTAATAGTTGCTGCAGATTCACCTGAAACATCTCTCATGATGAAATTCAATACTTCTTTAGATTTGTTGATGTTTGAAATAATTAATGTACCTTTTGATGGTAACACTTCACAAACATTGTCTTCAACAACTTTTTTTCTTGAACTATTTAATTTAATTTGAGATTTAGGTAAAGCATAAACACCAGGAGATCTAACAATTTGTGCAATAACTACTTTTTCAATACCATTAATAATGAAAGTTCCTTTTTTAGTCATTAATGGAATATTAGCCATAAATACGCCATCTTCTGTTGATTTGTTTGTTTTCTTTGGTTTAATTATCTCTCCAGTTTCATTATTAACTATTACAATATCGGCATATAATGGAACATCATATGTTTTTGCATCTTCACGAGCTTCCTCTTCAGATTTTTTTGGAGAACCCCTTCTTTTTATCCCGTATTTTTCGCTGTTCTTCTTGTCCAAAGCGTTATTTAATGGCCATTGAGGCTTGTTTTGGGGTATTTTTCGCCATTTTTGCCCTTTAGCGCGATTTTGAAGGGAAAAGGGCATACTCCCCTCTTAAAAAATGCGTTAAAATGTCCGGTCGCAACAGGAACGGGCACAAACCATGCGGAAATGAGAACACGGAAAACCTTACTGCGGATAAGACCAAAATCCCCCAGATATCAGCAACCGGGCACCTGCTCACCCTAAAAAGACGGGGCCGCCTTTAAGCATAAGAAATAGAAATAACATCCTGCCGAAAGCAGCCTTTTCAAAAAGGCAAAACCCTTGATGACACGGCATAAAATCGGGGCGCGGGCAGAGCGCGCCCCGTTTCTCCCGCCGGCTTATTGGCCGGGTTCGTCCGTAATAAACAGCGAGATTTTGCCCGCCGTTCCCGTCCCGCTGACGGTATAATAGCCGCGGATATATCGCAGAGCGCCCGAAGGCAGGGCCATTTTCAGCAGGGCTTTTCCCGCCTTTAAATCCGCCAGCGCAAACGTGGCCGCCGCCAGCTCCACCGGACTGGCAAAAGCGGAATCGGCACAGGTTTGCAGACTGATTTTTAAGTTGGTCAGGCCGGCAAAATCTTCGTCTGCCTGGGCCACCACCGCGGCGTGGCGGTGCGCATCGCCCGCCGCCGTCTGGTCAATGATGTTTTCAGACGCGGCGGAGGCCGTCACGGCCTGCTTGTCCGAAAGCATTAACGTAGAATCAATGAGCATATTTTCTCCTTGTTTTTCTGGAAAACTTTTTGAGGGCCCGTCAGTACGGGCCCCGGGCCGCTTACACGGTTCGGCGCGCAGCGTTCCAGCGGTAAAGCCGCTTTCTTTTATCGGAACCGGTGTTCCGGTCCTGCACACCGCGCGCCCCCGTCCGGCCGTCAGCCCACCACGTCTTCGGTGTCGGTGATGGCGTCGCAGATGTGCACGGGGATTTCGTTAAATGTCATCAGCGGACGCGAAGTAATCTGATCCGGCGTGTACTGCACATTCTGCTTGTTGCTGGTCAGCTTGCGCAGCGCGGCCTTGACCGTGCGGTTCATGTACCAGAAGGGCTTGCCCAGGTTCAGGCTTTGAATGCGCTCTTCCAGTTCGCACATATTGTCAATCAGGCCCGCGGGCACGTTTTTGACGTCAATGTTGCAAATGCGCCCCGCATAGCGCCAGTCCTGCACGGCCAGGCCCAGCTTCCATTCAAAATATTCCTTGTAGGCCGGATATTCGTTGCCGTCGGCGTCGGTGTGGTTGACCAGCCCGTGGTCCACGCGCTGGATGCCGGCTTTGGAGCCTTTGGGGAAGAACGTGAACACTTTGTCCGTGTCCCACACCACCAGGTAAATGGAGGAGTTCTGACCGTCGGTTTCGCCGCCTGCGTCAATGACGTTTCTGGCGCTTTCGGCTTCGGTCAGCGTGTTGTAGCGCGCGGCCAGCCCCGTAAAACGCTCCGGCGTTTCTCCGGCGTTGCCGTAAATCAAATTGCGCGCCATGGTGTTGGACATGCCCGCAATAATGGCCTTGCTCTGGCCCGTGCGCACGGCCTGCAAATTGCCGCCTTTTTCGGCAATCAGCTTGTCCACCACGCTGTAGGCAGACAGCGTGCCGTAGCTTTCCACCACCACTTTGGTGGTGGCTTTGGCGGGCTCTATGCCCTGGTAGGCTCTGCGCCAGGTGCCCTCGGGGATGCCCGTGCGCACGGCGTATTCGTGGCCGCTGTCCAAGTTACTTTCCACCACCATTGCATCGCCGATGATGTCATTGGATTTGCTGAGCACCTCGGCAATGGCCAGCTCCTGGCCGGACTCGTCAAACTGTTTGGCATAGTCCAGCAGGTTATAATATTTATCTGCAATAATTGCCATAAATTTCCTCTGTGTGCCGGTCCTTTCGGACGGGAAAAACGCTTACTGCGCTTTTCCGTACAACGCCTCGGCAAACGTCTTGTCCGCCGCCGCGCGGCCGCGGCCGGATACGGACTCGTCCTCGCCGATTTGTTGGCTGATTTTATGGAACGTCTTTACCACCGCCGGATGGCTGCCCAAACCCGTCGCGTCCAGCAGGGCACGCAGTTCCGGCCCGCCGAAGCGTTCCGCGGCATCCAGCGCACGCGTGATTTCGCGCCCGTAGGCGGGGCCGAACATATCACGCGTCTGCTGCGTCCAGCGCTGCAAAATCTGTGTGCGTCCGTCCCGGCGGCTTTTGCGGCCTTCTTCGGCCGCGTTGGCCTCCCACTGCACCAGTTTTTGCACCGCTTCGGCGGGCAGTTTCAGTTCCGCCGCCAGCTGTTTAAACGCGGCGAAGGTTTCCTCCCGTCCCCGGAGGTTCTGCGGCAGTTTGATGTCTGCGTATACGTCGGAGGATAAAGACTTTTCCCGGGTAGGTTGGGGCCTATCGGCGGCGGCGTTTGCCACGCCGCTGGGCCCTGCGGCCGTTTCTGCGGCCTGTATTTGCAAATCGGTTTGCGCCTCCTGCGGCGCATGCTGCGTGGGTTCAGACATTGTGCATTTCCTCGCTTTCTTTGTTGATTTCGTTCTGCTGGGAAGTTACTTCAGACAGATATTCCGTCCGCATCTGCGCCAGCAAAAGCGGCGAAACTTCCATAATCTGCTCCTGCAGAAAAAGCCCCAGGCTCTTCTGTCCGCAGTGAAAAGCCGTGGCGCAGGGGTCCCCGGGCACAAAGCCGTGCCCGTCCACCTGCGCGGCCTGCAGCAGGCGCCACAGCACCCGCCGCCCCTGCGGCAGTTTCAGCACGGCGGCCAGGTCGGCCTGGTTTCTTTTTTCCGCTGTCCTTCTTTTCATGTAAATTTTCCTCCTGTTTCACCTGGGGGAAACGTCCGGTGCGTTTCCCCCGGCGCCGCGGGCGGGCGTACGGTAATTTCAGACAGTCCCGCCGGCGCGGATTTAAATGTCAGTGGGTGTTTTGTTGAGCGGCCAGCTGCGCCGCCTGCTGCATGCGGCGGGTGCGTATTTGCTGTGCTTCTTCATCGGAGCGCAGCAAATTGGGCGGTACGCCCAGCATATCCAGTCCTTCTTCCAGCGCGGCGTCAAAATTTACTTTGTCCAGCACTTCGCCGTTACCCTGGGCTAGGCTGGCCGCATAGGCCACCGCCTGCTGCAGGGCCGCCATGCCGCTCTGTTTTTGCGCCTGGGCAATCATGGACACATACTGCACCTTCAGTTCCCGCCCCTGTATCTGCGGCGGCGGCAGCGGCACCACGCCGCGGCGGTACATAATGGCAAAAGTTCGTTCAATCAAGGGGTCCAACAGTTCGTTTTTCAGCCGCTCCAGCACGGGCCCCAGCACCAGCATTTTTTCCTGGTGGCGTTCGGCCACTTCCGTGGCGGTCATGCGGGAAAAATTCTGCGTGCCGAGCATTAAAAATACGTCGGCGAAAAACTGCCCCTTAATGGTCTGCTTCACGCGTTCCATGCTGGCTTCCAGCGCATTTAAGTCCACCGGCACCTGATAGGCGGGCTTGACGGCGGCGTCGCCGCCGCTGCCGCTGTAGCGCGTGAGGCCGCCGGGCAGCAGGTTCACTTCGCCCTGCACGTTGGCGGACACCTGCATGGGCGGGTTGGTGTTTTTGTCCAGAGCAACGAGTTTGGTTTTCTGCATTTTTTGCAGCATTTTGACGTCGCCCAGCGCTTTCCAGCCCGGGCCGCGGCCGTAAATGTCGGATGAGTTTTTCACTTCCCAGCGCGCGGCAATGATGGGGAATTCGCGGTATCCGCCGCGGCGCAAAACCTCCCCCTGCGGCGTCATATACACCGACGTGTAGGGCATATGCGCAAAATCCAGCTTGCGTTCGTCGGCCTGCGGATTGGGCAAAATCAGATGGCGCACTTTAAACCAGCCGCCACGGTTTTCCTGCGCCGCGCGGCGCACGGGAAGCGGCAGGTTTTCCTGACCGAATTTTTCGGCCATTTGCGCCGGCGTCATCCAAAACTCCCGCCCAAAGGCATTGATACGGCCCTTTTCGTCGCAGTCCAGCACATATTCCCCGGCGGTGAAAAGGCGGCAGGAAATCACGCGGTCAAAATCTTCTTCCAGCAAAAACGCCGCCGTGCCAAAAACGGAAATTTCCTGATAAAACCCATGCAATACGCTGTATATATTGGAGCGAGCAAACACTTCTTCCATGCGCCGGCGCACTTCATGTGTCCAGGCGCGCACCGCGCTTTGCTTCATCAGTTCCCCGTCGGGCAGGGACAGCTCAAACCAGCTGCGGCTGGGGCTGGTCAGCCCGCTCATCATGCCCGCGCTTAACACTTCCACGGCCAGCAAAGGGTCCGAATCTATCAGCGCGCGGTGGTCCAGTTTGCGTCCGTCGGACGGATTGTCCCCCTCAAAAAATCCGCGCGTGGGCGCAATGTATTTGGCCAGCTCTTTCCAGGCGCTCTGCCAGGAGGCCGCCTGGGATTTCATATCTTCGTAGCGGGTGCGGAAATAATCCGCGTTTTGTATATCGGTTTTATTCATAAACCACCTGTATGTGAATTTGTACTGTCTATCCGGCAAAGTAAAAATTTATTAGGATATAAAAAAGAGGTTGCAAGGAGGACGAACTATGGGCGGAGTCATTTTGATTTTGGTGTTTGCGGCGCTAGTGGGGTTTTTGGGGTTTTACATTATTACGCGCAAAGTGTTTAAAGGCGGCAGCCGCAAAAGCGCGCTGTGGCTGTCTTTGTTGGTCACGGTACTGTTTGTGGGAGTGCTGGCCGCGCTGATGGCTGGCCTGTAAGCATTTTTGGTATCTGAAGCAGAAACTGCCGAAGGATTACTGACAAAAGCATTATAGCAAATAATGTTAGTTTTGTCAATATTTTTGTTAGTATTTTATTTTTTACGTCGGGAAAAACAGAAAATTTATTTTTCTAAAAAATATCCGGTAAGCATTTTAACGCCGCGCGTATGCGGCGTTTTTTATAATACCTCGTATTCCGTGCGGGCAAATTCCCCTCCTCCGCCCGCACGTTTGCGAACGGGCAGGGCAAAGGTCAAAGCCAGCGCGTCGGCCAAATCGGGGCTGCGGCCCGTGCGGGCTTTTAATTCTTCTTTGCTTTCCAGTTTCATGCGGCCCGCCGCGTCAAAAGAGTAACGCACTCCGCACAAATCCGCCTTCAGCTCCGCCGACGCCGGCAGGGCGCCGCCCGACTGCAGCCAGGCCTGCATTTCCCCCCACATTTCGGCACGCTTGTTGGCGTACTGGCCGGCTTTTAAGGGCGCGGAGCCGAAATTGATTTCCGTTACGGTAAAGCCCAGCGAACGCAGGCGGTCTATCACGCCGCCGCCGCAGCCGGCGTCTATAAACACCGCATCGGGACGGAACTGCTCTATTTCGCGCGCCGTCACGGCGGCCAGGGTCATATTGTCGGTTTTATGCAGCACGCGCGGCGCAAAAGCCTGCAGGCCCTGCCGCCTGAAAATCACGCTGCGGTCCGCGCCAAAACGCGCCGGATCCACGCCGATAATCTTAGGCGCATAGGCAATTTCGCCCCCGCCGTAACGGCGCGCACAGGCCTGCGCAACCAGCGAAGAAGAAATCAGCACGTCCTCGGCGTCTGCCGTAAAATCGCACAAATATTCCTGGCGGAACAAACGCGGCGGCGTGCGGCGGCGGATTTCTTCCAGCTCCTGCGGGGCGATGACGCCGGTTTCATCGGCAGGAAAAAGCCCGCACCACCAATCCGCATTTCCCTGCGCGGCGGCTTTTTGGGCATACTGGTAGAGCTCATAAAACTGGTTTTGTCCTTTCGGCGTGCCCGTAAACAATGCCCAGCCGCGGCGCGAAAGCAGCATCGGACGCACGATTTCGTCAAACACGTCGGGCTTGATTTGGGCGTATTCGTCCAACACCACGCCGTCGGCGTATGTACCGCGCAGGGCGTCGGGATTGTCGGCCCCCAGCAGCCAGATTTTGGCCCCGTTGGGCAGCTGCAGGCACAGTTCGACTTCGGACAGTTTGATATCCGGCAGCGGCGCGGAAAAACGTTTGATATAGTCCCAGGCAATGAGTTTGGTTTGCTTTAGAAAAGGGGCAATGTAAAAATAACGCGGTGCGGGGCGCGTATTGGTCAGCGCACTTTTAAGCAAATGGTTGACGGCGCAGACGGTTTTGCCCATCTGGCGGTGTGTAACGAGCACGCAAAAGCGGCGGCTTTCCAGCGCGGCGTGAATGAGGTTTTGCGGGTAGCGGGGCTTGTACGGGATAATGACAGCGGCATTCTTTTTCATTCTTTCTCCCAGCGCACCACCAGCGGGCGCGGCGGCTGTTTGGGTTCGTCTTTGCCGTCGCTCCAGCCCAAAATATTTTTGGCCGTAAACACGGCAAAAGACGCGGAATAATTGCCGCGCAGGCTGTTTTGTATAAGGATATCGCCCTGCAAATCACGCGCCTTTTTGGCCGCTTCGGCAAAGTCTGCATGTTTCTCCTCCCAGGCCATCAGCGTGCTTTGCGTTACCCCCAAACTGCGCGCAAACGCCGCAAAGGTGGGCAGTTCAGAAGCGGTTTCCAGCAGGGTTATGGAGCCGTCTTTTTTCTGTACTTCGGTTACCTTAAAGGGAGGCACGTCAAAAAACGCCAACAGCCGCGCGCAAAATTCCGGCCGGTACTCGGGGCCGGTTTTAGCCGTGCGGCGCATTTTAGGCGGGTTTTTGCGCGTTTTAACGCGTTTTTCGGAAACCTTGCCGGCGGTGGGAGAAGGAGCCGAATCCGTCCCTCCTTCACCTGGGGCAGGGACCGGCCCGCAAGCGGTAAGTTCCGCCAAAGGTGCGGAAAGATGTTTGGTAGTCAAGAGACCCCCACAGAGGAGCAAACGCCGCGCCGTTAAGGCGCGCCGTTTGACAGTCAAAGGAAAGGAAAATAAGGATAAAAAAAATACAAACAGAGGATTGTTTGTATATGTTTATTATAGCAAATTTTATGGCTTTTGTCAAATTATAATAAAATACCTGCCAATCCCAAGCCATGCAGCGGCCGGAAATATCCGGACGAAAAGCCCCGCAGCCGCGCCCATGCGCAGGGCAACAAAGGCAGCCACCGCCCGTATGTTTACCCCACCGGCCCTCCGGCCCTGCATAACAGCATGCAACAGGCACCGGCTCCTTCTGCAAGCATGCGGCGCCACCTGCTTAGTTCAGCCTATAAATTGTACAGTCCCCTCCGCAGCCAGCATCAACCGACGAGGAAGAAGCCACGCCGCCCAGGCTTTGGCACAGGCGCCTCCCCCGTTCCCCGGCGCGGCTATAGGCATAGCAGTCAATTCTATGCGGATAGTTTGAACGGTCCAGCCACACGATATAGCTGTTTGCGCTGCCGGAACGCAGGGCACCAAAAACATACCCCGTAACTAAACCGGTTACGGACAAATTGAAGTCTTGACACTCGGCCCATCCGCCCGATGCCGTACATCCCGCAGGCAAAGAACCTTCAAAATCCATGATGTCGCTGCTGTATTCCCCGTTAGCCATATAATGCAATTCTTCGGCTTCTTTCAGCGCCCGCACGGCGTTCATCATGGCCGTATAACGGCTTTTGTCCACCGCCGTCTGATACTGCGGCACGGCCACCGCGGCCAATATGCCGATAATCAAAACCACGACCAATAATTCTATAAGCGTAAAAGCCTTGTCCATGTTTACCTCTGTAATGGGATTTAAACGGCCTGACGCCGCCAAAAAACATTTTTAATTTCTCCCACGTACAGGGTATCAAAAAAAAAAAACGAGTCAAGACAGGGTGCTTTTAGGGGCGGGAAAAGGCGGCAAATAAACGGCAACGGCAGGTGGTAAAATATACAACAGGAAGAAAAAAGAGATTTATGTCCGGTTACAGCCCGTCAGACTAGTGCACGGGGAAAAGCAGCCGGCCGCGTAGGAGTTGTTACCCGGTCTTGCACCCGCCATATATGCAACCCCCACCTTCCCCCCGGGCAGGCAGCCCGCAGGGACTGGAAAGTTAGCCGGCGGAGAGAAAATTAGCGCGCGCCGTCGGCCCAGCGCCAGAAGGCGTCCTCAAAGTTGGCCGCGGAATTATACCGGTAGGCCCGGCCGAGGGCATTTTCCACCGGGTAAGGCTTATACACAGGCTGTCCGTTGGGGCCGCGCACGGGGAAACCGCTGCGCGGGTCGCGCACTTGCTCTCCCTGTGCAATCAGACGGGTAAACTGTTCAAACTGCATACGGTTGGAAGGAGACATGCCTCCGGAAGGATTCAGCAGGAAACGCACCATGGCATACGCCTGAAAATACCAGTCCTGTGTTTTCCCGCGGCCCTCCATGGAAGCCAGCGAACCTTCCTGCATGAACTGGTCAAACGGCATAAAATACAAAGGTTCTCCGCCGCCGCGCTGCCCCGTGGTGAAAGAACGCGCGCCGCCAAACATATTGGTGGAAGAAAAGTTAGCCAGCTGGGTTTCTTTGCTGCGCTGGAAATTCAGCGTTTTAAAATCATTGGCCCACGGCCCGCCCTGGCGGCCGTTATACGCCTGGTCTTCCATATACACGGCCAGGCCCTCGTCCAGCCATTCCGGCGTCATCAGGCGGCCCGTATGATGGCTGTCAAAATATTTTTGCGTAAAAATATGCACCAGCTCATGCGTAAACACTTCTTTGAGCTCCTGTTGTTTGCCGGGCTCGTCATAAACGACGATTTCCCCTCTGGTCGGGTACGCCAGCGCGCGTGTCCAGGCCTTGGCATTGGGCTCGTGCTTCAAATAGCTGTTGTGATCCTGATAGACAAACACGCGCACCTTGTCGGACATCATCCACGGAATATTGCGCCGCAGGGTAGTATAAGCCGACTCAAAAATCATGCCCATATTGGAAGAACCGATGCCGTTGTCGCGCTTTTGGGTATAAATCGTAAAATGCGTGGTATTGGACGGCTGCCATTCCACGCCGGGACGGTAATCATTGGGATCAAACGGACGGTTGGCCTGCACGGCAGGTGCGGCATAGGCCGCTTCGGAAGCGGCAGGCGGGATATAACGGCCCGAAGACATTTCCGCACGGGCCTGCTGCAGCATGCGGGCGGCATAATCCAATTCTTCCTGGGCAATGGCTTCGCGCGAAGCCTGCTCCATGTCCGCCGCCGTACCGGGAACCGGCACAGATTGTGAAGCGGGCTCCGTAACCGCAGCAGACGCAACGGCAACAGCCGTAGCCGTGGAAACGGCGGTTTGCGTGGAAACAGCCGTCTGTGTGGAAGAGACCGTTGCGGTAACGGTGCGCGGCGCAGAAACCGCCGGGGTGGAAACCGACGTACGGCGGGCGCGGCGGCGCACGGCCGGAGAAGCCGCGATAGATGACGACGGGACAGAAACCGCAGGCTGCGGGATTGCCGGCCCAGTAACGGGGCCAGAAACGACGGTAGAAGAAGCCACGGTGGCAGCTGCAGGAGCAGAAGAAACCGTATTTGCAGCGGAGGTGCCCGACACTGCCGTAGCAGAAGAAACCGTTGCCCTGGAAGAAGTACCGGATGACCCACTTCCGGCCACATCCGATTCCTGCAAAGCCTGGCGGATCAAATCAATATTGGATGCCGGGGCTTCAGCAGCCACAACAGGTTCATTTTGCACATAAGTCGCCGTTTGCGCCCAAGCAAACGGGACAACAGACACCAACAGGATGAATAAAAGATATTTTTTCATCGTATCGGCGCTCCCGGGGTTTACAATGTTTCCAGTCCGCCCGTCACTTCATAAACCATCTGCCACATTTCTACGCCGGATTCACTGGTCGCGGTGACATCCGTTCCAAAATACGCTTTTACCGTATAGGGGTTAGAGTTGTCATACGGGTTTGCTATGGTACAAATATACTCTGTTTCAATATTATCCTTCGGGCAGGTAGAAATATCCGTATCCTCCCCCGAACAATACATATACGGCACCCCGTCATTGCCCACACCTTTGAGATCGCGCTGAAAAGCTGTGGCAGATTTTTTAGACCACAGGGTATTGACCTGCGCCATACAGGCCTGCACCAACATTTGGGCAGAAACGGTACGCCTCATGCGATAGGCCGAAGTAGTACGCGAAAGCGTCGCGCGCAGAAGCATCGTGGCAATGCCCGCCAAAATAACGGTAATGAGTAACACCTGCATAAGTGCAGCACCTTTTTTATTGTTTCCCATCATATATGCTCCTTAATAACCCTGCTGCATGGAAAAAGTTTCTTCCACCACATCGTTAACAATCGGCCGGCTGTTTAATTCCGTAATGATATTTACGGTCAGCAGGCTGTTCAAGCGGCTGAAAGCATCCGCCGCAAATAACGGGGAAGAGTAATCGTTTGTGTTGACATATTTCACATTATCCAGCACCAGCGTTCCCAAAGTTCCGCATTCGCCGGTAGTATAGAGCGTAGTGCTTTCCCGCCGGTAAATCTTTCCCCCGCGCGTCGCGCCGGAAGGGACAATATTGGTTTTGTCCGTCCCGCAGACGAAACAATACGTAATATATGCCGGCTGCCAATCGGTGGAATCGTCCCCCGTCATTATACTGCTGATGAGCAGTTGTCCCTGCCGGTTGACATTCTGGGCCAGCTGCAGCAATACTACATTCTTCCCGGAAGAACAGGAAGTGAGTTCCCCTGCCACATAGTCCACCCGCGAAGCCCCGACCATATCTCCACGCAAGGTACGAAGGAACATGGATAAATTATTGCGCAACATAATTTTGCTGCGTCCCACCCCGGATTCACGTGATGCGGCCCGGGTCAGTGACGCCAAAGCAATCGCAATCAATCCCACAATCATGACTGCCAATAAAATCTCTGTCAGCGTAAAGCCGCAGCGGCTTTTCCGTCCCCGCGTGAAAAAGTGAATTTTTTTCATAAAGAATACCCGTTACACGTGATATTAAACTGCACTTCATACAAATTCTGCCCCACCACATCTGTTGTGCCGGTCACGTTTCCGTCTTCGTCAAAAGTCATTTGCCGGTCTATGGGACGGGCCAGCGGCTGGCTGCCCAATACGCGAACCGTATAGGTAAAAGCAGATTCGTTGTTGACGTCACAAATAGGCGGCAACAGACAGGATATATTATGCGTCCCAGAGTTTAGGGGGGTGCTGTCCCCTCCGCACAGGCCATTTCCGACAACAGCCTGCACATCTGAGGCCAGCGATATGTCAGACGGATAAATATAGGCCTGCAGTTTTTGGGTGGCGCGTTCCACGGCCAACGTCATTTCTTCCCGGATATCCGGCTGGGACGAACGGCGGGAAGTAGATAACAACACCGCAAACGTCCCCGTAGCCACCAACGCCAAAAGCGTTAGGGCAATTAATCCTTCCAATATGGTTACGCCTTTTTTATTTTGCAAAAATCTTTTCATATATTCCCCTTAATCCAAAGTGTCTTCCACTTCCATGGCATCCCCTATGGACATATAGTAGCCCGTACCATATTTACTGCCGGAGGCAGAAGTGCCCTGCGCGCCGGCATACACGGTAGTAGTTACGTTGCTGTCCGGAACGAAACACGCGTCATCGGAAGAACTTTCTTCCCCACATATATAAAACGTATAGGGCAACCCGTCAAAATCCCTCCAGTCCAAATACCCACAGGCAAATAATTGGCTCACATTGCTGTCCGCTCGGGAATCTGCCGGGATGCCGCTGGCAGCCACATTCACACAGGACGAAGAAGCATAAGACTGGGCATTTTCCGCCGAAAAAGACTCCGCCGCTATATCCGATCCTTTGGTGGCCTGGTAATACGATCGGCGCGCCTCAGCCAATTTTTTTAGAGCCGCCTTGGCGTTGGAATTTTTAATATCATAGCGCACGGAACGAATCGCCGGCAACGCAAAGCTCAGCACCAGCGCCACAATGAGCAGGACAAACAAAATTTCCATCAGAGTAAAGCCTTTTTTCATAAATGTCCCTCTGGTTATGATAAAGTCTCCACACCGCCGCTGCGGGCATAAAAACAATAGGTGTATTTTTTAAATTTAGACGGCACTTTTGCCGTACTGAGGAAACCCACGCAGGCCACGGCCCCGCTTTTACACGGGGAGGAAGTCTTATTATCACACACGTAATATTCAAAATACTCGCTGTTCCAACGGTTGCCCTCCAGGTATCCGCAGGCAATTAAGTTACTGGGAGAAGTATTGCTGCTGGTCCCCGGGTTCCAGGTACAGGAAGAAGAAGTATTAGACATTTTGACCGAGGAGAACTTGATGGACGGATAGTCCACTTTGGCCCGTTGGACAGCGGCCGCCAGCTGCTCCAAATTGGCCTTGGCCTGTGCCCAGCGCGTTTCCGCTGCACTATTGCGGTAAGAAACCGTGGCAAACATCGTCAGTATGCCGATAATCGTAGCCGCCACCAGCAGTTCCACCAAAGTAAAGCCAGCGGTAGATTTGAAAAAGAAAAATTTTTTTACCATAAAACTCCCCCTCCCTAGTAGTATGGAACGCAACGGGGTTTTTGTCAATATGCTTTCCGGGCTTTTAGGGATGATACGTCAGCACCCCGCTTTGATTAACCGCGGCGCAAGTATACTGAGTAATGGAATTGGAACCCCGCATACAGGCCACCCCGCTGCAGGTGCTGCTGCTGCCCCGGCAGGAGACCGTCCCCCCTACGCCGATTTTAAATGTATACCCCTGGTAGTGGCCCGAAGAGTCCAGCGGCAAATCATTTAAATATTTACGGCACTGTAAAAACTGGAGCACATTGCTGGAGGTCATCTCCTCCGGGCAATTGGCATCCGTCCAATCGGCATTTTCCGAAATAGCTGCATTGTAACGGACATCAGGATAATCCAGGCTCGCCATACGGGAGGCATTGGCTATATCCATCAATACGCCGGTAGCCGACATAAAACGGTTGCGGTCCTGCGCTTTTCGGTAAGAAGGCACGGCAAACATGGTGACCAAGACGGCAATAACCACCACAATTAATACTTCCAAAAGCGTAAAACCTCGCGCTGAAACCCCATTGCGTCGCATAATGCCTCCCTTATCCGATTTGGGACAGTTTGAAAATCGGCAGAAAAATGGACGCCACGATAATACCGATTAATACGCCGATGCCGACCACCAAAATCGGGTCAATAACGGCAGAGAAACGGGCAATAAACTGATCCACGTTATCGGAATAAAATTTAGACAGCGTGGCAATAATGCCAGGCAATTTACCGGACTCTTCACCCATCAGCATCATTTCCGTCATCAGCCCGGGGAATACGCCGGCCGCACGGAAAGAATCGGAAATAGACCGCCCGGCAGCCACATCGGCTTTGGCCACGCGCAGAGCGTGCTGGATAATTACGTTGGTGTCAAAAGACTCTTCCAACACGGCAATGGCGTTTAAAATCGTTACGCCGCTGCGCAGCAAAGTGGCCAAAGTAGTTAACATACGCGAATAATAAATATTGCGCAAAAAGTTGCCAAACAGGGGAATGGAGAGCAAAAACGCATGCCAGCGCCTTTTCCCGTCTGCCGTTTTAATATAGAAACGGAAGCCCAAAAACAGGGCAACCATACCCACGATGATTAAAATGCCGTGATTGACAAAGAAGCTGGACACCGCCAGCACCATTACGGTAATCATCGGCAGTTCAATATTAAAATCGGCAAAAATTTGCGCAAACGTCGGCACAATACCCAAAATAAAGTAAATCAATACGCCCACGGAAGCCACAAACAAAATAGCCGGGTAAGTGATAGCGGTAATAATTTTGCTTTTCATTCCTTCCTGAGTCTTAATATAAATGGCTATTTGGGCTAATGTCTCAGCCAGGTTTCCGCCCACTTCGCCGGCCTGCACCAGGGAGAGCCAGATATTGTTAAAGGTCTTGGGGTGGCGCGCCAAAGCGGAATGCAAGGAGTTACCGCCGGCAATATCTTTGGCCACCTGGCGGAGCACTTCCCCCAGGCGCGGGTTGGAAGAATATTCACTCAACAATGAAATGGCACGCACCAACGGGACACCGCCTGCAATCAGGGTAGACAGCTGCTCGGCAAAAAACGCCAGTACATGGCCCGGCACCTTGCCGCCGGTTTTTTTACGCCCGGCCGTCTTTCCGAACAAAGAAGAGCCGCCTCCTTCCCGTACCTCTAAGATGATAAACCCTTTGTTCTGAAGGGCAAATATAACGCGGTCGCGGCTCTCGGCATTTATACTGCCTTTAAGCATTTTTCCTGTTGAATCTTTTACGATATAACTATATTTCTGCATAAAACCCCTTTATTCATCTTCCGTTGTAATAGCCAAAATTTCATCCACCGTGGTCAGTCCTTTGACCACCTTGCGCCAGCCGTTCCCGCGCAGGTTTAGCGCGCCGCTGCGGTTCATGGCTTCCCGCATCTGGATTAAATCCTGCGTCTTATAAATAATATTGCGCACTTCCTCATTAATGCGGTAAACCTCATAAATGGCACGGCGGCCCAAAAACCCGGTCCCCACACATTTGGGGCAGCCCACGGCTTTGTAAAAAGTCCATGTGCTGACGTCGCGCGGTTTAAAATGGCCTTCATTCATAATCTTGGCAATCATGGCCGGATCCGGCTGGTAGGGCACCTTGCAGTACGGGCACAAAATACGCACCAAGCGCTGCGCCGCCACCAACGCCAAAGAGCTGGAAAGCAAAAATGGCTCCATCCCCATATCAATCAAACGGGGAATGGCGCCCAAGGCGTCGTTAGTGTGCAGCGTGGAAAGCACCAGGTGGCCAGTTAAAGCGGCTTTTAAGCAGGCCTCAGCCGTTTCATTATCGCGCACTTCCCCCACCAGAATAACATCCGGATCCTGACGCAAAAACGAGCGCAGCCCCGCGGCAAAAGTCAGGCCGATTTGGGGCTTTACCTGCACCTGGCTGATACCGGCCAGCTTGTATTCCACCGGGTCTTCCAGCGTCATAAAATTTAATTCCGGCGTGCGGATGGTGGTCAACACGGCGTTAAGCGTCGTAGATTTACCGGAACCCGTGGGCCCCGTCAAAAAGATTAACCCGTGCGGCAGGTTGGCCGCTTCCAGGAAGGCCTTTTTCTGTTCCGGTTCAAAACCCAGTTTATCCACATTCATTTCCCCCGTGCCGCGGTCCAAAATACGAAGCACGAGTTTTTCGCCGTATACAGCCGGACATACGGACACACGGACCTCAATGGTACGGTTCTGGTATTTAATACTGAAACTGCCGTCCTGCGGCAAACGTTTTTCGGCGATATCCAGCTTGGACAAAATTTTAATACGGGAAATAATGGCCGCCACGGAATCTTTATTAGGCGGGGTACGCTCATACAGCGAACCGTCAATACGGAAACGCAAGCTGACGCGTTCGTCAAACATCTCTAAATGAATATCGGAAGTACGTTCAGAAATGGCCTGTTTTAAAATGGCGTTTACCAGCTTAATATATTGGGAGGAAGAACCCGAAGCACGATCCAAATCCAGGCTGCCGCCTTCTATCTGCACATCTTCATCGGATACCGTACTGGCGACGTTTTTTCCTTCTCCGGTTTCATTGACCACTTCGTCCAGCAGGTTTTTATGCCCATAAAAAGAGTCTATAACGGCCAAAATCTGGCTTTTGCTGGCAATAAAAGGCTGCACCTCTTTGCCTGCCATCATGCGGATATTGTCTATTAAAAACAAATTGGAAGGATCATAAAACGCAACCGCTAACGCATTATCTTCAATAAAAAGCGGAACCACCAGGTTTTCACGGGCGAATTTTTCCGGGATAATCTTTTGCAAATTTTGCTCCCGTTCCGGGTTTAATATCCCATTTTCCCGGGAAGCATAAGGCATGGAAAAGTGTTTGGCCAATGCAGAAGTAACCTGTTCTTCTTTGGCAAACCCGAGCAAAACAATCGCTTCTGCCAGCGTCGTATTATTTTGGCGGGCATAAAGCTCGGCACGTTTGATATGCTCCGGGGTGACCGTCCCCATCTCCACTAAAATTTCACTTAACTCTTTTGCCATGGTTCCACCTGTGCTTTAAGATGCCAAAATATCCCGCTCTTTACTTCATTGCGCCTGCCCCCTTTTTTACAAAGGGGGCAAGCGCTATCAAACCAGCCATAATGTTTATTCCGCCAAAATAGTCGGCGTAATGAAGATCACCAGATCCGTCGTGCTCTTGGAAGTTTGGCGGCTGGTAAACAACCATCCCAAAACAGGGATATCCCCCAAGAGAGGCACTTTGCGCGTCTGATCCGTTTCGCGCGAAGTCAGCAAACCGCCGATAACCACCGTCTGCCCGTTCTTTACGCGCACCAGCGTGGAAGCGGCGCGGGTGGTGGTATCCATCGTATCATCAAAACCGGAGCTGACCAAGTCCGAATAAGACGGCTGTACGTATAAGGTCACATACCCTTCGCGGTTGACCTGTGGGGTCACCTGCAGGGTTAAACCGACACGTTTTCTTTCCGCTCCGGCCACCGTCAGGGTATTGTCCCCGCCGCCGGAAGTAGACTGGGTATAACCGACCGTCGCATCCGTGGAAATGGTAATCGTAGCCGTTTTATTGTTCAGCGTGACCACTTTGGGTTTACCCAAATATTTGGCCTCGCCGCGGGTTAACAGCGTGCGCAATACAATACGGAATGCGGAGAAATCCAACACACCGCCGGAACTTTCGCTGTCATCGGAACTGCTGGAGCTGGAGCCGGAGCTGCCGCCGGAGCTGTCTCCATTCAGATCGGAGTTGCTGGGGAAGATCCAGTCCCAGCCGGACAATTTGGTCGTTCCGTCGGAAGCGTAACCGCGCATATACTCGGAGGTAATTTCCCGGCTCGGTCCCGTAAAAGACACCAAGGTACCGTCATCTCCGCCGTATTCAAAGCCCACCGTCAAACCGCTGGTCTTGCTCACTTCCACAATTTGGGCTTCAATCAAAATCTGAGGCGGTTTAATATCCAGCTCGGCCAAAATGTTTTCAATTTGAGGGAATACTTCCGCCACATCGGTAACAATCAGTTTATTCGTACGCGGATCCACCGCTATACGCCCTACGGGGGAAAGCATACTGCGCACAATACCGATGATTTCCGCCGTACCGGAATAGGCATCGCCTCCCGTATTCCCGCTGCTCATCCCCGTATCGGAGGAATAGGAACCGGTCACCCCGGAACTGGAAACATCCTGGGGCATAATGCTGCTAAGTTCGCTGGAAGGGGAGCCCACCGCCTGCAGGGAAATATAGCTGAGCGTATAAATTTTGGTAATGGTATCCGGCGCGTCATTGGAACGCTTGGTTACCACATAGCTTTCACTTTTACCAATGCGCTGATAAGCCAAGCCATGCACGCGAAGCAATGTATCCAGCGCTTCACGCACCGTTACTTTGGTCAACGAAGCCGTTACTTTTTTATTAGCGAACTCCTCGCTCATAATAAAGTTAATGCCGGCCTGGGTGGTAATACTGTTCAAAAAAGCGGTAATGGGCACATTCGACACGCGGATGGACACTTTGCGGTCCAACGGCGAAGCCACTTCCGCTTCCCTGTACAGCTCCGGCTCTCCGGTCAGCTGCACTGTTTCTTCAGCTGTAATCGTGGTGGCTTCTGCCACGGAGTTCTGCGCCCCTGCGGGCACAGCCACGGCGCACGCCATGCACAAAGCCAGCCAAACTCCTAACCGATGTTTCATCTATCCTCCTGTGTGTAAACAACAAATACTGTTATGATTTTACTTCAATTCCACTGGTCTTGTAAACCTTTGTCCTTTATATACAAATACAACTGCATCCGGCCGCACCTCTACGATACGGGCTCCCAGCACACTGTCCCCCACGGAATAAATTTTATTCCCAATGAAGGCCTCCTGCCCGATAATGCCATTTACGCGGATACGCCCGCGGATTAAACGGGAAGGGTCACGCAATAATTCCAACTCCCATTGGCGTTGGCGCTCCAGCTCTTCCAGACGTTTGCGCTCTTCATCCAGCTTGCGCTGGCGCTCCGCTTCCAAAGCCCGAAGGCGCTCTTCTTCCCGGTGCCTTAAAAGCAAGGTGTCATCCGGGGAAAGGGTAGGATCTCTGTCCGTTGGAGGGTTATACACTACCTGCGGCGTATTATTTTTGGCTGTTTGCTCCAACGGGGCAGCCGGCTGCTGTGGCTGGGGAACATTTGCCTGCGCCAAAGCGCCTGCCGCTTCCGAACCAGGCACTACCCCGGCAGGGGATAGTCCCCCCCCTTCCTGCCCGGCCAATGTGGCCTGCGGCTGCGCGTTCTGCACGGGGGAAACGGTGCCGGGGGCTTCCACAGCTTCCACCGATACCACTTCCGTACCCACCTGCGCGGCCGCGTCCGTTACCGGAGGCACCGGTTGCGCAGAAACCACTCCGGCCACAAAAAGCGCACCCGTCAGGGTAAGCAGGGGCAAGGATGTATTCTTCATTTCTTCCCTCCCGGCGTATCCTTAAACAAAGTGGAAGCTAATTTCTCTTTTGGGAAAATGGTATTAATACGCAGGGAAATATCATTTTGCCCCAAAGATTCTGCATTTTTTTCCAAAGAAAGCTCAGAAATACGCAAATACTCTTTTCTATTTTCAAAATCAGCTAAAAAACGGCCAAAATCATTAAAAGACGCCTGTACCGTCACCGGGACGCTGGCCACCGTATAGGAAGAATTGGAGCTATCCTCCGTCTGGGTGGCACTGACCTGATGGGCCAGGTTGGCTTCACGGAATACGACCACCAGCTGGCGCAGCAGCCAGTCATTTTTGGCAGATACATCCGGGAAACGAGGCTCCAAATCCAGTAACTTTTGTTTATTCGTCAGGTATTCCTGTTCACTGCCTTTCTGCGTTTCTACGGCAGCAATCTGGCCGCGTACCTGGGAAACCTGCCCCTGTATTTTGCCGTTTCCCCAACGATATAACAACACTATCCCGACAATTACGGCGGCCTGTTTGACAAACAACTTATAATTGCCTTCTTCCAGCACCAATTTAATATCGTTCAGGCCTTTTTGGATAGAGGCCAGGATTTTATTGGACTTTAAGCTATCAGGCATTTTGAATTTATTTGATATCTTCTCGGGCGCACTCATCTGGAGTTTCCTCCCTTGGCACAGGTAAAAGAAAAAGAGGTCTGCATACCGGTATTGGTATCCCGCCTGCTGCGGCGGCCGGCCGCCGGCTGCTGCTGTTGGCCTTCCGAAGCCAGGTTTGTATATTTAATTTCCGCACTATTGCCGCACAAAGCTTTGATGGCGGGCATTTCTATGATTTTGTCATAAAACTGCTTTCCCAAAGCCAAATCCTGCGCGGAATCCTGCGTTTTGATAAAACCTTCCAACGTAAAAGAACGCACGTCGCTGTTCCCGGCGGGGAATTGCTCCCTGTATGAAAGCTTAGAAATCCACATTTGTTCTGGGATGGCCGATACCAAATCCACCAACAGCGGCGTAATTTCATGGCGCTGAACCAATTTTTCCAAGTTTTGGTTCTGTGTTTTGATGCGGCTGAGATTGTTTTGGATTTGACTTGCTGTCAGCCCGTCAAAATCCGCAATCAGGTTGGTATTTTGTTTTTTTGTCCGGGCCAAATCCGATTTGGCCGCATGAAGCCCCCAATAAGACTTGACAAATAACAGCAGGAACAATATACATACTACGCCGACAATCTTCCAGAACATAACACTGGCGTTGTATTCATATTCGCTGAGGCGGCCGCCTTCAATAAAATCCAAATCCGGGCTTTTGCTGTCGTAAAACTTAATACTGGCTCCAATGGCCGCAATTTCCCCGGCGGATTTGGTTTCTATCCCGTACACTTCCCGCAAATCCCATTTGCGTACGGGCTTTTTGGAATCAGCCTCCAGGAGCGGCATCCAGTGTTCGCTGTCACAACCCATAATGACCGCTTCCTCAAACGGATCCTTTTCCAGTTGCTTGGCAATAAATTCCGACGCATTGGTAATTTCAAAACGGCGGCGCTCCAGCGGAGAAGAACCGGAAACCTCCACCTCTCTTACCAATACGGGAGCATTGTGATTGGTAAAAATAAAACTGGCTAAGTCCGTGCCAAAAAATGAATAAATACGCCCGGAATCATCAACTGCTTCCTTGTCACTGTCACAAAACGCCCGGCTTAAAGAGAGCGGCATGGGCTCTATCGCCACAGGATCCAGCCCCACGCTGCGCAGGCCTTTTTCCATACGTTCCACCACAGTTTTCGGAGTTAAAGCAAAAATGACCCCTAAATGTTTTTGTTTGGTGGCAGCCGTTTCAAATTCATATACATGATACGCGCATAAAGCCTTGTCAAAAGGGAAGTGAATATATTTGCGCGCCTCCAGCGGAATGGCTTCTTTCCAACGTTTGCGCTCAATCAGCGTAGGGATGACAAAATGGCGCAGCATGGAAAAAGAAGAGGAAAGAGACACAACCACCTTGTTCCCGTTCCATTTCTTTTTAGAAGCCACTTTGGCCAAAGCATCCAGCCAATTGTTTTCAGTAAAAAACCCTTCATTAAGTTCCAATGCCTTTAATTTGCTTATGTCCACATCGGCAATGGGCACACGCAGCAACGACTCCAAAGACACGCCCCCCTCTTTACGGCTGGTTTGGGCAATATACATTCCATCCAAACCGATATAAAGCCCCAGGGCGTCCGGATGCGCTTTAAAGTTTTTCCCAATTAAATTTTCAGCCAGAGAATCTGACATTTTCATAGCGTTTCCCCTTCCCAAGGATTAGCCTCCATAGCTTTCATAAGGCATATCATAAGGATTCGTCACCCCTTGTGCAGGCTGCTGGGGCTGGGTATAGCTCTGCGTATACGTCTGCGGCGCGGCCGGCGCGGCATACGGGTCGCTCACACCCTGGGCGGGCTGGGCATATGGATTGCTTACCCCCTGCGTCCCATAGGCGGCATAGGGATCCGGCACCCCTGTTTGTTGCATGGCATAAGCATCGGCCGCATTGGTAGACGGATTGGTGGAAGCAAACGGGTCCACAATTTCCGGTTCGGCCGGGGCAGCAGGCACTTCTTTCATAAAGCGTTTCGGTTTATTCCACAAGCGGGGCGTCTTATAATTCAAATTATTATCTTGGCTTTCAGTCTGGCCTTCGGCAGATGCCTCCGTTTTCTGAGGCAGCGTGCACGCCACATTGATTTGCCGGCGCACCGTGCGTTTGCCGCCCATGATGTCCGTAGCCGTCAGGGCCAGCGTATAGGTGCCACAATCCAAGGCAGGGCCTATTATCCCCTTGCGCCCGTTCCACAAGATCTGGTGATAAACCGGGGAATAGCCTTCCAACTGGCGCACCACATAATAACCGCCATTGGCCGCATGCTGCACCACTTGGAATACCCAGTTGTCCAAAACTTCCGCCGTCTCAATGACAGAAAAGTCAATTACAAAGGCTTCCCCGGCAACAGGATCTATAGTATTGCTGACCGGTACGACAGCCATGCTCAACATGGGCTGTTTGCTGACGGAAGCGGCCTGGGGCATGGACGCGGGCAAATCCGCTTCAAAATCAAACACAATGGAAATACCGTCCAAATTGGCAAATTTAGCGGGAGGTTCCTGGTCAAAAAGGCCCATATTGTAACTGAGCTTGCCGGAAGAAAGGCCCTTATGCACCAAATAGGAATTGAGCGCCATAGCCTGGCGAATACCCGCCAGCGTAATATTGTCCGTATAAGAACCCGGCGGCAAAATAATATATCCCGCCCCCTGGGTCAGTGCCATCAGCGTGTACACTTCATCCAATATGGGCAACGCCTCTGTGCGGAATTTATATCCGTCAAACAGGACTTCGCTGTCTATATCTATGGCATCGGGCAAATCGTTGCGGAAATAAATGCGGACGCCTTTGGCTCTTTTTAATTTAGCAATGGCCGCCTGTTTCATGCTTTCCAGTTTCTGGCTGGTATATAATTGGCGGGCTTTGATGGCGGACGGAGAGGTCAAATCCGCATATGTGGAAGAGGCCTTCTCTTCCTTGGCAGGTACGGCGGCTGCCGCCCCCGCAGTGGCAGGGACAGTCTGCCCGGAGGCCGCCTGCTCCAAGGCTGCCTGTTCCGCCAGCAACAATTCCGCTTCCTGGCGGGCGGTTACAGGCATATTGGAGGACGCGGCGGCAGCTGGCCTTTCCCCCGTTTCCTGATCAACGGCCATACGATAAGCCGCAATACGGGATTCCAGTGCGGCCACATCCCCGCCCGGCTGGGCAGACAAAACGGACATCACATCCGCTCCGTCTGGAGCGGCTTGTTGCATAGAAGGCAAACTCTCATCCCGCTCTGCTGCGGAGATGGCTGCATTTTGATCAGATATAGCGGAAGCATCCTGGGCCGCAACATACGGCAGGCCGGCGGATTCCACTTCTCCTACGACAGACTGCTCCGAACCGGATTCCAAAACCGCAGGCTGCGCCGCGGGCTGCAAACGGCGGGGCTGGCCTTCCTGGAAATTAACGTCCACTTCCACGGGCTCCTGTATGCCGCCCATACCATTGTGAATGCGGTTGATATAGTCGTTGGCAATATTCGCTTCGGCCCGGGTGCCGTTCATCAGCACGTCAATAAAATAGTCCATGGCGTCATAGTGGTTATTTTCGTTATAAAGCTTTATGCCTTTTTCCAGCTGCTTGGCGGAAGAGGTTTTGGCAAATAAAGCCGCCGGCCCTGTCAAAAACACAGCCAGCGACGCTACTAAAAGACTGACTTTGATTGAATTAAATATTCTCATAGATTTATTTTAATCCCTTTGCAACCGCTTAAATTGGCACAACCCACGGATAATTATATCAATTTATCTTTTTTTGTAAAGCCTGTATACGCGAAGAAACAAACGCGTATGTTTCACTGTAACTATTCAAGCAAAAAAACACGCATTCTGTAAAGAGAAATTTTATTTTTCAACCGTATCCCTCAAACATTTCATTCCGCCGGAAAAAATTTATTTGGTTTCCAAACGCTGCAGGCGGTTTTCCGCCGTACGGTTACCCGGATAATAAAACAACGCATTTTGCAAATATTTTTTGGCAGACGCTATGTCTTCGGCCTGGATCAATAATGTGGCCAGGGCCAGATTGGCGGACAAATTGTCCGGCTCTTTGCCCAGCACCCCCTCCAACAATTCTTTGGATTTTATGTCGTTTCCCGTCAAAGAAAAATACCTGGCCAGCAAAATCGGCCCGTTGGAATCGTCGGGATATTTTTCCACATATTCTTCCAGCTGGCTGCGCAGCCGGCGCAGACCGGCACGGGAAGTCCCTCGCAAATTCTGCACCTTGTCATAATATCCCTGCAGCAGTTTGGCCTGTTGCAGAATTTCAGGCTCTTCTTCCCCATCGCCGTAAAGTTTATCCAGGCTGCGCCGCAAAGATTTGTCCAGCGTATCTACGGACAAAGCATCCTTGTAAACCGTTTTGGCATACTCCGTTTCTCCGCGTTTTAAATAAATGTCTCCGATATCATGCCATAACCCCGCATCATAACGGAACAGTTTCACTCCCTGTTCCAAGAGTGCCATTGTTTCCGTATCCGCATAAATAATATCTTCTTTGGCCAAAGCGGCCAGCGTTTCATAGGCGCCCAAATTAAACGGGTCCAGTTTCAGCGTACCCCGCAAATAATGCACAGCCTTGGCATGGTCGTTTTTCCCCAATGCGGCCAAAGCGGCATGATAATACACTTGGTCATAATATGCGGCGGCGGAAATGGTTTTCTCATAAGCAGCCAATGCGGCATCATATTCCTCATCTGCCAATAAGGAATTGCCCAAAGCAAACCCCGCCTCCGTGTTGACCGGATATAACTGCAACGCTTCCGCCAGATCCTGCTGGCCTGCCGCGGAATTTCCGCGCGCCAGTTGTTTTTGGCCGCGGAAAGAAAAATACTGGCTGGAGAGCACCGCTCCCTGCCACAAGACTACCAAGGCGCAGGCCCCCAGCAGGGCCAGTGCAACGGTTTTGGTTACGGGGTTGGCCCGTATTTCCACGCGGCTTTCCTCACGGCCCACCCCGCTGACTTCCGCCCCGACCAGCCACCAGAACATAAACGCCGGCACGACGGTATGCAGGGAAATATTGAGCATATTGTCTGCCAACATAGCCAATATGCCGCAAAACAAAGCTTGCAAAAGCTGCTTTTTATCCCCCTCTTTTTTACGGGCGGCAAAATCATGCACTTCCAGAAACAGCACCATAAACATAAACAGGAAAAGCCCCAGCCCCACAATACCGCCTTGTGCCAGCTGAAAAAACAGCTCATTGTGCGGAGACTGGGTCATGGTTTTCAGCTCACGTAAATTCGGGTAATTTAACAGGGTTTTGGGCTGGGTTTGCGCAAACGCGGCGGCAAAATTGCCCAAGCCCGCGCCCATGACGGGACGTTCCAGGAAAACTTCCTTGGACACATCCCACATATACAAACGCTGGTGCAGGGAAGTAAAAATTTCTTCACGCGGCACATTAAGCGTAAACGATGAAGGCGTAATTTGCGCCACCTCGGCCACACGCTGCTCCATAGCCGGGCGGGTGCTTTCCATAAACGCCGGAAGGTAAGATACGGCCACCCCCAGCACCACCAGCCAAAAAACGCGCGCCTTGCGTTTTAAAATTAACGCACGCAGGGTGCCGAACATCCACATCATCAAAAGCCCCGCCGCCGCCGCTATCCAGCAGGAACGGCACAGGCTGGCCGACAAATAAAACAAAAACACCAAGACCAAAAAGCCGTACACGCAAATATCTTTGCGGCTGACCGCACGCATATAATACACCAGCAAAGCAGGCAGGAGCATCACCACAAAAGAAGACAAAAAGTTCGGATTGCCAAAAGTGGAAAAGGCCCGGCTGGCAAACTGGTGCATATCAAAAGGCCACAGCACATCCAGCCCGAAGCTCTGGAACACGCCGTACATACACGCCAGTGCACAGGCCACAAAGCTCAGCAGCAGCACATTTTCCTGCGTCAGTTTGCTCAGCACCCGCATGGCCAGCCACAAGCCGACGCCCCACAGAAACAAACCATATATGTCAAAAACATTGGCAAAAAAGCCGTCTCCGGACAAATTGGTTTTTAACAGCGGCAAAAGCAACCACAAAGCCCCCCACACGATAAAAAGCAAAATATAATTGGTCTTGCTCTCTATGACGCCGCTGAACACCACATTTTTGCTGATAACATATGCCCCCAGGGCCACCACCAGCAACAAGCTTCCATAATCGAGCAAATTAAAAAACAGCGTCAGCCGCATCTCCTGCGGGGAGGCCGACATAGCGGAAAGCCAGCTCACCGCACAGGCCAAAATAAAAACCATAAATGCCAAATCAAAAAACGTACGGGTAAAATTAATATGGCCTGCACGCAGAAACCGCACGGAAGAAGCGGCATACATAGCCGCCAGCAACAAATAAAGCAAAACGCTTTGTATGGTAAACGGATTAGATGTTAAATTCGTAAAAAAGAGCAACGGCACCACCAGAAAAGAGGCTGCCAGCAATACGCGCATTACTTTTACAAACATGCCCTCATTGGAAGACTTGGTAACGGGAAACATAAAGCCTCCTGTACAAAAAACAAATTGGAAAATAAATGGAATTGTATATATTGTAGTTTTTTTCGCCGTGGCGTCAAAGATTTTTTTAAATTACCGCTCGGGAAAGCCCCGGCGCAAAGGACGCCACCCCCGCTTTAAATAAATTTCCCAAACAAAAAACAGGGCGGGCCCCGTGAATGGCCCACCCCTGAGGTTAAACTAATTGTCTTAGAAGTCTAAAACAAGAAGTTTAATTGCCTTTCGGCAAATTTGTCTTTATATTTTTTGGCCCGCAAAAGGCGCCTGCTCTGCCCCGCGTTTTATGCGCGGGACAGACAGGATAGCATTTTAAGGATTATTTGACAACCGCTTCTTTTTTCAGGAAGTCAAAGACTTTGCGTTCGTTGAGCGTGGCCAAAATGTGATCCTTGCGTTCCTCAAAGAACGCGCGGATTTTCTTTTCGTCTTCCTTGGTTTTGGCGTTGGCGGTCAGGCTTTTGTCCAGCTCAGCCTGCCAGTCCGCTTCCGTGGCCTGCAGGTTTTCTTTTTTGGCGATGGCGTGAATGATGTAGCCGATGCGCAAGTCTTTTTCCACCGTGGGGCGGATGCGTTCCTCAAAGCTCTTGCGCTGTTCTTCGGACAGTTGCTCGGGCTTAAGCTGCGTGACATTGCGCACGAAATTATTTAAAGAATTGTCGGTGTATTCCTCCACCAGCGTTTGCGGCAGGGGGAAGTTGTTCATTTTGACCAGGTGGTCTTCAATCTGGCGCGTAAAATCACGCGCGGAGTTTTCTTTGGCTTCGGCATTGAGCCCTTCCTGCACGCGTTTTTTCAGCTCGTCCAGCGTTTCAAAGCCCATGTCTTTGGCGAAGGAATCGTCCAGGTTCGGTACGATTTTGGTTTTGATGTCGTCCAAGGTGACATGGAAAGAAAGGGTGTCATTGCCTTCTTTTGTTTCAAAATCTTTGCTTTCGCCTTTTTTCATGCCCAGCACGGCCTTGGCCAGCTCCGGCATGGTCTGCGGCGCGGCCATGTCAATCAGTTCGCTTTCGGCGCTGAGTTTGTAGTCGTCGGCTCCGTTGCGTTTGCCTTTGTACTGCACGACGGCGTATACTTTGTCGTCCACCACGGCGCCTTCGGGAGCGCTTTCCAGGCGGGCATTGGCCTGCAGGATGCGGTCCAGCTGGGCTTTAACTTCTTCTTCGGTAGCCGTTTCGGCTTTTTTGGTGACGGGTATGCCTTTGTAGTCTTTCACGTCAAATTCGGGGGCCACGTCCACCGCCAGCTCAAAAGAGAAGGCCTGGCCCTCGTTAAAAGTGGAAAAATCGGCCTTGGTCAGCGACGGCACGGCCACGGGGTTTAACTTGCTCTGTTCCAGCGCCGAAGCGATGGCACTTTTAATGGCCAGGTCCAGGGCACGTTCTTTAATGTGTCCTGCGAAATTTTGTTTGACCAAATCCAGGGGCACTTTACCGGCGCGGAAACCCTGCATCTGCGCACGGGACTGCACCTGCACGGCGGCGTTTTGGAAGGCTTTGGTGATAAGCTCGGGCGATGCCTCCACACTCAGGTTGACGCGGCAGCCTTCTTTGTTTATTTCTTTGGCTTTTACTTCACCCGCCGCAGCGGTTTTAAAAATGGACATGTTTCTTGCTCCTTAACTGTAAATAAAATCTGGACGGAGAGGGACTTGAACCCTCAAGGGTTACCCCACACGCTCCTAAGGCGTGCGCGTCTGCCGATTCCGCCATCCGTCCTATTTTTGTGTTTAAAAAGTGGGCCATGTGAGGCTCGAACTCACGACCTTACGCTTAAGAGGCGTCTGCTCTACCAACTGAGCTAATGGCCCGAAAACCGGATATTAAGTAGATTATAGCAAAAAAGAGCGGCAGGGTGGACCCCCGCGCGGGAACCGGTATTAAACCGGATGAGTTATTTTAACATATTTTCCCGTCAAAATACCAGCCCTCCTGCGGGAAAAAACGGCTTTCTCCAAAATTAGCTATAATAAGCAAAACAGATATTCCATCACGCATATGAGGTAACCTAATGAAGAAACCATCTGCCATTCTATGGGGATTGCTCCTTTTATTCTCGCCTGCGGCACAAGCAGCGGATTTGGGCGGATTTGACGACATAGACGCTATTATGGAAGACAATGCCTTAACAGATGTCACCAACCGCTATTCCTCCGCCCTTTTGTCTTTTTTCCCGGAACAGGCCACACGCATTGGGTTTGAATCGGCCAATGAATTGCTGGACAAGCGGGACGGGGCGCGCGACGCACAGGCCGCGCGGGCATATAATATTGTGGAAGAAAGCCTGCAGGCCGTCAACCGCAAAAACCTTTCCGAGCCTAAAAAAACGGACTACGACACCCTAACCGGCCTGCTGGCCATAGGCAAATGGGATTTGGAGCGCAACCGCACCGCCACGGATCCCCTTTTATACACACAGGCATTTGACGGCGTATATGATTTAACCTTAAAGACCATGAATGTCCCCTCCCTGCAAGACCCGGATCTGGCTGCACGGTGGCAGGCTTTGCCTGAAGTTGCCCGGCAATCCCAAAACAACCTGACGGCTCCTTCCCCCACACTGGCGCAGCTGGCCATGGAAGACGCATATTATGCGTACTTATCCCTGGACCAAGTGACACAATACCTCATGCGCCGTGCGGAAGATGACGTTAGCCGCGCCCAACTGCGCACGGAAGCAAAGGCTTCCAAAGAGGCCGTGCGCCAAATGTTTGAACAATTTAAACAGCTGTCTTCCCAAAACCGCCAACAGGATTTCCGGCTGGGAGAAGAAGATTATTTCTTCGTGCTCAAAAACCGCTATTTTATAGAGGAAAAACCCCGCTCCGTGCAAAAGCTGCTTTCCAAAAATCTGGACTCGGCCCGCCAAGCCCTGCAACAAGCCCTGGAAGCGTTTGCCCTGCCGGCGCTGTCTGCAGATGAAACAGTGCTGGACAGCATGCAGGTTCCCGGAGAAGAAAACGCCGAGGGCGTTACGGTAACCCCGTTGTCTGCCGATATGGACGAAAACACGGGTGAACTCCCGGCGAAAGAACCGGAAATGCCGTCCCCTGCGCAGCAGAGCGGGCAGGAAAATGCCGCACCGTCTCTTGCCGCCGTTTTTTACGCTTTGACGCAACACATGGCCCAGCCCGTCAAAGAGCAAGCCTTTTTGGCAGAACTGGAAAAAGAAGCAGCCGGCCTGACGGATTTCTTTGTACAGGAAAAAGTCCTGCCCGCGGGGGAAATGTCTTTTTCCATTTATAGGCTGCCGCAATATTATGCGTATACGCGCCCGTATTTATTTTTACCCCCCTTCGGCACGCAGACAAACCCCACCCATGACTTTTTCCTGCGCCTGCCCGACGGCAATGAGCTGACCCGGCAGGAAATGCGCAACCGCGATTTCAACCGCCCCACCCAAAAGCTCATGGTGGCGGGGCAGCTGGTGCCCGGGCTGTTTTACCGCTCCGCATATAATTATGCGGGGCTGTCGCCTTTCCGCAAGATGTACTCCGTGCCTACCCTGCGCAACGGCTGGGAGGTGTACGCCCAGCATTTAGCAGCCGAATACAGTTATATTTCTTCCGATGAAGAACGCCTCTATCTGGCCTGGGCCGATTATGTGCGCGCCGCGGCGGCCGTGACAGATTTTAAATTACAAACCGGGCAATTTACATATATGCAGGCCTATGATTTCCTGACGGGGGAACTGGGCTTTGAGCAGGAAGAAGCCCAAAACATGCTCAAGCAAATCATCCGCCGCCCCGGTGAGGCCGTCAGCTATATCTACGGATATAAAGCACTGGCCGATTTGCGGGCCAAATATCAGAAAAAGCAGGGGAAAAATTTCTCGCTTTCCGATTTCCACGCCAAAGTGATGAGCCTGGGGGATATCCCGCCCGGCCGCCTGGAAGATGAAATGGAGTACGCTTACGGCCTGGAAAAGAACAGGCTGAAACAGGCATTAAATTCCTCTTTCTACATGAACTGAAAAGAACGGATGCAAAAAGCCCGGGAAAACCCCGGGCTTTTTTATTTTAAAACCAGCCAAAGCGTTTTTTGCGTTGCGATGAGGCGGGCAATCGGTCTTGCTCCGCCAGCACCCCCAGCGGCACGCCGTTTTCATCAAGAACCGGCACCAGCGGCTGCCCCGAGTCCAATATTTCCTGTGCCTGTTCGGCGGGGCTTTGCGGAGGCACGCCCTGCGCGTCCGTCATTACCGAGCCGGCCGTGCTGGACGGCGCATAAAAGGCCAGTTCCGCCGTGCGGATAAATCCTTTCAGTTTCCCGTCCCGCGCCGTTACCAAACAGGCCGCAGGCAGTTTCTTGCGCGGCAGCAGTTTCAGCTTTTCAATAATTTCCGTCAGTCTGGCATCCGTTTTAAAAGCCAAAAAATCCGTATTCATCAAAGCACCCGCACTGCCGGCCGGCCAGGAAGCGCTGTCCTGCAGCGCACGCAATACAGGCGCGGGCAACAGGGTTTTCATCTTTTCCCGCTGCGGAACGGAAAACGCCGCAAACACCTTGGCCCCCTGCCGCAAATCCAGCCGTGCCAACACATACGCGCTCTGGCGTGAGGGCAGACGGCGCAGCACGGCGGCGGCCTTTTCCGGCTCCATGGGATTTAAGCACGCGATAATATACTCCGCCTTTAGGGGTTTGAGCAGCAATACGGCCTCGTGCGTGGCCAGTACGCCCAGCGCTTTGGCCGCGGCGGCCGGCGCGGCGGAAATAAATTTTTCCGTCACCCACGGGGTCAGATTGGCATTGGGTCCATTCATAGTATTCTTTTTCCGCAAAACGCGGGCCTTTAAAATCAGATTGTTTTTATTATAATAAATATTATACGCGGCCCGCCGCAACCCAAGGGGGACGTATGCTTTTTGACAAACCCGTAAACGATTTAACTTTTGAAGATGTAGTCCAATTCTGTCAGACCCAGCAACCGGAAGGCAAACAGCTGGATTACAAATATTTCCTGCCCAAAAACAAAGAAAAATTCGCCAAGACCATTGCGTCTTTTGCCAATGCGCTGGGAGGCACGGTCATTATCGGCGTCAACGACGATAAAAACGACAAGCCAAAAGCGCCCTTTACCGGTATTCCATACCACGAAAAAATGCGCAACACCATTGAAGATATTATCCAAACGTATATTGACCCCATTGTATTCGTGGACGTCAACACCTGTGTCAGCAAAGACGGCCAGCGCATGTTTGTGGTGGTCAATATTCCGCAGAGCAATTTAACCCCCCACCTGGTGGGCAAACTAAAACGCGCCTATATCCGCACGGGCCAGAGCAGCCGCCCCGAAATTTTGGTTCACCCGGACAAACTGCCGTGGCTGCTGGACCACCGTAAAAAATCCGAACGCCTGCGTCATATTTTATATGACAAAGCCGAGAGCCATTTTGAAAATTACCTCAAAACCAAAAACGTCAGCTCCGAAGGGCGCACCGTGGCCGCGCTGTCGCTGATGCCGCTGTATCCCGAAGAACCGCTGATTGATTTCCGCCGCCTGCCTGACCTGATGGAGTATTGTTTTCAAGGCTTGCCGCCGCAGGAACATATGGCCCTGCAGCCGGTGCAGGACGGCCTGGCCGCCATTAACGGCGCACGCGGAGTGCATCATATGGCTGAATTTAACTCCTACGGCCTGCTGATGAGCAAATGGGAGGTATCTCACCCCGTGCTTTTTAACGGGCATGAGGCACAGGCCGTAAATTTTGAAGAACTGGCCGCACGTACGGTGCGTTTTTTCCGCTGCGCCATTAAATTTTTTAACAAATTATCTTTCGGCGGGCCTTTATATTTCCGCCTGAAACTGAACAATACCCGCGGCCTGCGCGCACTGTTTGGCAAACAGGCCGCCACGGTGTTGGAGGACTATCTGCGCATGGATGAAAATTACAACATCGCCCAAATTGCCTCCTCCCTGCCGGACATATTGCAAAACACGCTGCAGGCAACCGCCTGGTCCCTGGGGCTGCGCATAGACGATAAAGATATGCGCGGCCTGACAGGACGCCTTCTCAGCGCAAGTCAAAAGGATATCGTATGAAAAAAGGGTTTACTTTGGTTGAAATGCTGGTGGTTGTGCTTATTATAGGCATATTGGTAGGCATTGCCCTGCCCGCCTATCAAAACGCGGTGCAAAGCGCACGCAATACGGAGGCCACCATTTGGTGGAGCCAGTTTAAACGCATGAACCGTGGCCGCTTTATTACCGAAGCAAGCGCAGCGCGCATAGAGCGGGAAGTTAATGACAAAGGCATGCTGAAATATTTTACGCTGACTTTTATTTGCCGCGACAAACAGGATCCCCAGGAAAACTGCTGGGAGCTGGAACTGCGTTTAAAAGACCCGGACTGGCACATCCAGTATTTCCTGGCCTCGCAAAACGAGCTGCAGGAGTTGGTATGCGTACCGCTTAACGGCGCGGGTGAAAATTTCTGTATGAGTTATTCCGGCCAGGAAGACGGCCCCGATACGGAGATTGAAGGGCAGGAAGGCTACATCGTCCGCCACTAATCCGCCGTCGGAACGGCCTAAATTTGCTATGATATAACTATGCAAAAAACAGTCAAAATCGGCAATATCAAAATTTCCAACACGCTCCCGCTGGTGTTCATGGCGGGCACCTGTGTCATTGAGAGCGAAAAGCATTACATTGACACGGCCAAAAAACTCAAACAAATCATCGCCAAAACCGGCCACCCGTATATTTTAAAAGCCTCTTTTGATAAAGCCAACCGCACCTCTTTGTCCGCTTACCGCGGGCCCGGGCTGGCCAAAGGGCTGGAAATTTTGGAAAAAGCAAAACGCCTGTTAAAACTGCCGCTTTTGGTGGACGTACACGAGCCCTGGCAGGCCGAAGAAGCGGCGCGCGTAGCGGATATTTTGCAAATACCGGCATTCCTGTGCCGGCAAACCGATTTAATCCTGGCCTGCGCCGCCACCGGCAGGGCCGTCAATGTGAAAAAGGGCCAGTTTCTGGCGCCGGCGGCCATGGAACAAGTCATTAAGAAAATTGAGTCCGAAGGCAACCATAATATCCTGCTGACCGAACGCGGGGCAAGCTTCGGCTACGGGGATTTGGTGGTGGATATGCGCTCGCTGGAAATTATGAAACAGTTTGGCTATCCCGTTATTTTTGACGCCACGCATTCGGTGCAAAAACCCGGCGCGCTGGGCACCGCCACAGGCGGCAACAGCGCCCTGGCCCCCGTGCTGGCCAAAGCGGCCACGGCCCTGGGCATAGCGGGCGTGTTTTTTGAAGCGCACCCCAAACCCAAAGAGGCATTATCCGACGGGCCGAACTCGCTGGACATGAAGCAGACGGAAAAAATGACGCGCCAGCTCTGCCAAATTGACGCGCTGGTCAAAACATTTAAATAGGGGTTCATATGGCCGGGCCTTTTATCCCCACCCTGAAATGGCATATAAAAGTATTGGCCGTACTGTTGGTATTGTGCACGGCGGCGTTTTTTATTATTTCTTATGCCGCCGGCAAACTGCCCGCGCCGTACCGGCCCACAAAACCGGCCCCGGAAGCCACCCCGTGGCTGAAATGAGGGACAATCCATGAAATACGATGAAAAAGAAATTTTGCAAACCGCCCGCAAAGTTTTAAACGTGGAACACAAAGCGCTGGAACTTTCGCGCAAGAGCCTGGATGAAGGCTTTTTAAAAGCCGTCAAAGTATGCGCCGAAACCAAAGGCCGCGTCGTTGTGCTGGGCATAGGCAAAAGCGGCATCATCGGGCGCAAAATTTCGGCCACGCTGGCCTCTACGGGCACGCCGTCTTTTTTCGTGCATCCGGTGGAAGCCCTGCACGGAGACTTGGGCATGATTATGAGCGGGGACGTGATTTTGGCCATTTCTTTTTCCGGCCAGACCGAGGAAATCAACAAAATCCTGCCTTCGCTGGCACGGCGCAAGCTGACCATTATTTCCATGACGGGGCATGAAAATTCCAAACTGGCGCTGATGTCAGACATTCACATTAAAATTTATATTGAGCGCGAAGCCTGCCCCTATAACCTGGCTCCAACGGCCTCCACCACCGCCACGCTTGCAGTGGGCGATGCGTTGGCCGTGTGCCTGATGCAAATCAAACACTTTGAAAAAACCGATTTTGCCCTTTTCCACCCGGGCGGTTCTTTGGGCAAACTGCTGACGCAGCAGGTCAAAGACCTTATGCGCAAGGGAAAAAACAATCCCGTCGTGCCGCAAACGGCCTCCGTCAAAGACGCGCTGCTGGTTATGACCAAAAGCAACGCCGCCGGCGCCACCAGCGTGGTGGACAAAAAAGGCAAGCTGCTGGGGTATTTTACGGACGGTGATTTGCGCCGCGAACTGCAGCGTGGAGCCGATATTATCAACAAAAAAATCACCGACGTGATGACAAAAAACCCGTATCATATTTTGGACACGGCTCCGGCCATAGAAGCGGCCAAAATGATTCACTCCACCCATGTGGACAATATCCCCGTGCTGGACAAAACGGGCAGGGTTGTCGGTATTATTGACGAAAAAGACCTGATTGAATTTATTGCCATGTTGGACAAGAAATCATGAAAAAACTTTCTGCCCTTTTTCTGCTGACGCTGTGTTTAGCCGCCTGCGGCGGTGAAAAGGAATTTTCGCCCGATGACGGGGATATGCAGCGAGCAGAAAACGTAACGATTTTTGAGTCCAAAGACAGCCAAAAAAAATGGATTCTACGCTCAGACGAAGTGGATTTTGCCGACATGAACAATGCCATACTGTACAACCCCCATCTGCTGCTGAGTGAAAACGGTCAGCCCGCGGCGGAAGTAACCGGTAAAAAAGGCACTTTTGATTATTCCAGCAAAACTGTCAGCATAGAGGGCAACGCTCGCGTACGCTCGTTTACCGAGCAAACCAACCTGAGCACGGAACGCTTTTTCTATGATGTGGAAAATGACCGTGTCTGGTCCGACCTGCCCACCGTGGTTACCCGCGGCAATACCACCGTTACGGCGCGCGGCGGAATAGAAACAGATTCCAAGCTGCTAGTCATTGAATTTAAAAAACAGCAAACCTCTCTGCCGCAGGACATCAAGGAGCTGCAGGAGGCCGCCAAATGAGCCAAAAGACGGGATTTTCCGCGCGGCAGGCAGAAAAGCCGGGTACAGGACGGGCAGCCTTTCTGACGTTGTTTTTGCCGCTGCTGCTGGCCGGATGTTTTTCCTTGTCTGACAAAAAAGAATATTCAGTGGCCGTCCCCCCCACAGCCGCCTCCCAGGCCGCCGAAGCCCAGCAAAAGGCCCGGGATTTAAAAAATAAGAAGTTTTCCTCCCTGCCCGATACGCTGGGCGGCGTGGTTAGCAGCGACCGCTGGGTCATTTATAAAGAAAAAGCCGAAGAAGAATTTGAGGGAAACGTACACTATGACAACGGCATCTATGTATTCCGTGCCGGTTATGCGCTTTCCCAGCGTAAAAAAAATCTGCTGACTGCCAAAGAAGACGTATATCTGCGTTACAATGAAAACAAAAACGTCTGGTATGAGCTGTACGCCGACAAAGCCGTATACAATTACCAAAGCGGGGAGGGCAACGCCGAAGCGGCGGGCAAAAAGAAAATCAAGCTGGTTTACCACACCGCACAAAACGAATTAATTACCGCCTGGGCACGCAAAGCCGAATTTAATACACAGACGGAAGTATATCACTTAACCGGCAGCGTATTTGTTACTTACAGGGATGCGGCGGGAAAAATTTCCACGCTGAAAGCCAAAGAAATCATCGCCAAACAAAAAGATAATTACGCCATTTTACAGGGCAATGCGGAAGCGCAAAATGATAACTACCGCCTAAACGCCCAAACCATTGAATACAACGGCCGGGAAGGTTATACCTATGCTTACGGCGGACGGCCGCTGCTGCGGGGCAAAACGCAGGACGGCACATTTGCTATAATAGCAGACAGGGTAAGTGCCGAAAACGCCACCCGTAAAATCAAAATGACGGGGCAGGTGGAAGGCTGGACGGTGTCGGAACAAATTAACCAGTCCCGCGCCAATGAAACTTTATAAACCGCACCGCTGGTGTGTAAAAACGGATTTTTTATGGAACTACGCAGCGATAATGTCGTCAAAACATACAAAGACCGCATGGTTGTAAAAGGGGTGGATATCCACGTTAAATCCGGCGAAATTGTGGGCCTGCTGGGCCCCAACGGCGCGGGCAAAACCACTACGTTTTACATGATGACGGGCTTCATCCGTCCCACCAAAGGACGGGTGTTTATAGACAATGAAGACGTTACTTCACTGCCCATGTATGAGCGCGCGCGCCACGGCCTGGGTTATCTGGCACAGGAACCGACCATTTTTAAGGGGCTGACTGTGGAAGAAAACCTGCTGGCTGTGCTGGAGCGTATTTTGGACGATAAAGAAGAACAAAAACGCCGCGTGGACGGCCTATTGGCCGAGTTCGGCCTGACCAAACTGGCCAAACAAAAAGCCTGGACGCTCTCCGGCGGGGAAAAGCGCCGCATGGAAATCGCGCGCTGTATGATCAGCAACCCAAAAATTATTTTGCTGGATGAACCGTTCGTTGGTATTGACCCTATTACCGTGTCCGACCTGCGTCATATGATTTTCAAACTTAAGGACAAAGGCATCGGCGTGCTGATTACCGACCATAACGTGCGCGAAACACTGCCGCTGACAGAAAGAGCTTACCTAATTTACGACGGTAAAATCCTGGTGGAAGGGAATCAAAATACTCTGCTTAACGACCCCGACGCGCGCCGTCTGTATTTAGGCGAAGATTTTAAGATGTAAAGGGATATTCCGTGTCTGACAGAGAATCCGCCGTTATTGAGGCCTTGCAAAATACATTTGACCAGACCTTTTATGAAAAAGCCCCTTTTATCCCGCGGGCCGATGAGGTGGTGCGTATTTTCAAAGGCTTTCGCTCCCTGCTGTGCCAGTACCCCCTCCACGGGGACACATCTGCACAGGAGGCCTTGCTGAACAACTGCACACGCAGCTTGGAACAGGAAATTTTAAATTCGCTTTGCCTTCTTTGCCGCCAAAAAGGTGACTGCGCCGCCTGCCGCAGTAAAGCCGCTCACACCGCACGCGCCTTTGCTGAGGCTCTGCCAGACATACAAAAGCTCTTGCTTACAGATATTCGCGCCGCCTATGAAGGCGACCCGGCTGCCATAGACGAGATAGAAACTTTGCTCTGCTATCCCGGTGTGATGGCAATTACTTATCAGCGCATGGCACATTTTTTATATAAACGCGGCGTACGCATCATACCGCGCATTATTACGGAATATGCCCACAGCTTAACCGGCATAGACATCCACCCCGGGGCACAAATCGGACCGGCGTTTTTTATTGACCACGGAACGGGCGTAGTTATTGGGGAAACCTGCGTCATCGGCGCACGCGTCAAGCTTTACCAAGGGGTTACGCTGGGAGCCAAAAGTTTCCCGCTGGATGAAAACGGCCACCCGGTCAAAGGCATCAAGCGCCATCCCAATATTGGTGATGACGTCATTATTTACGCCGAAACTACCGTCTTGGGCAATATTACCGTAGGTGAAGGCAGCATTATCGGCGCCAACAAATGGATTACCCGGGATGTCCCCCCGCACAGCAAAATCAATTAAGCCAAATCCGGTCTAAAACCGGACGGAATAAAGGCGCCAGCCCTCCGCAGACACAAGTTCCCCGCCCAAAGAAGCGCAGACTTTGTCGCCAAAATTCCCCTCTTCATATGCGTAACATTGCGCCCAACGGCTCTTTAATTCCAACAGGTCAAGATCATACCCCCGGCCGTTAGCCATTTTATAGATTTCCATGGCCTGCTTAATCCTGCGCATCACCGGCCACAGCCAGGAAATGCGCGCTTTTTCCACAGCCAGGCGGTATTACGGCACGGATATGACGGTTAAAATACCGATAATTAAAACAACCGTTAACAACTCTATCAGTGTAAATGCGGCGTTTTTCTCACTCTTCATGCGAAAATGTATCAAAAAAAACAGGTCAAGGCTTGTGAATTGAGAGATAAAAAACGCCGATGGGGAAACAGCATAACAGCCACGACAGTTTTTGATAGGGGCATGCTGAATTCTTCCGCTTATAAAAACCGTTATATATCCAAAAACCCCGCGCAACCTGTGTCGCGCGGGGTTTTGATAAAACAGGGAAAAAATCACTGACAGGAACCTGTGGTATAACTGTCCAGCCCATAGCTTTCACAGGTGGATTTGCCGCTAGCATTTTGGCAGAACAGTCTGCGGCCGCTGGAAAGATACTCGGTACATATGGCGGTGCCTTTCCCGCCCGTATAGCAATAATCCGGCGCCGCTTCCCCCAGGTAGAGGAATACCGTCCCCGCATTATCCCCGCGCAGGCGGCGTGCGCAGACGGCATTGGAGTACGACTCAGGATATAAACCGTAATAAAAATCATCACTAGATGGAACGGTTATATCCAGCTCGTCCATCCCGAAAGCGGATGTGTAGTAGTTAGTGATGTTCTGGCTGTCCATGGTGCGCAGTTTTGACTCGGATATACGCTTGAGCAGGGTACTGACTTCCGCCAGGCGGGATTTTTCCACCGTGCGCTCATACATAGGCACGGCCATAGTAATTAAAATGGTCAGAATTAACACCGCCACCAAAATTTCCATCAGCGTAAAACCGCCGTCTTTGCAGGCCCAGACTTTTTTGCATAATATATATTTTTTCATACCGTTTCCTCAATCCAGCCCGTAAATATCACACGCACCGGAACCGTCATCCGAACAATCATAAAATGCCAGCCCGTTATAATTCATGGTAACGCCCGCATAATTGCCCGATGTTTTCTCGACATTCACTACGCAATTGCTGCCCAGCGTATATACAAAACCGGCCCCGACAATTGAGTTGTCCGATACGGAAAAACCGGCAGGCAAATCCGCCTCGTCCCCGATATCCAGGCGGGAAATCTTACGCACGTCGGTCGATAAGTCCGTATAATTGTCCACCCCCCATTCCGCCACCAGGCGCTGGCAGGAATCATACATGGACTTGGCCATAACCTGCGCCTTGGTGAATTTGCTCCTTTCCACCACCCGGCGGTACTGCGGCAATGCAATGGATGACAAAACACCTATAATCATCACCACGGCCATCAGCTCAATTAACGTAAACCCCCGGCCCGGGCACGGCAAAATATCATTGATATATTTTTTCATAACGTTTATTCCTCGTTCCAGTTGGCCGCACCCCATACCGTGCAGGCGTTGGGGGCGGGATGGATGGTATCCGTGCAGGTAAACTGCCGGCCGTCAAATGTAATAATGGCCCCCACATAATCCCCCCGTTGGGCCTGGGCCCACACCGTATTCCCGCCGAATTCATAATGAAAATTTTCCGTCGTCAAAGTGCTGGCATTGCTGTTAAAAGTCCCTTTTACCGTAATATCCAGTTTACGGAAATTTACCGCATCGTTTTTGACGGCATCCTCGCAGCTGGACATATTGTTTTCCCAAGCCAGCCGTTCACAGGCATCATAAATGGAACGCAACAGGGTCTGTGCCTCGGCCACACGCGCACGCTCCACCGAGCGGCGGTACTGAGGCAAAGCAATGGCTGACAATATACCCAAAATCATGACAACCACCAATAATTCCACCAATGTAAACCCGGCCTTTCTGCCGGAAAGAAATATTTTCATAAATGCTCCGATGTTTATAGTATAAGACATTTACGGATTTTTACAATATTCATTATACTAAATCCCGCCTAAGCGGCAACCCCGGACGGCTAAATTTGCTATGATATCTAACGGCCCGGAGGCCCCAGGACCAATTTGCCCGGGCGGAGCAAGGTATGAGAATTCAAGACGACGTACAACTGGATTATTGCGACGTGCTGCTGCGGCCCAAACGCTCGGCGCTGGCGTCGCGCTCACAGGTGGACATTGTCCGCCAATACACCTTTAAGTGGTGCCCGCGCGCCATTAGCGCCACCGGCGTGGTGGCAGCCAACATGTTCACCACCGGCACCATGGAAATTGCGCGCGAAATGCAAAAACAAAAACTTTTCACCGCCCTGCATAAGCATTACGCCTCCGAAGAAATACTGGCCTTCTTAAAAGACAATGCAAAAACATACGGCAACAATGATTTAATTTTCGTCAGCTCCGGCGTATCAGATACGGATTTTGAAAAATTAAGCGCCGTTATGAAAAGCGGTTTAGTCGGCAATATTTGCATTGACGTAGCCAACGGCTATTCCCCTTATCTGGTCAATTATGTCAAAAAAGTGCGCGCCGCCTGGCCGGAAAGCCTGATTATGGCCGGCAATGTGGTTACCGGGGACATGACGGAAGATTTAATTTTAAGCGGGGCAGACATCGTAAAAGTGGGCATCGGGCCCGGATCCGTCTGCACCACGCGCAAACTGACCGGCGTGGGCCGGCCGCAGTTTTCCACCGTTATTGAATGCGCGGACGCTGCACACGGCGTGGGCGGCATGATTTGTGCCGACGGCGGATGTACCGTACCTGGAGACGTATGCAAAAGCTTTTGCGCGGGGGCGGATTTTGTCATGCTGGGCGGCATGCTGGCCGGACATGAAGAAAGTGCCGGGGAACTGTGCACCAAATTTTACCAGACCGGAGAGGCAGAAATGATTGACGACAAAACCTGCGCCATGCGGCTGGAAGAAAAGCGTTTTAAAAAGTTCTATGGCATGAGTTCCGAATACGCCCAACAGGCCCATTACGGCGGCATGAAAAAATACCGCGCCAGCGAAGGCAAAGTGGTGGAAATCCCTTTCCGCGGCCCCATAGAACACACGCTTTTGGCCATTTTGGGCGGTTTGCGCAGCTGTATGACTTACATCGGTGCAAAGCGCCTCAAAGACATGCCCAAATGCGCTACATTCTACCGTGTCAACCGCCAGTTAAACAATATATTTGGAGAAGAGTAAAATCCCTTTTCTATGGAAAACCGCCCCGCAACGGGCGGTTTTTTATTTCCTTTCTAGCCCTTTTTTCCGGCTTGCCGCAGTGCATGCAAAATGAAAGAATACAAAAGGGCAGATCGGCAAAATGGAGAGGAGCTTCCCATTTCCCCCAAGCCCGGCATGCTGCGGCAGCCCCCGCCTCCCCGGGCGGGGGCTTTTGCCCGGAGGCCCGGATATTTTTACACAAACGGGAACGGAAATGTTACAATAAGACCATCCCGCCTTCAGCGCGGCCAAAAGGAGAAAGCCATGATTAAAAAAGGTTCCAAAGTAAAATTTGACTACACCCTGACTGTGGACGGGAAAGTGCAGGACACTTCCGCCGGGCGCGGCCCGCTGGAATACACCCACGGCGCGGGCCAGATTATACAGGGGCTGGAAGAAGTATTGGAACAAATGAACCTCGGCGACAAAAAAACCGTGGAAATTAAAGCGGAAAAAGCATACGGCCCCGTACTGCAGGAAGCCATCAAACGCGTGCCGAAAGAAGCCATTATGAATGCCGACCAACTTAAAGTAGGCGACATGGTAGGCGCCAGTAACGAGGGCCACACCTTCCGAGCGGTGGTAACGGAAATCACGGACAAAGAAATTACGCTGGATTTCAACCACCCGTTGGCCGGAAAAGACCTGACCTTTGAAGTGGAAATCAAAGAAATCAACGAATAAAGAGGATATACGGCAAAAAGCCCCGGCGCTTTTTATGGCGCAGGGGCTTTTTATTTCTGCCAAAATACCCGGAGCCTAAGGCACAAAACATATATTGCGTATATATCCCCCAGCCCGTACAACGGCTGCGCGCCCGTCCTTATTTTGAGGGAAGCACAGGCCTATACCACCACACGCCCGGGCCCTGCCCCGGGTGCCTTTTGGCCCACGCGGCCCTGTTTATACCGCCGGCTTCTATATGGCAAAACGCCGGTCCGTGTGCGGTTATGCCGCGGGCTGCCCACAGCCCCGGCACAGAACTTATTTCTGCGGCACGCCAATCAGGCCGTACCCTTCCACTTCACCTTTTATGTCTTTCATCAAAAACACATCCCACTGAACCGGGGAATATTTTCCGCTGTCATCCACTTGTTCCAAACGCACCTGGAAAGCATTGCCCACGGCACCGCGGGCATAGCTGTCAAACATGTGGCGGCTGCTGTGCGGATTGCGGACAAACTCATCAAAAAACTCCCGGTTTTCCACATTCCGCGGCTGACGCCCCGTAAACCCCAGGAATACATCGTTGGCATAACGCACGCGGTGGTACAAATCCAGCACCACGGCGGGAGAGTTAAGGTATTCCAGCGTACGGATAAAACTCTGCGAGGTTTCCCCCAGGGTTTTACTGGCTTCACGCAGCTCTATGCGCAGGCTCAGGATTCGCGACATGATGCCAATTAGCTCTTCAGCCCCTTCTTCAAAATGCGTTTTGGAAGCCCGGGCGGCAAAACACAGCACCCCGGCCACCTTGCCGCCTACATACAGCGGAGCGGCAATCAGGGAGCCAAAATTTTTTTCTTTATGCAGGCAGCGTTTGCAGTTGGTATTGGACAAATCCGGAAACACGACCACATTGTCATCGCGCACGTCAAACAGGCATTCTTCCAACGGGAATACCATATAACGTTCAATATTAAACGGACTGGGCGTGGAATAGATAACGGTCAGTTCATCGGGGTTGGAGTCGCGAAAACGCAACACTATACCCACATCCGATTTGAATATTTTTTTACCGAAATCCAAAATCCGGTCCACCTGCTGCGTAATAGTGGAATTATTTTCATTGCTGATGGAATACAATTCCTGAATATGTTCTTCATGCAGGCGGCGTTCCGTGGCATCCCTGAGCCAAATCACCACTTCTTCCCGCCCGATGATAGGCATGCAAACGGCTTCCAAAAACCGTTTGCGGCCGGCAAACTCCCATTCAAAATCAAAGGTAGTGTTAATATGCACACCGGCGGATTCCTTGACGGCAAACAATTCTTTGGAAGCCACTTCTTCCGGCCAATATTCCTTGGGCAGCTTATCCAAAAACATATCCTGGGCCTGCGCCTGGCTCAGATAGGGCAAATTGGCACTTACTTCCAGCACCCGGCCGTCTAAATTAGTCTTCAGATAAATCCCAGGCAAAGATTGGCGCACACTGCTCAGCTCCAGCGCCGCACGGGAATTGCGGGACAGGCGTTCCAGCAAATCAGACAAATCCGTGACCACGGCCAAAACCACATTTTGGCCGGGGATATCCAGCTCCGTCAGCGTAACGGCCGTTTCAATAGGTTTGCCGTCCTTGGTAAAAAGCAAGGCCGCCAGATTGGCCCGTCCGGACGCCTGCAAATTTTGCACGGCGCGGCCGAATTTCTCTTTCACTTCGGCGGAATTCTTTCCATCCGGCGCCGTAAATAACCGCTCAAAAGGCACGGATGTCAGTTCCTCCCGGGAATAGCCGATAAAGCGGGAAAAGAATTTATTGGCGCGTTCGACCCGGCCCAGCTTGCCGTCTTCATACTGCACGGAAAACACGGCCCCGTCAGTTGCATCCAGCAAAGCGTTTAACTGGGCCGAACGTTCCTGCAGCAAATTCATCAATTGTTTTTGCAGGGCCAGGTTGTGGAAAATAAACACATAATTCCCGTCCCGGTTGCGCAGGGCGCACAGGCGGACAGGGGTCGTTTCCAGCCCGCTGGCCAGGCACAAACGGTATTCCCTGTTTTCCAGTTCTCCGGTGGATTTCAATTTTTCCAAATCCTCTTTAAACAAAGAAGCACTTTCCGCCGCAAACAAACGGACAAGTTCCTGTCCTGTCAGTTCCTCCCGTTCATGTTGGCTTAGCGCGCAGAATAAATCATTGCAGGAAATGATTTTAAACTGGGAAGAACACACTGCATACGGCTGGGTATTGGGCAGCAATACGGCGCACGGCGGCTGCGGCTTACGCACTTTTTTTGCAATGCCTGCCAAGGGTACAGACGGAGGAGGAGTGCCCCCCCGTTCCCGGCGATCCAGCGTCACCAAATAATCGGCCTCCACCGTCCCGTCTTTGGCGTCACGCCGGTTAAAAGGCTCCAGCGACACATGCAACAACATTTTCCCCTCTCCGTGAATACGGCCCGGGAACTTGGCTGCGGCTTTATCAAAGTCAAACACATAATCCATCTGTGCGCTTTCCCCGCGTGACAGATGGCGCCTGGTTTGCAGGGTCAGCGCGGGGCGGATGTACACATTGCGGTAGAAGTGGCGGTCCTCCTCCGTAAAGTGGAACAAATCCCTGGCCGCACGGTTCATGACGTTGATATATCCTTTGTGATTAAGGATAAATGCGGGCAGGAGGCCCTTTTCAAACACATTTTTGAACTTCTCCCGCTCACCGCGCACTTCCCGCATGGACTTGTTGAACGCCGTAACGTCCCGCAAAAATACGATGACAATACGCCGGCCTAAATATTTGGAAGCCATGGCCGCCATTTCTACTTCCGCCTGGCTGCCGGACTTTTTGACAAAATGCAGCTGGATGGGGTCTTCGCCCCCCTCCACCCCGTTTACCACCGATTCATACTTATCCGTGGCAAACGGCTGGTGATCGGGTGAAATGAAATTTAAAAACGGCTTACGCACAATTTCTTCCGCCGATTCATAGCCCAGTAATTTGCAGGCGGCCACATTGGCATAAATCACCTGGTAATCTTCCAGGATAATAATGCCTTCCCGCGCGTTTTCCACCAACAGGGAATTCTTCTCCCCCGTCTCGCGGATTTGTTTTTCCATTTTGGTCTTTGCCGTAATATCTTCGGACACGCTGAGCAGATAATCCGGCGTGCCATCGGGCTTATACAACGGCGTTTTAACCGTATGCATAATTTTTACGCCTTCGGAAGGGGTGGAAATCAATTCCTGGGCAATGTTAAGCTCCTTACGGCTTTGAAAAATACGTTCATCCGCTTCCTGCATAAACTCGGCCTGTTCCCTGGTAATATCGGTACGGTAATTGTCTTTCCCGATGACATCTTTGGCCGGCACGCCGAATACGTCCTCACTGCGTTTATTCCATACGACATATTCCCCGCTGCGGCGTTTCACGGACAAAGCCACCGGCAAATTGTCTACCACATTTTGCAAAAAGTTTCTCGTATCGCGGACTTCTTTTTCCTGCTGCTTCTGCTGGGTAATATCTTCGGCAATGGTCAGCACCATCAACGGTTGTCCGTCCGGGGCGAATACGGGCACTTTTACCAAATGCAGCAAGACTTTCTTTCCGTCCCGGCGCACATATTCTTCTTCCGGGATATCCAGGATTTTTCCGCCCTTAAAAATTTCATCTTCCCGGCTGTTGTATCCATACTGATCCTGATCGGAAGACATCTCCCCAGGGAACATGACATCGGCCGCTTTATTATAGAAACAAAGCCGATGGCCTGCATCATAGGCATAAATAGCCATAGGCGTGTGGGACAGCACCAGCTGATGGATATTCTGCACCTCCGCCAGTTTGCGCTCCTGCTGTTTTTTCTGGGTAATGTCTTCGGCAAGGGAGAGCATCATAAACGGCCGGCCGTCATCGTCATACACAGGCACCTTGATCAAATGCAGCAAGACTTTCTTTCCGTCCCGGCGCAAATACTCTTCTTCCGGAATATCCAGGATTTTACCGGAACGGAACACTTCTTCCTCCCGTTCCCGGTAATCATCATTTTCTTCCTCATCAATTTTTTCATAAGGGAATAATTCCAACGCCCTTTTGTTGACAAAGAACATGGACATATCCACGCCGCGCGCGTAAATGGCCATCGGTGCATTGTCCAAAATAGCCTGTTGGAAGCTTTGCCCTTCCATCAATTTGCGTTCCTGTTCCTTTTTCCGGGTAATGTCTTCCACCATGGTAATGACAAATTCAGGATTGCCTTCAGAGTCAGACACCGGCACTTTTACCAAATGCAGCAGACGCTGCTCCCCCGTCCCGGTGGTGTAAGGCTCTTCCGGAATGTCTAACAACTTGCCGGACTGGAGCACCTGGGTTTCCCGGCTTAAATACCCCTGCACCTGTTCTTTTGTTTCATGGGGTAAGGATCCCTGTTCGTCAAATACATTTTCGTTTGCGCCAAAAATCTGCTCGCACATTTTGTTGCGCAGCAACAGCTTTCCGTTGCGCATGCGGACGTATAACCCGATAGGCACATTGTTGACAATAGAAGAGAGGAAATTATTGGCCGTTACTATTTCCCTTTCCTGTTCCAGTTTTTTGGTAACGTCTTCCACGATGCTGAGCACCAGCGGTTCCGGGCCGGCATGGCGCAGGGGCACCTTAATGATATGTATCATTTTTTCGCGGCCGTCACGGTCAACATATACTTCATTGGGGAAATCGCGCAACTTGCCCTCTTCCAGGATTTTCCGCTCACGTTCCGCATACATCCGCACCACGGCCGCATCCTGTTTCGGGTGGGGCGTGTTAACGCATTTTGGTTCCGTTTCCGAAAGGACTTCCTGGCTTTGCTTATTAAAAAAAGTCATGACGCCGTCTGCCGTACGGGTATAAATACCCAATGGCACATGATCCAAAATTGCCTGCAGCAAATTGCGCGTCTGTATCAAGTCTTCTTCCTGGGCGTGCCGGACGGTAATGTTTTCATATATCGTCAAAATATCCCTCACTTCTCCGGCAGGATCCAATAACGGCACTTTGACCACGGAAAGCGTCAGCTCATTCCCCCGGTTGTTTTTAAAACTCATCTGCCTGACAGCGCGGGTCTGTTTCTTCTCTTTTACATCCCGGTCCAACAATTCCAGGGCAGAGCAAAGAGCGGAGGGCAAAATATCATACAAAGGACGGCCCAGCGCCTGGGCGGAAGAAAGAGAAAACATTTTCTCGGCCTTTTCATTCCACACCAAACATTTTCCCTGCCCATCCTGCACCGTCACCGCACAGGGATAAGAATGGACAAGGGATTCAAAAAACTTTTTATCCTTTACCGCCTGATGATATTGTGCGGCCGCGTCAAAACAAAGGATAATATAAGAAGTCCCCGGGACGGCGGAAGCGCGCACATTCATACACAGCGCTTCCATGTTTTTGGTTACCATTTCTTTAAGCAGGGAGGCATCTCCTTTTCCATTCAACAGATTCTGCACATCGGCCGGAGTCAGCCCGTATTTGGCAATATGGCTGCCTTTAAGCATTTCCGCGGGGAAACCGGACACCGCCGCCGTTTGTTTATTGGCCAACAAAATCAGACCCGTTTGATCTATTAAACAGGCAGCACAGGGCATCAACTCCAGCCAGGCATCCATTTGGGTCAAAAAATCGGGTGCTTCACCATTTTGGGAAAAGAAAAAAGTTTTATCTGACATAATTTCCTCATGCACGGGCGCGGCCCTGCGGGGCCGTGTTTTTTATATGCTAATAAAATTTCTTTCAATCTGGCAAGGGAATCCCGCCGCGGCGGCTTGCAGATCAGCGCGGCGTTTTGCGGCAAACGATTCCCGAACCGACAAAAAACAGCTGGTTCCGCTTATATACACAGGACACCAAAGTTGAATCTTTAATCCCGTTTTGCGGATCGGGCGGCAGGTAACAGTCAATGCGTTTGCAGTCATAGGTTTCACGGCACTGGGGAAAAGAAGAAGTGGGGAAATTCACCAAATACCAGGAAAATTCCAAATTATAATTTAATGCCTGCAGGAAGGATTCACAAGTAGCCTCCATAGCCGGGCACTGCGGCTGGGGGCTGACCGCCTGGCGTTCCACCCGTTCCTGCAGCAATGTATAACGCTGATTGTTTATCGGGCTGCCCTGCGCCAGATATACGTCAAAACATTCATAACCGTCTTCCTGAGCCCGCGTACAATTATATTGTTTCAAAATATTATTGCCCGGACAGCTATCCTCCACTGCTTCGGCATCCGTTCCCAAATAATAGGCCGGTTCCCGCTCCGTGCTGACGCGGTAACGCTGGGATTTGGCATTGGGGACGCCGCTTCCCGCACAACCGGCTGTAAGCAGGCATACTAGAACAAAGGATATAACTTGTTTCATTTTTACAGCATAGCAGAAGGGGCGCAAGCACGTCAACCGGAATAAAGGTTAATTCCGTCCCCCCAAAAAAGGCACAAGCTTTCCACTTACTTTCCACACAACCTTCGGAACACCTCTGGGAAGGGGGAAACGGAAGACAAAGAAAGGATTCCCCCGCACAAAACGACGGACAAACGGCCAGCTCCAAGGGCAATTCCCCTATCCCGGCCTCACCGAAGCTTCTTACTATACAGCAAGGCGGGGCAAGTGTCTGCCCCGCCTTGGGAAAATGCCGGCTGTATGCCGTTACTCTTTGGCTATTTCTATGCCCAGGTCTTTAAGCTGCTGCGCGTCCACCACATTCGGCGAATCGGTCAGCAAACACACGGCCTGCGTCGTTTTGGGGAAAGCGATGACTTCGCGTATGGAATCTTCCCCGCACAGCAGCGCAGTTACACGGTCCAGGCCGATGCCGATGCCCCCGTGCGGGGGCGCACCGTATTGCAGGGCGTTTAAAAGCATACCAAAACGCAGGGCAGCCTGCTCTTTGCTGTGTTTCATCAGGGCCAAAATGCGTTCCTGCACATCGCGGCGGCAGTTGCGCACGGAGCCGGAGGCCAGCTCGTTGCCGTTGAGCACCAGGTCAAACTGATAGGAACGCACGGAGCCCGGGTCGGACTCCAGCTTGTCCAAATCGTCCTCATGCGGGGCCGTGAACGGGTTGTGTGCTGCGTCCCAGCGGTCCTCTTCGGGGATATATTCCAACAGCGGGAAATCGGTAATCCACGCAAAGGCCCACTCGCATTTGGGGGTTAAATTTTTGACGAGCTCTTTGCGCAAAGCGCCCATAAAGCCCTGGCAGGTGCGCACATTGGCATCGCTGCCCACAAAGATAATATCCCCCTCCTGCGCGGACACGGCGGTCTGCAAGGCTTTCATTTCCTCTTCGGTAAAGAACTTGGCGGTCGGGCTTTCCAGCCTGCCGTCTTTTACCTTCAGCCACACCAGGCCCTTGGCGCCGTTCTTTTTGACCAAATCGGTCAGTTTGTCAATCTGCCCGCGCGACAGGGCCGCGCCTTTTTCTCCGCGTACGGCGTATACCGCGCCTTTGGCAGCCAGCACATCGGCAAACACTTTAAAGCCCGTCTTGGCAAAAATACTGCCGACATTTTTAATCTGCAAATCATAACGCAAATCCGGCTTATCGGAGCCGTACAAATCCATGGCGTCGTTGTAAGGCAGTTTTGCAAACGGCGTTTGCAGCTCTTTGCCGGCGGTTTTAAAAATTTCTTTCATCAGCCCTTCCACCACTTCGTGGATATCCTCAATCGTTACAAAGGACATTTCCATATCAATCTGCGTGTGTTCGGGCTGGCGGTCGGCACGCAGGTCTTCGTCGCGGAAGCACCGCGCCAGCTGGAAATAGCGGTCAATGCCGCTGGCCATCAGCGTTTGCTTAAACATTTGCGGGCTTTGCGGCAGGGCATAAAACTGCCCGTGGTGAATGCGCGAAGGCACCAGATAGTCGCGCGCGCCTTCAGGCGTGGAACGCGTCAGCACCGGCGTTTCCACTTCCAAAAAGCCCTGCCCGTCCAAGTACCGCCGCGCGGCCTGCGCGATTTTGTGGCGCATGGTCAGGTTGCGCACCATAACGGGGTTGCGCAAATCCAGATAGCGGTATTTCATGCGCGTTTCTTCGGAAGCCTCACGCGATTTTTCCACGTCAAACGGCAAAGGCACGGACGTGTTTAACAGTTTTAAATTTTCCACCGCGATTTCTATTTCGCCCGTCGGGATATTTTTGTTTACCGCCCCTTCAATGCGGTGTTTGACCTCGCCGGACACTTCCACCACGTATTCGTTGCGCAGGGTGGAGGCCAGCTCAAAAAACGGGCTTTCGGGGCCTACGACGATTTGCACCAGGCCGCTGCGGTCGCGCACGTCAATAAACAACACGCCTCCGTGGTTGCGGTAGCTGTTAACCCAGCCGCAGACCGTCTGTTTGGTGCCGATGTGCGAGGCGCGCAGGCCCCCGCAATAATTCGTTCTTTTCATACGAGTTTTTTAACCTCTTGGACAATGCTTTGCAGCGGCAGCTGTTTCTGCTCTCCGCTGGTTAAATCTTTCAAAGTGATTTCCTGTTTGGCCAGTTCGTCTTCGCCCAAAATCAGCGCATACGCCGCGCCGCAGCGGTTGGCCTGCTTCATCTGGCCCTTGGCGTTTTTGTCAAACAAACCGCCTTCCGTGCGCACGCCGGCCGCGCGCAGGGCCTGCATCAAATTAAAGGCCGTTTCGTTGCATTCGGGACCTAAAGACGCCACAAAAACGCTTTTTTCCCGCTGCAAGGGCATTTCCCCGCGCGAGGCAATCACGCGTTCCACGCCCATGGCCCAGCCCACGGCGGGCGTGGCGGGGCCGCCCATACTCTTAATCAGGCCGTCATAGCGGCCTCCGGCGGCGATGGCGTTTTGGGACGTATCCCCCGCCTGAAATTCAAACACGGTACGGCTGTAATAATCCAGCCCGCGCACCAGCATGGGGTCTACGACAAAATCTATTTTCCCCTTCAGCAGGCGCTGAACTTCATCAAAATGCACCTGACATTCGGGGCACAGGGTCATGGTCGGCACGCGGCCGGCAAAACGGGGCCCGTCAATTTTGCAGTCCAGCACGCGCAGGGGGTTTTTCTCCAGGCGCGTTTGGCAGTTTTCACACAGGGTATCTTTTTCTTTGGAGAGAAAATCAATCAGCGTTTGGCGGTAGATCGGACGGCATTTGTCGCAACCCAAACTGTTGATTTTAACGGAATAATTTTTGGCCCCGAAAGCGGACACGATGTCTTTGAGCATCAGTATCATTTCCGCGTCGGCGGCCGGGGCGGAATTGCCTATGGACTCGGCGCCGATTTGCTCAAACTCGCGGTAGCGGCCCGCCTGGGGGCGTTCGGCGCGGAACATATTGCCGATATAATAAAATTTTTGCACCGGGGCGGCCTGCGTAAAATTATTCTCCAAATACGCGCGCACCACGCCCGGGGTACCCTCAGGGCGTATGGCCAGCTGGCGGTGGCCGGCATCCTCAAATGTGTACATTTCTTTTTGCACGATGTCGGTCGTCTCGCCGGTGGATTTGACGAACAGTTCTTTCTGCTCCACCGTCGGCAGGCGCAGCTCAGAAAACCCGTAGCAGCGCAGCACGCTGCGGGCGCAGTTTTCCAGTTCGGTAAATAAATTGGACTGGGGCTCAAAAATGTCCCTAAAACCTCTGACTAGTTTGCTCATATTAAGGTTATTTTAGCATTTTAAGCAAGGGGACGGGCGGAAACAGGCCGTACGCCGGTGCCGGCCCAAACAGCCGGATTTCGGCGGGTACAGAAACCTCCCCGGCACGGGAACCCGTCCGGGCAAGACATAAAAGCCGTGTTATAAAGAAAAAAATGGCGGAGAGGGAGGGATTTGAACCCTCGAAGCCTTGCGGCTTACAGGTTTTCGAGACCTGCTGTTTCAACCACTCACACACCTCTCCAGGCAGTGACTATATTATAACAAACTTGCCTGCCGCAAGGCACGGCCGCGCCAATTTTGCATACCGTTTGGATGGTTACCTACGTTTTGGATTACGGGCAAACCAGCCCTTTTGCACGCGTTTTTCCTGTTCAAACAGCTCTTTTATGCTCCACAAACACGTAAACCCCAATACGCTGACCACACAGGCCCAGGCTGTGTTTTTTATATATAAAGCAGACCATAAACACAAAAGCCCAGCCAGCAGGAAAACCGGCCAGACTTTTTTGGAAAAATAGTATTCCGCTTTAATGACCACGGGATGAAACGCGCCAATAATCACAAACCCAGCCAGCCCCACCCCCAGCGCGGGCCAGTTCATTTGCGCTCCAGGCTGTTAAGCCAGACTATGATTTTATTTTTGACGGCCGCGTCATATTTTTCATCTAAATTGTTAAACGTGGCCGCAGGCAGAATATGCGCGTTTTTCGCGTGAGCGGCAAAATCTTCCACCGAGCTGCCCGTATTGCTGCCCTGCGTAAAAAACGGCACCACGGTTTTCCCCTGCCAGTCCGTATCGCGCAGCAAAGCCAGCACCGGAGAGGAAACGCTGTAACACCATACCGGAGAGCCGACAAACACCGTATCATACGCCGCTAAATCCGGCACGGGTTCTTTCAAAGCAGGATAGTTGCCTGTTTTAAGTTGGCGGTAGCTGGTCCAGTACAGCTTTATCCCCGGCTTAAAAGCAGGCTCCGTCTGCACCTCCCATACATCCGCCCCCGTCAGCTGTGCTATTTGCAGAGCAATGTCTTTGGTGTGTCCGGTCAGAGAATAATACACCACCAATGTTTTGCCCAGCTTATACTCCAGCACAGCCGGCGCCCCCTCATAGGCTTTCATTTCCCGCGCATTGCGCGCCGCCACACGCCACAAATGAACCGCACTGCACACGCCGATAATCACGACGACTAAAACCACACCCCACAAAACATATTTCATATTTCCTCCTTAAACCCGCGGCACAAACCGCGCATACAGTATAGCAAAAACCGCCCGCCGGTAACAGGCGGGCGGTTTTTTGCAGAACAGACGAAGGTAATTACAGATTATTGGCCAGCAACAGCACCAGCAGCCCTAAAAACACACAGCACAACAGCAGTTTGGTCAGCCCCAAATGCTTTTTGAGCCAGTTGTTAAAAGTAGCCGATTCTTTGCCGCACACAGCCAACACAAACACCAGCACCAGCGGCACGATAAACATCAAGTTATAAAGCAGCAGATACTCTGCGGCGCGGAAGAAGTGTTTGTCTGCCTCTTTTAAAATAATCATGATGGTAGGCAAGTACACCTGCCCCGTACATACCGCCTCCACCACGGACACCGAAAATCCCACCGAGCACGCGGCCAGCATCAGCAGCCAGGAAGAGCCGTGCTTTTCCCCCAGGAAAAAATGCATAACTTTGTGTATAAACCGCTTATAGCTTTTAGGCAGCTGCAACAGCATTTTTTCCGATTTTTTGGTGCGCTGGTATATCATAAAATCATACAGACTCAAAACAAAGAAAATCGCACACAGGCCGATAGTCACCCACTGCACAATCAGCGTCACATAAGTAAAACCTTTCATGGCATACAGGAAACGGAACGCCCCAAATCCCAGCAACACGTAAACGGCAAATACGGACGCACAGTAAGATATCCCCACCAAAATCACTTCTTTGCGGTTATATTTATACACGGCCAGGAACGAAATGAAGAAAACAATTACTGCAAATGCGCACGGATTAACGCCGTCTGCCAGTCCCGCGCCGATAATGGCCCATACGGTGATTTGGCTGAACATGGCTTCATGCTGGGCCAGGGCCTGTTCCTCTGCGGAAGTGGTGTCCTTGTCCGGTGCCGGAGCAGCTGCGGTTTCGGAGACATTGTCATCAGAAACAGCTGTGCTTCGCGCCACAGGCGTTTCTTCGGGTTTATCCTGCGCGGCCAGCTCCTGTGCCTCGGGCGCCGAATTTTTCTCTGTCAAAGAGGCGGCGGAGGCGCCCTGCTCGTTTTGGACGGCAGGCTGCTGCTTCTGCGCGGCTTTTTGCTCGGACAATACTTTTTCCAACACTTCTTCACAGCGGTTGATGGAACGGGGATATCCCTGCAAGACTTCATCGCCGATAATCACGGTCGGAATACCCATAGAAGTTACCCCACGCGCTTCCATGGCTTTGATAAACACCAAATTTCCCTCTCCCTGCGTAACATCATAATGGACAATATTCACGTCCCCTTTGTGGCGGGCGGTGAAGTTTTCTATAAATTTATCTTCCTTTAAATGGCGGCAATGCACGCAATACGGCGAAGTAAACACCAAAATATCTATGGGTTTGGCCGCCGCGTACGTCCAGGCCAGACATCCGAGTACGGCAAATAAAATACCGCGAAACAGTCCCTTCCGATACATATTCTCTCCTAACACAATGTTCTGCATAATTTTAATTCTTTAATCTGCGACGGATATTTGACCGCGCATTGTTTCAGCCGCGCCTGTTCCTGCGGCGAGCAGGCGGTGCAGGCCACGCTTTCCAGCCCCTTGCGCAAATGCGACATGGTGCGCTTGTCATAACTGCTTAAATGCTCCTCACAGGGGCAGTTTTCCTCGCTGGCGATTAAAGCCTTGGCCAGCAGGTAGCGGCTGTTCAGCTCGGCGCAGTCTTCCTCCGTCAGGCCCGCTTCCGCCGCCGGCGCCTGCCACGGCGAAGGCAAGCGGTTAACCACCACCGCGCCCAGGGCCAGCACAAACACCGCACATCCCGCCCAGGCCAGCGGCCACTTCCAGGCAATCACCCTTCTTTGGCTTACGCGCGCCCATACGCGGTTTTGCGCCGATCCGTTCGGGTCAAAATCCAGCTTTTCCGCACGCGTCTGCCAGGTTGGCTTGCTCATAAATCCTCCATGTCACGCCGCATTTTTTCCACGGCGCGGTGGGCTACGGTGCCCACATTGCTCTCGCTCATGCCCGTTACCGCCGCAATTTGGCGGTTGTTCAGGCCCGAGTAAAACTTTAACGAAATCACGTCCCGCTCTTTGGTTGACAATTTGTCCAAGGCCAAAAGCAGGCGGCGTTTAAGCTCGTCCTCCTCGGCCTGCCGGAGCGGGGTTTTATCCTGCACCGGCAACACATCTTCCGTATCCGTCAGCGAAAAGAAATGGCGCACCCAGTACAGCCGGCGGTACATATTGATTTCGTTGCGCGCAATGGTAAAAATCCACTGCGCAAAAACGCCTTTTGTTTCGTCATAGGAAGCGAATTTCTCACAGGCCTTGCGCCATGCGCCGGCGCATAGGTCTTCGGCCAGCGCCGCGTCTTTCACGCGCACAAACACATAAGCGTATACCCGTTTAAAATAAGCGTTGTATAACTCTTGAAAAGGCGCCATACACTATATACTATGCTCCGGCAGGAAAAGTATCACAGCTCCCTGAAAGTCTTGCGGCAGTTATACATATCATAATATTTTTTGCGCTTTCCCGTCCGAAAAGAGTTTTGCTATCATATATTTATGAGCAGCGCTTTACCCGCTTCCGACGCCAGCCGGGAAGAAAAACAATTTCTCATCATGACGCAGACCCCCGTGGGAAAACTCATCGCCAAGCTGGCGGTGCCGACGGTGATCAGCATGCTGGTGTCGGCCATTTACAATATTACCGACACCTTTTATGTATCGCACCTCGGCCCCAGTGCGGCCGGAGCGGTGGGCGTGGTATTTTCGCTGATGTCTTTGATACAGGCCTTCGGTATGGGAATGGGAACGGGGGCGGCCAGCATGGTCAGCCGCTGCCTGGGCCGCAGGGACGTACAAACCGCTTCACGCTATGTATCGTCGGCGTTTTTTGCGGGTGCGTTTATCGGGTTATGTATTTTAACGGCCGGAGAACTCAACCTGCACTGGCTGATGCGTCTGCTGGGCAGTACGGATACTATTTTGCCTTATGCCTGCGATTACGGGCATTATATTCTGATCGCCGCGCCCATAATGTGCGCCGCGTTCGTGCTCAACACCACCCTGCGCGCCGAAGGAAAAGCCGTGTTTTCCATGATTGGCCTAACCACGGGCGCCATACTGAATATTGCCATTGCACCTATTTTTATTTATGTATTGGATTGGGGCATAGGCGGCGCGGCACTGGCCGTGCTGGTCTGCCAGTGCATCAGTTTATGTATTTTGCTTTCGTTTTTTATCCGTAAGAAAAGCGTGACGACCCTGTCTTTTAAACTCATCAGCCGTGACCGTCGGGTTTACTGGGATTTAATCCGCCTGGGCAGCCCCACCACGCTGCGGCAGGGCTTTGCCTCTTTGGCCATGGCGCTGCTGAACGTAAAATCCGCCCCGTTCGGGGACGCGGCCGTGGCTGCCGTCAGTATTGTGGTTAAAATTTACCTGGCTATACGAAGTATTATTTTAGGTATCGGCCAGGCCCTGCAGCCGGTGGCGGGATATAATCACGGGGCTAAACTCTACGACCGCGTACGCGGGGCGTTTTGGGTGACCACGCGGGCGGGAACGCTGATTTGCCTGTGTTTTGCGGGCGCGCTGGCCCTGTGGGCCACGCCGGTCATCGCCTCTTTTCAAACCGGCAGCCGGGAAGTAATAGACATCGGGGTGGACGCACTGTATTTATTTTGTATGGCGCTGCCTTTTTTGCCTTTTTCCACCTATGTGGACCAAATGCTGCAAATGCTGGGACGCAGCAAAAGCTCGGCCTTTTTGGCCAGCTGCCGCCAGGGCATTATGTTCCTGCCGCTGATTTTTATCCTGCCGCATTATTTCGGCCTGAGCGGGGTGGAAGCCACCCAGCCGCTGGCCGATATGCTGACGTTTTTTGCGGCGGCGGTTATTTTATACCGCTTCTTTAAACAGTATCAGACGGGCCGCAAAAAAATCACGTCCAAACGCCGCCTGCGGCTGATGTATTTAAAACTCTCGCGCAAGCTCAACCACTGGACGGAGCCGTATAAATAAATCCAAAAACGACCCGTTTCTTTATAAAACGGGCCGTTTAAATATATTTTCTTATATTAAAAAAGACCGCCTGCTTTTAACATAATGGATACATAGCTGTAGGTGGCACTAATACCGCTTTTACGAAACCACGCCATGTGATACCGGGCTTCTAATGAAATCAGGCTTTCTTCTGTCCTTTCCAATTCCACCCCCAAGCCGATGTAACCCGCAGGGGCCGTATCTGAAAAATCATTCAATACCAATCTCTTCACTCCTCCTGTATAAATATCCCAATCCAGTTCCCCCTGCACAAATCCCACACCAAACGGGACATACACTAAATTTTTGTTATTTGGATTAACATATAAACGCCCGGATATCATGCCGTGCAAGGTCTGGCTCTTGGTTTTGATTTCATACCCATAATAGTTTTCTGTTTCTTCCGTCAGCACCGTACCGCCAAACTCCACGCCCAAAGCAAAGCGTTCATTCAGAAAATTTAAATATTGCAGTTCTATCCCGCCCCCGGGCCCGCCTGCTTTTAGAGACAGGTCTCCTTCCTCTATCACATTTCCCGTAGGAATAACCAGACCTGCCCCCAGGGAAAACAAATTCCGCTTCCGTACCGCAGGCGCCGTTTCATATTCTGCAGCGGCGGGAGCAGACGCTGCCGGGGCAGGAGCATACTGAGCCGGAACATACTGAGCCGGAACATACTGCACCGGAACATATTGAACGGGCGCATACTGGGAAGGAGCATATGGCTCAGCCCAGGACGGCGCGGCCAGAACGGCCAAACATACAGCCCATAATACTTTTTTCATTGGATACCTCGTTATGTAAGTTGGCTTTTTTGACCGATAAAAACGGCCGTTACGTTTGAGCACTTATCTCTTACCCAAAATGCAACAGCCGTGCCTTGCCGTGTATATACACAACAAGAACTCGGCAAACAGCAACCGGGTAATTAGTCCGTTTACTGTTTGCCTCATAACGAGCCGTTTTTGGAGAGATAAGTCGCCTTTGATTCCCAAAAGCTCTTCGCGCCGAAGCGCGATTCCAAAAACAGAACCAAATTGTATATAAGCCGCGTTTAAGGCTTATCTTTTACTGCACAACCTCCTAAACAAATATATTATTCCAAAAATTTCTTTTTTTATCAAACCCACTTTTCCATTTGTTAAAATATATAAAATGAACAAACTCAAAACGATTTTCTTCGGCACGCCGGACATCGCCGTGCCGTATTTGGAGCTGGCCCATGAACTGACCGACGTGCAGCTGGTCGTTACGCAGGCCGACAAACCGCGCGGGCGCGGCATGGTCATTACCCCCTGCCCCGTCAAAAGCCGCGCGCTGGAGCTGGGCCTGCCGGTACGCTCGCCGGACAAACTAAAAGATATTTACGAAGAAGTAAAAAACATTCCTTTTGATATCGGTGTGGTGGTGGCGTTTGGCAAAATTTTCCGCCCCGACTTTCTGGCCCTGGCCAAGACGGGTTTTTTAAACGTGCATTTTTCGCTTTTGCCGCTTTTGCGCGGCGCCGCGCCGGTACAACATTCCTTATTTAATAACTTTTCCAAAACGGGCGTCAGTGTGTTTTGGATCGCCCCGGGCATGGACGATGGCCCGCTTTTCCTGCAAAAAGAAATTCCCATAGACCCGCAGGACGACGCCCAGAGCCTGTTTGGCAAACTAATCCCGCTGGGGCTGGAAGCTTTAAAAGAAACCCTTACGCGCCTGGAAGCGGGCGAAATCATTAAAATCCCGCAGACGGGCGAGCCCACCCTGGCCCCCATGATTAAAAAAGAAGGCGCGCTGATTTGTTTTGACACCATGGCAGCTGAAGAAATACACCATAGGGTGCGCGGGCTGGCCTGCGGCCCCAAGGCACGAACTAGCATCTGTTTGCACGGCAAAGAAGAGCCGCTGCAAATCCTGCGCACGCGCCTGCCGGACGGGCCGGAACCCCCGGCCGATGCGGCAGTCCGGGCCGGGACGGTGCTGCGCGTTGAAAGCCCAAACGGAATTTTAGTAAAATGTAAACAAGGAAGTATTTGGATTACGCAGGTGCATCCGGCCGGCAAAAAGCCCATGCCCGCGGCGGCGTACGCCAACGGCCACGGCATTAAACCCGGCACGGAGGTGTTTATTTTTCATGGCTAAAAATACAGACATCAGTTTTGAAGAATTTATCGGCAAAACAAAAAATTCCTCCCGCACCAAATGGATTATAGCGGGCGTGATTTTTGTTTTTTTTGTATTACTTATCTTTATTTCCATTGACTGGGTTATGGGGGCCATGGTGCATACCCGTCAGGAAGTGCAGGTGCCCGATATTACCAAAAAACCCGTTACCGCAGCGCTGAACTCGCTGGCTTCGGTCAACCTGGCCATGAAGCAGGCCGGCCTGGAATTTGCTGACAATGTCCCCCCCGGCTCCGTCCTGCGCCAAATCCCCTCCGCCGGCAGCACCGTGCGCGAAGGGCGCGTCATCCGCGTATGGATTTCCCAGGGAGATGAAATGGTGTTTGTCCCGTCCGTGGAAGGGCTGGACCTGCGCGCGGCGCAGCTGGCTGTACGCCAGGCGGGCCTGCAGGTGGAAAAAGTGGAAAACGCCTATTCTCTGACGGTGGAAAAAGGCCTGATTATTTCCCAGGCACCTGAAGCGGACAGCATGCTTTCGCGTGGAGACAAAGTAACGCTGACTCTCTCTAACGGACAGCCGCCGGCCAGCGTGATTTTGGTGCCGGATTTCCGCAATAAAAAACTGGCGGAAGCAACTCTCTGGGCCAGCCAGCAGAATATGAATTTAACCGTAAAGGAAGATGCCCACTCACCCTTCCCATACGGCACGATTGCGGAGCAAAGCCCGTCGGCCGACAGTGAGCTGGCCCCCGGTTCGGCGCTGGAAGTAACCGTCAGCCGCCGCGAGGCTTCCGAAGATGAAAAGATATACCATTTGCATTATGAACTGCCGCAGGGTAAAAAAGCCATGCGCGTACGCATTGTGCTCATTGACGACAACGGCGAGCGCGAAGTCATCAACGAAAGTAAACAGCCCGGCAGCAAGATAGATTTGGAAATCTCGTACAGCGGCAAAGCAACCTTCCGCATTTTGTCGGACGGCATCCTGGTGCGGGAGCGCGAAATACAATGACTTCCAAAATCGGCCCCGCAAATGGTAAAATAATTATTGCGCCTTCCATTTTGTCGGCCGATTTATGGAACCTGGGCCGCGATGTGGAAACGGTGCGCAAAGCCGGGGCGGACTGGCTGCATGTGGACGTGATGGACGGCCATTTCGTGCCGAATTTGAGTTTCGGCCCCGCTGTGGTAAAAAACTTGTGCGGCCGAGCGCAGCTGCCGCTGGACGTACACCTGATGGTGCAGCGTCCGTTAAAATTTATAGAAGCGTTTGCCAAGGCCGGAGCGGACATGCTGACCGTGCATATTGAGGCCGAGGACGACGTAAAAGAAGCTCTTTTACTGATTAAAAAACTGGGCGTAAAAGCGGGCCTGTCCGTTAAACCGGATACGGACCCGAAACGCCTGGGGAATTATTCGGACCTGCTGGATTTGGTCCTGGTTATGACCGTGCAGCCGGGGTTTGGGGGGCAGAGTTTCCTGCCGCACAGCCCAGCACAAATAGCCGCCGTGCGCGCGCAAATCAACGCCGCCGGACGGCCCGTATGGCTGGAGGTGGACGGAGGGATTAACGCCCAAACCGCTGCCGAAGCGGCACGGGCGGGGGCGGACGCGTTTGTGGCGGGAAACGCCATATTCGCCGCCTCAGACCCCCAAAAGGCCCTGGCCGATATACGCCGGGCCGCCACGATTTAATTACACCGCCCTTTATAAGGGCGAACATAAGGAGAAGTTACACATGGCAGTCGTCATCAGATTACAGAGAGTGGGTAAAAAAGCCCACGCGCAGTACAGAGTCGTAGCGATTGAAAAGAAAACCGCCGTCGGCTCTGAAGCCAAAGAAGTGTTGGGTCAGTATGATCCGTGCAACAAAGAAACCGCCAAACAGATTAACCTTAAACTGGACCGCGTGGAGCACTGGATCAAAAACGGCGCCAAACCGTCCGAAACGGTGGCCGCGCTGATCAAGAAAGCCCAAACCGCCGCCAAATAAGAGGCGTTATGAAAGAGTTAGCCACTATCCTTCTCAAATCCCTCTCCGCTAATCCGGATAATGTGGTGGTAGAAGAAAAAGTTGAGAACAATAAAGTTTACCTGACGACCAAAGTGTCCCCCGAGGACAAAGGCAAGGTAATCGGAAAAGACGGCTGCATTATTAAGGCCGTGCGCACCGTGCTGAGTGCGGCGGCGGCCAAACAAAACGTAAAAGTTACGTTAAAGCTGGAAGACTGATGTTGAAAGTGGACGTCGTCACCGCGTTCCCCGATATGCTGGCCGGCCCTTTGGGCCAGAGTATCGTGGGCAGGGCGCAAAAGGCAGGGGTGCTCAAGCTCGGGTTTACCAACCCGCGCGACTTTACCGAAGACAAGCACCACACGCTCGACGACAGGCCATACGGGGGCGGCCCCGGCATGCTGATGAAAGCCGAGCCGCTGTACCGGGCAATAAAAAGCCTTCGCAAAAAAAATTCGGTGGTGATTCTGACCAGCCCGCGCGGGCAGACGTTCACGCAGGCGCTGGCCAAAAAACTGGCCAAAAAGAAACACCTGATTTTTGTGTGCGGGCATTATGAAGGGATAGACGAGCGCGTGTATCCCGAAATGGATATGGAAGTATCGCTGGGGGATTTTATCCTGACCGGCGGGGAACTGGCCTCGGCCGTGATGATAGACGCAGTCACGCGGCTTTTGCCGGGGACGTTTAAAAAACAGGACGTAACCGTTTCCGAGTCGTTTGAAGACGGCCTGCTGGAAGCTCCGCAGTACACACGGCCCGAAGTATGGCGGGGTAAAAGAGTGCCGCAGGTGCTCTTGAGCGGGCACCACAAGCAAATGGAAGCCTGGAAACGGGAAAAAGCCTTGGAACTGACAAAAAAATACAGACCCGATTTGCTTAATACCTCTCAGGCAAAAAAGGCCGCAGTGAACAAAAGCGTCAAAAAGAAGGCGGTAAAAACCGCGGACAAACCCGCCGCGAAGACCGCCCGGAAAACAAAGAAACAGACGAAGAAATGATTTTCGGAGGAAGTAAGCGTTATGAACATCAACCAAATCAAACACAACCTCAAGACCAACGTGCCGTCTTTTAAATCCGGCGACACGGTGCGCGTAAAAGTCAAAGTCGTGGAAGGCGACAACGAACGCCTGCAGGCTTTTGACGGCGTGGTCATCGGCCGCAAAGGCAGCGGCATCAGCGAAACCTTTACGGTGCGCAAAATTTCGTTCGGCGTGGGCGTGGAAAGAATTTTCCCCGTGCACTCCCCCCGCGTGGAAAGCATTGAAGTATTAAAGAGCGGTAAAGTGCGCAGAGCCAAACTGAACTACTTAAAGAAACTCTCCGGCAAAGCCGCCCGTCTGCAGGAAGTAAAAAAACAGACCGGCGCCGCGGCTGAAACCGCCGCCGCTGGCGAAGAGGCCGCCGCTCAGCAGCCCGCCGCCGAGGCTAAATAAGAAGGCCACGGGCCGAATTATTTCCTCCAAGAATTCCCCCCGTCTTTGGACGGGGGATTTTTATTTTTTCCTTTCTTTCTCTTCCCAATTTGCCTGCCCCGTATGCACCCGCAAGGGCCGCCTGTTTTTTTCCATCTAATCCTTTCGCACATCTTCCGCGTGTGGAACATTTTAGTTATAATAAAGAAAAGGGCCGGCACCCTGCGAGAGCCGCCACACTTTGGGGAGGGGTTTATGGATATTACCACGCTAAACAAACAGGTACAAAATGAAAGCCTGTTTTTGCAGGATTTAAAACGCGAAGTAAGCAAAGTTATCGTCGGACAGGAAGACCTTATTGAAAAAATGCTGGTGGCCCTGCTGGCAGACGGGCATATTCTGATTGAAGGCGTGCCCGGCCTGGCAAAAACCCTGGCCGTTAAGACTTTGGCCGCGGCCATTCAGGCCCAATTTCAACGCATCCAGTTTACACCGGATTTGCTGCCAGCCGATATTACCGGTACCTTAATTTTTAATCCCAAAGACGGGCTTTTCTACCCCAAACGCGGGCCGATTTTTTCCAACTTTGTGCTGGCCGACGAAATTAACCGTTCCCCCGCCAAGGTGCAAAGCGCCCTGCTGGAAGCCATGCAGGAACGGCAGGTGACCATCGGAGAGCAAACCTATAAACTGCCCGCGCCGTTTATGGTGCTGGCCACCCAAAACCCCGTAGAGCAGGAAGGCACCTACCCGCTGCCAGAAGCGCAGGTAGACCGCTTCATGCTCAAAGTGCTGATCACCTACCCCACCAAAGAAGAAGAAAAGCAGATTTTGGAGCGTATGTCCTCTCACCAGGCCATCAAAATGAACACTTCCGTCACGCCGGAAATGATTTTAAGGGCACGCCAGGTGGTAGACGGCATTTATGTGGACGAAAAAATCAAAAACTATATTGTAGAACTCGTTTTCGCCACGCGCGAACCCAAAGCCTACAAATTGGATAAACTGGCCTCTTTTATCGCCTACGGCGCCAGCCCGCGCGCAACCATTTTCCTGACGCAGGCGGCCAAAGCCTACGCTTTCTTAAACGGCCGCGGATACGTTACGCCGGAAGATATTAAAGCCGTGGGGCTGGACGTACTGCGCCACCGCGTGCTGCTCTCTTATGAAGCCGAAGCGGAAAATATCACCTCCGATCAAATCATCAAAGAAGTTTTTGAAGCCGTGGACGTACCTTAATCGACGCGGGGAGCAGACGTTATGCGCATGGACACCGCCGACATTTTAAAAAAGGTACGGCAGATTGAAATACAAACCGGCAAACTGGTGGAAGAAACCTTTGCCGGGGAGTATCTCAGTGCGTTCAAAGGCCAGGGTATAGAATTTGCCGAAGTGCGCGAATATATCCCAGGCGACGATGTGCGCAGCATAGACTGGAACGTCACCGCGCGCAGCGGCACCCCTTACGTCAAAAAATTTAATGAAGAGCGCGAACTGACGCTGATGATTGCCTGCGACGTGTCAGCCTCCCAGCGTTTTGGCTCCTTTGATAAATTTAAACAGGAGGCCGCCGCGGAGCTGGCCGCGCTGTTTGCTTTTTCCGCCTTAAAAAACGGCGACAAAGTGGGCCTGCTGTTATTCTCGGACCAGATAGAACTTTTCGTCCCTCCCAAAAAAGGCAAAAAGCATATTTTGCGTCTGATACGCGAGCTGGTGGCTTTTGAGCCCCGCGGCACGGGCACGGACATTTCACTGGCATTAACCACATTAAGCAAAGTCATCAAACGCCAGGGCATTTTAATTTTTATCTCCGATTTTCTGGCCGAACCAGAATCTTTCGCCCAGCCGCTGCGCCTGGCCGCCAAAAAATTTGACTTAATCCCCGTGATTATAGAAGACAGGCTGGAGCGCGCCCTGCCTCTGGTGCATGCCTGCCTGGACGTAAAAGACCCCGAAACAGGCGAAGAAAAATTCTTGTCGCTTGCTTCTTCGGATTTGAACCGCCTGCTGGCCCTGCGGCGCGAAGTGTGGAGCCAGCAGCTGCTCCACCTGTTCAACCCGCTGAAAATAGAGGCCATTTTGGTAGACACGGCCCAGCCTCCGGCGAACCCTGTGATTGAATTTTTCAAACGCCGTGCACGGAAGTTACGAAGATGAAAAACTTATATTTGTTTATTTTATGCTTATTTCCGCTGACAGCCATGGCCCAGCAGCCCACCGCGGCGCAGGCTGCGGACAACCGCATCGGCCTGACGGCACAACATGTGCCGCAGCAAACTCCTTTTGCTGCGGCGTTTGATACGCGTTTTGAAATTTCCCACACGCCCGGCTATGTGGTGGAGCTGGACAAGGAGAGCCTTCCGGAAGGCTTTGAACTGACGGCGGAAAAACAGGAAAAACTTTCCCCGGGTACAGTGGCCTATGATTTAACTTTTATACCCTTTACGCTGGGAGTATCCACATTTACGGCGGTAACTTTTAATCTCAAAAAACAGGCCGGCGCACAAACCCTCGCGTCTGCCCTCTCCGAACAGGTGCAAATTGACGTTAAACCCGTCAAATATTTTGACGAACAGACTTTGCGCGACATCCGCCCGCCATATATTCCCTCCAGCCTGCTGATTTGGCTTTTATGTCTGCTGGTGCTGGGGCTGATTATTTATTTTGCATGGTATTTTTATAAAGAAATCCAGACACGCGCCCGGGAGCTCTCACACGCACAGGACAACCGCCCCGCCGACGAAATTGCTTTGTCCAAAATAGAAGCCCTGCTGCAAAGCGGTCTGTGGGAACGTGCGCAATATAAAATGTTTTATATTGAACTGGGGGATATTCTGCGTGAATATTTTTGGCGGCGTTTTAAGCAGGATGTTTCATCGGACACATCGGCCGAACTATTGCGCCGCGCCCGCAAAATCCCGCAGCTTAAAAACCTGCTTTTGCCGCTGCGCGAATATTTAAATTCATCCGATTTGGTTAAATTTGCCAAAGTCATCCCCGCCCAGCAGACCATGCAGCAGGATGTGGGCTGCGTACGAAAGCTGGTGAAAGAAACCACCCCGCGCCCCGAACAGGCGCAAGAGGAGGTCCGCTGATGTTTTCCTCCTGGTTTTTGATCTCTTTGGGTTTATTGATGCTTTCGCTGGTGGCTTCTGCGCTGCTGCGCCGTTTCCCGCGTGTCACGGGTAGTGCCGTGCTGGTATTTACCTGCACCACGCTGCTGCTGGCCGCGGGCATGCTGGCCCAGCGTGCAGCCGGCGGGCGGTTTACCTTTTTAAATCCGTATTTCCTGCTGTTATTGCCTCTGCCCGCCATATTGTTTGCCCTGCACCTGTTCGGAGGGCAACACTTCCGCCAAACGGCCGATTATCCGCTGGCAGGCTTCCTGCAGCAGCCCTTTTCCCTGCGCGCGGCGCTGACGCGCCGCCTGCCGCTGGGGCTGGTATTGGCGGCCATGTGCCTTTTTATTATTGCACTGGCACGGCCCGTAAGCGTCAGCACCTCAAAACTCCCCCCCACCCAGGGGATAGACATCATGATGATTATAGATGTATCGGCCAGCATGAATAACCAGGATTTTTATCCTTCCCGCTTTGTGGCCGCACAAAAAACCGCCATTAACTTCATCGGCAAGCGCTTCAATGACCGCATCGGCCTGGTGATGTTCGCCCGTTACGCTTCCCTGGCCGCGCCGTTGACGCTGGACCATGACGCGCTGCAGGAGCTGGTGGCCTCTTTGTATTTGGGTATCATTGACCCGAGCCTGACCGCCATCGGGGACGCATTGGGCGTGGCGTCCAGCCATTTAAAAGACAGCACGGCCAAAAGCAAAATCATTTTGCTTCTGACCGACGGCTCCAATAATGCCGGCGCACTGGACCCCCTGCTGGCCGCCAGGGCCGCCGCGGCCTATGGCATCAAAATTTACGCCATTGCCACTGCCAGCCCCCCGGGCACCACCATTTTTTCCAGCCGCGAAGAAGAAATTGACGAAGGGCTGCTGATGGAAATTGCCAAAACTACGGGAGGGCAGTTTTACCGCGCCAAAAACGAGCTGGAACTGCAAAACATTTATGACGAAATCAACCGGCTGGAAAAGACCGATTTTACACAGGCCGCACGCGTGAGCCAACACGACGCATACCGCCCCTTTTTGCTGGCGGGGCTGGGGCTTTTGCTGCTGGCCGTCGTACTGCGCAAGCTGATTTTTATTAAGGTGCCGTAATATGGAACTGTTTGAACAACCCGTTTATTTTCTGTACTTTCTCATAGCGCTTTTGGCGCTGTGGGCCGTGTACTGGGCAGGGGGCAGGCTCAAAAGGCGTATCGTGCATGCCCTGTTTGGGCCGGCAGCCTACAAGCGTTTAAGCGGAGGCGGGGACCGGCTGAAAAAACCCAAAACGGTACTGTTCCTGTGCGGGCTGTTTTTCCTGTTTGCCGCATTAGCCAAACCGCAGTGGGGGCTGGAAATTGTAAAGGCTGAAGGGGAATTTGCGCAAACGGTTATTGCGGTGGACGTATCGGCTTCCATGCGGGCGCGGGACGTGCACCCAGACCGTCTGGACAGCGCCAAAAATATGTTGCGCATGCTGGTAAGCAATTTAAAAAATGAGCGCATCGGCCTGATTGCGTTTACATCGCAGGCCTATATACAGTGCCCCATTACCACCGATGAAGACGCACTGAAATATTTTATTTCTTCCCTGCAGCCGGACATGCTGCCCGTGGCGGGTACGTCTTTGGCCGCGCCGGTCAAACTGGCCGCGCACATGCTGTCCAAATATCCGGGTAAAAAAGCCCTGATTATTTTGACCGACGGAGAAGATCACGAATCTGACCAGCTTAAAGAGGCCCAGGCCGCCGCGCAAAAGGAAGGCATACGCGTGATTGCCATCGGCATCGGTACGCCTGAAGGAGAGCTGATTCCACAGGAGACAGACGTATCGGGCAAAGTCGTGGAATATAAAAAAGACAAAGACGGCAAAACCGTTGTTACCAAATTGGACGAACCCAGCCTGATTGCATTGGCACAGGCCACGCAGGGCGTATACATTAAATACACCACGCCGGCCCAGGTGGCAGCCAAGGTGGAAGAAAGCATTGGGGAGCTGGACCGCAGCCGCTCGGCGGCTTCTTCGCGGGCACGTTATAAAAACCGCTATCAGATCCCGCTGTTGCTGGCTATATTGTGTCTGTCCCTGTGGCTGGCTTTGCCCTTTAAGGCGCGGGCGGTACAGACGGAAACGGAAGAAAAAAGGTAGAATAAAATCATGAGAAAAGCCGGTACTTTCCTATGTTTTTTGTTTTTGGCCGCGGCGGCTCAGGCCGGCGTGCGCAGCCAGTTGCGCCAGGGCGGCCAATTTTATAATGAGCAAAAATATGGCTCTGCTCTAAACAGCTATCAGGAAATTTTAAAAGGAGACCCCACGAACCAGCAGGCCCTGTTTAACACGGGCAATGCCTATTACCGGCTCAACGAATACACCCTGGCGGAAGAAGCCTATAAACAGGCCGCAGAACTGGCGGGTGATTTAAACCAAAATGCCCTTTTTAACCTGGGCAATGCCTATTACCGCGCCGGGGACCGCCAAAAAGCCATAGAAAGTTACAAAAAGGCCATACTCAGCAATCCTAAAGACAAGGAAGCCATACATAATTTACAGCTGGTCCTGCAGCAGGAGCAACAACAAAACGACAATCAAAACAATAATAATAACCAAAGCCAAAGCTCCGACAATCAGAACCAACAAAACCAGGACAACAAAGGCCAGGCGCCGCAGGACCCGCAACAGGAACCACAGGACAAGCAGGCACAACTGGACAAAAATGCCGCTGACCGCGTGATGTCCATGGCTAAAGAAAACGAATACCGCCGTGCTGCGGCCTCCAACCGGCAGCCGGATCAAACCGTGGAGAAGGACTGGTAATATGCGGAAGCATTGGTGTATTTTATTATTTTTGTTTACGCTGCTTTTGTTCCCGGCGGCCTCCGCCGCAAACGCGGTCAGCCTGACTGCATCCGTCAACAAAACCGTCCTGACCACGGAAGATGAATTGCTGCTTACCGTAACGGTGGACGGCGCCGCGGGGGACTTTACCCCCCAGCTGCCCAGCATGCCCTCTTTTAATATTTATGGCAGTTCCATAGCCCGGCAAATTATTAATTCCCACGCCACGACCACATTTGAATATGTCATGGTGCCGCGCTTTGCGGGCAAAGCCGTTATCGGCCCCGTCACATTAAATTACGCCAACAAAACCTATAAAACCGACCCTATTACCGTAACGGTATACCGCACCGGTTCTGCGCCAGGGGCCTCTTCCCCCACGCCCGCCAAAACTGGCGGCAATATAGACACCGCTGTGCCCGCCCCGCAGCAAAAACCCGTCACGGCGCAGGCCCCGGCGGATATGCCTCCCCTGGAACGCAGCCTGTATAACTTGGCCGCGCGCAATGGGGATAAGGACTATTTTATGGTGGCAGCCATCAGCAACAACCATCCGTACGTCAACCAAACGGTTACTCTGGCGGTGCGTTTTTACTATGCACGTTTGTTCGCGGGCAATGCCCCATATGCCGACCCGTCTATTTCCAACCTGTTTATGGAGCTTGTCGGTTCTTCCGAGGGCCGCCAGACTATTTCCGGCAAAACTTACTCTTATATTGAACGGCGTTATGCCGTATCCGGCGTAACGGCAGGGCCGGCCGAAGCCGGGGCAGCTTCTGTCAAATATATCCCCATGGGCAATGTACACCTCTCCGTATTTGACCGAATGTTTGCCGCCGTATCCCAGGAGCCCAAAACGGTGAAATCCAATGCCGTTTCGCTTACTATCCGCCCAACTCCGCAGGCGGGAAAACCGAAAAGCTTTTACGGGGCGGTCGGATCCGGATACAGCATTTCCGCTTCGTTGGACCGCGACGAAGTGGAAGCCGGGGAAGCCGTCAACCTGACCGTCAATGTCAACGGGCCGGGCAATTTAAAACCCACAGCGGATTTAAAATTACCCGCACTGCCCGGTTTTAAAGTCTATGATGTGGCTTCCAACGCAGGCACCGTGCCAAACAACGGCACCCTCAAAAGCTATAAGATTTTTAAAACCGTTATCGTGCCCGTTTCTTCCGGCACATACACCATCCCCGCCCTGGACTGGTCTTATTTTGACCCGGCCGCCAAAGAATACCGCACCATACGCACAAAACCGCTGGAAATAGAGGCCACCCCTTCTTCTAAAACGGATACGGGATTTGATTTCGCCGCACAGGCGGATCTGGGCAACGGCTTCCGCCAGCTGGGGCGCGACATACGCTATTTAAAATCTGATTTGGCGCAGGGAGATACAACTTTCCTGGCCGGGCTGGCGAAGCTGGATATGGCCAGTTATCTGTTTGCGGCGCTGTTGCTGACTGCCGGTGTATTTGCCCTTATGGATAAACAAACGCTGGCCGGGAAACGGGCTTTGTCCCGTGCGCGGGCCCAATTAAAAAGAGCCGCTACGGAAGAAGCCGTGTCCGACGCGCTCTCCGTTTATTTGCAGGTGCGCTACGGGGTGCATACGGCCAGCCTGCCGCTGCGTGATATTTCTGCCTCGCTGAAAAAACGCGGATGCCCGCCCGACCTTATTAAACATTTTGAGTCCCTGTGGCAGCATTTGGATGCGGCACGTTTTGCTCCGGCGGCCATGCAGCGCCAAAATGCCGCCGCGCTGGCACGGCAGGCCGAAGAACTGATGAAAAAAATGGACAAAGGGGGCCGCATATGAAAAAAATGATAGTTGCCCTGGGGCTGGTGTTTTGGACGGCTGCGGCCGTTTGCGCAACAGACATGCAAAGTGCCGAAGCCTTGTACCGAGAGGGCAAATTTGCCGCCGCGCTGGGCGCCTATGAACACCTGCTCGCCTCCTACCCAAACGACCCCCATCTTTACTACAATATAGGAAACTGTTATTTTAAAATGGGTAGCACGGGACTTGCGGTAGCCAATTATTACCGGGCATTCCGCCTGGCACCGCGTGACGCGGATATACGCCATAACCTGACTTTGGCTTTGCAGAACGGGGGAGAGCGCTTTGTCCCCGCCGGCATGCCTGAAGTGTTGCATAAGTTTTTTTTCGGGCTGCGTGCCGATGAGCTAAAAGGGTTGTTGCTTTTGAGCTTGTGGGTTTTTTGCTCGCTGGCTTCACTGTGGCTTATTAAACGCCGTCTGGGCTATGCCGCCGTAAGCGCATTAGCCATAGTGGCGGTATTAGCCGTATGGTATGCCTGGCGCAGCAAAATAGAAAAAATGCCGCTGGCCGTGGTAGCCGCACCCGTGGCGGAGCTGCGCAGCGGACCCGGGAGCAATTTCCCCGCCAGCGCCAATGTGGCGCAAGGGCATTTGCTCCTTCTTCAGGACAGCAAAGACAATTGGTATGACGTGGTGGTCAAATCCGAGGGCCTGCAGGGATGGATACAGGCCGAAGCACTGGAAAAAATTTAATTTGCGGAGCGTATATGTTTATTGAAAAAGAAGCCAACGAACTGATAGCTGCCGTCACCTATGTAAAAGAAAACCTGGGTACTCAGGTGCAGCAGCTGGCGGAGCAAATTATCAAGGCTTTTAAAAACGGCAACCAGGTCATTTTAATGGGCAACGGCGGCAGTGCCGGTGATGCCCAGCACATCGCAGCCGAATTTGTGGGCCGTTTTAAAAAAGAACGCAAGTCTTTCCCCGCTTTGGCTCTAAACACCAATACATCCACCGTCACCGCCGTAGGCAATGATTACGGCTATGATATGGTATTTTCCCGCCAGATTGACGGCTTTGCGCGCAAAGGGGATGTGGTCATCGGCATTTCCACTTCCGGCAACAGCAAAAACGTACAGCTGGCATTGGAACTGGCCAAAGAGCGCGGCTGCTACACCGCAGCCCTGCTGGGCAAAGACGGCGGCGCGATTAAAGACGTGGTGGATTTACCCATCGTGGTCAAATGGCCCAATACGCCGCGCGTGCAGGAATGCCATATTTTCATCGGGCACAGCGTCTGCGACCTGGTGGATCAGGCTTTTTAGGAGCATATATGAAAGTAGCCGTTGCCTGCGACCATGCGGGCTTTGCACTCAAAGAAACGGTGCTGAATAAAATTAAAGAACTGGGGCACGAACCGCTGGACTGCGGCTGCGACGGTGCGCAGCGCGTGGATTTCCCTGATTACGCCGCCAAGGCCGGCGCCCTGCTTACGCAGGGCAAGGCAGACCGCGCGGTGCTGATCTGCGGCAGCGGCATAGGCATGTGCATAGCGGCCAATAAAATACGCGGCGTATATGCCTGCGTCTGCCATGACGCCTATTCGGCCCACCAGGGCGTAGAACACGACAATATGAACGCGCTGTGCCTGGGCGCGCTGGTCATCGGCAAACATACGGCCGAAGAACTGGTGGAGCGTTTTTTAAACGCCCGGTATTTTAACGAAGGCAACTATAAAAAACGCGTGGACAAGGTGCTGGAACTGGAAAAACAGCTGTCGTAACCTAAAAATAAATTTGTAAACTTGCAAAAAGGAAGTAGTGAGTGATATGAAAATGAAAGTAAACCCCATGGCGGAAGGGATTATCCGCGAAGGCATCATCAAGCTGGAAAACCTGGACTTTAAAAATAAATTCTGGGCCAAAGATCCCACCCTGTGGAAGCAGGATCCGCAGCATCAGGAGCTGATTAAAAATTTCCTGGGCTGGCAGACGGTGTACAACTGGACGCTGGAACACATTGACGAAGTGCTCAAAGTGGCCGAAGAAGCCAAAAAAGAGTTTAAATATTGCGTCGTCATGGGGATGGGCGGCAGCAGCCTGGCCCCGGAAGTGTTCCGTTCGCTGTTCGGCAAGCAGTCCGGCCGCCCGGAACTGTTTGTGGCAGACACCACCAACCCGGACTGGGTTGGTTCCGTGCGCAGCCAAATCAACCCCGCCGAAACGCTGTTCATTTTCGCCAGCAAATCCGGCGGCACGGTGGAGCCGTCCTCCCAGTTTGCATATTTTTATGAAGAAGTCAAACAGGCTGATGTCAAAAACCCGGGGCAGAATTTTATCGCCATTACCGATGAAGGCACCGGCCTGCAGACCCTGGCCAAAAAATATAAATTCCGCCACGTATTTACCAACCCTTCCGACATCGGCGGCCGTTTTTCCGCGCTGTCTTTCTTCGGCATTGTGCCGGCGGCCATTATGGGCGTGGATGTGGTGAAAATCCTAAACGGCGCCAAAGAAGCCGCCTCCTTTTTCGGCCCGGATGCCCCGGTCAAGGACAATGTGGCCATACAGCTCGGTGCGTATATGGGTGCATGTTATGCCAACCACAGCAAAGATAAACTGACCATTCTGACCCCGGGCGAAATTGCCGCCTTCGGGCTTTGGGCCGAACAGCTGGTGGCCGAATCCACCGGCAAAGAAGGCAAAGGCATCGTGCCCGTGGTAGGCGAAACCCTGCACCGTAATTTTGATTACCGCGAGGACCGTTTCTTCGTATACATTGCCACGGATACGGATGATAATAAACGTGTGGAAGAAATTGCCGATGATTTGGCCGAACGCGGTTTCCCCGTCATGAGACTGACAATGGAAGATAATTACCAGTTGGGCGCGATGTATCTGCTGTGGGAAATTGCCACCGCGGCCGCGGGCGCCATCCTGGCCATTGACCCCTTTGACCAGCCCAATGTGCAGGAAGCCAAAACCCTGACCAAAAACGTGCTGGCCAAACTGGAAGCGGGGGATATCCCTGCCGAAGTAACGGCCCCGCTGCTAGTCAGCAAAGACCTAAAAGACGAGGTAAAACTGGACACCCTGCCGCAGGATTTCTACTCCCTGCTGGAAAGCAACGATTATGTGGCTATTCTGCCCTATCTGTGGCCTTCCAAAGAAATTGACGAAGCGTTGGAAGGCCTGCGCGACAAAATTCTGTGCCGCACCAAACGTGCCGTGCTGTTTGGCTATGGCCCGCGCTACCTGCACTCCAGCGGCCAGCTGCACAAGGGCGACGGCAACAACGGCGTATTCCTCATCCTGTCGGCCGAACCCGCCAAAGACATCCAGATCCCGGGCCAGCACTACACCTTCGGGCAGCTGTGCAATGCCCAGGCGCTGGGTGATTTCCAGGCGCTGGAAAACAAAGGCCGCCGCGTGGTAAAACTGCACTTGCAGCAACCGGTGGCGGAAGCGATTAAAAAACTCAGCGAACAGTTCTAACTTCCGCAGGATAAAGGCGGCGCATACAACGCCGCCTTTTTTATGTATTTATGAAAAAACTTTTCATTCAAACTTACGGCTGCCAGATGAATCTGGCCGACTCCGAAGAAATGGCCGCGCATTTGCTGCTGCGCGGGTATGCCCTGACAGATAATCTGGACGAGGCGGATCTGGCCTTGGTTAACACCTGTACCGTGCGTGACCACGCCGAACACCGCGCCCTGTCCTTCCTGGGCCGCCTGCGGCAGTGGAAGCGGGAAAAAGAAGGCCGGCATATTATTTTCGCCGGATGCGCGGCGCAGCGTTTGGGTGAAAAACTGAAAAAAACATTTCCATATTTAGACCTGGTGTCCGGCGCGCGGGAAATAGATCATTTCGCGTCTTTGTTGGACGGCAGCGGTCTGTTCAGCGCGGCGAAAGGAGGCAAAGTGCAGTCCCACGGAATAACGGGGTATGTAACCATTATGCGCGGCTGTGATTTTGCCTGTACTTATTGCATTGTCCCTTCCGTACGCGGGCCCGTGCACTGCCTGCCTTCGGCTGACATATTAGCCCAGGCCGCCCAAAAAGCCCGCTCGGGCTGCCCGGAAATTATGCTGCTTGGGCAAACCGTCAACGCCTGGAAAGAAGAAGGCAAGACTTTTGCCGATTTATTAAATGAAGTATCCGCCCTCCCCGGCGTGCAGCGTGTGCGGTTTGTTAGCCCGCACCCGGCATTTATCACGCCGCAATTCCTGGCGGCGGTGGAAAATAATCCCAAAATCGCGCGCCACATACACCTGCCCGTGCAAAGCGGCTCCAGCAAAGTCCTGCGCGAAATGAAACGCGGCTACACGCGGGAAACACTGCTGGAAAAAATAGACGCCTTAAAAGAACGCGGCTTTGCCGTCAGCACGGACCTGATTGTCGGTTTCCCGACGGAAACGGAAGCGGATTTTGAAGAAACGCTTTCACTGGTGCAGCGCGCCGGCTTTTCGGCCGCGTATTGCTTTAAATATTCCCCCCGCCAGGGCACGCCGGCGGCGCAAATGAAACTCCTTCCCGAAAAAATACTGGAAGAACGGTTAGATATTTTGTTAAATAAAGTAAAAGGCCTGGCCGAAGCCGCCTATGCGGCGCAGGCAGGCAAAGAAAAAGAAGTGCTCATGGAAAGCCCGAACAAGGGCCGCACATCGGATAATTTTTGGGCACAAACGCAAAAAAGTTATACAATAGGTACTGTGGTGCGCAGCCGGGTTGCCAGCGCCGAAGATACCTTACTTTTAATGAGGGACTGATTATGAACAAAAAGAATTTTTCGGAAAAACGCAAACACCGCCGTATGCCGGTCATCAGCAATTTGATTGAACCGGTTAACCTGTTTTACAAAACCCAGGACGGGAAGGAAACCTCTTTAGTGGCCATCCTGGCCGACCTGTCCGCCTCCGGCATGCGCATGATCAGCTTTTTGGGCGCACCGATGGCGGAACATTTTTCCATCAGCCTGCAGCTGCCGGGGATGGAAAAAATGGAAATCGCCGCGCGCATGGCCTGGGTCAAACAAAAAGAAAACGTGTATACCGTAGGTATTGAATTTACGGACATGAAGCCGCAGTACGCTGCGATGATCAGCGCCATGGCTGACGATTTCAATGATTGCGACACGCGCATCCTGCTGCGCCTGCCGGAAGTATGCGTGGCCACCTGCAAGGCCTACCGTATTTGCAATAAAATACAAAAAGACGAAACCTTGTTTGACGATTAACCAGTCCAGTCCCTCTTACGGCCCGCCTTAAGGCGGGCCTTTTTTATGGATTCCATACGAACGGATAATGGAAAATTATGTGTATGATTGCTCTAAAAAGGTTAGGGAATGCTAAATAGGGAAATGATAAAATATTATACAAATAAGCCGTTTTTTACCGATTTTTTGGTACCCCTTAACGGGGTTTGGCCGGAGCCGTCCGGCCGATCGCAGCCAAAAAACGGTATCGTTTTGCCGTTCCTTGCGGAGCGGCAGGCGATGCCTGTTTTGGGAATGCGATCCTCAAATTACGGGCGTCGCTTTTTTTATGCCCGCACACGTGAGGTTTGTTATGCCCACCCCCCCGCCGGAAATTACGCAGGCCGAGCTGGAAGATTTATATGCCGCCATCTGCCATGCAAGAGAAAATTTTTTGGAAGCCAAGGAAAAATGCTTCCGGCTTTTCTGCATAGCCAAGCGGCGCGAATGCTACCTGCAAAGCAAACGTAAAATCAACAAAGCCCTCAAGCCCCGCGGCAAAGGCAAAACCAAACGTTCCGCCTGATTTTCCTTCCGTTCTGCGCAGGCCCCGTGAGCCCGGCCGGTTTTGCCGCCCTCAATTTACTACAATATACACATGAAACATATTGTTCTGGCCGGCCCTACCGCCAGCGGAAAAACGGAACTGGCCCTGGTGCTGGCCCGGAAACTGGGCGCGCAGATTATCTCCGCCGATTCGCGGCAAATTTACCGCGGGCTGACCCATGGCACCGCCAAACCCGAAGGCGTATGGGGAAACGGCACATACCGCGTGCAGGGCATACCGTATCATTTGGTGGATTTTCTGCCGCCGGATAAAACCTTTGATGCGGCGGCTTTTTGTGCGCAGGCGGCGGCACTGACGCGGGAAAAGACCCACACGCCTTTTATTTTTGCCGGCGGGACGGGCATGTATCTGCACGCTTTTTTTGTTGGCATGGATCCGCTGCCTCCTTCTGATCCGCCCCTGCGGGCCGAACTGACGGCTTTTGCCGCCGCCCGCGGCAAGGCGGCCCTGCATGCGCGTCTGGCGGAAAAAGACCCCTTTTCCGCCGTACAAATCCCTCCGGGTAATATTCAGCGCGTCATGCGCGCACTGGAAATTACATTACTGGCCGGCAAACCGGCTTCGGAGCTGAAAAGCGGCGCATTTTTCGGCCAATTTCCCGAAGAAAAGGCCCTGTTTGTGTATCTAAACTGGGACAAAGAACTTTTAAACGCACGCATTGAGCGGCGCACGCACGGCATGCTGGAGCCCATGGCTGATGAAACGCGCGCCCTGCTGGCCGCCGGAGCGGCGGCTGACTGCCCCGCTCTCAAAAGCCTGGGCTACCCGCAGGTTTTACAATGGATAAACGGGGAAAAAAGCAGGGAAGAAACGTTTGACAAAATTTTTACGCTCACGCGCCAGTACGCCAAACGCCAGCGCACCTGGTTCAACCGCTATAAAAATGCCCTGCGGCTGGATCTCCACTCCGAAAAAGAGTTTTCTGCGGAAGGTTTGTCCCAACACATTATTGAAAAATATACCTCTTATGCCTGAAACCGTTATCCTGGTCGGCGCGACGCTGAAAACACAAACGCCGGACCCCCATTCTTTGGAAGAACTTAAACGCCTGGCCGAAACCGCCGGCGCACAAACCGCCGCCGTTTATTCCGTACGCCTGGAAGCCTACAATCCGGCCACGCTGATTGGGACGGGTAAACTAAAAGAAATTGCCGCCGCCTGCGAAACCTGCCGTGCTGACGCGGTAATTTTTGACGATGAAATCACCCCCGCCCAGCAAAAAAATTTGGAAGAAATCCTGCCCGCCAAAGTGCTGGACCGCACACGCCTGATACTGGACATTTTCGCTTCGCGCGCACGCACCCAGGAGGGCAAACTCCAGGTGGAGCTGGCGCAGCTGAATTATCTGCTGCCGCGTTTAAGCGGGCGCGGCGCGGCCATGATGCAGCAAAAAGGCGGCATCGGCATGCGCGGCCCGGGCGAACGCAAACTGGAATATGACCGCCGCCGCCTGCGCGCGCGCATTACCCGCCTGGAAAAAGAAATTGACCAGGTCAAGCGAGAACGTGCCTTGCGCCGCCAACGGCGCTCCAGCGTGCCCCTGCCGCAAATTGCGCTTATCGGATACACCAACGCCGGCAAAAGCACGCTTTTAAACGCATTGGCCAATACTTCTGCCGTGTATGCCGATGACAAACTCTTTGCCACTTTAGACCCCACCACGCGCCGCGTTCCCATGCGCGGCGGCGGGCAAATGTTGTTTACTGATACGGTGGGATTTATTCAAAAACTGCCGCACGCGCTGGTATCTGCCTTCCGCGCCACGCTGGAAGAGACCGCCTTTGCCGATGTGCTTTTGCACATACATGACGCTTCCTCCCCCCTGCGGGAAAGCCAAAGCCGCACCGTACGCCAGATTTTAACGGATTTGCGTATTCCACAACTGCCCGTTATAGACGTGATGAATAAAACGGACCTGCTTCCCGCGCCGCGCCTGCGCGCCCTGAAGGAGCAATACCCCCGCGCCCTATTTATCAGCGCACAAAACAAACAGGGCCTGACACAGCTGATGGCAGCTGTGGAAAAAGCCCTGCAAAAAAAATGGAAAGTATATACGCTGTCTTTGCGCGCGGATCAAGCGGGCCTTTTGGGGCAGATTTATATGCGCTGCTTGGTCCTGCACCGCAGCACCCTGCCGGACGGCGGGCTGCAGCTGCGCGTCATGGCCACGGAAGGCAACCACAGCCATTTAACGGCACAGCTTACAAAGGCATAGAAAAAGGCTTTCCGGACAACGGATCCGCCGCGGAAGACTGTTCCGTCACGGCCGCCTGCTGGGAAGTGATGGAGCGGAAAACCGGTCCCTTCTTGTCATGAAATAAATGTACCGTGGAACGGATAAAACGAACATTTCTGGAGTCAAAAGGCGCAAAATAAAATTTATCCAGACTATAAGGGACGCTGGCCACCACTTCGCCTTCCTCATTATAGGCTTCCAATTCCGTTATCCCCACAAGGCCGGACACTACGCCCACGGCATCCCCGCCCGGGAAAATCACCCCCGAGCCGCTCATCCCCTGTTCTACCCCGAAATTGGAACCGGTATACAGGCGCAAATCCGCAAAATAATAAAAATCATCTTTTTGGCTTTGGCGGAAAAATATGCCTTCTCCGTTCAAAACGGGCACGGCCAGCGGCTGGCGTAAATGACGGTTGGCCATGCCGGACACCGTGCGCAAAACCACTTTGGGAGATGTCAAAGCATCCCACTGCAGTTTCTGCTCCAGGAGGGAAGGCTCCTGCAGACGCTGCATAAATGTTTTATAATCCAGTCTTTCACCGGTTCTAAAATCCGCAAAATAATATTCGTCAAGCGAAGGAGCAAAACGCACCAGGGCCATATCCCGGTGTATATTTTTCTTGTTGCCGGAGAGGTAATCCGGATGCACGAACACCTTCCTCCCTGCCTTGTCTGAAGTATGCCTGACAACTGCGGAAGCGGCCAGCTCTCCCTGCAAAAGTTCCACGGAGATATCGCAGCCTTTGTCACATAAAGGGGCCACGCAGTGCGCCGCCGTCAAATACCAATACGGGGCAATGCGCAGGGCCTGGCATTTGGCGCTTTCTTTGGAATTCTGGATAAATATAATGCTTTGATTTAAAAAATCCTCGGCAAAAAAGGCGGGTTCCTTCTGCGCCGGCAACGCCGCCGCCCCTAACAAAAAGGCCAGGCTTACAAACAAATTCTTTCTCATTGTTCGGCTCCCGCGCGGAAAACCGCGCTTTTTTAAAGTATATATAAAATTCCCCGTTTTCGCCACCCAAAACCCATTTGCCCCGTTGCGCCGCGAACCAAACTTTATATAATAAATATATGACTATCAAAGTACTGCTGCTGGTTTTATTTAGTTATTTGCTCGGGGCCGTTCCCACCGGCTACCTGATTGCCCGCAAAGTAATGGGCATAGACATCCGGGAACACGGCTCGGGCAATCCGGGCGCGGCCAACGTGTACCGCACGGTAGGCAAATGGGCCGGTGTAACCACTTTTTTAATTGACGGCCTGAAAGGGTTTATCCCCACTTGCCTGGCCCTGCATATTTTCCCCGGCAGCTATTGGCCGGCCATTTTGTGCGGCACAATCGCTATTTTGGGCCATATGTGGACCATTTACCTCAAATTCCGCGGCGGCAAGGGTGTGGCCACCTCTGCCGGTGTATTTGCCGCATTGCTGCCCATACCGACTGGGCTGGCGTTTGCGGCATTTGTGGTATGCGTGGCTTTGTGGGGACGCATTTCCATTGGTTCCATCGTCGCCTGCATAGTGCTGCCCATAGCCAGCTTTTCTATCGGCAGCCATCCGTTGGCCGTAGATATTATGGCCTTAGCCATAGCCCTTCTGGTCATTTACAAACATATTCCCAATATTAAGCGCCTGCTGGCCAAGAAAGAACTGGCCTTTGAAGACGGCGCAAAAAAAAGAAAACATGAAAATAAATAATATTACCGTTTTCGGCGCGGGCATTTGGGGCAGCGTCATTGCCCAGCATTTAGCCAAGCGTGGCTACAATGTACGCCTGTGGGAGTACAACAAACAGCTGTTGCATGCGCTGCAAACCATGGGCCGCCACCCCAATATCCCCAATTTTAAAATCCATGACAACATCAAGTTGACCGGTGACGTAAAAGAAGCCGTGCAGGGTGCGGATATGCTGGTGTTTGTCATTTCCTCCAAAGCCATTCGGTCTTTCTGCCGCGAACAGCTAAAACCGCTTTTAAACGGCAAAGTCTTACCCGTAGTCAGCGCGTCCAAAGGCATAGAGGACAAGACTTTCAAAACCATTTGCGAAATCATTGAAGAAGAACTTCCTCAGCTTAAAGATAAAGCGCTGGCCTTCAGCGGGCCGAGCTTTGCGCTGGAAGTGGCGCAGGACGTGCCGACCAAAATCATGCTGGCCGGCAAAGACCCTGCTTTGGTGGATGAAATACGCCCCGTCTTTGACGGAGACCCGATTATCGTGGTGCCGGCTTCGGACCGGCGCGGCGTGGAATATGGCGGCGCCATTAAAAACGTGCTGGCCATCGGCGCGGGCGTCATTGACGGCATAGGCGATGGGGCCAATTCCAAAGCAGCCCTTATTACCCAGGCTTTGCAGGAAATGGACTGCGTTTTAGTCAGCCAGGGCGGCCAGCCGAATACGGTGTACAGCTTGGCTGGTTTTGGCGATGCCATACTGACCTGCATGTCCGCCATTTCCAGAAACCGCCGTTTAGGCGAAAAATTGGGCTCAGGCCTAACACTGGAAGAAGCAAAAAAGGAAGTGGGCACTATTGCCGAAGGCGTAAACTCCGTACAAAGCGTCTATGACATTGCGCGCAAAAACAATTTAAACACGCCGATTATTGACGCCATTTGGCAAATCGTCTGCCAGGGCAAAAAACCGCATGTACTGCTGCAGGCCATGGGTTTTATCAACCGAGGCAACAAATAAAATAAGGACAGAGCAACATGAACAAAGACGACGTCATCCGCCATCTCACCCGCCACGTGCTGGACAAAAAACAGGCCAAAATTTCCGTGGACAAAGTGTTTGAAATCATCAAGCACGGCTTAAAACGCGACGGGAAAGTGGTCATCAGCAATTTTGGTTCTTTCCATTTAAAAACGGCTCTGCCTGTCACGCGCCGCAACCCCAAAACCGGCGAAAAGGTGCAGGTACCTGCCAAAAAGAAAGTGCGTTTTAAACCTTCGGGCAATTTGCTGAAATAGAAAAATCCCGCTGTAACAGCGGGATTTTTTATAACTAATACTCATATTAAACCCCAGACGTAAATCCGGGAAATTTTATAATTATAACACCTGCTCCAATTCCACTTCCGCGTCCGAACGGTCCACGGCGGCTACTGTGTGGGTATTGAGTTTCTTATCCAAATCAAACAAATTTACCACATAAGTTACATGCAGTTTGCCGTCTTTCAGTTCTGCCGTTCGTATCTCAAATGCATTGTCCGGAAACTGGCTGTCTGATTGCAAAACTATCAGCATTTGTTTGGCAAAGTCCACTTCCGGATAACTGCCGCGGGCCCGGGCTTTAAATTCCTTATATTCCTGCGGGGTTTTTATCAGGGAAAACTTAACCGGCAGTTCTATCAGCGTTTTCCGGCTTTCCTGTTCCGGCAAAGCTTCAATATCCTGACCTGGCAGCAAAGCCACCTCCGTGCCGCTCAAATCCAATGGCAATGCGGGGGCCGGTTCTTCCTCCGGCGGCATCGGCGACGGCGGGACAAAGCCGGCTATATCCGCACGGTCAGTCAAAACTATCTGGCTGGGTAAATCCGCCCCGCGGGGCCGCACCCCTTCGGATGAGGGGAGGACTTCCAAATTTAACCCATACGAAGCCGCCGCCTCGGCCGCGGCCAGCTCCTCCGGCGGGACATTATCAAAAATCCCGACAGATTCTCCGTTTTCAGTATACCAATCCGCCACTTCGCCGCCGCTTATGCCCCATCGCGCCAGGGAAGTAAAAAACCATCCCCCCGCACAAAAAACGACTAAAACGCTCAGCAGCAGTGCAATGATTTTTAATTTACTTTTTGCCATAGCCTTCCTTTTCGTCATATGACGCCCTAATTACCGACCGCAGCCCGCCGCGCGGCGTAAACACCCCCGTTACTACGGCGCATTTGGGACGGCAGGCCTTTACCACGTCGTCCAGGATTTTATTGGCAATATTTTCCATAAAAATCCCCATGTCGCGGTATTCCAGCAAATAATATTTCAGGCTTTTAAGCTCCAGGCATAATTCATTGGGCACATATTCAATGGTAATGACCCCGAAATCCGGCAGTCCCGTCTTGGGACAAACGGAAGTAAATTCCGGCAGCTCAATCTTGATATCATAATCGCGTTTATACTGGTTGGGCCAGCACTGAATCTGCGGCAAAACGGCATCGGCGTTCTTGCGCGCATGGTCGGACGTGTATCCGAAATCAATATCCTGTGTTTTCATTTTACGTTTAACAACCTCATGGAATTTAAAAAAACCACCAATATCCCGCCTAACAACCCGACGGGCAGGAAATACCACCCTTCCAAAGAAACAGGGGGCGTGAACAGCATCCAGCCCAGCAAAGCCATATTGCACAGCACACTGAGCAACACATTGCCCCGCACCCGGGCCGCCATCTGGCGCCGGATGGAAAAAAGTTCCGTAATACTGCTTAAATCGGAACGGTTTACAATAATGTCCACCCAGTTATTATACACGTTTTTTCCGGAGGAAAATACCACCCCGGCATCCGCACGCAGCAGGGCAGTAATATCGTTAAACCCGTCCCCGATCATCACGGTTTTCCGGCCCAACGCGTGAAAATTGCCGACAATTTCCGCCTTCGTCTGCGGCAAAACCCCGAAATTCACCTGTTCTATACCGGCTTCTTTGGCAATGGCGCAGACGGAAGCCTCATTGTCCCCGGACATCAGTATGACGTCTTTTCCCATTTTTTTTAAATTTTCCACCATCTCTGCCGCACCGGGGCGCAGCTTGTCATCCAACAGCACATAGCCCAAATACTGCCCGTTTTTGGCCCCGCAAATAACGGCCGCCTCCCCAAAAGATTGCTCGGGTACGTTCACGCCTTGTTCCCGCAGCCATTCGGGGCGCCCGGCCAAAAGCGTATTTTTCCCGGAAATGGCCTTTACCCCCAGCCCGGGCAACATATCAAAGCAAAGCAATTTGCGTACGGCCACCTTATGTTCTTCGGCATAAATATTGACGGCAGCGGCAAAGGGGCCGTCTACCAATTGTTCGGCCGTGGCCAAACATTCCAGCAAAGGGCGGCGGTTTTTGGCATCGGAAGGATGCACTGAAGCTATGCGCAATTCCCCGTAGGTCAACGTACCGGTTTTATCAAAAAACACGGCATCGGCCCGGGCCAATGCATCCAGCGCCCCCAATTCCTGCAGTTTAATTTTGCGCCGCCGGGCACCCAGGCGGACAAACCACGAAGGGAATACCGCACTAAAGAAAAAAGATAACGGACAGCCCAGCCCCAAAACCGTCAAAAAAATACCCACCGTATGCAAAGGGCGGCGGTAGTCCCCCTGCCAATAAAAAAATATATACCCCGCCACCCCCAATACGGCCGCCGCCAGCAGCAGCCACAACGCATATCCGTCCAGCGGGTTTTGGCGCAGGCCGCGGCGGCGTTCGCTGGTTTTAATGGCGTCTATGATACCGGCTATTACGCTGCGGTTTAAAGTTTTGCTCACCCTGACCATAATTTCCGCCCGTTTGTTAAGCGTACCGGCATATACGCGGCTTCCGGTAACCTTGGAAGTAGGCAACATATTCCCCGTAATCAAGGCTTCATCCACAGCCGTGTTCCCTTTGGCAATTTCCCCCTCGCACGGGATGCGTTCCCCGGCTTTGACGCGAATGATATCGCCTTCTTTCAGTTCGCGCGCAAAAACCATCATTTCCCGCTGTCCCTGCATCAGTCTCCCGGACTTTGGCAAAAAATCATCCAGTTTTTTGATAAATACTTTCGTGCGTTCTTTACTGCGCGCATCCCGGGAACAAATCCATAAATAACACAACACCACCCCGGACAGGGCAATATGCAGCGGGGCCGCGCCTTCTGCCAAAGGGCTTAAGAAAAACGTCTTGGATAAAACGCAGCAAAATCCCGCCAAAACAGCCGCGCAGGCCAAAACGGAAAGCGTCACACGGAAATGTTCCAGGTCGCGCCAGGCGTTTTTAAACATCACATCGGCGCAGAACAATAAATTAAGCAGCACTAATACAAATAAACCGGAGGGAGAGGCGGCCAAAGCCACGCAGTATACCAATATCACAAAAAAACAAACAGAAAGGAAAAACCTGCGGGAGTAGGCTTTTACGGGAACAGACAGCGCCGCGGTAATGGCAGCAGCAGACGAAGGGGATGAAGACATAAATCAATATTGATTGTTCAAATCATAAAAACGGCCAGCCACCACGCGTTTGCGCCCTTCTTCCGTAGTCATCATGCGGATTTTACCCTGGTAACGCAAAGCCCGCTGGGGATCTAAACGCCGGGCAGCCAGATAATGCTGTGTGGCTTCCACCGGTGATTCCAGCGCCAGCATATCGCCCATCATTTCATAAGCGGGGGCATAGGTAGGCGCCAGCAGCTTGGCCCGCTCGGCATATGCCAGGGCCTGTTCCGTCTCCCCTTTGTTAAACAGCAGTTCCGCCGCATAAAAATAGGGCATGGCATAATTGGGGCTTAAGGCAATGGCCTGCTGAAAATCATCCATGGCGTTTTGATAGGCTTCCAGCTTCATCAGGGCCCGCCCGCGCTCCAGATAAGCGCGAGGATTATCCGGGTTAATATCCATCATATTCGAATAATCAGACGCCGCCCCCTCGTATGCACCGGCGGCAAACTGGGCCAGCCCCCGGTTTAAATACAGCAGTTCCGAATACGGGTTTAAGCGTTCCGCAGCCGTAAAATCCACAAGGGCCTGGCTTAACTTGCCCATGCGGCTGTATGCCACCGCCCGGTTAAGCAGGGCCATAAAATAATTGGGCCGCATCACCAAGGCCTGGTTCAGCGTCAAAACGGCGTCTTCATACCGGCCCATGTCCACATACAGCGCGCCCAGGTTGTTAAACAGCTCGGGGCGGCGGTAGTTCAGCTCCAGCGCTCTGGTATAATCCCGCGCAGCCAGCTGGCGGTTCTTTTGCCGGGCCTGTGCATCTTCTGCGGGCAGTTGCTCATAAGCCAACGCCCGGCCGGCATAAGCGGCATAGTTTTCGGGGTTATTTTTAATAATGGTGGAATAATAGCGTACGGCTTTATCAAATTGGCCTTTATCAGCAGCCATCTGAGCCTTGCGGAACAAAGAGGTTTCCCCTCCGCCGCAGGCGGCCAGCAAACAAACGGACAAAACCATCAGGCACAATTTTTTCATTTTTCCTCCCTTTGGGGCCTTTTGGCAGGGAACAAAAGCGCCAGTGCAAGCATGACGCCGCCCACCGTGATAAAACTGTCGGCCGCGTTAAACACGGGCCACACCCGTAAATCTATAAAATCCACGACAAACCCTAACGCTATTCTATCATAAAGATTGCCCAATGCGCCGCCCAAAATCAGCACCAGCCCCCATTTGACCAGCGGGCCGTACGCGCAGAGCTCTTTCCAGCATTTTATCAGATAGCCGATAATCAGCAGGGTTACCAAAATCAGTATCAGGTTTCCCCCCTGCATTATACCAAAAGCCGCGCCGGTGTTTTGCACATAGCGCAAGTGCAAAAACGGCGCGACAATGATATCTGTATCCGCCAGATAGGCCAGCGTCAGGCATTTGGTCAGGCGGTCTATAAACAAAAGCACGGCCACCGTCCAAATTTCGGCCTTATGCGCGCGGGCCCAGTCACGCAGGCGGGAAAACCAGTTAGGCAACGGTCTGCTCCTCGGGCACGGTCAGTCCCTCCCGCTCCAGCACAGCGGCACAGCGGTCGCACAGGTCGGTATGTTTGCGCCCTTCCTGTCCCACTTCCTCTTTCCATTGCCAGCAGCGGGCGCATTTTTGGCCCCGGGCATGCTCCACCGCCACTTCCAGCGGCAGGGAGCCGTCCTGTACTTCCGTAGCGGACACGATGAAAATCTCCGGCCACAGCGCGGCGTTTTCCGAGAGGAATTTTTTCGTTTCCGCATCATTGGTTTTCAAAATGACTTTGGCTTCCAGCGCAGAACCGATAACGCCTTTCTGGCGGGTTTCTTCCAGCGCTTTTTGCACGTCCTCACGGAGTTGGCGGATGCGCGTCCATTTTTCTTCCAGCGCTACATCGGCGGTTAAAGAAGCGTGCTGCGAAATATCGGACAGGAACACGCTCTGCGCCAGCCCCTTTCCGGCGGGAATTTTCAGCAGTTCCTGCCAGGCTTCTTCGCAGGTAAAGCACAAGACGGGAGCCAGCAGCTGCAGCAGCGTGCGCACGATTTCGGCCAACGCGGTCTGCGCGCTGCGGCGCGCCGGAGAAGAAGCACCCAGCGTATACAGGCGGTCTTTGGACGCATCCAGCAGGAAGGAGGACAGATCCAAAATGCAGTAGTCCGTAATGGCGCGCACGGCGCGGCGGAAATTGAACTCTTCATATCCGGCGCGCACTTCGGCAATCAGCTGGTCCAAACGGCCCAGCATATAGCGGTCCATTTCCGCCAGTTCGGCGGCGGGCACGGCGTGTTTTTCCGGCTCAAAGTCCGACAGATTGCCCAGCGCATAACGCACCGTATTGCGCAGCTTGCGGTAGGTGTCAATCGGCCCGCCCAAAATTTCATCGGAGATGCGCACATCGCCCTGATAATCCGAAAACGCCACCCACAGGCGCAGGATATCCGCGCCGTATTTGTTGATGACGTCCTGCGGGTCTACGCTGTTGCCCAGGGATTTGTGCATAGGGCGGCCCTGCTGGTCCAGCACCATGCCGTGCGTCAAAATGGTTTTAAACGGGGCCGTGCCTTCCAGCGTATAAGACGGGATATAAGAGCTTTGGAACCAGCCGCGGTGCTGGTCGGAGCCTTCGGAATATACGTCGGCGGGGAAGTCCAGCCCGCGGTCTTTCAGCACCGCCGCCCAGGACACGCCGCTGTCCAGCCACACGTCCAAAATATCGGTTTCTTTTCTGAACTCCGTGCATCCGCAGGAGCAGTGATAACCCTGCGGCATGAGTTTTTCCACGGGGTCGGTAAACCAGAAATCGGAGCCTTCTTTCATGGCGCGCGCTTTGACAAACTCAAAAAGATTGTGGTCAATTTGCGCCTTGCCACATTTTTTGCAGTACAAAATAGTAACAGGCGTACCCCAGAAACGCTGGCGGGACAGACACCAGTCCGGCCGCAGGCCGATCATGGAGCGCATACGTTCGCGTCCGCCGGCAGGATAAAAGCGGACATGGTCCAAATTATCCATCAGCTTTTGGCGCAGGCCGTCTTTGTCAATGCTCATAAACCACTGTTCCGTGGCGCGGAAAATAATCGGGCTGTGGCAACGCCAGCAATGCGGATAGCTGTGCACAATTTCCTGCTCTTTAATCAGCGCGCCCAGTTCGTCCAGTTTCTTTACCATCAGCGGATTGGCGTCAAAGACGTTCATACCTTCAAAAATGCCGGCGTCTTTGGTGTAGCAGCCTTTTTCGTCCACGGGGCAGAAGGTTTCCAGGCCCCACTGTTTGCCGGCGTGGAAGTCGTCCTCGCCGTGGCCCGGGGCGATGTGCACGATCCCCACCCCCGCGTCCATGGTAACAAAGTCCGTCCAAATGACGGGGTTTTCTTTTTGCGTCAGCGGATGGAAATATTTTTGGCCGACCAGCTTTTCGCCCGGCACGCTATTTACTTGGCGGGCTTTCAGGCCGGTGTTTTTCAAAAATTCTTCGGCCAGTTTTTCCGCCACCACATAATATTCCTGCGTGCGTTCGTCCTGCAGGACGGCGTAATTTTCTTCTTTATTGACGGCGGCCGCCCGGTTGGCCGGAATGGTCCAAGGAGTAGTGGTCCACACGCCGAAAGACACCGGTTTGGAAAAATCCAAATCCCCGAATACTTCTTGGGGCGGGTTTACCACTTTAAAGCGCAGGTAAATGGATGGGGAAGAAGCGTCTTTGTATTCCGTTTCCGCATCGGCCAGGGCCGTTTCGCAATGCGGACACCAGGTAATGGTTTTTTGGCCTTTATAGACGTAGCCTTTTTCTATCAAATCCAAAAATACGCCGATGGTGATGCCTTCGTAACGCGGAGACATGGTCAGGTACGGGTCGTCCCACTCGCCCTGCACACCCAGGCGCTTAAAGCCCTGCCGCTGCAAATCAATGTATTTGGCGGCAAAGGCGCGCGCTTTTTTGCGGAAGGCGGGTACGTCGGTAACGTGCTTTTTGTCTATTTTCAGTTCTTTCATCAGGGCCTGTTCAATGGGCAGGCCATGGCAGTCCCACCCCGGCACATACGGCGTATAAAAGCCCATGAGCGCGCGGCTTTTTAAAATAATATCCTTAATGGTTTTGTCCAACGCGTGGCCGATGTGAATGGCGCCGTTGGCGTACGGCGGCCCGTCGTGCAAGACAAAGTGTTTGCCCGCTTCGTTCTTTTTCAGCATCGCTTCATAGAGGTTGATTTGTTTCCAGAAATCCAGAATTTTGGGTTCTTTCTGTGCCAGACCCGCGCGCATAGGGAAATCCGTTTTGGGCAGCAAAACGGTGGAAGAATATTTGTTTTTAGCCATGTTTTACTCTCTTATATTTAAGGATATATTCTATTATACGAAATATGAAAAAGAGATACAGAAAATATCCTCCGTTAAAAGCCCCGGCATGGCCGGGGTTTTTATAACCAACAGCAAAAGCGCTTTATGCTTCCGGGGCGCCGACGGATTCCAGCCGGGCGGCCCATTCTACACGGCGCCGGGCCAGTGCTACATGCAAAACCGCTTGTCCCGCCAGCCTCCCGTCTCTATTTTTTATGCTGAAGATTGCCTGTCAGTCGGAAAGCTCTCCGTCTGTTTTCTCATTCAAAGGCCATAAGTTGACTATTTTGCCGTTTATTATCACCTGCCTCACCCTTCTCCCGTTTTTAAGCGTTACCTGCAACATTGTTGCGTCCTTTGGCAAAGACTGTAAAATAGCCTCCTGCAAATCATTGACTGCTCTACGGGCATCTTCATTATTCGGATCTAGTTCAAGCGCTTTTTGGAAATCCTCCAACGCACCCGGCAAATCATTTAAATGCATTTTTACTTTTCCCCGCAGGCTATAAGCTTCCGGCACGTCGTTCGGGTATAATGACAGGAAACGGGTAAAGTCCTCCAACGCACCGGCAAAATTCCCCAGCTGTGCCCTGCATGTTCCCCGGCCGAAAAACCCGCCGCCGTAATCAGGCTTGAGTTCTATGGCCTTGGTGTAGTCTTTCTCGGCACTGGCCCAATCCCTGAGTCTCTCTTTTGCCCAGGCACGCCTGGCATATGCTCCGCTGTTATTGGGATCAATTTCCAACACTTTGTTAAAATCTTCTATTGCTTCCTGAAATTTATTCAGTTCCAAACGTGCATCCCCGCGCTCTGCGTACGCTTCCAAATCGTCGGGATCGGCCTGCAAGGCACGCGTGTAGCCCTCTTCCGCCAAAGGCGGATAACCCAGCAGCATATTGGCATACGCCCACAGCTTATGGGGCTCGGCATAATGCGGGTCTAAATCCGTGGCTTTTTTTAAAAGAGCGGGAAATTTTTCACGGTCAATGTTAAACACGTCACTTTCCTGCCACATAATAAGCGCTTTTAAATAATACAGCCTGGCATTGTTGGCATCGGCGGCCAGCGCCGCATCACAGGCTTGGTCGGCCTCTTTTGTGTTTCCCTGTTCCAAAAGCGATGTTATTTTTTTGATTTCTTCTTCCATACGCTTCTCCAGTGGGTTTATTTTTGAATATTGTAAAAATATTTTTGATATTTTATCAACAACCGCCGCCCAAAACACCTTCAGAGCGTTTTTTATGTTGCAGATACATTTTTTGATACATTTTGCCCATATGCAAAATTTATCAAAAAAAACAATGCAAGGCCTTTTAAAATGCCCGCACAAACAGTACGGCGGATTTTAAACATTTCATCTTTTCCCCCTTCTCAAAAAGCGTTTAATATGCTATGCTGGAAGTCCGCCCCCTGCGGAGCGGAGGAGGCCGCACCATGAGAATGATTGACCTGATTATTAAAAAACGCGACGGCAAAACCCTAAATGCCGAAGAGTTTGATTTTGTCGCCCAAGCCGCAGCCCAGGGAACCGTACCCGATTATCAGCTGTCGGCTTTTTTAATGGCCTGTTTCCTGCATCCCCTTTCCAATAAAGAAACCGCCCTCTTGACCAAAGCCATGGCCCATACGGGCCCCCGGCTGGATTTTTCCGACATTGACATGCCCAAAGTGGACAAACATTCCACCGGCGGCGTGGGGGACGGCGTATCCCTGGCGCTGGCCCCGCTGGTAGCCTGCGCCGGCGTGGCGGTGCCCATGATGTCCGGCCGCGGGCTGGGGCACACGGGCGGCACGCTGGACAAGCTGGAGTCTATTAAAAATTTTGAAATACGCATTCCCGCCAAACTCATTCACCGTCAAATCCAAAAGCTCGGCGTGTGCATGTTCGGCCAGACCAAAGACCTGGCCCCCGCCGACCGCAAACTCTACGCCCTGCGCGACGCCACGGGCACCGTGGAAAGCCGCCCGCTGATTGTGGCCAGCATTCTGTCCAAAAAATACGCCGAGGGGGTGGACAGCCTGCTGATGGACGTCAAATACGGCTCCGGCGCGTTTATGCAAAAACTGCCCGACAGCAAAAAGCTGGCCCAAATGCTCGTCTCCACCGCCAAACTGCTGGGGCTGAACTGCCGCGCGCTGATTACCTATATGGACCAGCCGCTGGGCCGCGCCGTGGGCAACGCCAATGAAATGTACCAGACCATACAAATTTTAAAAGGCGACAAAGACCTGGCGCCGGACTTTTACGAGGCCGTCATAGAAACGGGCGCGCATATGCTGGTTATCAGCGGGCGCGAAAAGAATTTGGACAAAGCCCGCAAAATGCTGACAGGATATATCACCGACGGCAGCGCTTTGCGCAAATTCCGCGAAATGATTAAATGGCAGGGCGGCAATCCCACAGTGGCCGACGAGCCGGAGAAATTCCTTAAAAACGCCAAACTGTCCTTTGAATTTAAAGCCGACAAGAAAGGCTATGTCGGTTTCATTGACGCCAAACTGACCGGACGCGCGGGCGTACTGCTGGGTGCGGGCCGTGACCGTATGGAAGATGAAATAGACTTCGGCGCGGGCATTTGGCTGCATAAAAAAGCCGGCGACGCCGTGAAAAAAGGCGACGTTATCGCCACCTTGTACGCCTCCGACCCCAAACGCTTGCAGGCGGGAGCGGAATTATTCGGCCAAGCCGTCAAAATCACGGCTGCCAAGCCCAAACCGTACAAGCTGGTACACAGTATTATTAAATAGGGAGATACGCATGAGAAAACTGGCCCTGCTGTGGGCGGGACTGTTGATTTTAGGAGGCTGTGCTATGCAAAACCCGCAAGGAGACCTATATAAAACTTCCGCCGGAGACGTGTACGTGCTGCCGCTGGGGCACGGCTCGGTGCAAATTACCTGGAACGGCAAAATTATTCAGGTTGACCCTTATTCGTCCGTGGCCGATTACGCCGCACTGCCCAAGGCAGATCTGGTCTTAATCACCCACGACCATTACGATCATTTGGACGCCAAAGGCTGGAAAGAAACCCAAAAAGAAGGCACGGCTTTTATCGCCTCCCCCACGGCGGCCAAAGACTTGCCGCAGGGTACTTCGGCTCTGTCCAACGGAGAAAGCCAGACCTGGCAGGGCGTGCAAATTGACGCGGTGCCCGCCTACAACCTGGTGCACAAACAGCCCAACGGCAAGTTTTGGCACCCGAAAGGCTGGGGCAACGGCTATGTGCTGCACTTCGGCGATTTCCGGCTCTATCTGGCCGGCGATACGGAAAACATTCCCGAAATGGCCGACATTGCCGGCGTGGACGTGGCTTTCCTGCCCAAGAACCTGCCCTACACCATGACCGATGAAATGTTTGTAGACGCGGCCAAGCGCTTAAAACCCAAAGTGCTTTATCCGTACCATTATGAAACGGTGGATAAAATCAAACTGCAATCCGCCGTTGGAAAAGACATTCTGCTGAAGTAGCCGAAGGCCCCCCCAAAAGGGGGCCTCCTTTTTTCCCCTCCTCCAATTTTCCGCGACGAAAAGCAAAATATTTAGTACAGTATACTATCTTTGCACAGGGAGGCGACATGAGCCAAAACCAAGTCATACAGGACAAACAACCCGTGGCGCTGTGGCTGGTGTTTCTGACGGAAATGTGGGAACGCTTCAGCTATTACGCCATGCGCAGTATTTTAATTTTGTACATGGTCTATCTGCTGCAGATGGACAAAACCGGCGCGGCCAACATATACGGCACATTTACCAGCCTGGTGTACCTCTCCACGCTGTTGGGCGGGTTCCTGGCGGACAGATACCTGGGGCAGCGCTGGTCCATTATTTTGGGCTCGGTACTCATCGCTTCAGGCATGTTTGTTATGAGCGTGCCCACCATGGGCATGCTGCAGCTGGCCATGGGGCTGCTGATTTTGGGCAACGGGTTTTTTAAGCCCAACGTGACGGCCATCGTCGGGCAGCTGTACGAAAAAGACGACCCGCGCCGCGACGGCGGGTTTACCATTTTCTACATGAGCGTCAACATCGGCGCGTTTTTCGGCCCGCTGGCCGTAGGCTATTTTGCCGCGCAAAATAATTATAAAGCGGCGTTTTGGATAGCGGGTATCGGCATGCTGATCGGGCTGGCCACCTTCCTTTTCGGCCAGAAAAAATACCTGGCGGGCAAAGGGCTGCCTCCGGCGGAAAAACCCGTCTTTTACAAAGACCCCGCCCTGTGGGCCGTCTTTTTGGGCGCGTGCGTGATTGCGCTGTATATGAAAGGCTGCCACACGGCCGCCTGGATCTGCGCGGCGGCGGTGGTGCTGGGATATGCGGCCTATATGAAAATGCGCAAACAGCCCGAAACAAAAAACCAGGCCCCGCTGACGACGGAAGAAAAACACAAAATCGCGGTGATTGCCATTATGGCGTTTTTCACCATTTTCTTCTGGGCGGCCTTTGAACAGGCGGGCGCGGCGCTGAATTTGTTTGCCTATGAATACACCAACCGCGTCATCACGCTGGGCAGCTGGAGCTGGGAAATACCGGCCAACTGGTTCCAGTCTTTAAACCCGCTCTACATCGTCATTTTTGCGCCGCTGTTTTCCAAACTGTGGATTAATCTGGCCAAAAAAGGCAAAGAGCCTTCCACCCCCGCCAAATTTGTGGTGTCTTTGTGGCTGCTGGCGGCGGGCTTTGCGGTCATGCTGCTGGGCGCGTTTGCGCTGATAGGCAACGCCAAAATCAGCCTGTTTTATCTGGCGTTTACCTACCTGTTCCATACTTTCGGCGAGCTGTGCATTTCCCCGGTGGGCAAAAGCATGGTGACCAAGCTGGCCCCGGCGCGTTATGTGTCGCTGTTAATGGGCGTGTGGTTCCTGTCCAATGCGGCGGCAAACAAACTGGCCGGCGTGTATTCGGGCTACTTCCAGAAAATCAGCAATGTGCAGTTTTTCCTGTGGCTGGTGGTGGTGCCGCTTTTGGTGTCGGGCATACTGCTGATGAGTATGAAAGACATCAAAAAATGGATGCACGGCGTGCACTAAACCTATGAAAAGAAAACCCCCGCTCTTTGGAGCGGGGGGTTAAATCAAACACTCAGACTGTTCATCCCTGCTGTGTTCCTCCCGCCGTCGGGGCACTTAATAAGGTGGACTCTTCTCCCTCTTCTAAACCTAAATAATCACGACATACCAAGTCATCATCATCAGCGGTAGCATCGGCACCTGGCACACAATGCGTTTGGACATCATTACCTTCATACATTCTTATCAATGAATATCCATACGGTGCACTCGCAGGGCCGGTGCGTTTAGCTGTTACACGATCCGTGCCCAGCGTAATTTCAAAGCCATTTTCACCACCACATCCAGTGGCCTGAGAACCCTTTGTGCAATAAAAGGCGTTGGCCGTCGCATTGGCCGGCGCCACATCCAGGCTGGTCCATTTAGTAGCGTAGGTGCCTGTTTTCATTTTGTAGCGCTGCTGTGCATTAAAAGCGGTACCAATCATAGTATCCGCCTCTGCCATACGGCTGCGTTCCACCGACTTGAAATACGCCGGCAAACCAGCGTGAAGCCTTTCTTGTTATTTTTCATACTAATCTCCTCGGGTTCTGTTAAACCCCTTTTGTGCGAGCCGGAGAAGGCAACTGTAGGAGGTTTTTAAAAACCTTTTCCGGCCCGCTTCAAAAAATGTATCAAAAAAAAAAAACGAGTCAAGGGGGGTGGCATTTTGACGGTGCAAACGGCATTTTCAATCAGGGGGCACCAAAAGCGGGATTTGTTTTTGTATGTGCATATAAATCAAGGCAGGGAAACGACACTAATAGCGGAGTTTAGTCTTATTTACATTTTAAATACAGAGCGTAATTCAAACTAACAAACGGGTAAAATAAGCAGGACAAAGGCCCTGCTGCTTCCGGGCCGGCCCGGGAAAAATATTTGCCTGCCCGGCAATAGGCAGGGCTGGCCTTCCCAGGCATAACCAGAAGTTCTGCAGAAAAAATATCCCCCGGCGAAGCCGGGGGTTTCACTGTATACAAAAACGCTTCCGGCATAAAACCGGAAGCGTTCACGGGTTTCTCTTTTTTCTAACGTTCCAAATATTGCAGGGCCTGCTCCCGGCTGGCAATACGCCCCTGCCACTGCAGTTTGCAAAAGCGGTCTATATTACTGGATATTTTCCGCCCGCTTAAACCCATTTCCCGCAGTTCGCGCCCTTTGACAAAACACGGCTCCAGCGCCGTGCGTTTTAATCCGGGGCATACGGCGCGTACCACCGCCGTTTGCAACGCGCTCATCGGCATGGTGGGCGACTTCTGCCCATCATACACTACCCACGCCCCCATCAGTTCATGCACTGTTTCTTTGGGCAGGTGCAAATGCAGTAAAAACTCCTCACCGGCCGCCCCCAGAAGACACGCGCAAATGCCTATTTTAGCTTGCGTATCCTTTCCTTTGGCAATGGCCGGATTCCACTTTAATCCCGGGTAAACGAACTGGGCCAGGCCGTACTTTTCCAGCTGGGCAAACACTTCGCGCAATTTTTTTTCTTCCAGCACTTTGACAAATTCCTGCCGCACCCGCTCGCGCGAGAGTACCAGCGGATATTCTTCCCGCGCCGCATCCTGCATCAGGCGCGCGGTATTGCGCTCAATGCTCCAGCCAAAACGCCCCGCAAAACGCGCCGCCCGGTACAGCCGGGTGGGGTCATCGGAAAAACTTTTGTCGTGCAGGATTTTGATGACGCCCTTGTCTATGGCTTTTTGGGCACCGAACGGATCGTAGGACTGGCCAAAGTTTTTGGGCAAAATGCTTAACGCCCAGGCATTGGCCGTAAAATCCCGCCGGAACAGGTCATCCTTAATCGTGGACGGGGACACCTGCGGCAGGGCCCCAGGCCGCGCGTAATACTCTTTGCGGGCTTGGACCAGGTCCAGCTTCAGGCCGTTATTTAATTTCACGCGGTAGGTGTTAAACTGAGAAAACCGTTTTTTTTCTCCCCCCCATTTTTTTATGCAAAATCCGGCCACCGCCTCCGGCGAGCCTTCAAAAGTCAGGTCCAAATCCTGCGTGTCCCTGCCGCGGTAAAAATCCCGCACGGCTCCCCCCACGACCCAGGCTTTTAGCCCCAATTTGCCGGCATACTCCCCTATGCTGTGCAACAGTTCTTTATGTTTTCTCGGTATCATAATATATCGGGTGCTTTCACCCTTCCCCCCTCCATCAGTTTGGCAAAATGCTCCAGCAGCGGGCTTTTCAGCCCTCCATCCAGCACCTTCCGCGCCGCCACGGCAAACCCTTCGGCCGTGCCGTCCGTCCCCGCAGGCACATATAGCGGGCTCTCATGTTCCCGCGCCCATTGCGGGTGCAGACGCGCCACTTTCAGCCCCAGCGCGGCCGAGGCCGCCGCTACGGCTTCGGACTCATCTGTACGCTGCTGCTCCTTTTGCACCACATCCTTCAGCTCCTCCAGCCCAAATACGCACAACGGGCCGACATCCAGCTTCAACTGCTTCAACAAATTGTCTTTGAGCAGGGCATAATCATGTTGCATCTTTTCCAGCAGCTCTTTTTGGTTTTGGCGGTTTTTATCCGAGAAAACAAATACCAACAGGCCCGCCTGTTCGTCCAAATAAATCAAATCCGTGTCCCCGTGGAAAAAAGTGCTGCACTGGGGACAGCAGAACAAATTCAGTTCCCCGCCGAGCACGGCGTCTTTGAGCTCGGGGTTTTGGGTTACGTTTACAAACGACCAGCGGTCCGCTTCAAACGGTTCGCAGCCGTTGGGGCAAGACATATTTTCAGAAAATTTAAGGGATCTCATAGTTTCTTTATAGCATATACGGAAGGGATTGTCGCAAAAAAATTGGCAAAATACAAAAAATAATAGTTTTGGTATAAAAGAAGCGCGTATGGAAAATGCTAAAATAAAGAAAACCGCCCCGTTAGCTCAACTGGATAGAGTACCGGTCTTCGGAACCGGTGGTTCGGGTTCGAATCCCGCACGGGGCAGGTTTTTTATTGGGTTGGACTGTAAACCTAGCCCGCAAGCGGCCAAACGGCTTTGCCCGCGTTGGGGCTTAAATACCGGAGCGACGTTTTGTTTAAGCGGCGCAGCGCCGCGAAAGGCAAAACCGCGAGAGTCTCTTCTATTGCCCCAAATTTTGCCCCCCAAAACCGGCCGCCTGTACGGTGCCTCATTTGCCCATATACGTTTTCTTTTTCACGGGGGATAACCGCTCCACAGCGTAGCGCAGCATGGTGCGCGGCATATGCGCCGCATGCCTGTCCAAAAACGCACACAGGACGGCTTTGTCTTTTTTGCCCACTTCGCGCAGCAGCCAGCCGCAGGCTTTATGCATTAAATCATGCGGGTGCGTGCAAAATTTTTCCGCCAGTTCCAGGGTCAGCCCAAAATCCCCGCGCTTGACCATATACATCGTACTGACGACGGCGGCCCGCTGCTGCCATAAGTCAGACGAGCACGCCAGCCGACGCAGCAGCGAGCGGTCCTTTTTATTATATAGGTAAGCGCCGATAATTTTATAGCAGGATAAATCTATTAAATCCCAGTTATTGCAGCAGACTAAATGCGCCGTATAAAAATCAAAAATCCGTTTGCGTACAGATTCATTGGGGGCCTTTTCAAACCGCTCCACCAAAATCAATACACCCAGCAGGCGCGCTTCATGCCAGGGACTTTTCAGCAAACATTTCACATCTGCCGGCGCGGCCTGCATGGCAAAGCGTTTGGCCAGGGCACGCGTCTGCGGCACGGCAATACCCAGGAATTTATCGCCTTCCCCATATTGGCCCGGGCCCGTTTTGAAAAAGCGTTTTTGGCCTTCGGCCCGCACGGGGTCGGAGACGTCCTGCAAAGTCTGCAACATCGCGGAAAAATCAGCCATACAGCTATTGTACATAATCGGCCGGACGGACGCATTTAACCGGCAGGCGGAAAATTTGCTAAAATGAAAATATCTAATCTTGCAGTTCAAGGAGTAAACCCATGGGTGGACATTCGCACTGGGCCGGTATTAAACACAAAAAGGCCCTCGTTGACGCCAAAAAAGGCAAAGTATTTACCAAAATTTTAAGAGAAATCACCATCGCCGCCAAAATGAGCGGCGGCAATCCCGACCAGAACCCCCGTCTGCGCAAAGCCATGGACGACGCTCGCGCGGCCAACATGCCTTCCGATAACGTCAAACGCGCCATCATGAAAGGCACCGGCCAGCTGCCCGGCGTGTCTTACGAAGAAATCACGTATGAAGGTTACGGCCCGGGTTCCACGGCGGTCATTGTGGAATGCACCACGGACAACAAAAACCGCACCTTTGCGGAAATCCGCAAAATTTTCACCAGCCGCGGCGGCTCCATCGGCACGTCCGGCTGTGTGTCTTATATGTTTAAAAGCAAAGGGCTGATTGTGGTCAACAAAGACGCCATCAGCGAAGACGACCTGATGAACGTGGCGCTGGAAGCCGGAGCCGAAGACGTGCGCACGGAAGGCGATGCTTATGAAGTCATCACCGCGCCGGACGCCACCTTTGAAGCCGTCAAAAAAGCCATTGAAGCCAAAGGCGTTACGCCCGAATCGGCCGAGCTGACCATGCTGCCCGATACGGAAGTAAATATTACCGACGAGCATGTGGCCGAATCGCTGCTGAAGATGATGGAAGATTTGGACGATCACGACGATACCAAAAACGTCTATTCCAACTATAATATCCCCGACGATATTATGGCCAAGCTGGACAAATAATTTTCCTTCACCCAAAACGCCCGCCTTTACCTCAGGCGGGCGTTTTTTTTACAATAACTGTATGACTGCTGAAAATTCCACCGTGTTGGGCATAGACCCGGGCCTGGACCGCACCGGCTGGGCCGTGGTGCGCCGCGGGCAAAGCGGGGCACTGTCGCTGGTGGCGTGCGGGCTGATCCACACCGCCGCCGGGCAGGATTTGCCCAAACGCCTGGATTATATTTACCAACAGATGCACAAAATCCTGGCCGAGTACCGCCCCGCGCAGGTGGCCATGGAGCAAAACTTTTTCCTAAAGCGCGCCATCACCATGGCTAACACCGTCATGACGCGCGGCGTAATTATTTTGGCCTGCGAGCAGGCGGGTAAAACCATTTTCTTTTATCCGCCCAAACGCGTGAAAATGATTTTGTGCGGCACGGGCGCGGCGGACAAAAAACAGGTGCAGCGCATGGTACAGCTGACGCTGAACCTGGACAAAAAACCGGAGCCCGACGACGTGGCCGATGCCGTGGCCATAGCCATTTGCCACCAGAAAACCGCCCCGCTGAACCAAAAACTTTCCATCCAGGCCGCCTTCCTGGAAAAAATAAAGGCGGCCCAAGCCGCCCAGTTAAAAAAATTTGGAAAATAAATTATTTTTCAAACATCAGTCCGTTTCTGTTTCCGCTGATCCCCTGGCAGAGGGCCGATGCTTCTGCCGATGGATCAAAATTAGACCACCCCTCCTGACCGAAACCGTAATTTGGCCCATAATTATCCGTACACCAAACCGTCATTTTTGCCTGCGGAGGAGTGGTCAACGTCATCAGAATGGCAAACTGTTTATTGGTATAGGTGGCATTTAACGGGTAGGCTTTGCCTTGCAATTTGTTGGTAGCGGTAATACCGCCTTCCACATAAAACTGCATATATTTGCCTTTAAAATTATTATATCCGTATCCTCCGTTTCCTCCTAAATTGGGCACCTGAATATCCAAATTATCCAAAGAGCGGTTATAATGCCCGTTGGCCAGGTAATACCGCTGCTCCGCGTCGGCCAAACTGCGGAACAGCGTCACTGCTTCGGCGGCTTTGGCTTTCGCCACCGCTTTTTGATACTGCGGCAGGGCTATGGCAGCCAGTATACCGATAATTAAAACAACCACTAACAGCTCTATTAGCGTAAATGCGGCATTTTTCTTATTCTTCATGCGAAAAGTGTATCAAAAAAAAAAAACGGGTCAAGGCTCAGCAATTAAACGACAAAAAATACCAATAAAAAAACACCTCAACGGCCACGGCAGCTTTTTTGATGGACTCATGCCAAACTTGTTTCGGCATCTACACCGCTTTCGCTTTCATAAGGTGGGGCTCCTGAAACAAGTTCAGGATGACTTAATGGATGAGTGCAGGATGACTTTATCAATGGCCATAAAAAAATAAATTAGTGTCATCCCCGAATGTGGCGGCCCGCAGGGCTCGGGGATTTTCCTTTGGAATGCTGTTTTATAAAAATAAAACAACCACTTTTCCATTGGAAGATTCCCGACTGCCACCTCTCGGGAATGACCCCATTTTTTACTACGGGCCGGGGTACCGCCACACAGCCCTTGCGCCGGAATGCAGCCTTGCACGTCTGGCCTCTCCGGAGGGCTGTTTTTACAAAAAACGCCCGCGTTACAAAACGCGGGCAGATATTCGTGGCGCGCGGCAAAAACTAACTGATTTGCGCCAAGCGCGCAAACAGGTCTTTTTGCTCTTTGGTCAGCGTGCGCGGCACGTCTATGGTCAGCGTAACGTACAGGCTGCCTTTGCTGTTTAAGCCTTTTCCGCTGAGTTTAAGTTTCTTACCGTTGTGTGTACCGGCCGGCACTTTGACTTTGACGGGCCCGTCCAGCGTCGGCACGTAAATGGTGCCGCCCAGCGCGGCCGTCCACGGCATCAGCGTAACGGGCACATGCAAGTCGTCGCCTTCCAAGCGGTAGGTTAAATGCGGGCGGATTTTAATGGTTAAATACAAATCCCCGTTCCCGCGTGAAGTCGGATTGCCCAATCCTTTGAGTTTGATGCGTTTGCCTTCCCCCACGCCGGCGGGAAGTTTCACCGTTACATTGCGTCCGCCGGGCAAAGTCAGCTGCATGGGACCGCCGCGGTGGGCGTCCTCCAGGTTTAGCGCCAGTTCCGCTTCCATATCTCCGCTGCGCTGGGAAGCGCCCGCGCCGCGGCCGCCGCCAAAGCCGGAAAACCCGCCGAAGCCGCCGCCCATACCGCCAAAAATACTTTGGAAGAAATCGCTAAAGTCGGCCCCGCCGAAATCTCCGCCGCCGCTGGAACTGAAATTATAATAGGTGTTGCCGTTGCCGCCACCGTACTGCTGATAAGCTCCGCCGAACGGATTGCCTCCGGCATAAGAGCGGGTACGGCCGCCGGACGCACCCCCGCCGCGCGCGTAATTTTGGTAGCCTTCCTGCCCCACCTGGTCATAGATGGCGCGTTTCTGTTTGTCCGACAATACGGCGTAGGCCTCGTTTACGTCTTTAAATTTTTCGGTCATGGCCGCTTTTTCGCTTTCCGGATGCAGGTCCGGATGGTACTTGCGCGCGGCCGTTTTGAACGCTTTTTTAATTTCGGCGTCCGTGGCGTTTTTGCTCACGCCCAAAATTTTGTAATAATCTTTATACTCTGCCATACTTTCCCCCTTCTGTCCCCCCATTTTATATAATTTCTCCAGGGGAAACAATGCTGCTTATATCACGACGTGCAGACAGCAAAACGCCGCTTCGGCTACTTTGGACGGCCGAGGGGACTTCGTCTTTGGTCAACCAGTTCATGCAGTTGCTGCTCCCGTGGTACGTTTTGAGTACCACCGGCAGTTTGTTATGGACGGGGTTTATCGCGTTTTGCTCTTTGCTGCCCAATATTTTTTCTTCGCTTTTCGGCGGGCAGATTATAGATAAACTGGGCCGCTCCAAAACCATGCTGGCCTGTGAACTGATTCAGTTTATCCTGCTGGGGCTGATTCCCATTTTGATTTGGCGGGGAATAGATTATCCCTGGCTGATCGGTCTGTTGATTTTTTTGAGTTCTTTTTTTGACGCGCCCGGCCAGCTGGCGCGCACCGCACTGGCGCCCACATTCTCCCGCTATGCCGAAGTGCCGCTTTCGCGCACGACGGGAGTGGTGGAAGCGCTGGACGGGTTTATGGCCGTATTCGGGCCGCTGTTGGGCGGCGTTTTGATTGCAGTGGCGGGACTGTTTGCCTCCTGGCTGGCCGTGGCGGCGATGTGTTTGATGATTGTTCTGTTAAGTGTCCGAATTTACAGCCGCCGCAATAAACGCACGCAGCCCAACCCCACCACTTTCCGCCACGCCCGCGATTTACTGCGTAAAGACGATATCCTGCGCCAAAGCATTTTATTTACCATGCCCTTCTTTATTTTGGGGCAGTCCTGGGAGCTGCTGCTTGTGCCCGGATATATTTATCATTACGGATACGGTACGGTGTATCTGGGATTGTTAGGCGCCTCCTTCGGGCTGGGTGCTTTTCTGGGGGCGGTGCGTTTTGCCCAGGCCGCCAGAAAATTTAAATTTTTTACCTTGCTGACGGCCAACTATGCCGCTTATTTGCTGTCTGTTTTAGTGCTGTACTTTAATTTGCCCAAGCCGTTGGTGCTGGCGGCCACGGTGTTGTGCGGTATGCCTTTCGGGGCGTTTTCCGCCATGATATCCACCCTGATTTTGCTGCGCGCGCCGGAAAATGTGCGCGGTAAAATACTGGGGCTTTTCGGTACGGCCTCTTACACGGTGGAAAGCGTCTGCGTACTGCTGATTGCCTTGCTGATGCACGGCGCAGGCCTGCACGTCACGCTGGCGTTTATCGCGCTGGTGTTTGCGGGGCTAGTGATTTGGAGCATAACACGGCGCAAAGACAAAGACTTTTGGGCCGCCACCTCCGGCAAAACACCGCTGCCGCCGGAAGAAAAAATCAAAAAGAAACAACAAGCTCTTTTGGAATACAAAGCGGGAACGCGGGTGCGGCGCACGGCGCACCTGCCGCAAACCAAATAATTTTTCCCGACGGAAAAATGAACTATTTACAAAGTATTTTTTTTTAGGTAAAATAAATAGGTCGGAAGTAAACACGATTTATTCCCCGATAGCTCAATGGTGGAGCGACCGGCTGTTAACCGGTAGGTTGTAGGTTCGAGTCCTACTCGGGGAGCATTTTAAGAAGGGATACTGCCAAATTTACTGCCAATTAATTGTAAATTTGGCAGTTTTTTTATCATTAAACAGCCCGGCTTTCCACTCAGAAATTATGATAAGAACTATTTATGAAACACCCCGGAGTTTAACCCCGGGGTGTTTTGCAGAACTCTCCATAAATATCCCCGCGGATATAGCGCGGGAATCGTGGAAAAAGCGGACAGATTATTTCCACTTGGCTTGCGCTTCAGCGGACGCGGCATCGTCTCCCGTCCATTCCCGCAGGGAGCCGGCTTTGGCCTGCATGCACATAAACACCAGTCCGCCTTTGCCGGCTTTGATATTGCGCACGCCTTTGGGGCTGACGCGCACGACGGAGCCTTCTTTGATATCAAACACTTCCCCGTCAATCTGCATTTGCCCCTGGCCCTGCAGCACGATATAAACTTCTTCATTTTCTTTGTGCGTGTGGAAAAACGGCACGGCAGCCCCTTCGGGCATGGAGCCGAAAGAAATTTCACTTCCGGTGGTGCCCAGCGCCTCTTTCAAAAACACTTTTCCCTGGAACGGGCCCGTTACATACTGCGCAATTTCCGCCCACGGGCCGGCGTTGACAGCTTTGAAATTTTCGCCTTGGGCGAGAGTTTGCAATTCTTTGCTCATAGGAGCCTCCTGTAAATGAATTTTATAGTATAATAAAAATTGTAAGCGTCATTTGTAAAGTAGGCACTTTTTTATTATATAAGCACCTTTTGGTAACTATTGGCTGCGCCGCACGGCCTGAAACGGAGAAATTATGCCACACAAACCTTTCCCCCCCTGCCCCGTCGCCACAACGGTAGAATTAATCGGAAACAAGTGGAAACTGTTGATTTTGCGCGATTTAATGGACGGCACACGCCGCTTTGGCCAGCTGCGCGCTTCCGTCAGCGGCATCAGCCAAAAAGTGCTGACGCAAAACCTGCGTGATATGGAATCCGACGGCTTGGTCCTGCGCAAAGTATATGCGGAAGTCCCCCCGCGCGTGGAATACAGCCTGACCCCTACAGGGCACTCCCTCCTGCCGGTCATAGAAGTAATGGCCCAATGGGGAGAAAAATATAAAAAAGCCGCCGCGCGCAAGGCCGGAAAGAAAGCCGCTTAATATTTCTTTCGCTTTTTATAGTTCTTTTTTTCTGCTTGCCGCCGCCGCGTGCAAAAAGATAGACTGTGAAAAACGGGAGGCTTTATGACCAAAATTACATCCGTTTACCTGGGCGACGGGCAGACAGAATTGACCCACGGCCCCACGGGCGAAAAAATCCGCACCGATCTTCCACCCGACAACGGCGGGAAGGGGCGTTTGTTTTCCCCCACCGATTTGCTGGCCTCGGCCTTTGCGTCCTGCGTGCTGACTATTATGGGTAAAATGGCCGCGCGCACCGGGGATGACCTGACGGGAACCCGCATAGAAATAGACAAAGTCATGGCGGAAAGTCCGCGCCGTGTAGGCGAGTTTATTTTAAATATCACTTTTCCCGCGCACTTTACCCAAGAAATGAAAGAGCGTTACGCGGGCGCGGTAAAGGCCTGCCCCGTACACCAAACTTTACGCGCGGACGTTAAAACAACCGTGCACATTCATTAAGGAGGATTTATGGCAAATGAAATCGTATGCACTTACACGGGGGATACCTGCGTAAGCATGAGCAAAGACGGCGTTAAAGATACGCTGCACACCGAACACAATGATAAACACGAACACATGACCCCGGGCGAAATGCTGGTGGCCGCACTGGGCGCCTGCACGCTGACCATGATGAGCGTGGTGGCGCAAAAATACGGGCATAATATGGACGGCACCAAAATTGCGCTTTCATCCGTTTTCGGCCCCAATGCCGGCGGGCTGGAAGAAGTGCACCTGCACATTACCTTCCCGCAGGGCACCAATGAAGAAATGCGCAAACGCTACCTGGGCGTAGTCAACCTCTGCCCCGTGCATAAAAGTTTAAATCCGGCCATTAAGTTCAGCGTGGACGCGGAGTAAAAATATACCCCGCCTTCCGGCGGGGTTTTTTATAGCGGGCAAGGAAGTCCGGCGGACGGGCGGGACGGCCGGACGTCTTTCTTTCCCTGCCCCGTACGGGTTTATTTTTCCTGGCGTATCCCGCCCGACAGATAGCTTTTCCGGCGGGCAAACTTGCTACAATAAAATATGTTTAAAAATTTTTCGTGGCGGAATGTATGGGAGTCCGCCCGCCAATTTATTCACACGGCCCTGCGCAAATACGCCATGTTTGTATTGCGCCTCTCCCCGTCGCAAAATATTCTGCAGGGCATGATTTTATACACCCTGCTGGGCTGGCTGGCCCTGTCCCTGCCGTTTATGGACAACGGGCAGGTGAGCCTGCTGGACAACCTTTTCACGGCTGCTTCGGCCATGTCCACCGCGGGGCTCAACAGCGTCAATTTCGCAGAATCTTACACGTTTTTGGGAAAACTGGTCATCTTGCTTCTGGTGCAGGCGGGCGGTATCGGATATATGACGATGTCCTCCTTTCTCTACCTGTCTTTTTCGCGTCGCCTGCGCCCGCGCCATAAAGAAGTCTTAAATACGGAGTTTGCCCTGCCGCGCACCGTACGCCTGCAGGACTTTTTGCGCACGGCCATTATTTTTACGTTTATTGCCGAATTAATCGGCGCGGCGTTTTTATACAACTATTTCCACCGCCACGGATACGGCGCGGCCGAAGCGGTATGGTACGGCATTTTCCACAGCGTATCGGCCTTTTGCACGGCGGGCATTACGCTGTTTCCGGACAATCTGGTGTCTTTTGCCGACAGCAAAACCATTAACATTGTCATTTCCGTGCTTTCGCTGGCGGGCGCCATGGGTTTTATCGTGGTGACGGATATGTTTAACTGGCTGGTGCGCCGCACCAAAGAAATTTCCTACACCAGCAAAATCATCGTGGTGTTTACGCTGGGCGCTTTGCTGATGGCTACTTTTTTTATTCTGATTACCAATCCGCACCTGACGGCGGCGCAGGCGGCCTTTCAGGCCACATCGGCCATGACGACGGCGGGATTTAACACCGTGCCGCTTTCGGCCCTGTCGGCCGGCGCGTTGATGGTGTTGATGGCGTTAATGTCCGTAGGGGGCTCTCCTTCCGGTACGGGAGGCGGTATCAAAACCACAGCCGCCACCTGCTTGCTGGCTATCGTATCCAGCCACTTGCAGGGCCGCAAACAGATTACATTTTTGGGCAAAGAAATACCCACTTACCGCCTGTACATTGCCACGTCCAGTTTTATCTTTTATATTTTCCTGCTGTTTGTAACGCTGTTTTTGCTGGTGTGGACGGAAAGCCTGCCGTTTTTGGATTTGCTGTTTGAAGCCACCGCCGCGCTGGCCACGGCGGGTATCAGTTCCGGTGTAAGCGGACAGTTAAGCCCGCTGGGCAAACTGATTATCATCGCAGCTATGCTGATAGGCCGCGTGGGCGTCATCACCTTCGGTATGGCATTGCTGAACCAAACCGACGAGGACGAAGAACCCGAACCGCCCGCCAAGCACGAAGATCTGGCCGTTTAAACGCTGCTCGGCGGCCAAAACTGCTAGAATATAGATATGAAATTTTCCCTTGTCAGCCTGGGCTGCCCCAAAAATTTAACCAACAGCGAGGAGTTTTCCGCCCGCCTGATCGGCAAAGGGCATGAACTTTTGCTCTCCCCCGAGGGGGCGGACGTACTGATTATCAATACCTGTGCATTTATCGCTTCGGCGGTGGACGAAGCGCACCAGGCTATTGCCGACGCGCTGGAACTGAAAAAACAGGGCCTGGTCGGCCGCGTGGCCGTAACGGGCTGCCTGGTGGAACGATACAAGGAACAGATTTTAAAAGAATTTCCGCAGGTGGATTTGGTGTTTTCCATAGCCGGACAGGAAAAAATAGAAGACACCCTGCGCCAAAGCGGCCTGCTTTTGTCCCCCCTGCCCAAAACCCTATATTTGCCGGAATACAAAATGAGCCTGACCGCGCCGCACACGGCCTATTTAAAAGTGGCCGACGGCTGCAACAACCGCTGTGCTTACTGCACCATTCCTTTTTTGCGCGGACCGTACCGCTCCAAACCCATGGAAGATATCCTGCGCGAGGCGGACCTGATGGCGCAAAACGGCGTAAAAGAAATTTCACTCATCGCCCAGGACACCACCTCTTACGGTCAGGATTTGTACGGCAAGGCCTGTTTGAGCGAACTGCTGGAAAAGTTACTGGACAACCGCCGCATTAAGCGCCTGCGCATTATGTACGGCTATCCGCACCGCGTAACGCCGCAGCTGGCCGAACTGATGGCTTCCACGCCGCGCATTTTCCATTACCTGGATATTCCCCTGCAACACATCGCCGACCCCGTATTAAAACGCATGAACCGCCACTGCGATGCCGCGCAAATACGCCGCACGCTGGATATGCTTAAAAAGCGCGTGAAAGATATTTCCCTGCGCACCAATTTCATTGTGGGTTTCCCGGGAGAAACGGAAGAAGATTTCAAAGAACTGCTGGATTTTGTCAACGAATACGAATTTGACAATATGGGCGTGTTTGAATATTTCCGCGAAGAAGGCACCGCCGCCTATTCCCTGCCGGATCAGGTCAGCCCCGAGCTCAAACGGGAGCGCCGCCTGCGGCTGGAAGAAGCCCAAAGCCGCGTCATAGACCGCATTAACAAACGCCTGCTGGGCAGCACGCTGGAGGCCATTTCCGATGGGGAAACTTTCGGCCGCACATACAAAGACGCGCCGGATATTGACGGACAGGTAACTTTTACCCGCCCCGTGGCCCCGGGCCGTATTTTTAAGGCCAAAGTGGTTAAAACAGACGGATACAAACGCACGCTGGAGCCGCTGGTCAAATGAACAGGCAGGAAAAAGAAAAGGCCCTGCGCCGCTGGTTTGCCATGTGGCTAAAGGGGAAAGATTTGGGCATATCCCGCTTATTTGCCCCGCAGGCCGTATATACCGAAAGCTGGGGCCCGCAATACCGCGGCGCAGATAAAATAAAGCACTGGTTTGACGAATGGAACACGCGCGGCAAAGTGCTGCAATGGGACATCAAGCAATTTTTTCACCAAGGCAGCCAAACCGCGGTGCAGTGGCACTTTAAAAACCGACTGCAAAACGGACAAAGCGAAGAGTTTGAAGGAATATCTCTTATCGTGTGGAATAAGCGGGGGCAAATTATTTCCCTGACGGAATACGGCTGCAACATTCACCGTTATGACCCCTATCAAAACGGGCCCGTGCCGGTATTTAGACAAGACAAATCCCGCTGGTTTTAATCTTACAGCTGGTTGGTTAATGCTCCCACGATAAAGCCCGTCCAAGCCACATCACGCTCTTTGGTCATTTCTTCCGAATTGGCAAAATCTTTTTCAAATAACCTTTCTTCCAGTTCTGCCACAAAAGCCGGATCGGAAATACCCAAACTCATTTCCTGATTTACAAACAGACTCATCTTGTCAAAATTAGCCGACCCTACCACCGCCCACCCGTCATACAATGCGGCTTTGACATGCGTCATGCCTTTATAAAAATATACGCGCACGCCGTTGCGCCAGAGTTTATTGGCCATGATTTGATTGTTTTTATCCATAATACCCACATCATTTTCCCCTGGTAAAATTACGCGCACGTCCACCCCGCGGCCGCGCGCTTTAATCAGCTCTCCCACTATACGGTCATCGGAAAAATAGGCATTTTCTATATAAATGCGCCGCTTGGCGCGTTTAATGGCCTCCAGCTGCGCAAAGAAAATCTCCGCCTGGGAGGGTTTGGTGTAGAGCAGGCGCACATCCACCATACCGGGCTCTTCGCGGTTGGCTTTGCGCTGTTTTTTGCTGAAAATCTGACGGTATGCGGCGGCAAAGTCCCCGCCCCAGCCGTTAAAAGACCACGCTTCATAAAAGTTTTTTACCAACTGCCCCACCACCGGCCCGCGCAGCGCCACCATCATGTCATGCCAGGTATAGCGGTACTCTTCCCCGATGTTCATTCCGCCCGTATAAGCCAGCTCACGGTCAACCAAATACACTTTGGTATGGTCAAAAGTCGCCCAAGTATTGTAATGCGTGCGTGCTTTGGCACGGGAATCTTTGCGGATATAGCTTTTGATGTTTTTTGGCATGACGAAATCAGGCGGATAGTTCAGCTCCGGCTGTTTGGTAAAATTAAGCACGGTGTTTAATTCGTCGGTCAGCACACGCACGTCCAGCCCTTCGGCGGCACGGGCCTTAAGAAGGTCGGCAATTTTAATGCCATACGGATCGGTGCCAAAGATATATACGCGCGTAAAAATGGAATGCCTGGCGCGCTGGGCGGCCAAAATAAAATGAGGGAAAAATTCTTCTCCGTCTATAAGCAGCTGCACGGAAGCCTTATAATTCTGCCGGCTGATATTCTTGTCCAGCCATGTATTAAATTCCGTTAAATCCATTTCTTTGCCGGAAATATTCAGCGGCGGCACCTCCTTCAAATCCCCGTACCTGGGAGGCAAAGCCGTGTAAAGGGAAGCGCCCCCCAAAGACAGCAGCCGGAACGAAGAGGTAAACGGGGCTTTGATAATTCCAAACACATGACTTTTTACAAAAAAAGACCAGATAAAAGACGTGGAAAACCCCAGGCTGGACATTTCTTTTTCCAGCTCATAATAAGGCGGCAGCTGCAGCGGGGTCATCAGCCCGTTTTCAATATCCACATACATAAACGGCGTCAGCGGGACGCTGTCCAGCCGGAGCAAAAAACGCGTATAGGGCGCGCCGGAGGCCTCTATTTGGGTTTTCAAATTTTCAAAAAGCAGGCGGTTAAATTCCTGCGCCTCTACCCTGCCTATAATCTGCACATTTGCCGGAGCATCGGCTAATTCCGCCAAATCAGTTGTGCCGTCTGCACGTTTATACAATACGGTTTCATAGGTCCCTATAAATAAAATACGTCCCTGCCCGCTGCGCTGCGGCACCAGAGACAAAATGACTTCCTTAACCACTTCCCCCCACTCTTTGCCCACCAGCACGACACGGGGGGCTTGCGCATAGCGGTCCGATTCGGACGCCCGCTTGGGTTTTAATAAGGAATACGGCCCGGCCTTTTCTTCTGCCGGCACAACCGGCGCAGTAAAATAAAAAGGCGTACCGTCATAGACATATTTAATATAAATATCATCTTTCCACAGAAAAGCCTTCTGCGGAGCGGTTTGGTGGGTTTCAATGGAATGCATAGCCCGGCGTTCTTGTATGGAAGAAGTAGAACAAGCGCACAGGCATAACGCAAGCAACAAGAAAGCAATTTGACGCATCACATGAAAGAAATTCATGCCTTATTGTAGCAAAAAGCACTGTACTTGCTATAATAAAAACATGGAAAAAACATTCAAATATCCGTATTTTAACGAAATCATCCGCCTGCTGGAGCGTATAGAAAGCACCCAGCAGGCCGCCATGCAGCGTGCGGCACAGGCCGTGGCGGACTGCCTGGAAAAAGGCGGCATTATTCATACTTTCGGCTGCGGGCACAGCGGCAGCGCCGCGCTGGAGCCGTTTCACCGCAGCGGTTGTTTTGCCGCCGTCAACGCCATATTGGATCCTGGGTTAATGTTCCAGCTGGGGGCGCATACGGGCACGGATTTGGAACGCCTGGAAGGGTATTCCCTCGTTATTTTCAAACGCCATGACCTGCGCCCGGGTGATGTGCTTTTTGTATTTTCCAACTCCGGCCGCAACCCCGCCGGCGTGGACGCGGTACTGTATGCCAAAGAAAAGGGCGTACTGACCGTCGCCGTCACGGCCGCTTCGGCCCATGCCCAAAGCAAAAGCCGCCATTCCAGCGGCCTGATGCTCAAAGACGCGGCCGACATCGTGCTGGACAACTGCGCCTCTAAAAACGAAACCTGCCTGACGCTGGGCGAATTGGAGCTGGCCCCCATATCCACCATCGGTGCCTGTGCGGTGCTGCACGGCGTACTTTATCAGGCGGCGGAAATTTTGGCCGCCAAAGGAGTACCTCCGCCCGTATACCGCAGCAGCAATGCCGCAGGCAATGACGAATACAACACCCAACTGGCCGAAAAATACAAAACACGCATCAAACATTTGGACTGAAAAAACCCGCGCTCCGGCGCGGGTTTTTTGTTTTCCGATGACCGGCGAGAAAGTATATTTTCCCCGTTGAAATTTACGAAAAAATAAGTATACTGATAATGAGCCGTTTATTTTTCCGCCGTTTATCCATAAGGAGCCGAAATGAAAATTACCTTTGAAGGAAATAAAAAGGTGAAAGTCCGCGTCAAAGACTTTGACGTATGGACTGACCAGCCCAAAGAACAGGGCGGGGACGGATCCGCCCCTACGCCGATTGATTTGTTTTTGGCCTCGCTGGGCAGCTGCAGCGGCGTATTTGTGCTTAATTTCCTTAAACAGCACGCCCTGCCGGAAAACGTCTATCTGACGTTGGACCCCGTGTGGAACATCAATGAATATGTTATTGATAAAATAAACGTGGTCATTCACGTACCGGCCGGCTTTCCCGAAAAATACGAGAATGCCCTCATAGAAGTGGCCAAACGCTGTTTGGTAGCGCGCCATGTAAAAGTGGAGCATGACATTACGCTGACGCGTGACGCATAATCCCTAAAAATATTCCCCGGCAAAGACCGGAAGCTTCAACAGATACAAAAAATCCCCGCCGAAAAGCGGGGATTTTTACGGCTTATTTTATTGCAAACATTTTTTAATGGTGGCCGCCAGGCGTTTAACGCCCTCCTCTATCTGCTCAAAGGTGGAGAAAGAGAAGTTTAGGCGCATATCGTTGCGGCGGGCGTCGCGCGGCGGATAAAAATCCACCCCCGCCACATAGGCCACCTGCTGTTCCAGCGCGGTTTTTAACATTTCCGTGGTGTCTATTTTTTCCGGCAGTGTCACCCACAGAAAAAGCCCGCCTTCCGGCCGCGTCCATTTTACGCCCTGCGGCATATACTTTTGGAGCATTTTCAGCATGGCGTCGCGTTTTTGGCGGTATACTTCCACCACTTCGGCCACATGCTTCATCAAATATCCGTCTTTGAGATATTGCGCCGTGGCCAGCTGCAAAATGGGAGAAGTGCACAAGTCCATGGCCTGTTTGAGTACCACATACTTTTGAATAATCTCCGCCGGAGCCAACACATAACCCAGACGGAAACCCGGCACAAATACTTTGGAAAACGTAAACAGCGTAATCACGTTGCCGCGCCCGCCGTCCAGCTTATAAAAAGTCTGCGGGGCAGTGCCTTCAAAGCGCACCTGGCGGTACGGGGAATCTTCCACTACCAGCGTACCATACTTTTCGGCCAGTTCCAGGATTTTTACACGCCGCTCCTGCGGAATGGTCGTACCGCTGGGATTTTGAAAATCGGGCACCATATACATAAATTTGCATTTCCGGCCGGCGGCCTGCAACTCCTTCAGGCGTTTTTCCACGCCTTCCACCGTTACGCCGAAATCGTCGCTGTCTGCGCCGAACACGTCGGCTCCGGACGCTTCAAACGCCTGCAGGGCCCCCAAATAGGTGGGAGAAGCGGTAATAATGGCGTCGCCGCGGTTTAAAAACACGCGCGCGGTCATATCCAGCGCCTGCTGGGAGGCTGACACCACCAGCAGCTGCTCCGGAGCGGCGTCAATATCTTCGGTTTCCTTTAACAGTTTTACCAGCTGCGTTTTCAGCGCCATCTGTCCTTCCGTCGTGCCGTACTGCAACGCCTCACGCGGCGAAGTTTTCACCACGTTATATAAAATATCCGCCACGGTATCAGACGGGAAAAGAGTCGGATCAGGCAGTCCCCCCGCAAAAGAAATAATTTCCGGACGGGCGGTAATTTTCAGCAATTCGCGTATGGCCGAAGCCTTGACGGTGCTGGCCGTTTCGGAATACAACTTTTCATAATTCATGTTATCTGCTCCTCGGGCCGCTGATACGGCTACTTCAGATATTGGGTTATTTTCAGGCTTAAATCTTTGGACGGCACGGAATGCGTCAGCGCGCCGCTGGAAATCACATCCGGCTTGGCCTCGCAGTAAGCCGCCAGGTTCGTTTCGTTTACCCCGCCGGATACTTCCACAATGGCACGGCCCGCCACCAGTTTGACCGCTTCGGCGGCCTGGGCGGGGGTCATATTGTCCAGCATAATAATATCGGCCTTGGCTTCCAGGGCCTGGCGCACTTCGTCCAGCGTTGCGGTTTCCACTTCAATTTTGGGGGTATGGCCTATGGCCGCTTTAATGCGCGCCACTGCAGCGGCGATAGAGCCGGCGGCGGCAATATGATTGTCTTTAATCATCACGCTGTCGGACAAAGACATGCGGTGATTGCGCGCGCCGCCGCAGCGTACGGCATATTTATCCAAACGCCGCATGGCGGGCTGGGTTTTGCGCGTATCCACAATCATAACGCCGTAGGGTTTGGCCATATCGGCATAACGGCGGCTGGCCGTGGCGATGCCGCTCATGCGCTGCATAAAATTCAGCGCGGTACGTTCGCCTTTTAAAATGCTTAACGTCCGTCCTTCCAGCTCCAGCACGGTTTCGCCTTTTTTCACAGCGTCCCCGTCCTGTTTCAGAGGTTTAAAAATTAACTCTTCGTCCACCAGCCAAAACACCTGGCGCGCCACGTCCATGCCGCAAAGCACCAAATCTTCCTTAGCTTTCACCACGGCGCGGGCGCGGTCCTGCGGGGTAAAAATATTGTCGGAGGTAATATCCCCCAGTCCCAAATCTTCTTCCAAAGCCAGCTGTATAATTTTATCGGTAATCATTTTGTCATCTCAAACATATTTTGCAGGGATTTGCGCGCACGGGAGATTACTTCATCAGATAATTGCACAATCTGTTCCGGGCGCGGGTTGACCAAAGCCTGCAACGTGTTTATCAGCGTATTTTTCTTCATATACGCACATACGCCGAAAGGCCAGATAAACGTTTTGTCCCTATATTCCGCTTCCAGGCGGTTGACCAAACCAAACTCCGTCAGCAAACCGAACAGTTTGTCCGGCGAAGCGGCCACATAGTCCTGCATGCCCTTGGTACTGCCCACATAATCGGCCGCCGCACAGACATCGGGACGGCACTCGGGGTGCGCCAACACTTTGATGCCCGGGTGTTTGCGGCGCAGGGAAGCCACATCATCGGGCGTATATTTATCGTGCACACAGCAGGACGCACCGGAAGCAATAATTTTTTTAGGCGCACCGCGGCGGCTGAGTTCTATTTCCAAATTCTGCGCCATCAGCAAATCCGGCACAAAAATCAATTCCTTCTGCGGCAGTTTGGCCGCAATATCAAACACATTTCCGGAAGTCACGCAAATATCGCTTTCGGCTTTAACGCCGGCAGTGCTGTTGACGTAACACAAAACGGGCACCCCCGGGTGGGCAGCTTTAAGCGCGCGGACTTCTTCTTCGGTAATGCCGTCTGCCAGCGTACAGCCGGCGCGGCCGGCGGGGATAATGACCTGTTTGGAAGGATTTAAAATTTTGGCCGTTTCCGCCATAAACCACACACCGGCAAAAATGATGGTATCTGCGGAGGTTTCTTCGGCTTTACGGCTTAAAGCATAGGAATCGCCGCTGAAATCGGCCACGCCGTACACCAGTTCCGGCACGGTGTAAGAATGGGCCAAAATAACGGCATTTTTCTCTTTTTTTACCTGGTTAATACGCAGGGTATAAGGCGCGGCCTGCAGGCAGTCCGCATACGTCCATTTCACATCCTGGTTCCGCGAAACAGAACCAAGAAGCCCATAGAGTCTATGGGCTTCCTGTTCCAAAGCAGCGGTGTCTGTACCCTGTACAAGCATAAATTAGTTAGCAGCCTCCGCCAAATCCGCCCCTTCTTCATCCGGCAGGGCTTCCTGATCCGTTATCTCCGTCGGCATGGCCGAAGACAGGATGTTCCCTTCCCCGTCCACTACGGTTTTATAGACGGTCATATTGCGGGAAGGTTTGCGATCGGATTTACGGACGGTACTCTGAATATAAGAAGAACCGCTGACCTGATCTTCATACGGAGCCACGCGGTCATAACCGTCATTGGGAACAGACATATTTTCAAATTCCTGGTCCACGATTTGATATTTGGCATATTGGTCTGCCTGTGTTTGTGGGGCATAAGCGGACGTTTCATCCGCATACTGGCTATAATACGCCTCTTTCTGCTCCGATGAAGAAGCGCATCCGGCAATTAACCCTCCCAGCAAAACAAACAAAAAAAGTTTTTTCATAACCGCTCTCCTTTTTCATACGGCGTATCGGGTACATATATTGTATAAATTATACGGCGCCGCATGTCATTATTTTAAACATTTTTTGTCCGCCGCGGCAAGCCCGCCCCCCACAGAAACCGTTTTTTGCTACAATGTTTTTTGTACTCTTTTCCATTCCAACTAACCGGAGCGCTATGGAAACATTGTTGTCTTTCGTCAATGCCCTCAATAATTTTATTTGGGGGCCGCCGATGATATTGCTTATTTTCGGCTTGGGCATATACTTTACCTTTCAGCTGGGATTCATTCAAAAATACACTCTTAAGGCCGTAGCCCTTTCCGTCAGCCCGGACGGAGGGGAAGGCACGGTGAGCAGTTTCGGCTCCCTGGCCGTCATGATAGGGGCCACGGTGGGCACGGGCAGCATTTTGGGGGTTACCACCGCCGTGGCCGAAGGCGGCCCCGGGGCGGTTTTTTGGATGGCAGTGGCGGGAGCTTTTAATTTTGCCGTCAAATACTGCGAATGCACCGCCGCCGTTAAATACCGCGTACGGAGGGATCATGAATATGTGGGGGGCCCCATGTATGTGATGACGCGCGTGCTGAAAATGAAATGGCTGGCCGCGGTGTTTGCTATTGGGACCCTGTGTATGGCCCTGGTGGCGGGAGCCCTGTTGCAGGCCAATTCCATCGCCGATGTCCTGCGTGAAGGTTACCGGATTAACCCCTGGTGGGTAGGGCTGTTCGTGGCCGTATGTACGGCAACCGTTACCGTGGGCGGCGTGAAACGCATTGCAGCGTATTCAGAATGGCTGGTGCCCGTCATGGGAACGGTATATGTGCTGGTTTCCCTGACGGTTATCCTGCTGCATTTGCCTCAGCTGCCGCAGGCATTGTGGGCCATTGTGTCCGGCGCTTTTACCGGCAAAGCAGCTGCGGGCGGAGCCCTGGGGGCCACTGTTTATGCCGTTTTTATGGCAGCGGTAAACGCCATGAGCTGCGGCGTATCCCGCGGCGTCATGTGTACCGAAGCCGGCCTGGGCAGCGCGGCCATAGCGGCCTGCGCGGCCAAAACACGCGGGGTAACACGCATGGGCATTATTTCCGCCACTTCGGTTTTTTGGACGGTGCTGATTTGTATATTATCCGGCGTGGTAGTGGTATTGGCCGGGGACTGGCACAACCCCGATGTATACGCCGCCGACCTGTGCAACAGCGCCTTCAAAACTGTGCCCTATGTAGGTACGGCGGCATTGGTTTTCTCCCTGATTATTTTTTCATTCACCACGCTGATCGGATGGTCTTATTACGGGGAAAAAGCCCTGCAATTTTTAGGAGGCGGGAAGTGGGCCCGGGCCTGGCGCATATTTTACGTACTCTGCGCTTTGGCCGGCAGCGGCCTGGGAACAGCGTTTTCTTTAGGCTGGACCATTTCGCCGGATGCGTTTCAAATCGGTTTGACAACCCGGCTGACCTGGGCGCTGACAGTGCTGATGATGACGCTGATGACCCTGCCCAATTTATATATGTTATGGCGGCTGCGCCACAAGCTGAAAACGGAAACAAAACGCTATTTGTCCAGAAATTTCCGGCCGCGCAGACAAAGTTAAAAAACGCCGTATCAATTGGCAGGCTTTTCACGTGCCCATAGCGGCCCAAAGCCCCAACAGGACGGGAAAGCCTGCCCCAGTCACTCCAAAGACGCAATCCAAAAAGGTGTTGGCCTCATGCCCGTGGTGCCGCTGAAGGCCCCCTGCCCTGCGCCAGCAATACACGTGCCGTCATGCTGACATTGCGCCCGGCGGGCTGCTGGAACGGATAGAGGTCAAATTCCGGCATGACGGAATACAGATGGTCAAAGACATCGGACTGAATATTCTCGTATTTTTCCCAATTGGTCGTTGCCGTAAAACAATATATTTCCAGCGGCAGGCCCGATGTCGTCGGATCCAGCTGGCGCACCATGCAGGTCTGGGTGTGGTCTATGGTAGAGAGGCTGTTTAAATAGGCCAGCGCATATGCGCGGAAAGTGCCCACATTGGTCAGGTGCCGACCGTTTAAAATGCTTTCTTTGATATCATGCTGCGAGTTAAAGGCTCGCACTTCATTTATTTTTTCTTTTAAATAATCCGATATCAGCTGGATTTTCTGCAGGCGTTTAAGCAGTTCCGCGTCCAAAAATTTAATGGTTTCCACATCAATATTAATAGCACGCTTAATGCGGCGCGCCCCGCTTTGAACCATGCCGTTCCAGTTTTGAAAAGGTTTGGACACCAAGTCATACGCCGGCACGCTGATAATGGTATTGTCAAAATTTTGCACGCGCACGGTAGTCAGCGAAATATCTATGACCGTGCCGTCTGCATTGTGCGAAGGCATGGTAATCCAGTCCCCTATCCGCAACAGACGGTTGCTGGTCAGCTGCAGGCCGGCGGCAAAACCTTTTATCGGGTCTTGGAAAATCAACATAAACACCGCGCTGGCAGCGGACAGGCCCGTAATGACATACATGGGTTTTTTGCTGATTAAAATAGACACCACCACCAAAGCCGCCAACAGATACACAATCACTTTGGCTACCTGAAATAAACCGCGCAGCGGCATATTGGGGTTGCGCCCGTACAAATAGTCCAACACATTCAGGACGGCAGCCGCCAGCATCATAAAACACAGCACTACATAAATGCCCACCGTGCGCGACATAAACGCCCCCAGCACGGCGCCCTGCGTCGGAACAAACACGGAGTATAAATTGACGGCCACAATGGCGGAAATGACATAACCCGTCGTCCCTAACAGGCGGGCGTGCTGAAAGGCCTGCATCAAACGCGGAAAACGCGCACCCACAAACTTGCTGTTGCAGAACAAATGAGCCAACCCCTTAAACATTTTGGCTGTCAGATAAATGGCAAAAATAAAAATCAACACACTGACCAGCTCCGCTGCGACTGCGCGCCACTTATCGGATAAAAACGTCAACGCGGCAAAATACTGCTCTAACCAATCGGCAAACATATCCGCCTCCATCCTTCCGTGTGTTCCACAGGAAAAGTTATTATAATTAAGTGTATGAAAAAAGTTTTGATTTTGGCAATGTTATTCTGCATGGCAGCCGGCTGCTATACCCCGCTGAACAATTCCGGCGTGGCCACCACCAAGGCCTGGCTGGACATCCCCGCCAAAAAAACCGACTTTGACGGTAAGCAGTTTGACTCCTGCTACCAGTTCCGCCTGCGTTTCGTGCCGGCCGATGCAGAAGCCGCGCTGGACTTGCGCGACACATGCATAGACGCCTGCTGCTGGCGCAGCGATAAAGACGAAGTAACTCTGGATTTTAATAAAGACGTGGAACGGAATTTAAAATATTATGGGCGGGCGGATAAATATACGCCCGGGAAAATTACGCTGAAGGTGTCCCATTCCAATTTGCTGAATACCACTTCCGTAAAAGTCAGCCCCCGCGGGGCCGTCAGCCGCAACGGCACCGTAAAACTCAAAAAAGAAACCCTGGAAGACCCCGCGCGCCTGGCCCAGATTGAAAAAGAGGCCCGCCAGCTGCAGGTGCGCCGCAATGCCGCCCTGGCCGACAAACGGACCATGCAGGCAGAAGCGGCGGCGGCCGCTTCTTACAACGACCCTGCCGCCCTGCGGCGCGCCCAACAGCTGGTACAACGGCAGGAGGGCATTGCCATTGACAGGCATTTCTATAATTTAAACAAAACCTATAACGCCAAAGGCTATGTCTTTTTGCTCAGTGAACGCTTCTATGTTGCCAAACCGCAGGGGGATTACATTTACCGCGTTACCTGTTATGCCCATGCCCAGACCGGTGTCAACGCCCGCCGGCTGCACAGCCGTACGCTCAGCTGCGGCGTCTGGCAGGCGGATTTGTCTAGAGAAGAAGTTTCCCCGCTGGATGGTACGGCAAGACAGATAAGAACCCTGAATTAAACTTTGCCCTAACCTTTTACATTTTATACTCTATGCACTGCCCCGTACCGCCGCTGCCGCAAATCGCACTTGTGCTGCGGTGTACTTCTTTTCCGCCCATACTTTTGATAATATTTTGTGTTTCCGTATTGCTTTCCCGGACGGTACATACCGTTTCCGAGGGATGGGAGGCATAATAGGCACTGCTCTTCCTGTCGGCATATTCCAATCCCCTGACGCAATGAATGGTAGAAGCATGTTCTTCCCCCCACCACAACCACGCGTCCACATAGGCGGGAAAAATCTGAAAGCCCCCACTAACGCCAATGGCCGGACCGCCGGACGAACCGCCGAAATAGCACTTGTCACTCTGCACGGGATATGTTTCCGTGGAGCCGTCATCCTGCACGCGGCGTGCGCAAGCAAACTGCCAGTCCAGCTCGTCAAAACGGTAAGCATACCGACCGTTGGCCATATAATACATCTCCTGCGCTTTTTTTAATCCGTCCAAATAAACAAACACCTGGGCCATTTGCGCATGGCGCACGCTCTTTTGATATTGCGGGACAGCTACCGCCGCCAAAATGCCGATAATCAGCACCACAACCAGCAGTTCAATTAATGTGAAACCTCTTTTCATTTTTTACCTCTATACGGAGAGTTAAACGGCCCAATACTGCCGCAGGAGGCTTTTTTGGGCCCGGCCACGTATAGGGTATCAAAAAAAAAAAACGGTGCAAGGCTTATCCGTTTTAGGGGCAAATAAAGGCCAAACAAAAAACAACACCGGCACTACAAAAAGGGGAAGGACAGGCGGCAGCCATGGCCGCAGAAAGATGCCGGCTAGCCTTGGGCCGGCAGGGATGTGAAGGGCCCAAAGGCCCGGCCAGCGCTTTTCTGACGGCAGCTGCACAGAAGATCCCCTAAAATATGTTGCCTCATTTCCCGCCCGCCCGGAATATAAATAACGGAGCACAGGCTCCTGCCTGCGCTCCGTATACATCACCGCTCAAACCCGTATCAATAAACGGAATTCCACTCCCGCGTCGTCAGCACAAAATGTACGCGCCGGTTTGTATGGCGCCCCTCTTTGCTGGTATCCAGTGTCAGCGGGCGGTCGGCACCGTAAGAATGGATGCGGATACGGTCGGCCAAAATTCCCCGGCTGACCAGATATGACTTCATGGCCGACGCACGCGCCGCGCCCAGCCAGTAATTGTAATCTTTATCCCCCACGATATCGGTATTGCCTTCTATCACCAGTTTCAAACTCGGGTATGTCTGCATTACCGTAACCAGCTTATCCAAAAAACCATAGGCATAGTCCGGCGGACGGATGGAGTCAAACTTATAAGTAATGTCCGGCAGCTGCATGCTTTCAGCCATTTGGGCCGGGGTCTGTTTAAGCAGTTTGGCATTGCGCTCAGCCTCTATGCGGATAATCGGATCCCGCTCCGGCAGGCGCGGGATATCGGCCTCTTTGACCTCCCCGTCGGACGCACAGGCCGCCAATAACACGGCCCCCAGCATAACGGCCATATATTTCCAAATTTTCATCCAATTCCTCCTGGCCCGGTATAAAACCGCATACGGGCAAATATGTTTTACAAATTATAGCAAAACCCCGCCCGCAGGTGGCGAAAATACCGAATTTTTTTTACCCGGCAGTTATCCACAGAGTGTGAATAACCTGTGGATAACCGGGTCTTTACTCTACAAAAAACTTTTTAAAAGGCTTTTTTTAAGTCCGCTGGCAGCCAAACGGCCCGAAGGCTGTGGATAAATGCCAAAAACTGTGGACAACTTATCCTTTGTATAGGGGAAAAAGAGCTGTTCCGCCGAAAATACCGTCGGGGAAACCCCGCCGCGTGCCAAAAGGCCCTTAAAAACACATTTTTAAAAAAACTGTTGACAAGTCCGTATTTTTTTATCTCAAAAACGCCAAAAACAGTTTTTTTCCTTATTTTTTAAGCCTGATTTTGGTGCTGAACTTCGTTTTATCCACAGTACCGCTGATTTTTACCTTTCCGGGCACCGCTCCGGGAATCGGTTCCAGCCGGCCGGTGGCGGCGTCCCAGTCCAAATACGGCGGGCTGAAACGCGGGGAAAGCGGGATATAGGCATATTCCCGGCCGTTGGCCAAACGGGCCCGGACGGATAACACGGCCTCCTCTTCTGCTTCCAGGGAAATTTTGGCGGGCAGGGCCTGCGCTTTTAATTTCTTAACAGCCAGCTCAGCAGAAGGAGCCAGTAAATAATCCAAGTCCAAGGCAGCCAAGAGGTTTTCCTCTTCCCCCGGCACGGTGATAAAGCCCGGCCCGTACGTTTTGCCCATTTCCTGCAATGTCTGCTGCCAGACCGCTATTTGGGCACGCCCGCCGGCCAGCAATACCCGCAAATCCGGGTCCGCCCCGGCCAAAGATACGGGATCCGTACCGCCGTTTAAAATCAAAGCGCGGGCAAAAACATTCTTTTTGGCCAGCAGGGCGGCTGCGGCCCGGGCACCCGCCGCGCCGGCAGCGGCCACCGCGCGGGCGGAAGGCTCGTCCACCGTCGGATAATTCACGTCAATATACGGCACCAGCTCGCGTGAAAAAAACGCGGCGATTTTGTCCGTATCGGCCAGCTCCTGCTCCTCAAAATCCACGGCCACCAAAATAGCCTTGCGCGCGGAAGCCTCCAGCCGCTGACGGGCGGCCGGTGCGTCTTTGGGGCCGGAGCCCAGCAGATAAACCACAGGATACCTGCCGCGCAGCGGCACGGCCGGCTCCGGCAGGAAAACGGTAACGGTTTTATCATTGCCCACCGTGGCGGAAGGAAAATTCAAAAAGGTTTCCCGTCCGGGATTAATCAACATTAACGGCTCGCCGCAAAAGACGAACGAAGGGAGCAGCAGCAATGCCCCCAAAAGCAGTAATCGGATAGGTTGTTTCATATTAGGTATTGTAACAAAAAAATCATCTCTCTTCATCTTCAGGGGACTGGGCCGCACCCGGGCGGCCGGGGAACGGGCCCAAAAAGGGTTTGGGCCCAAAGGCCCTTGTCCCGGTGTTTTTAAACCGCTAAAGTATAATAGATCAAAATATTGCATACTGACGGAGAAAATTATGAATAACAAATCCAATTTGCGTTTTCTATTGGCTTTAGGGGGTACCAAAGTCATCATTACACAGGAAGACAAAGACCTGCGCGTTTACAGCGACCGTTCCCCCCGCGCCGGCGCCCTGTTCCTAAAGCGCCTGGCCAATGCCGTGTCCTCCCAATAACGGGGAGGGCCAAGCGCCCATGCCAAAATGCTATAATAAAAAAATGAAGAAATTTACCTTTTTAGCATTTTTTTTGGCATGTAATATATTTGCCGCTGTTTCCCTGCCCGCCCAAGAACCGGATTTGGCTTCGTATTTGCCTTTATTGCAGGCCCCTTCCCGCACGGACGCACAAAACGCCCGGGTATTAAACCTGTTTGCCTCTTCCTCCAACCCGGAAACCATTTTTGCGGCCGGCGCCAGCCTGGTGCGCATTACGCCGCCGCCGGCGCAGGAAGGGCGCCTATTTAATATACTGATTAAAGACAATAATGTCCTGAAAAAAACCTTTGCCGCCGTTATTTTAACTGCCATGGGCGGCATGCATGAGGAGCTGGCCCCCCTGCTGCAGGACGCCGCTTCCAGCCAGGATCACGCCGTGCGCGCCTATGCCGCCAGCGCCTATACGGTTTTGAACCCGTCCGGGAGCCCGTACCGGGACGAAGTCGTTAATCTCTACATTTATGACCCCGCCTTTGCCCAGCGTGCCATGAACCTGCTGGCCAAGGATGAAAAAAGCACCCTCAAAAACCTTAAAGAAGCCGCCAAATCCGCCGATGCGCAGGTACGCGCGGCGGCCGCCCAGTGGCTGGGGGATTTGCAGACGCAGGACGCGGCCAAACAACTGCTGAAAATGGCCAAAACGGAGCAAAACGACCAGGCCGCGGCCGCCGTCGCATCCGCCCTGGCCAAAAACAGCCAGTGGACGCAGCCCTCCGTCATTAAAGACTTAAAAACCGACTATACCAAAAAGCCCGCCGCCACCTATGCCCTGGCCCTGGGGCTCATGGCAGGCCAGGCGGTGGAGGATATCCGGCAGGGGCTGGGCAGCACCAATTTGAACATACGCATCAATTCGGCCCGGGCGGCGGCGTATATGGCCGCACTGCTGGCCAGTGCGGACGCGGCGCTTTACACGCAGGATAAAGACTTTGACGCCGGCCTGCTCAAAAGCCTGATCCCGCAGTTAAACGACATGGTCAAAAAAGACAGCGCCCCTGTTAAAGTATATGCGGACGGGGCATTGAAACAAATGGCCAAACTCATGTAGCTTATGAAAGTGAAAAAATTACATCCGGACGCTTTGCTCCCCCGCCGGGCCCACCCCTCGGACTCGGGGGCGGATTTGTTTGCCCTGCACCGCACGGTGTTGCCGCCGCGCGCGGTGACGAATGTGCATACCGGCGTGGCGGTGGAACTGCCGGAAGGGACTTCGGGCATTATCTGGGGCAAAAGCTCCGTGGAAAGCAAGGGCATTAAGGCCATGGCGGGCCTGGTGGACGCGCCGTACCGCGGGGAGCTGATTGTGTGCATGTATAATTTAAACGATACGGAATTTGTCTTTGAACAAGGGCAGAAGGTGGCCCAGCTGGTGGTGTTGCCCACGCTGTACCCGGATTTTGAAGAGGCGCAGGCCCTGTCCGACACGGCCCGCGGCAGCGGCGGCTTTGGCAGTACAGGTACGAAATAAAATTTTTTGCTTTTTGGACGGAATACCCCGGGTTTAGGCCCGGGGTTTATTGTGTGCGCATAAAACAAGTGTCATGGCGGTTGCCTTCCCTGCCGCATGGATATTTTATAAAGGCTATAAAATAAATTAGTGTCATCCCCAAGTGTCTTTGTGGGGGATCTTCCTTTGGAATACTGTTTTATAAAAACAAGACAACTGCTTTTCCAGCGGAAGATTCCCGACTACTACCTCGGGAATGACAATTTACATGTTTGGCCGGTACCGCATTGACAGTTTACATGTTTGGCCGGCCCGCCAGCGTTTGCGTGGGAATGCCGCTTTATAAATAAAACAAAAACCCCCGGGCATAGCCGGGGGCCACTTGTACAAACAAAACCCCGCCCTTTACAGGGCGGGGGACAACCTTGAAGATAGATTATTTCTAGGACTGGCCGCCAGTGGAACTACCTTGACTGTTAGTGGTACCTCCCGAGCTAAGCCCATAGGAACTTTGACCGGTTGTCGACCAACTACTCTCGGGTTTATAACCTAAACCCAGATTTATCACCTGCCCTATATATGCAAAGAGGTTGTCAATAGGAAAATCTCCTTGCAACTGAGAGCAACCGCTATTATAGCCAAAAAGCGGGGTGGAGATTTGATTTCTATACTGTGTTCTTGCTTCATCAAGTCCTTTCTGAGTGCGTATCCCACTCATATCAGGATATGAATTAAACAGGGCACGCAAGGGATATTGTCCGTTCACTTTAGCGGCCTCTATCTGTTGCTTTGCCTTCGAATTAACGCCGGCCTCCCCGGAGTTGCTCCCATTATAGTGGGAATAGTGTCCCCAGTAATAAGGATCTTTCATAAACAGTGGGAAAGACACCTCATTATCATCCCGGCTTATAACTTTTGGTGCTGGATACCAAACGGACTCAAGTCCCAAATAAATGGCCCCTGCACCAAATGTATTGGTATAGTCTGAAGTATTCGTCTGCCCCAGATCTCTGGATGCTCTGACAACGGCCCGAACCACTTCACAGGCCAGTGTTTTTGATATGTTCTGCTGACCGTTAATTTTTTGATCAATATACAACGCATCCATAAATGCAGGTAAGGGAACAGCATTTGTTGATGTTTGATATTTGTCAATTACCGTTTTGGTTTCTCCCTGTTGTGCGGTATTATAACGCTCAATCATCGCATTGACCGCCTCAACAGAATTGTCTACCACGGCGGCATTCAACGCTTTCAGATTATCATGCGTACCTTTTCCCCATTTCTCAGAGAGAAACTGGTTGTTCCGGTTATTGACCCAAACGATATACGGAGCAGTAGGATCTTCATTCCCGCTCTCTCCCGTTATGGCATGATTTTGTATAACCGTAGCAATTTTTGCCATATCCGTAGAGAGCTTATAGGTGGCGCTAGCTCCCTCTAAAGGAGCCGGCGAGGGCTGTACGGGATCCACGGCCACAGTTACCCCGCCGCCATCATTATGATAGTCGCAGTTGACGGTCTTGATGACCTCGCCGCCGCGGTACACCTTCCAGGTTACCACACCGGCCTTCTCGCCCGCGCCGTTTTGCTGTATCCTGGCGCCTTTTTCACCCAGCAGGAGCCAGATCGGGCTTGTATAGGAATACAAGTAGGATCCGTCTTCCTGTTGCTGCCCGCGGACGGGCTGTTCATTGGCATCCGCCGCAGAGCCGTCCAGCGGGGCATAAAACGCCCTGACAGCTACCGCGCCGGCATCCTGCGGGGTACGCCCGCCCTGATAAGCCTGGGTAAAGCTCAGCCATGCTTTGGCCACCAGCGAGTCTTGGGGCGTATCTTCGCAGCTGAACTTGACGGAGTTGTCAAAAATACATCTCCCGCCGCGCACGCTGTCTACCCCTTCCTGGCGGAACTTGCGGTCGGCAATGGTTTTATTGTCCCCGCGGCGCATCAGGAAGTAGTCAAAGAACTGCCAGTACGGCATGGGCAGGTCAGTGGGTTTAACAGCCAGCTCATGCTTGGACGAGAAAGACTCTATAAACGCCCAGTCCAGCTGATTGAACGCCTGCCGCGCCAGCGCGGGGGCATTTTGTTCATTCCCTATCCCTTTCTCTATAATCAGGCGCTCCAGCAACTTCACCATGGTCGGCTGTACGTCCGTATCCCAGTGGAGCGTATTGCTTTTGGACACATACACCACGCACGCGTCAGAGAAGTCTTCATTGACCGGGTTGTTGTAGTAGCGCAAATCGCCGCTTATTTTCTTCTTGGCCTCAACAACGCGTGTCTTCAGATCCGCATCTATCTGGTCTAATTGGTTTTGCAGGTTCTGTTTAGTCTGTGAATCAGCTTTTTGGATATCCGATTCCAACTGCGCAATCCGCTGAAGTATATTATGGAACTCCTCATTGTCAATAAGGCTTGCATCCTGTATTAAGGCCAGCGCCGCCATGCGCTCTTTGCTGATATTATATTCCGTCTGCTGGTCACACAGGTTCAGCCGGACCGTCCTACCGCCCTGCAGGTTAATGGGCACATAGTTGCGCACCGCCAGGTAGTGGTAAGTCTGCCAGTTCATGGCCTCGCCTTCCGGTTTCACGCTGTAATTCTGCGTGCGGTTCAGCGCTTCGCAGTCGCCTATGCCGGGCACCAGCTTCAGGCCGGGCTTCCCTTGGGCATATTCACTGCCCAGATTGACGGCACCGAAACAGGCCGCACGTACCTGGAAGAAGTTTTGCTTCTTTTTAATATCCCTACCTTCTTTCCAGCCATCAGTGCATTGGAAGTTTTTATTAAGTTTGCCTTGTTTTACAAACGCATCACAGCCAGCCTTGTCAAACGTATATTTCTCCAAATCTCCTACCCAATCTTTCTTCTTGAGGCCGCAGCAGGTAGACTCCGTGCTGTTTTCCGGAGAAGCACCCAGGAAAGTATCCATATCGCAGTCCTGGTTGCCCGTAATCAGGCAGCATCCCATATTTTTGGCCACCAGCCCTGCCAGCTCACCCAGCGATTTAACCAGCGCTTCGGTAAAGTTTTTCCTCCACAGGAAATATTTCCACTGCCAGGCTTGTTGGGCGCGGTCTTTCATCATATCCCACCACCAGGGGGTAATGCCCTTGAAGTCCAGCGTGTGGTTTATCTGGCCTGCACCGCCGCCGGGGGCAAACGTGCCCGAACCCAGCCCGCCTACACCGGCACTGGTCCGGGCGGGATTAAACATGGCATCGCGCAAAGCCTGCTCCGCATTGGTTTTGCCCATGGCATCGCGCGAAGCGCGCGCCTGAGCCGCACCGGGCTGCCCGAAATACGAGCGGGACGGGCTGTCCGCCGCGCGCAACGGCTGCAGCGCCACCGGTTTGGTGCCCTGTTTGGGCGCCCCGGCAGAATCAGCCGCGGCGGCCCTTTTCAAGCTGGCCCCGCCGAAACGGAACGGCACTCCCGCTCCGCCGCGCAGGTTCAGGCCTGCACTGCCCAATTCATTAATCTTGGTGGCCTGCCGCTGGAAAGCCGCGCGCGTGGCCGCGGGGGCATAAGCACGCGGGGAGTCCGACGGGCGGGCCGGGGTATAATTGTCATCCAAACCGTCCTGCACGCGGTAGTCCACAATATCCCCGGAGAAATCATCCTCCGGCACCGGCGAGCCAAACCCCTGTATCAAAGACAGCGGGTCACGCCCCGTATACTGGGCTATGGCCCCGTCCGGATTATCCAAAAATGCACCGCCAATCCCGTCCCGGTACGGGTCAAACACCGTATCGGCCGAGCCGGGAGTAATAATACCCGTTTCCTCTATGCTGCCGCTGTATTTATACAAAAACGGCAACAGCAGCAAGGCGGCCAGAGCGGCAATGAAAAAGGGCGCGTCCCGTTTGGTACGCTCAAATATCGTCTTTTTCGGTTTGCCGTTGGCGCCGATTTTGGAGGAAACACGTTTAGCAAACGGATTAAAAGCAGGCTTGCTGTTTTTAATCTTATCGCTGAACGTAAATGCTTCCTTTTTATTGTCAGCCATAACAGCCTCCTATGTTGCTGCCCCGGCGGCTTACGCCGGAGCGGATGGGCTTTGACGGCCGCCCGGGCACGTCAAAACCGGTACTGCTGTACTGCTTGTACGGCTCAAAATCTGTCCAATCCCCCGTCATGCGCGGCCGGAGCTAGAGCTCACTCTCCGGGAAAAACTTATTGCTGGCGCCGCTGCCCGAGGTGTTAAAAGTATCCAGCACGTCCTCTTCCACATAAGCGGATACGGCGTCCAGCCGGGCATCCCGCTCGGCTTTTTCTTCATCGGTCAGCATATCATATCCCGCACAGATTTCATTATACGAACTTTCATAGCTGTCCAGCCGTGCGGCATCGCAGGTACCGGAACCGGACACTACTTTCGTCCCGCAAAACGTCTGCATATTTTCATACACTTCTTTTACTTCCTGGCAGTTTGTTTTAACCGCCCGTAAATTTTGGCTCCAGCCGGCCATGTCATCGCCGCAGCGTTTGGGCACATTGCGCAAAGCGCTGATATAGGTGCCGGCTTCCTGGCTTTTGGCCAGCAGGGTATTGTTGGCCCCTACGGCAATATTGCGGCACTGCTCTTCATCCAGCAGCTGCTGGTTGGTTTCCTTAGCCAGGGCCAGCATTTCATTGCCGTCCAGCCGCACCCCGGCCCCCTGCCCGGAGGAATCATACACTTTCTTGGGTACGGACATGGCCAAATACCCCGCCGCAGCCAGCTGTTTTTTAAGCATTAGGTATTTGGCCCTGTCCGCCGCTTTGGACATCAGCCATATATTGGCCAAATCCCGCTTTGGCTTCTGCCCGGCGGTAACGGTGCCGGAAATATTGCTTAATGCCACAGAGCCCCCGGACGCGTTTTGCAGGCTCTCCTCCAGCTGGCTGTTCTCCAGCAGGAAAGCCTTGTCCGTGGCCATGTCCAGCCAATCCATCCCTGCCGCCCCGGACACTCCTGTTCCGGAAGGCAGCAGTTTAGCCGTATCGGCCGACCCTTTGCCGGGGCGGTCCTGCGCGGCAGCGCGGGCGGCCAGCTCGGCATCCGTACCAAAATAATATTCCCCGCTGGCCCCGCTTTGCGTGGCGCTGCGGGAGGCTTGCCCGTCCGGCCCGGATACGGCCCGGTTGGCGTCTTCTTCCTCGCCGCGGGCATATGCGCCGGTCAAACCTTCCGGCCCCAGGCCCAGGGCGCGGCGCGCGGCGTTCACCTGACGGATATCAAACAGGCCCGACACGGGGCCGGACGGGTTAAAATCCGGCAGACGGGCCGAATTAAATATAGACGTTTCCCCGCTCCGGCCGGCCAGCCCGTCCCAGCTGCCGGCAAAGGTGCGGCCGTTTTCATCACTCACCCACGTCAAAAGAGCGCGGCCAAAACTGATGGAGCCCGTTGCCTCCCGGCTAAAACCCATCAGCCAGGCAATGTTGCGCAGCAGCGGCACGCGCCCCACCGGTATTATAAATATAACGGAAAAAAGGAAAAATGCAAGGGCCAGCCACATAATAAGCCGCAGGCGGCGCTGTAACGGCGGGACGCGCGCAGGGGCCTTCCCCCCCGGCATGGGGGAAAAAACCCTTTGCGCTTGATTCACATCCACAGGTTTGCGTTCCATAACCGTATCCTCTTCCTTCCGGGGCCGCCCGGCCCTGCGGGCACGGGTCAATGGCTGACGGGGCGGCCATCCCCTGCGCCGGGGCTAGTTCATGGGCCTGCCGTCCGCACCGATGACGCGGCCCTGGTTGTACTGGCGCAGCAAACGCTGCTGACGCATTTCCCGCTCCCAGCGGGCGGTGTTGTCGCGCCGCTCCTGAGCCAGACGCTGGCGGGCCTTCAAATCCACCAGCTCCCGGCGGGCCTGTTTATGCTCGGCGGCGGCATACCAGTACAACGCTATATAAGACAATATGGCCAGCCATATCAGGGCCCCGATAAAAAACCGCTTCATTTTACCGTCTGCTTTTGCCATAGTGCACCTCAGTCATTCTTCAGGCTGTCGTCGCCGCTGCCCTTACCCCAGGCCTCTTTGAAAGTAGAGGGAACAGCAGAATAAGCCTGCCCCATAAGAGCGCTTGAAATTGTACTAAAAAGGCCCATATAAGCCCAATGGCTCTTCAATGCTTCCATTACTCCGTTAATCCATTCTGTGAATTTAATGCTGCAGAATGCAAGCGCCACCCCTGCCGCCATGGTTGCACCCATGGCAAAAAAGAAAGCACAAAGCCCCCAGTTTCCATATTTTGTTCCAAATTTTCCAATATCCGTCATAAATGCGGCAATACACACTAATAAAAGAGCCGCTACTCCCATGGCCGCGAAATATCCCCACGGAAAACTCTTCTTCAGTGCGGCGATAGTCGCCATGCCCATCATGGTAGCCCCCAGCAATCCAGCCATAGTTTGCCAAAGCCGCTGTCTGTGTTCCTTTTTCTCGTTTTCAGTGTTATCCAAATCGTCTATGCCGCTGCCGAGGTTGCGCTCCCGGTTGTTCATTTCTTCCTCAAATTCAGCCGGGGTGCCGTCCTGCAGCGTGGCTGCCTCCCCGTCCTGCACCTGCACGCCGCCGGCCATCTGGCTGTTGGCCAAAAACGGGCTGGCCCCGGCGCTGGTGCTTCTTTGGGCATTGGCCGCTACTTTGGAGGATTGGCGGGCAATATCGCGCAAATTATTCCCCGCTTCGGAAGACGAACCCCTGCCAATGCGGCTGTCCCGCCCGCCGGGCGTAAACCGGGCCCCGCTGACACCGCGGATACCGCTCATGTCAGCCGAAGCCAGCAATGCGCTGCTGCCCGTGGGCATGGCCCCGGTAAAGTTATACCCCTCTCCTCCGGCGGACGAACCGCGCCCGCGGCCGGAGGAACCGGCGGAAGAAGACGGGCCGAATGTACCGCTGCTGCCGGAAGACGAACCCAAATTGCCGCCCGATGCCCGGGCAATGGTGGCACGCTGCAAGCCGCCCTGCGGGGCATCCCCCAGTTTATTAATCTGGGTTTGGTTGGCTGCCGCCGCTGCCGCCCCAAATGCCGTGCCGTCCGCCCCCCGGCCCTGCCCGGGCAGTGGCCTGCCGTCCGGGCCTAATTCCACGGCGGCATTGGCCCCCATACCCAGTCCGTCCGTCTGGCCCAGGTTGCGCCCCTGGAGGGAAAAGTTTTCCATCGCCGCCGCGGCCGTATCCCCGCCGTCAAAAATCCGCCCTTCCTGCGCGGCAATCTCTTCCGGAGAGGCAAATTGCAGCCCGCCGGTGCTGATTTGTATGCCGTCAAAGGTCAGTGAGCCCGCCCCGTCCCGGATTTCCGACATCCGGCGCAGCACGTCATTTTCCATACGTTCGGGGCTGGCGTTGACGTAGCTCATCATCGTCATGCCGGCCAGGCCGGCCGTGGCGGCTACGCCCAGCAGGCCGCCGACGTTTATTTTGCCTTTACGGCTTTTGAAAAAAGAAAATATGTTTTTCATAATCCCTCCGCGGCACGGGGCCTTATTGTGCGTTCAAATCCAAACTGTCCTCCGCCGAAGACGAGCCGTATGGACTGGTTATGTCGTTTTCATTGTAGTCCATTGCGTCATTGTTCACATTTTCATACGCATTGGCGTTAAAAATCTCGCCAACGTGTGAATTATAGTGCTTTTTAGGCATACCCGGAACCATGACCCAGTTCCTAATTTGCTTGGCCAAGATCTCCGTGCGGTGGGCTACGGGGCCGTCGGTGTTTTCCGTTTCATATGGAGTATTACCCCATTTGCTGTTGAATTTTTCTATGTTCTTTTTCATATTGTTATAGTCAATACTAGCCAACCCCACCAAAACACTTTGGCCCCAGCCGACAATCCAACTTACACTAGACCAACCATTAATTTTGTCCGTCATTCTTTTAAGGTGATGCTGCAAAGTTTTTAAATCTTCGGCATAGCTGGTGGTTTCCTCCCCAATACCTCCGATGGCGCCGCCCAGGCTGCTCAAAGAATCGTTGGCGCCGAAATCTGCCGAGCTGCCCACGCCGGCGCTGAGCGTTTCATTGCCTTCCAGGCGGATGCCGCCGGACAAACGCGATGAAGCCAAAAAGCCCCTGGCTCCTTCCGCAGTGGAGTTATGGGAAGAGGCGGCCGTCTTGCCGGAAATACGCTGCAACTCTTCCAGCGAGCCCGCCATGCCGATATAGTCCCCCGCGCGGGAAAAAGAGCGCCGCCCGCCGGCTACGCCCACTACCCCGTTGGCCAAAGCGCCGGAGGCAGACGGCACACCCGCCGCGCCGCCCAAAACGCCCGAAGCGCTGACGGTCTGCCCTTCGCGCCGGGCCTGAAGCGGCGTAGACTGCAAATTACTGCCCGATGCCCGGGCCATGCCGGAGGCCATCTGCCCCCAGTTCCTGCCGCCGCCCTGCAAAGCTGCCGCAGCGGCTGCCGAAGCCGCATCCCCGCCCTGGCCGGCTGTGGCCTGCGCCGCAGCCGCCTCCTGCTGCTGCGCCACGGAAGCCTGCAAAGCCGCTATTTGGTTTTGCACGGCCTGCATGCTGCCGCCCATATCTACCGAGGCCTTTTCCCGATCCAGCGTGGTACCCATGCCCAGGCCGCTACTGGCCCCGTCCAGCTTATAAGCGGTTATTTCCCCTTCCTGCTGGACATACTCCGGCTGCGGTGCCTCGGCCCGCGCGGCATCGGCCTGCATCAGCTGTAAATCTTTGGACAAAGCGGTATGGATGCCAGACTGTATTTCCCCGCCGCCGGCATAACCGCCGCCGCTGCCGTATACCACCCCGCCGTAACTGCCGCCGGACGCGCCGGACACATACACCACATCCTGCCCGCCGGAAGAAAACACCGTATTCAAATCCGGCTGTTCGGACGAGCCCATCATCTGGTACGCGCCGATGCCCGCCACGCCCACCACGGCGGCCAGCCCCACCGCCTGCATGGGGGAAAGGGCCAGTTTGCCTTTGCATCCTTTTAAAAATTTAAAGATATTCATAAGTATCTCCCGATATTTATTCTTCTGCGTTCACCCATGTAGACCCGTTCCATTCCTCAAATTTCCCATTAACATATCTCAGGTCGCCTTCTTTTAAAGTATTATTGTTATTGGACATTGTTGTCTCTCTATAATTAAGTCCTGCTTGCTCTAATCTGGACGAGTAATCACGCTTAATATTATCATTTCTAATATCATTTACCTTGCCAGAATTCCAACGGCTCAGGCCCGGTATATCTGCCCCCTCCTTTTGTACAAATTTTCCCTTGACCATGTTTCCTATTACCTCTGGAGGGTTTTTTGTATTATTATACACCACAGTTCCTTCTATCTTTACCCTGTCAGTAAGTTGTGGGGCACACTTTGACCCGCACATAGCTATACCTTCTATCGTCTCAGAAGACATTTTTCCGTGAGTCACCGTCATGTACTTTGCGTATTGTTCCGAAATATTGTTTGTCGTGGTAGTAGTGCCTCCCGTGGCAGAGGTAACTGTTCTTGTTTCTATCATATCCCCATTAATATTTTCATAAACACTAGTCGTAGTTTCACCCGTTACAGGATCATAATTCATTTTAGAGGCTTTTCCATTGGCCAAGTAATCCTGGAACACATCGCCTCCTATATCAGACTTTAATTGCAAACCTTTGGCATTCTCCTCTTGCACAATCTTACTCATTTCCAATTGTTCCCCCGTCCGTTTTGCCTGTGCTCCGTCTATTGCTTCTGTACTCTTATTTAATCCCCAACTCAGCACAGCTTGGGCCGCCTGCTTTGCCAAATCTTGCAACATGGTTTGCCACCATTCGGCTTGGTCCTGATCCGCCGCATCCTGCCCAGCGTCGTCATGGGCGGCGTCCAGCGCGTCGTTAAACGCGTTGGGATCGGCCGAGCTGACGGGAGCGTTCGGGTCCAGGTTCAGGCCGGCGGCCTTGGAAAGGTCCACCGCGCCGCTGTCATTCATAAAAGCGGCGCTGCCCTGCACATTGCCCAGCATGGCTTTTTTGGCATTGGCCAGGCGGTTGTCCAGCTGGCCGGCGGCCGCGCGGCTGCCCATGGCACTGGTAAACAGCGCTTTGCGGGCGTCGCCCGTGCTTTGCTGCGGCACAAATACATCGCTGCCCTTTTCCTGGCTGCGGAAATTAGAAAAATCCCCCGTGGGGCCAAAAGTGCCGCTGACGCCGGAGCCGCCTGCGGTTTTCAGGCTGGCGCTGTTCAGCGTGCCCACCTGCGTGGGCGTACCCCGTCCGCCGCCGCCCGTGCCGCCGCCGTAATACCGCCCGGGCACATAATTGGCAGAGCTATCCTCCTCCGCCGCCCAAGACTGCTGCTCTTCTGCCGCGGCCTGTGCGTCCTCCTCCTGGCGGGCCTCTTTTTCCGCGCTGGAATACAGGCCCGGCGGCAGCGTGCTGTTTTGCATATCCGGGTATTTGGTGGCTAAAAGATATTGTTCCGCTTCGTCGGAAGAGAAAGGCATGTTGGCTAGGTCATAGCCGCGGGTTTCAAAACCGGAAAAATCTTCCTCATTGCCCCCCATGGCAGAAGCAAACGTAATCAGGGCCAGCAGTACCACCACGGCAATGGAGCCCCATGTATAGGCTTGCTTGCGGTCCATTTTATTGAGCTTGGCCCAGGTTTTGCCCAACGCGGCAAACGGAGCCTGCTTTTTGGCCCCGGCCGGCTGGCCTGCGGCGGGCTTTTGGCCGGAAACGGTCTGCTTGCCGGCGCGGACTTTGGATTTATTAAAAAGGTTAAACATAACGCCACCTCATCACACAGATATAAAAATACACTCTTGCTGACCCGTAAAATATAACGCTTTACGCTCAAACACAGAGTTTAAAATCCCGCACACCTGGTGCTACTAACAGTATAAACGGCGGCGGCTTTTTTGTCAAGGGGTTTTTAATCCGGGCGCATCCACGGCAGCACGCGCTCGTTGGGGCCAATATATTTGATGACCTGTATTTGGCCGCCCGTCTCACACAAAAATTCAAACCCTTTATAGCAGGTCATCTCATTTTGGCACAGCTCCTGTTTGTCGTAATCGCACAAAAATTTAATGTGAGGTGCACGGGTACGCACCGTCAGCACCACCCGGTGCCATGTGCCGGAAGTGTTAATGTCCAGGTCAAAACTTTTCAAACTCAAAAACCGCCGCATGCCGGCATTGTTAAACCCCAGGTACTCTTCGACTTTTTTCTTAATGTCTTTCTCCAAAAAACGCCTGTCCCAGCGCTGCAGGGAGTCCGTCATATGGCTTTGCAGCTGGTAGCGGCGCGCCGCGTAAAAACCGGCAATTTCCACCTTTTGGCTGAGCACCAACAGGCCAAAAATTTTAATGATAAACAGCATAAAAATAATCAACACGGGAAACAAAAGCACCGTTTCCGTGGTGGCCTGGCCCCGGCGGCCGATAAATAAATGATTTAATTTCATCATGGCCCTATCCTCGTGCTGTATTTGGAAATGGGATTGGGCCAGACGCAGTTGTTACCGGCGCGCGGGCAGGACATATATACCGTGTTGCGCACATACGGGTTATAACGCTGCGTCAGGTTAATGTTAAAACTGTTGGAAGGCAGCGTATATTTCTGCTTCAGCGTAACGCCGCGCTCCAGCTTACGCAAAATGTTGCGGCTCTGGGGCGTTAAATAAGCAAACTGGAACAACTTAGCCCCCATAACCTCTTCCATTTTCAAATCAATGGGATACGCGCCGGAATGCATGGTGGCGCCCTCATAATCGGCCGACACATAATAACGCGTTTCATTGATTTCAAACGGCTTGCTTTCCACCGAATAACGCTCTATCACGGCGGCAGACTGGCGGGCACAGGTGGACTCGCGGCAGTTACGCACGTTTAAGAAATAAGCCTGCCGGAACATACGCGCATTTTTCATCAGGTCTTCATATACATACGTCTGGGAAGCGTAAATAGACCCCGTGCGGATAAAAGTGGTGGCATATTCTTTAATGGCGGCCAGACCGAGGCCCGAGGCCCCGAAAAAGTAATTGTCCGCAATATCTTTATCCGTTAAAACATATTTTTCTTCTTCGTCAAAATCGTCCTGCGGATCCTCTTTGGCCCAGTTGGCGCGTTTGCCTTTGTAATACTGGAAATCCCAGTTATTGGATTGCGGGTCAGGCCGGGGATTATCCACCGCTCCGTTGGGGCCGGAGTCATGACTGGGGCCGGCAGCCGGGAAGGCCCCCGCCTCATAAAATACGTCAAAAACGGTCACTTCCTCATCGTCCTCAGCCGTTTGCTTGGCCAGCAGTTCCTGGCTCATGGTTTTCATCACGCGGTAGGGCAACACGCCGTTTACCTGCGCCAATGCGTTTAAATACGCACTGGTGCTGGACATTTGGGAATAGGCCGCATTGTCCAAAGCAAACTGCTCACGCACTTTGCTCATGGACAATTTTGCCGTTTCAAACAACAAATAAATAAGCAGCATGAAAATAGGGGCAAGCATAACCGCGGGCAGCAATACCTGCGCCCGGCGGCCGGACAATATATTTTTTACCATGCCCCGCATAAACCTTTTACCTCGTAAGCAACTGGCCGATGAACATAAAAAACCAACGCGCAATATCACTGTGAAAAGCCGTTAAAAACGCCGAAAGCACCACCAATATGCTGCTGAGCATCAGCACATATTCAATAGATGCCTGCCCGCGCTGCCGCGCGGATTTGGCGCCTTTTAACGCATGCGCGCATTTATTCATCTTCAAACTTGGTGCCCTCCGAAGAAATCAGGCCTTTCTCAATAGCCTTTACCACAGCTTCAGTACGGCTGCTGACACCCAGTTTATGGAAAGCGCTGTTCAAATGATTTTTAATCGTTTTGACGCTGCAGCCCAGTTCTTTGGCCAGCTCCTTGTTACTCAGGCCTTTGCCCAAATAGTCCATAACTTTGATTTCCGTCTTGGTCAGCGTGGCCTGTGTAGGCAGGCCGCCGTCTCCCATGCGGCGCAGCCCGTGCAACAGCTTGCCCATCAGCTGCTGGGGGATCATCAACCCCTCGGCCGTGAAAGTTTTAATGGAATTAACCAATTCTGCCGCCGGCAGCATTTTGGACAAATATCCGTTGGCACCCGCCTGGATGGCGTCTAGCACGTGGGCTTCGTCTTCAAAAGAGGACAGCATCAGCACATTTACTTCCGGCGCAGCCGCGCGGATTTGCCGGGTGGCGGAAATACCGTCCAGCTTGGGCAGTTTAATGTCCATAAGCACCACGTCGGGTTTCAATTTTTTGGACAAAGCCACGGCCTCCAGGCCGTCAGCCGCTTCCCCGACGACTTCAATCCACTTTTCGCCGGTCAGCACGTCTTTGATGCCCTCGCGAAAAAGCGTCTGATCATCTGCAATAAGCACTCTGACTTTTTTCTTTTTATTCATGTGTTTTTCGCTCCCGTGTTGCGTCAAATTAATGGCTGCCTATCGGCAGAGTAAAATTGAAAGAAGCACCATGCCCCAAGCCCTGGCTGTGCGCCCAAATCCGCCCGCCGTGGTTGTTGACAATATCCTTGGCGATGGACAGCCCCAGCCCCAGCCGCCCCACGCGGTTTTTATCCCCCACCTGTGTGAAGCTGGTAAACAAAGACGGGGCTACGTCCGGGTCAATACCGTCACCAGAGTCCGATACCGACACTTTAGCATTTTTTTCATCCAGTTTGCTGACGGTTACCGCAATACGCCCGCCGTCCGGCGTATGACGCACGGCGTTTTCCAATATATTGGAAATGACCTGCCGGATACGTTTCTCATCAGCAAATACAGGGATTTCCCCCACGCTTTCAAAAGAAAGGGAAATGCCGCGTTTGGCCGCCTTATCTTTAAAAATTTCGGCGGTTTTTTTCAGGCTGGCCGTCAATTCAAAATTAGCTTTTTCAATACGCAGCTTGCCCTTTTCAATAGCGGCCCAATCCACCAGGTCTTTAATCAAGTGCTCTATTTGATCCAAAGATTCATCCATATATGAAATCTTTTTGGCCTGATCCGGATCGGGCGTCATTTTCTTTTTCAGCATATCAAAACTCATTTTCAGCGTCATCAGCGAGTTGGACAAATCATGGGACACGATGGAGAAAAACTTGGACTTCATATTATTCAGACGGTCCAAATCCGCATTCTGCGCTTTCAGCTGGGACAACAGCTCTTTATTGCTGCGCTCCAGGAAATATTTATCCAAAGCCCGGTTAATGGTGCGTTTGAGGTAATCAAAATCCACCGGTTTAATCAGGAAATCATACACCGATTCCTTCATGGCTTCCATAATGGAATTGAGTGACGCATACGCCGTAATCATCAAAATCTGGCTGTCCTGGTTAAAAGCGCGGATCTTACGGATTAAATCCAGGCCGGATTCCCCGGGCAAATTATAGTCCATCAGGATAACGTTAAAAAATTCAGAAGACACCAAATCCAGGCATTCTTTTCCGTCTCCGGCCTGATATACCTTATAGCCTTCTATTTCCAGCAAATCGGCCAAGGTTTCACGCAGATTGCTGTCATCGTCCACCACCAAAATTTTTACCTGTTCATTCATAACTTGTATCTCCGGTCTTATGATAAATCCGTAAATAAAGCGCAAAAACGGCCCCTTTTCCCTCTTCACTGGATATAAACAGTTTGCCTTTATGGCGGCTGACAGTCTTGCGCACTACGGCCAGGCCCAGCCCCGTACCGCGGGCCTTAGTTGTGAAAAAGGGAGAAAAGATTTTTTCCCGCAGTTCGGAGGAAATCCCGGGGCCGTCGTCGGCCACATAAATACACACCGCACTTCTGCCCACACGACTGCCTACCGTCACGGTACCCCGGCCCTGCATGGCTTCACAGGCATTGGATATTAAATTGCGCAGAGCCTGTTTTATCTCTTCGGCATCCACTTTCAGGCGGGCACTCTCAGGATCCAGCGCCTCACGCAGGCGAATACCCGCCGGTGCGGGGAACGACTGAATAATATCATGCAAGTAACTGTTTAAATCAATAACACTTAATATCATTTCCCGGCTGCGGGCAAACCCCAGCACTTCGCTGATAATACTGTTGGCCTGGCGGATTTCCGATTCAATAATGGTAAATTGTTTAATCAGCTTGGGATTGGACGGAGGAACAATGGTTTTAATCAGACGTGTGGCATTGCTGATAACCGCCAGCGGATTGCGGATTTCATGGCTGATGATGGACGCCATTTGCCCAATGGCAGCCAGACGCTCGGATTTAACCAGCTCTTCCGTAGCGTTTTTTAATTCTTCCGTACGCAGCTGTACACGTTGTTCCAGCTCCTGGTTCATGCCGGCCAGCTCTTTCTGCGCGGCCAAAATGGCATTTTTCCGTTCCCGCAATACAACGGCCATATGTAAAAACACACGCGCCAGTTCACCAATTTCATTGTCCGGGATAATCAGGTCCTTTTCCGTGGGCATATAATCGTCTTCCCTTTCCAGCTTGACAGCAGCCTCCTGCAAACGCTGTACAGGGCGGATAATCGGAATAATAACCAAATAGGAAACCAGCAGCACAAAGGCGGCCATGACTAATAAAATAGCGGCAATATCCCACAGGGAGTGCACCGTGCTTGCCCAAAACAACCGGCGCAGCATATCCGCAGGCTGCTGTACATATACGGCCCAGTCCAATACCGGGACTTCAGCACGACTGACTAAAATCTCTTTCCCCTGGGTAGTCTTGATAGAAGCACCGCTGCGGCCATCCAGTTCCGGCCCCCATTGGCGAAGCTCAAAACGCAACGGATCATCGGCTGTTAAAACCAGTCCTCCCGGAACACCGGAATAAGAAATCAGATTGCCGTCCGGGCCGACTACGGCCACGAACATATCTTTCGGATAATTTTTTTCCAAGGCCAGGCCCAGACTGCCCAAATTCATCTCCGCCACCAATACGCCCGACACCCGGACATCCTCACGATGCTCCCTCACGGGAAACGCCATTAAAACATATAATTGGCCGTTATCACGGTTAATGGAACCAATATATCCTTTTCCGCTTTGCACACAGGTACGCAAAATGCTGCCCAGCTCTGAAGCATAGCTAAAACGTCCGCTGTCATCACCGGAATAAAACAGCAAACGGCCATTTGAATTCAATATGGAAATATGGGTAATGGCCGGATTCTTTTCCCGCAAATAGTCAATATCTTCTTTATTAACAAAAGAATGCCCTCCAAAATCGCTGTGCAAATCCATAAATACGGAGAAAAACTGCACTTTTTGGCTGACTTCTTCGGATATAATGGAAGCTATTTGTTCAGCAATAGTACGCTGGCGGTCTAACATTTCGTTCTGCAGCACGCGGCCGTCCACGCGCAGTACATGCCAGCCAATAAGCAACACCGGCACGGCAGACACTACGGACAAGGCCCAGACCGCTCTGGAAAACAAAGTACCCGTATGTTTTTTCACCATAAAACCCGCTTCCATTTAAAATTGGAAGAATTTTTAAAAACGGGGGCCCGGAAATCCAAGCCCCCGCCGGTATTCCTAATAAAACGACGTTAACAGCTGCCGGTGGGAGCCGCCGGGCCGCCCTGGCGCCCAAGCGCCGGGTTTAAAAATTCCAATCCCGGCTTTTGCGCGACCCCGCCGAAATCCAATACTTCCTTGCCTTCCCACAAGAAGGTGGGGGATGCGCTGATGTTATACTCCTGGCCATACGCTGCTTCTTCTTTAAGCAGCTCCAGCCCTTCCGTATCAAATTTTTTCATGATCTTTTTGGAATTAATGCCCGCTTCTTCCATCGCTTTATCCCAGCGGCTGGAACGATAGTCTTTGTTGCGGATTTCCAAATATTTCCAAAGTTTCTCCGGATAATATTTGGCTATCAACAGCTGCCGGACATTTTCCTCCCATTCCGCAGAGCCGTGCAAGCTCTGGAAACCGCCCTGGGGGGTATAGCCGACCACATAGCGCAGTTTAATATCTACATCTTGCGGGATTTTGCCTTCCTGCTGGGCCTGAATGATTAAATTTTCCGCCATGGCCCCAAACGGGCACTGGGACATTACAAACACTTCCAACAGGCCGGGTTTGGCTTCTTTTTCACGATAGACGCCGGTACGGGTCAAATGCGGAAAAATAAGGTAATCGTCATTTTCCTGCACATAACCGGCAGCGATTTGCTGCTCCAGCTTGGTGCGCAAATCCGGCGTTTTTTTAATTAAATACAACGGCAAAAAACTGTAATCCATATTGGCCAGCTTCGGGTCTTGCTGGGCTTGGTCATATGTCAAAGCCGTCACTTCCGCTTCTCCGCCTAAAAAACGGGCCAGCCCCGGCGCTAACTGCGGATCCTGGCGCCCGGCAGTATATTCTTCTGACTCCACGACAATGAATTCAATTTTTGCCGGAGTATTTTTTGCGTCGGCCGCTTTCGCCGCCGTTTTAGCTGCGGCAAACGCCGAAGAAGCCGCCAAACAGGCTGCGGCAAAAATAAGCAATTTTTTCATTTCATCCTCTCCTGTTATCCCGATTTATTCTTTGTCTTCCAATTCCACAGATACCCCGCGGATACCGATGCCGCACAAAATATTATAGGCCAGCAGGAAGAAAACGGTAAACACCAAAAACAACAACGTATCGACAATGGCGGACATAATCATATTCATTAAAAAGGAAAGATTGAATGTCACGTCCGGGCCGAACATTCCCATAATGCCGCGGATAAGCATTACCACAAAAACAGCCACGGAAAAGGAGGAAAACACCACATTCCACACACCGACTTTTTTGATTTCCACTTTCATAAGCTCTCCCGGGGAAAATTCCCCTTTACTATTATAAAGATTTTTCAGGCTCCAGTACAAGCAGCATGCGGTCTTTGCCGGCATCATCGGGCAGCTGCACCGCTTTGACCAGGCACTTTACATTTTTATTCATCATGCTGCTGCGCAATACTTTGCCGGGGTTCTCCATGGCTTCCCCAACCACCTGGATAATGCTTTGCTGGCGCCCGTCAAAAATATCCAACAAATGCACCGGGCCCTTTTTCTTGATATTCATTTCAAAATTAGTATACAGAATATTATTATTTTCATCTATAACCAAAGCACGCGCCCCGTGGGGCACCGTAATGGCCAAAATGGTTTTCCACCATTTTTGTTCTTTTTCCAAAGACATAATCTCGGCATTTTCCAAGCCCTTAATATCTTCTTTTATCCGGCCTAAAAGCGCCGTAACGGACACGGCCACATCGCCTATCTCGTCCGCCCGCGGCTCATAGCTCAGCTCCAAGCGGTTTAATGATACGGCATCCACCCCGTCTTTCAGGCTCTCCAGAGGGCGAATAATTTTTAAAAGCAGAAACAAATACAATACGCCGCCAATCAATAAAATCATGATAAAAGCGCCCACGGCGTAACGCACCATGGACTGGCGTATAAGTGTTTTGGATTCCTGACGGGAAACGGTAACATTCACCACCCCCGCCACCGTATCTTTGGCCAAAACGGGAATGGCCATATCATAATAATTGCCGTCATCAAACAACAATGCTTTGGGCACGCGGTCACGAATAGCCAGCAAAACAGCTGAGGTAGGGAACACTACTTCCTGGTTATAATCGGCGTAGGACATTTTAATAAAACGGGGATCCTCATGCCAGCGGACGGAGCCGTCATCGTTTAGATAGACCAAGTCCCGGATACGGGCATCATTGCGTTTCCATTGTATCATCAGGTCGCTTTCCTGGAAAGTGGCCACCCCGCGGGGACGGGCGGCCAGGCTGGACACCAAAAGCGGCGCACGGAAACGCACCATTTCCACCATCTCGTTCTGCAGCTTTTTGTCAAAGACAAACTTGAACATATTGTAGTAAAACAATCCGCCTATGACGGCTGCATACAAAGCCACACAAACAAACCACAATGTCCACTTGGATGTCAATTTCATATTATCTCCCGCTTATCGCACGCCGGTCAGTTCTTCCACGGTGCGCAGGCCCTGCGCAGCATCCGTATTGCCCGGGTCAAGCTGTCTGGCGGCAATCCATGCTTCTCTGGCCCGTTCATAATCATTCTGCTGATAAGCGGCCAGCCCTTCCAAATATTTCTGCCTCGAAGCTGCCGTAGCCTCCGGGGAAACCCGCGTGGCCGCGCCGCCGATGCCGTCCGTCACGGAGTTCACATCTGTTCCTGTCACGCCAGGCTGAAGAACATTCCCGCCGGGTTCCACTATTACCGTTTCAATGGGTTCCTCTATCGGTTCCGGCTCTTTTTCCGCTTCCTGCTGGGCTTGTTCGGCAGCCTGCTGGATTGCTTCCTGCCGGCGGCGCAAAGCATCTTCCTTTGCATTACGGGCCTGTTTAATCAGCCGATCCATATGGGAAGCGTCCGCCCCCCACTTTTTGGCATTAGTCCAATAATTAATGGCGGAATCATATTTTTCTGCCCGATAAGAATTATTCCCCGCCGTAAAATACGTCTGTATAATCTCATCTTTCAGCTGCATCATATACCGCTGGGCGCGGATATCACCGGGCTGTATTTTTGTGATACGTTCAAACATGGCATAGGATTCCGTAAAGCGGCCCTGGTTATAATATGTCATGGCCTCTTCCATTAATTCTTTTACCTGCTGTTTACGCAACAAATTTTCCGTTTGGGCAATGCGGTTCACCAGCGCCGGGTCATCCTTGCGGATAATCAGCGCATTATACCAGTTGTCCAATGCACGCTGGTAATCCTGCTCCTCATAGGCCACATCCCCGCGGCGGTTATATTCCTGGGCAATATCCTTGTCAATGCGTTTTTTCCAGGCCGCAGCTTTGGAATTATAGGGCTGAATCGTTAAAATTTCGTCCAATTTTTCATTGGCTTCCACCAGGCGGCCGGAATCATACATGCGGTTGGCCTCCTGGAATTTGGCCTCCACCACTTCCGCTTCGGAAATGGTCCCGTATGCGCCCATATTGGCGGCCTGCTTGGCCAGCGTGGAAGCCTGGGTAAAGTTTGGGTCAATGCTTAAAATGGTCTGCGCCAGCTCCTGCGCACGCTGATAGTCCCCGTGGCGGTATAATGTATAGGCATTTTCATATACTTGGCGCAGCATATAATTCTGGATACGCTGCTTCTCCAGCTGCACCGTGGAAAGATACTGCTTTTTTTCTTCCACGTCATTTAATGTGCCCAGGGTTATTTTATTCAAATCCAAAATCATCCCCTCTTCCTTGCCGTGCTGGCGGATGGGGTTGGGCTGGCGCAAAGGCGCGGCAAACGAGACGGAAACCAGGGACAAGACCAAAAACAGGAAAAGACATTTTTTCATAAATATATCCTCTCAAAAGCTCAGCCCCTGCGAAAGCAGGCCTTTAATCATGGGTGACAGAATTAAAATAAAAATCGTCGGGAATATAAAAATAAACAACGGAAATAACATTTTGGTGGATGCCTGTGCGGCCAGCTTTTCGGCCCGGCTCATGCGCCGGCTGCGCAAATCGGAAGAGAAATTGCGCAGCAAATCCACCAGGCTGGTACCCAGCTCATCCGATTGAATAATCAGCCCGACCAACGAACGCACTTCCTGTACGCCGGTACGGTTGGCGAAACGTTCCAACGCCTCCCGGCGGGAATAACCCAGTTTAATTTCATTCAGGGTTTTTTCCAGTTCTTCTTCCAAAACGGTTTTCTTCTTGGCAATATTAATAATCCTTTCAAATGCCGTCAAATAGTCCAAACCGGACTCAATAATCAGGGCCGCCAAATCCACCGTACTGGAAAAATTACCCAAAATCTCGGCCTGTCTTTTCTGAATACGGCTTTTCAGTATAATATCCGGCAAATAAAAACCCACCGGCACCAACACGATGGCCCAAATACTGTGGAACAGCAGCATCCCGCCGGCAGGGACCACAAAGGCAAAGATAATTTTATAATACAATATATCCACCGGCTGCGGCATATCGGGGCTGCCCAGCTGCATATGTATTTGCTCCAACGGACGTTCCAGATGGAACGAATTAAGCACAAATACAGCCAGGCGATCCGTCCACTTTGTTTCCGGCTGCAGCCTGGCAAAGCTGGAAGAAGACTTAAACCGGCGCGCCGAAACGTCCACGATTTGCGCCTGCTCTCTTTTAGGAGAAAGCAAAGTCAGCACCGTGACGAATACAGAAATAGCGCCAATGCCCAATAAAATAAACAATATGATGGAAAGCCCGCCGCTCATAAATTTATACCTTTACCTCGCCCATTTTTTGAATCAGCTTCATACCAATCAAAATCCATATCATGCATCCAAACAACACAAACAGTCCCACCGGCGTAGTATAGAAAGCCAACATTTCATCCGGGCGGAACATAAACATGACCCCCAGCATGATGACCGGCATAATACCTACCACAATAGACTGGATCTTTTGCTGTGCGGTCATGGCATCCAGTTTTTCTTCCAGCTTGCTTTCTTCGCGGATATTCTCCACCAGGCGCGAGAAAATAACCGTCAAATTTCCCCCTACCTGCCTCTGGATAATAATAGCTTTAATTGTATAAGAGAGCATACGGCTTTCCACACGGTCGTCCAATCCTTCCAGGGCTTTTTCAAACGGCGTCCCCAACTGGTAGTTTTTAATGACCAGCCCGAATTCATCGGAAATCGGGGGCTGCATATCATGGGATACCAATTCAAAACCCTGCACAATATCCATGCCCGAACGCAGCGAATTGGAAAGCAAAATCAGGGAATCCATTAACTGGGCATTGATTTTCCGTCCGCGGCTTTTCTTCAGCGTATCCAGCACGATCGGCGGAATACGCACCGATATCATAACGCCCGCGGCCAACACCAGGAAAAATAAAAACACCCCACCAAATCCGCCGCTGGAAATACCCAAAAACAACCCAAAAATTGCAAAAATCCCCACCGTGCCAAATACAATATACCGCACGTCAATGGTCAAAAATTGCCGGTTAAAATCTTCAGCCCAAGCCATGCTTTTCTTGGTGTATTCTTCCCAATGTTGCTGCACATAGGCTTCATTGTTTTTTAACAGGAAATACACCATAAATCCCACACAGAGCATCCCCAGCACCAAAAGCAGAGTATTAAACACCCGTTCCCCTTCCGTTACGCGGAAAAGTTCTTCTTTTGGCAATTCCATGGGAACAGGGGCAGAAAAGAATTCATGCCACAGCTGATTGGAAAGGGTCACCACCGCCATCACGGACTGGCGGTATTTGTCATCTTTCTGCGAAGCGGCACTGGTGAAAGATTCCACCGTACTGTAAAATTCGCGGTTCATGACTTCCAGCGTGGCCAGCATGGCGCGGGCCCGGCCCTGCATGCTGTCTTTCATGCTGTACACAGCCGACCCGCGGGTTAAATCTTTATTCAAATGATCCAGGTTTGCCATTAAGCTAATACGGTTGGATACGTATCCCCGGGATAATTCCGGCAGGACGATAGGCTGATTCGGATCCAGCGCATTGTTGGCGCGGGACAAAAAGGCATAAATATTAGAAAAAGTACGGTACCACAGCGTCGCCTCGCTCAGCGTACCCTCTCCTTCAATATAAACCACCTTAAAATCTTCCATGCGTTTGAGGTCTTCGGGGAACCATTGGGGCATGGTAATTTTCTTGCCTTCCAACCCCGAACCGCAAACATTGGGATAGGTAAAAGTATTCTGCTCGGCCGTGCGGCTGACGTCAAAAAAACGGGCCAGTACTTCCATTTTAAACAGCGCACACTGGATCTGTCTTCTGTCATTTTGGTCTAATGGGCGGGCAAAAGCGGGGCGCGGGCATATGATGCCCAGCCCAATCCCCAACAGAAAAGCCCATAAAAGATATTTTCTCATCTTTTGCTCCTATGGCTGCGGCTTAGCCGGCGGACGGGGAGCCGCCTGCGGGGGCTGAGGCCGTTGCTGCAGAGAGGCCAGATCCGGCTCTCCGCTTTCATTGAGTTTTACAGCACCCTTGGTAAAAACTTCTTCAGGCACGGGTACGCCTTTAGCCTGGAATTCATGGTAGAAAGTGGGCAAATTGCCCGTCGGGGCAAAAACTCCCTGCACCTTGCCGTTTTCATCCACCCCCGTTTGCACATAGCGGAACAAGTCGGTGGACTGGATTTCCCCGTCTTTTTGGCCGTGCATTTCGGTAATATAAGTAACCTTTCTGGAACCGTCGGAAAAACGCGACAGCTGAACAATCATGTTCACGGCCGAGGAAATCATCTCACGGATGGCGAAAATGGGCAAATCAGCGCTGGCCTGCATGCACATGGCCTCCAAACGGGACAGCCCGTCGCGCGGCGTATTGGCGTGAATGGTAGTCAGCGAACCTTCATGGCCGGTGTTCATAGCCTGCAACATGTCCAACGCTTCGCCGCCGCGGCACTCACCGACCACAATGCGGTCGGGGCGCATACGCAGGCAGTTGCGGACCAAATCCTGAATGGTAATCTGGCCTTTGCCTTCCACGTTGGGCGGGCGGCTTTCCAACGACACCCAGTGCGGCTGTTGCAAACGCAATTCGGCCGTATCTTCCACAGTAATAATACGTTCGTCATTGGCAATATAGCCGGACAAAGCGTTTAAGAAAGTGGTTTTACCAGTACCGGTACCGCCGCAGACAATGATATTTTTGCGGATACGCACGCACTTTTCCAAAAACTCCATGCATTCGGGGCTGATGGTACCGAAACGGAAATAATCTTCCGGCCCGAACGGTTTTTGAGAGAAACGGCGGATGGTCAGCGTCGGCCCCGATACGGCAAGAGGCGCAATAATGGCGTTGACGCGGGAGCCGTCTTTCAAGCGGGCGTCCACCAGCGGCACGGACTCGTCAATACGGCGGCCCAGCGGCGAAACAATGCGTTTAATTACCTGTACCACCTGCTCATTATTTCTAAATTTATATTTGGTTAAGGTCAGCTTACCTTTTTGCTCAATAAAGATTTTGTCAAAGGCATTGACCATGATTTCGGTAACGCTCGGGTCACGCATTAAATTTTCCAGCGGACCCAGGCCCAAAATTTCATCCAGCAGCTCAGAGGTAAAACGGGAACGTTGATCCCGTGAAAACTGCAAATTGGGCTGCTTCTGTAAAATATCTTCCACAATGGCTGCCACGCGTTTGCGTGTTTGTGCGCTGGCCGTGCTTTCGTCACTGATGACAATGCGCTCTATTTCCAGCGTACGCACCACGTCTTTATGGATTTTCTGTTTTAATTCATCCCAAAAAGACAGTTTGGTTTTATTGGACTCCTCCTCCTCTTCCGCGACGTGGCTTTCTTCCGCAGTTCCGGCAGCGCCCCCTCCGAAAACGGGGCTCCAGATCTCCTTGGAAGCCTGGGTAAATTCTTCATCGCTGACAGATGCCGTCCAATCTTTTGGTGCGGGCGTTAAATCGCGTATTTTAGCCAACACCAGGCGCAGCCCTTTAATCCATTCGGACTGGGGATTGGTTATAATTTCCACTTCCTTGCGGTTGGAAGAGGCCATAATCCCTTCGTCCCACGGCAAAAACACATCAATATCGCGGCCCAGGGAATTATAAAACTTTTCCACTTCCTCATACGGGATGGAGCCGGGCATATCATATTGATTGCAGATCACGCTGAGGCGTTCCATGGGGTAGCTTTGTTCTTTGTAATCGTTAAACAAAAGCACCGTGGAATTTAAATGCGTACGCGTCGCATTGGAAACCCAAAATATTTTGTCGGCAATATCAAAAGCAAAGGCCTGCATAGGGAAAGAGGAATCCACATCCAAAAAAATGTCAAAAGTCTGGGAAAGGCGTGATAAAATGGGGATTAAGATTTTCGGGCTGATGGCAGCCACCTGTGCACGGGTGTTGCCCAATGGCAATACGCCCACCCCCCATTGGGACATGGACACTTTGCCGCGCAAAAGTCCCCCTACCACGGCAATATTGGCATTGCCCAGCGTGCGTAAAATATCGGCCACGCTGACGGGTTTTTTAATATCCAAATAAAAACTGTGTTCCTGGCGCGCCAGCGGGTCTAACGGCACAATAAGCACCGGCCGTTTCTGTATGCCCGCCCAGCCCAAAGCCAAGTTCAGCGTCAGGGTCGTTTTGCCCGCGCCTTCTTTGGGGCTGCTAAGTGCAATAATCTTGGCTTCGTTTTTTTGTGTCTCTATTTCTGCCATAAAATGTTATTTATTCCACCACTTCTACGGTAATAAACAGGAAAAGCGAGCGCTGCTCTTCGGTAACGTCTTTATATTTAAACAAAAGGCCAATCAGCGGGATATGGCCCAAAATAGGCACCCTTGTTTCACTGACGTTGCGGGAACTGCTCTTCAAGCCCCCGATAACCAGTGTTTCCCCGCTGTTAAGCTCCACATGGGTTTCTACGTCACGGTTGGTAAAAGACGGCGCCGTAGAAGTACCGATGGACACCGTACGGGAATAGTCCACTGACGACACAGACAGCTGCACCTGCAAATCAATGATATTTCCCCGTTCCGGAATAATGGTAGGCAGCACGTTCAGCAGAATACCGTATTCTTCCAGCTGGGAACCCACCCCCTGGTTATTGATAACGGGTATAGGCACCTTGCCGCCCACTGTGATTTTTGCGGCATTTCCGGAGCTGGTCACGATTTTTGGATTGGACAGCACCTGTGCCCGGCCTTCCGTTTCCGACAGGCGCAAACGCGTGATCACTGCGGTTTGACGCTCAAAATCGCCCAGGGACAGTATACCCGGAATTTCAGCTTCCTGGAAATCAAAAATCTGGTTCCATTCAAAGCCTTTGGCCGAAGTCAAAGTCCCGCTGATTTCTACCACGTCTGCACTGACGGCCACCAAGCGCGTCTTTTTGGCAAACGCGACCGGGGAAAGCAGTGCCAGCAGCAAAACAACCAGTGTGATTTTAGAAGTAAATTTCATAATGTCGTATCATTCCCGTTTAGTTAAATAATCTGTCAAAAGTGGCTATTTGCATTACATAGCTTGTTACATCACCGGGCGAGCGCAGGATTACGGAAACTTCACTGCCTTCCTGCATTTGCGCCAAAGCCAAATACTGTGCATCCTGCGGGGAAAGAGACAGGCTCAGCGTCCCCGTATCGGTATAAGCATTGGCGTCTTCTTCGCTGTTTTGCATGGCCGCAGCCGTACGGGCATCCATTCCCTGCCCCAAATCAGACCCCACGCCAAGCACTTTGATGTTCTGCAGCAGCGTCATGGTTACTTTCTGACGGGATCCGTCTTTCATAATCGCGTCAAAAGTAACCAAAATATCAATATTGTCATCGGGCTTAATCATGCTGGCCACATTTGTCGGCACGGTGAGCATCACGCCTCTCATTTGCACCGGGATTTTGCTGGACAGCCCCACCTCGGGAGAAAGCGAGGTGACGGCATATTTGGAAATTTGATTGCCTTTTGGGATTTGTACGCGCGCAATTGTGTTGGTGATTTTGGATAAATCCGCATCCGAAGTATAGGTAAAGGCGTCTTTCTGGACATAAGCTTTCGGTATGCGCACGCGGGTCAGCACATTGGGGCTGATAAGCTCCCGTTCTTTAATATCGCGGCTGGCCACGAACACCGTCTGCATCGTGCCGGAAGCTTCCAGTTTTTTCTGTGCGCTGCTTACTATAAGCATATACACGACGGTCGCCAAAACACCTAACACCAAGGGCAACATGAATCCTCTTTTCATTTTTTCTCCTTACATCCGTCCCGGTAAATTAAAATAAAATCTTTCCTCTCCCGCGTTTTACATTTTACGCCGGGTCAAAGCTGGCATATATTTTTTCCACCGGCATACGCACCGTGGCTTTTATACGGCGTATCCCGTTACGCTTGGGCTCATCGGCCAGCAGCCAGCTGGTGCCGGGGAAAATCAAGCGGATGGGGTACGTAACCGTAACAATCACATCCTCATGCTGGTGACGTTTATACCTGGGATCGGTTCCCGTCGCCTGCAGTTTTACGCCTACATTAATATAACGCGCATTATTGCCAAACACTTTCTGTTTAGCGGCGTTTATTTTATTACGCATCGTGCCCGAATTGGCTTTGCCGCTGGGTTTATTGGTCCCCACCAATGCCCCAATGCGGGCAAATTCATAGGAAGCGTGATTGGCAATAATGGTGTGATAGGCGATATTCCCGTATTCCAATACAAAAAATATCATCAACATCAGTACCGGCAGAATAAGCATCAGTTCCACCGTCACCTGCCCATCACGCATCCTATGAAAGGTTTTCATAGATCCGGAATTAATTCCCGCTGGAGTTGATGCCGCCCAGGATTTTCTGCTTTACATTGTCAAACACTTCCGGCATCATGCTGCGCATGGCAGCCCCGACCACCAGCACCACGGCTACCACCACGGTTAACATAATGATATATTCCACCGTGTTTTGGCCGTCCTGTTTTTTAAGGCAGTTAAACGCAGCCCGTTTGGCGGCGTCCAACTTGTTTTGCATGGCAATAATAAACTTCATGGATCCCTCCTGATTTTTTATAAAACTAATTTCCTGCCTCATACGTCGTTAAAATAAGCTCCGCGCCCCTGTCAAACTGTTCCGGCACCAGGTTGGAGTACAAAGCGTAAAACGCCAAAAAAGCCCCGAACAAAAACCCCGCCGTCAGTACATATTCAATGGCGGTCTGGCCTCTGTTGTTTTTTATGGCCGTTTTACATACTTTCATACCGCCTCCCAGGGCTTATGCCCGTCAGAACTGAATGCCCACCGCTATTTGCTGGGCCGTGCCCAACGCACCGAACGGCGTGATGGCATAATCTATGCGTGCGCCGTAACCGAACAGCTCGGAACTGTAAATACCAAAACCGAAAGAGAGTTTGGACGTCCCGTCCAGGCCCAGGCTCTTCAATGTTTCGCTGTCGCTGTAACCGATGCTTTCGCGGCTGTAATAACCGACGCGCAAATCAAACCGGGCTACCTGCAGCAAATCTTCCGGTATATGCACTTCCAGGCCCACGCCGATGCGGCCTTCATCGTCCACATATTTCATATATTCGCCGGACACCGTCCAGTATTTGGTGTTAATATCCGCGCCCAAACGCCAGCCGCGGGGCATTTCGTCCTTGTCGCCGATATTGACAATGGCGCCGCCCAGCCCCAGCCATTTCCAAGGACGGGCCTTAGCGCCCACGTCAAAACCTACATTGGTATAGCGGTACGAATCCAACTTTTCATTAATATACTTCGCTGTCGCACCGATTTGCAGCCCCTGGTCAAAAAACCCGCGGGCCAGGGACAGGCTGCCCACAAAGTTCTGCACCGGTGTGCTGATTTCCGGCAGGAGCTGGCCGTATTCACCGCGGTAATCAAAGCCGTCCATATCCATATAGTTCAGCGTTACGCCGATGATGGTTTTGCCCATCGGATGCAAATAGGCCAAAGTACGGGAAGCATATCCCTGCAGGTAATCCTGATAGGACAGCTGTATCTCTTTGGTCGTGGCCGAAGCCGCACCGGCTGGGTTCCAAAACAATGCTTCCGGCCCTTCGGCAATAGATACAAATGCATTGCCCAAGGCCTGCGCACGCGGAGAGCCGGCATCGATTTTCAAAAACGCGCTCGCGCTCGTACCGGCCTCTGAATAACTCTGGGCCCATGCGGTCGGAGCCGCTAAAGCCAGGATGGAACAAATAAACAGGATGCTATTTTTTATCTTCATAAAATGTTATTATCTGGGGATTAATATTTTCACCACTTTCTGGCAGTGCTGCCGCCCGTTGGACGCACGGAAGTCCACCAATCCAAAG